>FMTX01000054.1 GCA_900100895.1 Lachnospiraceae bacterium YSD2013
TCCACATGCGTCCCCACATTTCTGATATATGGCAGTACAGGAATCTCAACCTGTTGTCCATCGACTACGGATTTCTCCCTCGCCTTAGGTCCCGACTTACCCAGAGCAGATCAGCTTTACTCTGGAAACCTTGGATATTCGGCCGGAAGGATTCTCACCTTCCTCTCGCTACTCATTCCGGCATTCTCTCTTCTTAATACTCCACTGCTCCTTTCGGTACAGCTTCGCTGCATTAACAATGCTCCTCTACCAATCGTTTAAAACGATTCCTAAGCTTCGGTGTCGTGTTTTAGCCCCGGAAATTTTCGGCGCAGGACCTCTCGACTAGTGAGCTATTACGCACTCTTTGAATGTGTGGCTGCTTCTGAGCCAACATCCTAGTTGTCTTTGAAATCCCACATCCTTTTCCACTTAACACGTACTTTGGGACCTTAGCTGTAGGTCTGGGCTCTTTCCCTTTTGACTACCCAACTTATCTCGTGCAGTCTGACTCCCGTACATCATCTCTATGGCATTCGGAGTTTGATATTCTTCGGTAGTCTTTGACGACCCCTAGGAAATTCAGTGCTCTACCTCCATGAGACTAATACGAGGCTAGCCCTAAAGCTATTTCGAGGAGAACCAGCTATCTCCGGGTTCGATTGGAATTTCTCCCCTACCCACAACTCATGCCCACCCTTTTCAACGGATGTGGCTTCGGACCTCCACCACCTTTTACAGCGGCTTCATCCTGGTCATGGGTAGATCACCCGGTTTCGGGTCTACGTATACTGACTTTACGCGCTTTTAACGCTTGCTTTCACTTCGGCTCCGTAGCTTAACTACTTAACCTCGCCTGTATCCGTAACTCGCCGGACCGTTCTACAAAAAGTACGCGGTTCTACATTCGATTGTAGTTCCACAGCTTGTAAACACAGGGTTTCAGGTTCTCTTTCACTCCCCTCCCGGGGTCCTTTTCACCTTTCCTTCACAGTACTATGCGCTATCGGTCACTAAGGAGTATTTAGCCTTACGGGGTGGTCCCCGCGCGTTCCCACAAGGTTTCTCGTGTCTCGTGGTACTCTGGAT
>FMTX01000053.1 GCA_900100895.1 Lachnospiraceae bacterium YSD2013
GAGTTTGTTCCGTTAGCTGCCTTAACTGCAAGCTCGTTCATTCTCTGAAGCATATCGTGTACTTCTGTAAGCGCACCTTCTGCTGTCTGCACTGCAGAGATACCGTCCTGTGCGTTTGAAGAAGCCTGTGTAAGACCTCTGATCTGCTTACGCATTTTTTCTGAAATTGATAATCCTGCTGCATCATCTGCTGCGCGGTTAATCTTGTAACCTGATGAAAGCTTTTCTGTTGCTTTTGCCTGTGACTTAGTTGTAATGCCTAACATTCTGTTAGAGTTCATTGCTGTCAAATTGTGCTGTACTACCATGTAATTTTCCTCCTGTGAATTAAGGTGGCATCCTGCCGATGCATCCTGCTAAATATTTCAAAGTTTTGTGTTTGTTTTTGTAACTCTATTAACTATATCGGACGTAAAAAGAAAAACTTTACCCTTTTTCTGTAAATTTGTAAAAGAGGGAAAAAAACTTGCATTTTTGTCTATTATATCGTACGATTACGATATAATCGTAATTTTGAGGAGTTCATATGCACAATACCGACACCAACACCCCGAAGTGTAACTATATTATTTCAGTTAATCTGTCTCGTATGATGAAGAATCGTAATATATCGAGGCGTAAGCTCAGCAGCGACTTAGGCATTAAATATACGACTTTATGTGACTGGCTCAACGGCAATTCCGTTCCCCGCGCTAAGTCTATCACTGCTCTGGCCGGTTATTTCGGCGTTTCCGAGTCCGATTTTTTTATAGATACAGAGAGTACAAGCGATGCTTCAAATCATTTATCAAGATATAAGGAGGAACTTACATTGAATCTCAGTGCTATCGAATTTATGTCAGATGAACAGATTAAAGAATTGCTTAAGCGCGGATTCACCTTCAAGCATCGTTCTTTGGAGGAATATGCCGAACTTACGGGAAGACCGATTATCGGCTCCGAGGAAATAGATTTCGGTGAGCCTCTGGGGGATGAAATATGGTAGAACAGGGAGACATTATCAAGATAAGCGATGTTAAGTACCCTCTTTTGGTAGTGAGTAAATCGTCTTATAACCTTAGCAATCACATCTTAGCCTGTCCGATTCTTCCTTCAGATAACGGCTCTGTATTAAGTTTTCCTATCAATACTGAGTCAGTGGCCGGCTTCGTACGTTGCGACAGCCTTCACATGTTTGATTTGAACGTGAGGCGTTTTTCTTCAAATGGACGTGTTCCTTTGTCCTGTCTGATACAGATTGTTGATATAATCCAATCTCTCTTCGACTACGTGTAATCACATAATACTTCATAAGTCAAAGGCGCCCGGGATATCCCGAGCGCCTTTTCAAAGGAGTTGTGTATGGAAAGATTTGGGTTAGCAAAATTTTACTGAAGGAGTGACAATACACCCTGGTTAGACTGGTTAGCCTGTGAAAGCATTGCCTGACCTGCCTGAGCAAGAATGTTATTGTTCGAGTACT
>FMTX01000050.1 GCA_900100895.1 Lachnospiraceae bacterium YSD2013
TTTTTGCGTAGGGCAGACCGTAGTCTCAACGGAGCGTCTGACCGGCCGCTACACGAGATTGAAGCGGGAGAGGGTTTTGGGGGAAGACTTTTGCCCACGGTGCGGTGTGGAGGGGAGAGGCAAAAGAAAAAGCCCCGGGGAAGCGGGGCTATGGAGGAAAAGGTCAAAGTTTCTTTTTCCATACGGTGATAGCTTTGAAGAGGTCGCCGTCGACGATGATGTCGAAGGTGCCGCCTTGGAGTTCGGTGAAGGATTTGGCGATGGCGAGGCCGAGGCCGCTGCCTTCGGTGTTGCGGGCTTTGTCGCCGCGGACGAAACGTTCGACGAGTTCGGTTTCTTTTTGGGAGATGCGGCGGGCTGAGATGTTACGGATGACTACCATAACTTCGGTGTCGCTCTCGGTAATCTGGACGTAGACGCGGGTGTTCTTGAGGGAATACTTGGCTACGTTTCCAAAAAGGTTCGCATATATTCTGTAGGTCTTCTGGCTGTCGGCGAAGATTGGAATCTTGCCTTCGGGAAGATCGTAGATGAGTTCGAGTTTGGCTTCGTCAAAGCGATATTCGTACTCGACGGCAACCTGCTTAACGAGGTTGACGATGTCCATCTGAACCGGCTCGAATTTGATGTTGCCGGTGGTGGCCTTGGTAACTTCGAAGAGGTCTTCGATTAAGTGCTTCAGGCGGTCGGAGCGGACATTCAGGATATCAAGGTACTCGGCGCGCTTCTCGGGCGAGAGGTTCTCGTCCTTAAGAAGGTCGATGTATGTAATGATGGCCGTCAGTGGCGTCTTGATGTCGTGAGAAACGTTGGAAACGAGCTCCATACGCATTCTTTCGCTGGCAACTTCCTTGCGGACTGCCTCGCGGATGCCTTCCTGAATCTTGAGAACCGAAGGTCTGAAGGACTCATACACGCCGAGGTCGTCGGGAAGGGCGGTGTCTATCTGGCCTTCCGCCATCTGATTCGTGACGGAAAGGAGCATCTGATACTGCGCCTTGATGGTCTCAAGGTACTTAAGCAGTGTTGCAAAAAGAATGAATGAGTAAATTACAATACCTATCCAGCCAAAAAACCACGCTATGCAGCAAAGGCCGACGATGATTGCGTTGATGATAACGAATTTCTTGACTGCCTTGCGAAGGTCGCCGCTTAAGTCGATGTGGGAGATTTCGTAGAAGTAGTCGCTCTTTTTCTTTTTAATAAAGAGTATGAAACGATAAATCCACGAGCGGCGCCAGAAATTGTTGCGGTCGTTGATGATTATGTTGTTGATTTCAAATACGATGTACCAAACGATGATGCCGACAATGAACTTACATATAATAGATGAAACGTATCCGGAGCTTAAGCGATAGGACAAAGAATCCGAATCGACGCTGTAATACGCATGAATCATGAACTGCGAATCATCCGTAACCTTGTATGCAAGCAAAATCATGGCAAGGAGAACTTCGGGGTTGATTTTGAAGATTCGTTCTTTCCAGAGTTCGTTCTTTCTTTCTTCTTTATATAAGAAAGGAATCCATGCATAAATGATAATCAGCCAGCCGCTGTAGTCCTCGCCGGTAAGCAGCGAGAACGCCCAGAGGATGGCGGCATAAATTGCCGCGGCGATTGTGCCTGAAATTATCCATCGTTTCATCGTTGTGTTCATAAAGTATCCTTTACTGTTTCTCAATCTTGTAGCCGACGCCCCACACTACCTTAAGGTACATGGGCTTCTTGGGGTCGACTTCAATTTTCTCTCTTATGTTACGTACGTGCACCATGATGGTGTCGGTGTTGATGGCTCTTTCGTTCCAGACGGTCTCGTAGATTTCGTCGGAAGAAAAAACGCGGCCGGGGCTCTTCATCAACAGCTCAAGAATCTTAAACTCGATGGGGGTAAGTCTCACGGGCTCGCCGTTTACGAAAACTTCCACCGTATCCTGGTTAAGTTCAAGGCCGCCGACCGATAAAATTCGGTCCTGTTTCTCATTGTCCGGTCCGGTCAATTTATTCATAAAGCGCGAATATCTGCGCAAATGTGCGTTAACTCTCGCAAGAAGTTCAAGGGGAGTGAAGGGTTTGGTGATGTAATCGTCGGCACCCATGTTGAGGCCCATAATCTTGTCCACTTCCTCGGACTTTGCGGTAAGCATTATTACGGGAAAGTCGTATTCTTTCTCCCGCATCTTAAGAAGCATCGTGATTCCGTCCATAACGGGCATCATGATATCGAGAATCGCAAGGTGAATGGTCTCGGTCTCAAGAACCTTAAGTCCTTCCGCGCCGTTACCTGCCTGATATACTTCGTAGCCCTGATTTTTCAGGTAAATCTCGATACCGCTTCTGATTTCTTCGTCGTCTTCCACCAAAAGAATATGATATTTGTCGTCCATAGGCACCTCTTTATTAGGAATCATGGATATGTATTGTATATCCATGATGGCAAGCATTAGCTTTAAAATGTTTGCCATGCG
>FMTX01000049.1 GCA_900100895.1 Lachnospiraceae bacterium YSD2013
AGTACTCGAACAATAACATTCTTGCTCAGGCAGGTCAGGCAATGCTTTCACAGGCTAACCAGTCTAACCAGGGTGTATTGTCACTCCTTCAGTAATACTTAATTAAGCTAAACCAAATCTTTCCATACATACTCCTTTCATAAGGCGCTCCGGACATCCGGGGCGCCTTTTACTATATTTTGTACAAAAATTTTCAAAAAAATACAAAATAGGGGTAAAGTTTTTTCTTTTGCCTCCGATATAGTTAATAGAGGTGTTAAAAAACAAACAATTTGGGAAAAAGATAGATAGCAGGACGCGTCGGCAGGACGCCGTTTTCAAAGGAGGAGAAAAATGGTAGTACAGCACAATCTGACAGCAATGAATTCTAACAGAATGTTAGGTATCACAACAAAGTCTCAGGCCAAGGCAACAGAAAAGCTTTCATCCGGTTACAAGATCAACCGTGCAGCTGATGATGCGGCAGGCCTTTCCATAAGTGAAAAGATGAGAAAGCAGATCAGAGGTCTTTCGCAGGCTTCCATGAATGCTCAGGACGGTATTTCTTCCGTACAGACAGCAGAAGGTGCACTTACAGAAGTACACGACATGCTTCAGAGAATGAACGAACTTGCAGTTAAGGCAGCAAACGGAACCAATTCCGCTGATGACCGTCAGTACATCCAGGCAGAAGTAGATCAGCTTATCACCGAAATCGATCGTGTATCTACCACAACCAAGTTCAACGAGACATACCTTTTAAAGGGTGACCACGGTGACGGAACCGGCACACTTAGTTATGAAAGTGCTACAAAGGCTGTTGATCCCAGCGCAGCAGCAGGCGATGATTTATTCGCAGCAGATAACGGAACATATAAGAAGGTTGGCGAAGGCGACAAGACTAACGGCGATATGGCTGATACAGGAATCACCGAGGCTACAGGAACCGGTACAGCAGCCAGCACATTTAAGACAGCATCTATCATAGTCGGTGGCGTTACATACAACCTCGTATCCGATTTTGTAGTTGGTAATGATGCATCCGGTACCAAGTATTCCACCACACTTGATGATATAGTTAAGGGATTAAACAATACTTCAGGCACTGCTACCAACAAGTACGTAGGCAGCCTTAAAGATTTAGAGAGAGCTATCAAAGAAGCTTCCAAGGGCGAATTCAAAGAAGTAGCTCTTGATGCAGATGCAAACGGTAAACTTACCGCAGAGCTTATTGCTTTTGCAGATCTCAACAAGGGTCTTGATGTAAGCTTACATGTAGGCGCAGATTCAACCAAAGATAACAAGATTGGTCTTACCATCGAAATGATGTCCGCAAGAGGTCTCGGAGTTAACGGCCTTCTTGTAAACGGCGCAACCGATGACAACGCAACCAATTCCATTGATACAATCAAGGCAGCAATCCAGAAGGTATCCGAACAGCGTTCCGCACTCGGTGCCGCACAGAACAGACTTGAGCACACCATCGCTAACCTTGACAACATCGTTGAGAACACCACAAGCGCTGAAGCGGCTATTCGTGATACAGACATGGCTAAGCAGATGGTTGAGTACTCGAACAATAACATTCTTGCTCAGGCAGGTCAGGCAATGCTTGCACAGGCTAACCAGTCTAACCAGGGTGTATTGTCACTCCTTCAGTAATCAGGCCATAATTTCTTATCCTTATATAAGTAAGTCAGATGAGTGTTTGAGGCAGGCGCCCCGGAAGTCCGGGGCGCTTGTTTTGTGTGCTGTAATTGATAAATAATTGGCACTAAATAAAATAGTTGACACGAACGTATGTTCTATGATACGCTTTAACATGTTAAGCCTGCCCAAATAGTATGGAGTAGAATAAGGAGATTGGATGTGCTTTCTTTTACACATAATGAGTTCTTGGTTAGACTGAAAAATTGACGCATGAACGCATTCGTGCTATCATAAAGCGAAGAAAGCGATAAGGACAGTACTATGTTTGAAGTTGATTTTTACCGTACAGAAGACGCCTCAAAGAGAAATTGAGAAGGCTAAGGCTGAGCGAGATGACTGGAAAGCCAGAAAGGGGCAAGGCAGATGAGCGATTGGAAGAAATACAAAGACCATGTTAGGGCGACAAATCCTGAAATTGGAAAGGATTTGGATGAGGTTGAAGAAATATCGGCTATTGTAGGCGCTATGATTGAGCAGCGACATAATCTTGAACTGTCACAGAGGGAGCTGGCTGAACTGTGCGGTATACCACATTCATCTGTGGCTAGGATTGAGTCTGGCAAGACGACCCCGAATCTTTCAACATTGCTTAAGATTTTTAATAAACTTGGGCTTGAGTTTACGGTACGTCCCACGGTTAAGGCTGCTAAGCCTATGAGGTAGTTGGTTCATGGAATAAGGCTTGCAATAGTGTTCAGAGTTCAATACTTAAAGAATCATAAAACAAAAGAAAGCAACCGCCAGTGCATGATATGTACCCAGAATCCTGGACACATATTTATGAACTAGGCTAAACACATGGATGATTTCCTGTATTCTACAGGAGTCATCCATTTTGTTTT
>FMTX01000047.1 GCA_900100895.1 Lachnospiraceae bacterium YSD2013
GTAGATGAGAACGGCTCAACCTACTACTACGTAAACGGCAAGCGTACATACGCAGGTCTTGTGGAAGTAGACGGCGACCTTTACTATGTAGCAGGCGACTGCAAGATGGTTAAAGGCAAGAGCTACTTCATCACCCATACCAACGGCCTCATCGAGAAGAGCTGCCACGCAGTATTTGGCGAGGACGGTAAGCTTGTAAGATTTGGTAAGAAATAAGTTATACTATTGAGAGGGGGGTGCCGTTGATGCGGCGCCCCTTCTTTTTATGTAAGTGGGGGATATTGGACATAATAGATTGCACGCAATCGAATTTACAAAAAGTTATTAAATTGTACACAATTTGTTCATAATTTTGGGTTATTATGATTATGTCAGCGGAAGATGTTGAGGTTTCGCGTTTTTTGACAAAATCACTTGTAACGATTAAAATATGATATGCGGCTTGTAAATCACAGGTCGGAAAGGCAGGACAATATGTACGATACAATTATAGTGGGAGCGGGTCCCGCAGGTCTGTCTGCGGCAGTATACGCCAAGAGAGCAGGTCTTAATGCGCTCCTTATTGAGGAAAGCCCCATTGACGGTGGGCAGGTTCTTTCTACATATGAAGTAGACAATTATCTCGGACTTCCCGGAATTTCGGGCTTGGAACTCGGTGAGAAGTTTTCGCAGCATGCGATGGGCACCGGTATCGAGAAGAGATGCGAGTCCGTTAAGAAGATTTCCCAGAACGGCGAGGCGTGGAGAGTTACCACGGCCGAAGGCGATTATGATACGAGAACCGTTATTTTTGCAACAGGTGCGGTTCATGCTCACCTTAATGCCCCCGGCGAGGAAGAACTTGCGGGCATGGGTGTTTCGTACTGTGCGACATGCGACGGCGCTTTCTTTAAAAAGCGTGATGTCTGCGTAATCGGCGGTTCGGATGTTGCGGTTGAAGATGCGATTTACCTTGCAAGAACATCTGCCAAGGTTTATTTGATTCACAGAAGAGATACTTTGAGAGCGGCTCATTCTTTGGTTGAGTCACTTGAGAGCTGTGAGAATGTTGAGTTTGTATGGGACAGCGAGGTGGTTTCTTTTAACGGAACCGACGGACTTGAATCCGTAACTGTTCATAATAAGAAGACAGGCGCTGACACCGATATTGCGGTGCGCGGTGCGTTTGTGGCTGTAGGTATCAGACCCGGCACCGGACTTCTTAAGGATATGGTGGACATGGATGAGAACGGCTATGTTATTGCCGGCGAGGATTGCCGCACCAGTCTTAAGGGAATTTACGTGGCAGGCGATATTCGTAAGAAGCCTATACGCCAGATAATTACGGCTGTAGCAGATGGAGCCAATGCGGTTTCCAGCGTTCAGCAGGATATAAGATAAGGAATTTAAAGGGATATGAGGAAGAAGATGTTATGGGGAGCCCTTATCGTGGGGCTCGCGGTACTCGCTGTGGGAGGCGATAAGGCCTATGCGGCGATACCTGTGGGAGCAAGCGAAGCTCCTTTGGTTGAAGTTGTAGACAACAGACAGTATGCGGATCTTGTAATTGCGCAGGTCAATGATTACGTGAATGTACGTAAGGAGCCCGATGCGAAGTCCGAGGTGCTCGGTAAGCTCTACAACAATTCTGTCGGCCATTTCCTGGAGGAAACGGACGGATGGGTCAAGGTTAAGAGCGGTAGCGTAACAGGTTACGTTAAGTCCGAGTATGTTGTGCGCGGCACCGACGCTTTGAAGATTGCGCGTGATGTCGAGACCACTTATGCGGTTATCAACACCGCTAAGTTACGCGTGCGCGAGCAGCCTAACACCGATTCATCGATACTCGGAACCTTCTCTAAAGGTGACGAGCTCGTAGTAACTGCCAAGGAAGACGGCTTCGCCAAGGTTACCTATCATAACAAGGCAGGTTACATTTCACTTGAATACGTAGACCTTCACACCGAATTCGTGGAGGCCGAATCCATAGAAGAAGAGCGTGCCCGCAAGGCGGCCGAGGAAAAGGCCCGCCGCGAGGCTGAGGAGCGCGCCCTGGCCGCCATCAAGGCCAAGGAAGCCAAGGAAGCTGCCGACGCAGCGGCCCGCGAAGCGGCAGCCGCCAACGTCAACACCGACAGCTCGCTCGGCCAGCAGGTCGTAGACTACGCGGTGCAGTTCGTCGGTAACCCCTACGTGCACGGCGGCACGAGCCTTACCAACGGCGCCGACTGCTCCGGCTTCGTCCAGAGCATCTACGCCCACTTCGACGTAAAGCTCCCCCGTACCGGTCAGCGCAGCTCCGGCTACGCAGTCGACTCCCTCGACCAGGCTATTCCGGGAGACTTATTATTCTACTCCGGTCACGTAGCCATCTACATGGGCGACGGACGCATAGTCCACGCAGCCACCCCCAAAGACGGTATCTGCATCGGCTCCGCCACCTTCGCCAAAATCATCGCCATCCGGCGCATATTCTAACACACCCCGCTCCGCAGCCCTCCTGCGGAGCGGTTTTTTGTTAGGCGACGAGCCAAGCGGCTGCTGTGCTTGCACAAGCAGACATTTGGCGACCGCATACAATCTCGGATTTCATAATCAAGAAATCC
>FMTX01000022.1 GCA_900100895.1 Lachnospiraceae bacterium YSD2013
GTATTACTTATCGCAGTTATCTTTGACGTAGTATCAAAGCGCGGTAAATGGATCGCAAAGAACTAATTGATAATTTTTCTCATAATCCTCTAAAGGGAGTCAGGCCTCGGCCGGGCTCCCTTTTCACATTTGTGACCACCCGGTCGCGGCTCGGCACAGGCAAAAGTCTTCCCCCAAAACCCTCTCCCGCTTCCGTCTCGCGTAGCGGCCGGTCAGACGCTCCGTTGAGACTACGGTCTGCCCTACGCAAAAAGTGGTGCTTGAGGGACAGCACAGCCCTTTTTTGCAACTCAAACAATCGTGTTTTCGTGCATAAGCGGCTTGAAATACAGCCGCTAAGCGCCGACGCTCCGACAGAGTCCCGCAAAAAGACTTTTCCCCGGACGGAGGCACTTTACCCTGGCTAGATATCAACTTTTATCGCAAAAATCTTTCTTTTTCTTATAACGATAAGTTATAATTTTATACAAAGAAAACGGAGGTTAATTATGGGACTTTTTGATATTTTTAAGAAGAATAAACCAGAGGAAAAGCCGGTGGCGCCGCAGGCGGAGCCGGAGGAGGTTGAGGCGGTTGGCTGGGATGCGATTGAGAAGGAGTTTTTGAGAGTGTATCCAGGGCAAGAGAATCCGAAGCATTACGGGACGGTGATTAAGTGGATGCTTGGGGGCAAGGACCCGCTCGACGGAATCAGCGTGTATGACGGCGGAGATTACTGGCACTTTGTTTCTTTCGGCCAGACCGAGATTTATGAAAAAGAATGCGATAACAAAGAAATCAGTGGTTACGGATACGAGCTTACTTTTAAGCTTAAGAAGGCGGGCCTCGAGGATGAAGAGGCGGAGCTTAGGAATATTTGCGGAATACTTCAGATGGTGGCAAGGATTACTTTTACCAAAGGGGAATTGTTTGCGCCGGATGAGTTTATTTATACGGGCCAGACGCAGGGTATAGACGCGTTTCAGAAGTCTAATCTTACAGGCTTTATATGCGTGAAAGACCCGACGGTAGAGGCGATTGATACTCCGAACGGAAGAGTTGAGTTCCTGGAGCTTGTGGGCATGACGGATGCGGAGCTTAAGACCTTGTCGAATAAGGCTTCGGTTGCGGAGCTTTACGCGAAGCTTGGTTCGGATGTTACAGATTATCACAGGGAATCGATTGTGTAGCTTAAAGAGGGCGATATATGGCTAAATGCGACGTATGCTTCAGACAGTGTGAAATCGGTGAAGGCAAGACAGGATTCTGCGGCGCGAGGACTTGCGTGGACGGCAGGGTTATTGCGGGCAATTATGCGAGAGTCACGTCTGCGGCGCTCGATCCGATTGAGAAGAAACCGCTTAAGATGTTCAGACCCGGCAAGAGAGTGTTGTCGGTGGGCTCTTACGGGTGCAATTTGAGGTGCCCGTACTGCCAGAACAACGAGATTTCCTGGGGCGAGCAAGTAAAGCTGTATGCCATGGGCGCTGAAGAATGGCTGCCCGAGGAGATAGTGGCTAAGGCTCTGGAGCTTAGGGCTGTGGGCAACATCGGAGTTGCTTTTACCTACAACGAGCCGCTTGTAGGCTACGAGTTCGTAAGAGATACCGCTAAGTTAGCCAAAGAATCCGGCATGGAAAACGTGCTGGTATCCAACGGCACCGCGAGTGAGCGCGTGTTTGAAGAGATCTCGCCTTACATCGATGCCATGAATATTGATTTGAAAGCCTTTACCGACGGGTTCTACAGGAATCTTATCGGTGGGGATTTTGAGATGACGAAGCGTTTTATCGAGCGAGCGGTTGAGACGTGTCATGTGGAGCTTACCACACTGATAATTCCCGGTGAGAACGACAGCGAGGAAGAAATGCGTGAGTTAAGCAGCTGGGTTGCGGCGCTTGAGGCAAGGGTCGGAAAGGCAATTCCGCTTCATGTTACGAGGTTCTTCCCGCAGTTTAAGATGACTGACAGAGGGCCGACGCCGGTTGAGACGGTGTACAGACTTGCGGATGTGGCGCGCGAGAAGTTAGCACATGTTTTTGTGGGTAATGTTTAGGGAGGTAATACGATGGCTATAGTAGGTGCATTTATGGTTCCTCATCCGCCGATGATAGTTCCCGAAATCGGGCGCGGCGGCGAGAAGCAGGTTCAGGCGACGATTGATGCTTACGAGCACGTAGCCGACATGATAGCGGAGCTTAAGCCCGAGACGATTATAATTTCGAGCCCGCATTCCGTCATGTATGCAGACTATTTCCACATTTCGCCCGGGCGAGGCGCGAAGGGTTCTTTTGCCGACTTCGGAGTACCGTTTGTGGAGTTTGAAGAGGAATACGACTCAGAACTTGCGGACCGACTTGCAGAATTATGTGCAAGCAAGAATTTCCCCGCGGGCACCATGGGCCAGAGAAATCGTGAACTCGACCACGGCACCATGGTTCCGTTATGGTTCATCGAGAAGAAATACAAAGATTTCAAACTGGTTAGGACGGGCCTGTCGGGGCTTGACTTAATAAAGCATTACGAGTATGGCATGCTAATCAGGCAGACGGTCGAAGCGCTTGACAGACGTGTCGTGTTCGTGGCAAGCGGCGACCTGTCGCACAAGCTTCAGACTTACGGTCCTTACGGCTTCGCCGAGGAAGGACCGGAGTACGACAAGCGCATCATGGATGTGTGCGGTCACGCGCGTTTCAAGGAGCTGTTCGACTTCGACGAGAACTTCTGCGACAAGGCTGCGGAGTGCGGACATCGTTCTTTTGTCATCATGGCGGGAACGCTCGACGGCACCGCGGTTGAGGCGACTCAGTATTCTCACGAAGATGTCACGGGTGTCGGTTACGGAATCTGCTCCTTCATTCCCAAGGGCTCCGACGACAGCCGCAAGTTCCTGGATGCGAAGCTTGCTGACGAAGAGCGCGAGCTCCAAGCGAAGAAAGACAAATCCGACGCCTATGTCAGACTGGCGCGCGCCTCGGTTGAGTACTTCGTGAACAATCAGACTCAGATTGCTATGCCGGCGGATGTTCCGGCTGAACTTACAGACACTCGCGCGGGAGCCTTTGTATCCATACACAAATTCGGCAAGTTGCGCGGTTGTATCGGCACGATAGCATCGACCTGCAAAAACCTTGCCGAGGAAATCATCAAGAACGCGGTAAGCGCATCGTCCGAAGACCCGCGCTTCGAGCCGATAGAGCCCGACGAGCTCAAATGGCTCGACATCACCGTCGACGTTCTCGGCGACGCGGAGCGTATCGATTCCAAGGACGCCCTTGATGTTAAACGCTACGGCGTCATCGTAGAAAGCGGCTATAAGCGAGGCCTTCTTTTGCCGGACCTGGACGGAGTTGACACGGTGGAGCAACAGATTGACATCGCCTGTCGCAAGGCCGGCATTCCCGAGGGCAGCGACATCGATTTATACCGCTTCGAGGTAGTCAGACACTATTAGCAAGGGCTTATTTCGCAACTTAGACATGCCTGCGCGTAACTTAATACATGACCTATTGAACTTAAGCTCCTTTGCCTGTATCGTGTGTTTATCGACAGAAACAAAGGAGCTTTAATCATGAAAACAAGAGCAAAAGAAGGATTCAAATTTTTATCATACGGACTTGAGGCATTCGCGGTAATCGGCATAGAATTGCTGATTGGCTACGTAATCGAGGCCAACATTTATCATAAAGGATTCAACGAGTACAACACTTGGCAGAGCATTCTCCACTGGGTGGTTACCTGCATTTGCTGGGGCGTAGGTGCATTCCTCGTAATTATGGATTGCAAGAAGCATTCCGACCTTGACTTAATTGCAGACATCAAAAAGCCCGGACTTTTCAATTCAAATATTAAAGCATGGCAGTGGATTTTAATCGCACTAGGCGTTATCGCGTGCCTCGTAAGTACATGGATTGACTGGAACGGCAGCAAGGTACTGGCAGAGTGGAACAAGAGAGGGCCCCTTCTTTTTACATTCCAGTACATTTATTATTTGTTTGAAGTTTTACTCGTTTTGCTTATAATAATCTTCGGACAGACTGCATTTGAAAAATGGTTTAACAACAACAAAATCCCCTTCGGCGGCATTCTTTTGGCCCTCACATGGGGAATCGGCCACTGGTTCACAAAGGGTTCCCTCGCAACCGGAATCTACACCGCAGTGGGCGGCTTCGTGTTCGGAAGCGTATATGTTCTTACCAACCGAAATGTTAAGCTTTCATACATTCTGTTATGCATAATGTTTATTCTTTAAAACGGAGCTTAAATGAAACTTATCAAGACCAAGGATGAAACGCTTGAAGAAAACTTCCTGGAACTTCACTACAACACAATAGACGCGGAGACAACAGCGGTATTGGACCGCCTGAAATCTTCTTTTGGCTACATCGAAGGCACGATCGGCGAAAGAAAAACCACCGTAGCCCTTTCGGACATATTCTACTTTGAAACTGTAGACCGCAAGACCTTCGCCTACACCGACGAAGCCTGCGTAGAGGTCAAAGAAGCCCTTCGCGACATTATCGGCAATCACGCGGATGCAGGCTTTATCAGGGTCAGCAAGTCAAGCGTTGTTAATATCTATAAGGTCAAGAAACTTGAAGGCGACATGAACATGCGTGTCATAATTTATCTCAAAAATGACGAAAAGCTGATCATGAACAGAAGTTACAGAGACGAGTTCTACGAAGCACTTAAGAAGCTTCAGGGGGGCAACGGCCAATGAAACTTATTACTAAACACAATTTCTTTTACATAGTCTGCGTAAGCTTCACGCTCATAACCATGGGCAAGCTTTTGCTTGAGAAAATTGACGGATTTACCGACCGATATTATAGCGAGAACATTTTCACTATCCTTGCTATTTCAATCCTCGGAACCCTGGTACTCGCAACGCACTACTATTTGAGGCGGTTCCCGTTCATACCGGTCTTCATAGGCCAGTACCTTGTCACCATCGGCATCGTATGCCTAGCCATCCGCATCGGCCGGGAATTCACCGACTTCGCACCGACCGCATACAAAGACATGATTATTTCAGTGACCATTCCTTTTGTAATCGGCGCGATAGTGTACTACGTTGCGTTTTTCCACGAAATCAAAAAGGCTAATAAGCTACTTGAAAAAATGAATAATTGAACCACAGCCGCGGCTTAATCCGTGGCTGTTATTTTTATACTGCTTTTTTGTGATAGGTTATCCCAATATGAAAAAATCTCAAAATTGGGATAGAAATTACCACCATTCATTTGAGTTATGTAAACTACTTATCCCAATACGAAAAAACTTCTGAATTGGGATAAGATTTCGCGTAAAAGTTATCCCAATTTTTCCTTTTTTTGATATTGGGATAACCATCGCATATAATTGCGATGTATATAAGCCTTTTTTATCCCAATCGGAGATTTTTTTCGTATTGGGATAAATGCCAGATGAAATCGGCCGCTACACGAGATCGAAGCGGGAGAGGGTTTTTGGGGAAGACTTTTGCCGGCCCTTGTTCGTGACAGGATGGGAAGGGCAAGTCAATAGGGCAATTCGGGGGTCATTGTACATGGACTTGAGTCCGGGGGAGGGGTATGCTATAATAGCCGGGATGGAAAATAATATTAATACTACGACATGTAGAGTTGTATACTACGAAGACGAATTGAATGATGAGTTTTCCGAGGCGCAGATCAATGCCCGCGTTATTGATGAGAGCTATGATTACGACGGTGGACTGCTCCGCAGGATAGGAAGAGTTTTCTTTTACTATATGCTGGTGAGGCCCGGTGCGGCGATTTTCTTAAAGCTTAAGTACAATCATAAGATTGTCGGCAAGGAGAAATTGAAGCCCTACAGAAAGACCGGCTACTTCCTATACGGTAACCATACCAATCCCGTGGCGGATGCGTATATTCCGAGCATGATTGCTAAGCCTAAGGGTGTGTATGTTATAGTGCATCCGGCTAATGTTTCGATTCCGGTGCTTGGGAAGATTAATCCGAGCCTCGGGGCGATTCCGCTTCCCGATACCAAGGGAGCGCTTAAGGGATTTGAGCAGGCGGTTAAGAAGGCGATTGACAAGACTGCTTGTGTGGCGATTTATCCGGAGGCGCATATCTGGCCGTATTGTACGTGGATCAGGAATTTCAGGGACGCGTCTTTTAGGTATCCCGTGAAGACCGGCAAGCCTGTTTTTTGCTTTACGAACACGTATCAAGAGAAAAAAGGCAAGAATCCGCAGATAGTGACTTATGTCGAGGGACCTTTTTTTGCCAACGGGGAACTGCCGATTAAGGACCGCAAAAAGGACTTAAGAGACCGCGTATACGCCGCAATGTGCAAGAATGCCGCACACAACACGGTCGAGCTTGTGAAATACATAAAGCGTGACGAAACCGACACGCAGGGGGAATAGTACATGAATTTACTCTTTTCGGGTAATGACTATGTTTTTGACGGAATAATGACGTGCCTTCTTTCGATATTCAAGAGGACGAAGAGCACCGAGCCGTTTACGGCATACGTTCTTACCATGGATGTGTCTCATCTTAAGCCGGCTTATGTGCCGATTAGTGATGAGAAGATAGCCTTTCTTGATAAGGTGGCGAAGGGCTACAATCCGAACAACAGAATAATCAAGATTGACGTGACCGACATATACATGCGCGAGTTCGCGGCCTGCCCCAATGAGCAGTGCTATTGCTCGCCGTATACGCTCCTCAGACTATTTATTGATATGATTCCCGAGATTCCGGACAAGATTCTGTATCTTGATGCGGATATCATGTTTAACAGGGAGATTGAGCTTCTTTACGATATCGACATTACGGGTTATGAGTACGCGGCGGCGCGGGACCATTACGGTAAGTACCTTACGCATCCGAACTCGATTAATGCGGGCGTCCTTCTTTTTAACATGGTGGAGTGCAGGCGCACGGGACTGTTTGAGAAGGCTCGCAACCTGATTAAGACCAAGAAATTAATCTTCGCCGATCAAAGCGCGATTTTCAGGAGCACCACGCGCAAGAAGATGCTTCCGCAGCGCTTCAACGACCAGAAGTTTTTGCACAAGCATACGGTGGTAAGACACTTTTCGAAGCGCCTGTTCTGGCTGCCGTATCCACATACGGACAATATCAAGCAGTGGCACGTGACCAAGGTTCACAAGGTATTCGGTTACGATGCTTTTGACGACAGTCTGTATGAATATATTTACCTTAGGAGAAAGTATGAAACTGAGAGGGACCTTCAGTCTGTTAAAGAGAAGTAGGGTTGTGCCCGTTTTCTTTGCCGCAGATGACAAATACATACGATTCATGGCCGTGACCATGCAGTCGCTTATTGCCAACACTTCGAGAAAGTACCGCTACGAATTGTACGTTCTTAACACCGACATCACCGAAGAGAGTAAAAAGAAACTCAGACGCTTAGAGACCATCAATTGCAAGATTTTCTTCATAGACGTGACCAAAGAACTTGCTAAGATCGAAAAGAAAATTACGCTGAGAGATTACTACTCCTCTACAACATATTACCGCCTTTTTATCGCAGAAATGTTTCCGCAGTTTAAAAAGGTGCTCTACCTTGACAGTGACACCATCGTCAAGGACGATATTGCGAAGCTCTACAGCTATCAGCTTGGCGACAATTACATCGGCGGCATCCGCGATCAGATTGTGGCCCAGACCGACGTGTACGGCGATTACGTAGAGAAGGTTCTCGGTATCTCCCGCGGCGCGTACTTCAACGCCGGCGTGGTGCTTCTTAACTGCGAGGCCTTCAGAAACAATCACATGCTCAAGCAGTTTGTGAAGCTTCTTAACAACTACAATTTCGTGGTGGCTCAGGACCAGGATTACCTTAACATCCTCTGCAAGGACAAGGTTCTCTGGCTCGACCCCCGCTGGAACATTCAGATGGGCGGCACCGCTCCCTGTAAGGAAGAAGATGCGAAGCTCATTCACTATAACCTTGCGCTTAAGCCCTGGCACTACTCCGACTGCAAGATGGGCGACTCCTTCTGGCACTATGCCAAAGAAACCGAGTTCTACGGCGAACTCTTCTCGATTCAACGTAAGTTCAGCGAGGAAGACAAAGCCCGCGATATCTATTACGGCGAGCACCTCGAAGAGCTTGCTTTGTCCGAAATCAGCAACACCATGAACTACAACAATCTCTACGGCGACGGCGGCCCCATTCAGCTTACCCGCGCAGAGATTTTAAGACGCGCCGAGAACCTTGAGAAACAGGGAATCTTCGATAAGGATGTCCTCGACGACCCGCCCGGACGCGAGCTTAAGCCCACGGAAATCGACTATCTCCGTCGCAGCATAAACGCCCGCCTTCGCGCGCGATACGCTTTCCGCCTTGCAAGATGGTTCGTGGACTTCCTCATGATTCGCAAGCAGTTTGTGATTAAGGAAGTGGTAGGCATCGAGAACCTTAAGAACCTCGACACCGGCGCCATCATCACCTGCAACCACATCAATCCTTTCGACAGCTTCGCAGTCCAGCTCATGTACGACAAAGCGGGCAAAAGAAAGAAGCTCTTCCGCGTAATCAGCGAGGCTAACTACACTGCATTCCCGGGCTTTTACGGCTTCTTAATGCGTAACTGCAACACGCTTCCGTTAAGCAGCAACCGCGCTACCATGATTAAGTTCATGCACGCGATTAAGGCTATCCTTATGAAGAAGCACTACATTCTCGTATATCCCGAGCAGAGCATGTGGTGGAATTACAAGAAACCGAAGCCTTTAAAGAGAGGCGCTTTCGTATTCGCGGCAGACAACAACGTGCCGGTTCTCCCTTGCTTTATCACCATGGAGGACACCGACGTTCTCGACAGCGAAGGCTATCCCGTTCAGGCATACACCATCCACGTGGACAAGCCCATTTATCCTTCCAAGAATCGTTCGCGTAACGACAATATCGATGCAATGATGCAGAGAAACTACGAAGTGTGGAAGAATATTTACGAGACCACTTACGGAGTACCGCTTAAGTATACATGTGAAGAAAAATAAAATCGGAGCAGTCATCCCGGGCGGACGGCTGCTCTTTCTTTGGCCGGGAAAAGCTTAAAATTTCGGTGTTTCTATTAAATTATAATAAAATAATAGAAATACTTGACTTCGTGTGATATAATAACTCGATGATTATGGCAAAAAGGCCGTTAAGGAGGAAATAAATAATGAGTTTAAAGGTCGAAAAATTAGAAAACAGCATGGCTAAGCTTACCATCGAAGTCAGCGCTGAGGAATTAGATAAGGCTATTGAAAAGGCATATCACAAGAACAAGAACAAGATCGCAATTCCCGGTTTCAGAAAGGGTAAGGCACCCCGCGCCATCATCGAGAAGATGTACGGCAAGGAAGTATTCTACGAGGATGCAGCCAATGAAATCATTCCCGATGCTTACGACAAGGCTTACGACGAGTGCGAGGAAGACATCGTATCCGCTCCCGAAGTTGACGTAGTACAGCTCGAGGCAGGCAAGCCCTTCATTTTCACAGCAACCGTAGCTCTTAAGCCCGAGATTAAGCTTGGCAAGTACAAGGGTGTTAAGGTTGCCAAGGCTGACACAACCGTATCCGATGACGAAGTTATGGCAGTTATCGAGAAAGAACGCGAGAACTCCGCAAGAAGCATCTCCGTTGAAAGACCCGTTAAGGACAAGGACGAAGTTATCCTTGATTTCGAAGGTTTCGTAGACGGTGTTGCATTTGAAGGCGGCAAGGGTGAGAACTATCCTCTTACCATCGGTTCCGGTTCCTTCATCCCCGGTTTCGAAGAGCAGCTTGTAGGCGCTGAAATCGGTAAGGAAGTTACCGTTAAGGTTACCTTCCCCGAAGATTACCACGCAGAAGACTTAAAGGGTAAGGCAGCAGAGTTCAAGTGCACCATTAAGGAAGTTAAGGAGAAAGAACTTCCCGAGCTTGACGACGAATTCGCAGCAGAAGTATCCGAGTACGATACTTTCAAGGAATACAAAGAAGCTACCATCAAGAGCCTTCAGGACAAGAAGCTTGATGAAGCTAAGAACAAGAAGGAAGATGAAGCTATCGAAGCTATCATCGCTGCTTCCGAAATCGAAATTCCCGCTCCCATGCTTGACACCAAGAAGCGTCAGATGGTTCAGGACTTCGCTCAGAACTTAAAACAGAGCGGTCTTAACATGGAACAGTACTTCCAGTTTACAGGTCTTACCGCAGAGAAGTTACTTGAGCAGGTTGAGCCTCAGGCAGTTAAGTCCATTAAGTCAAGACTTGTTCTTGAGAACATCGTTAAGGCTGAGAAAATCGAAGCTTCAGAAGAAGACTTCGAGAAAGAGCTTAACCGCATAGCAGAAGCTTACAAGATGGAAGTAGACAAGGTTAAAGAAATGATCGACGACAACGCCAAGAAGCAGATCCTTGAGGACCTTGCAGTTCAGAAGGCTGTTGAATTCGTAGTATCTAACGCTAAGGAAGCATAATCCATTAATTAGCAGGAGGTATAATAAATGAGTTTAGTACCTTACGTCATTGAGCAGACCAGCCGCGGAGAACGTTCCTACGACATCTACTCAAGATTACTTAAAGAAAGAATCATTTTCCTCGGTGAAGAAGTTAACGATGTTACCGCAAGCCTTGTGGTAGCACAGCTTCTTTTCCTCGAGGCTGAAGATCCCGAGAAGGATATTCATCTTTACATCAACTCTCCCGGCGGTTCCGTAACCGCAGGTATGGCTATCTATGATACCATGCAGTTTGTAAAGTGTGACGTATCCACTACCTGTATCGGTATGGCTGCATCCATGGGTGCATTCTTACTTGCAGGCGGCGCCAAGGGTAAGAGATATGCTCTTCCCAACGCCGAGATTATGATTCACCAGCCTCTTGGCGGTGCTCAGGGTCAGGCTACCGAAATCGAGATAGCTGCCAAGCACATCTTACAGACCAAGGAAAAATTAAACAGAATTTTATCCGAGAACACCGGCAAGCCTTACGAAGAGGTATGTGCCGACACCGAGCGTGATAACTGGAAGACAGCCGAGGAAGCCAAGGCTTACGGTCTTGTTGACGAAGTTATCAAGAACCACGGCGACAAATAATTAGGAGACGCGCATTAAATGGCAAGAATTTCCAATAACGGACCCAAGTGTTGTTCTTTTTGCGGTAAGACTCAGGACATGGTTCAGAAGCTTATCGCAGGCCCTAACGATGTTTACATCTGCGACGAGTGCGTAGAGATTTGTTCAGACATCGTAGCGGATGCCCTTGAGGAAGCAGACATTCAGGCTCGCGAGGAAGCTTTGGACGATATCAAGCTTCTTAAGCCCGCCGAGATTAAGCATTTCCTCGACGACTACGTAATCGGCCAGGAGACAGCCAAGAAAGTCCTTTCCGTAGCAGTTTACAACCATTACAAAAGAATAATGTCCGGAAGAGACGACAGCGACGGTGTTGAGCTTCAGAAGTCCAACATCATCATGATAGGGCCCACAGGTTCGGGTAAGACATATCTTGCTCAGAGCCTTGCCAAGATTATCAATGTGCCCTTCGCCATTGCGGATGCCACCACTCTTACCGAGGCCGGTTATGTGGGTGAAGACGTTGAGAACATTCTTCTTAAGCTCATCCAGGCTGCCGACTACGACGTAGAGCGCGCATCTCACGGAATCGTCTACATCGACGAGATTGATAAGATTACCAAGAAGAGCGAGAACGTATCCATCACCAGAGACGTATCCGGTGAAGGCGTTCAGCAGGCTTTACTTAAGATAATCGAAGGTACGGAGGCTAACGTACCCCCGCAGGGCGGACGTAAGCATCCTCACCAGGAGTTAATCCCCATCAACACCACCAACATTCTCTTTATCTGCGGCGGTGCTTTCGACGGACTCGAGAAGATTGTTGAGGCCAGACTCGATAAGAGTTCCATCGGCTTTAACGCTCCCGTCGTTAAGAAGTCTACCCGCGAGATAAGCGAGGTGCTTAAGGATATCACTCCTCAGGACCTTATCAAGTACGGTCTCATCCCCGAGTTTGTGGGACGTGTGCCGATTAACGTTTCCCTTGAAGGCCTTGACAAAGAAGCAATGGTCAGAATATTAAAGGAGCCCAAAAACGCGCTTATCAAGCAGTACAAAAAGCTCTTTAAAATGGACAACGTGGACCTTGAATTCGATGAAGACGCAATCGAAGAAATCGCAGTTCAGGCCATGGAAAGAAAGACCGGAGCCAGAGGACTTCGCTCCATCCTTGAGAATATCATGATGGATGTGATGTACAACATTCCTTCGGACAGTACCATCCGCAAGTGCACCATCACCAAGGATTGCGTACTCGGAAAGAGCGAGCCGCTTGTAGAATACAAGATGAGACTCAAGAAAGCAGAGTAATCTCTGACAGAATTTAAAAAGCGCTGTGTGGGTACCATACAGCGCTTTACGTTTATAGGAGGCACATATGCCGGTAACTAAGACCATGCCCGCCATCATCATACGCGATGTCGTAGTGGTGCCGGGAATGACCGTAAACTTTTCCGTAATTAAGAAAGAAGCCGCCAAGGCCTGCGAAGAAGCAATGCACGCCGAGCAGCTTGTTTTTGTTGCATATCAAAGAGAAGGAGTGAAGCTTCTTAACAAGGATGTTCTCTATCCCATCGGTATGATAGCTGCCATAAAGCAGATCAACAAGCTTCCCGACCGCACCATGCAGCTGGTACTCGACGTTAAGTCCCGCGCCAAGATGGTGGATGTGCTTGACGACTCCTTCACTCAGTTTAAGGTCAAAGAAATAGTTGAGAACGGCGACGACCTCGACCGCTTTGAAAAAGAAGCCTGCCTTCGTAACCTCCGCGAGCTCTACCTTGAGTACTCGCTTCTTAATCCCAAGGTTCCGAAGGTATTTGACGTGCTTCCCCGCACCGTAGACGACCTTGATACCGTTATGAACAGAGTGGTTAACCATGCGATTCTGCCTTATGAAGTGAAGATCGGCATCATTCAGATTATTGATGTAAAAGAGCGCTTTGAGAAGCTTTTAAAGGTTCTTACCGACGAAGTTGAGGTAAGCCGTATCCGTGCCAATATTTTAAAGAACACGCAGGATAAGGTAACAAAGAATCAGCGTGAATACTTCCTTCGCGAGCAGCTTAACTCGATTAAGAAAGAACTCGGCGAGGACGCAGTCTCCGAAGAAGCCCAGTTCATGGAAGAGCTTGAAAAGCTCGAAGCCTCCGACGAAGTCAAAGAAAAAATCAAGAAAGAAATCAACCGCTTATCAAGTCTTAACAGCGCCGGAAGCGAAGCTTCCGTGGAGCGTGGCTACATCGAGACGCTCCTTGAGCTTCCCTGGGACAAGATGAGCGAAGACAATACAGACGTTAAGCATGCGGCAGAAGTTCTGGACCGCGACCACTACGGCCTTGAGAAGGTCAAGGAGCGCATCCTCGAGTTCCTGTCGGTACGCGCGCTTAACAGCAGGGGCGACAGCCCCATCATCTGCCTCGTGGGACCTCCCGGAACGGGCAAGACCTCCATCGCGAGGAGCATTGCCGATGCACTCGGCAAGAAATACGTGCGCCTATCCTTAGGCGGCGTGCGTGACGAGGCCGAGATACGCGGCCACAGGCGCACCTACGTAGGCGCAATGCCCGGCAACATAGTTGCCGGCTTAAAGCAAGCGGGCGTCAAGAACCCCCTCATGCTTCTTGACGAAATCGACAAGACCTCCGCCGACCACAAAGGCGACGTGGCGTCGGCGCTGCTTGAGGTTCTTGACAGCGAGCAAAACTCCAAGTTCCGCGACCACTTCGTAGGTATTCCGATTGATTTGTCAGAGGTTCTTTTTATAGCAACGGCCAATTCCGCAAGCGACATTCCGGGCCCCTTATACGACAGAATGGAGATTATCGAGGTAAGCTCCTACACTGCCAATGAGAAGTTCCACATCGCCAAGGAATTCTTACTTAAGAAGCAGTACGAGAAAAACGGTTTAAAAACCTCGCAAATATCTATTAATGATGCCGCGCTTAAGCGTATAATAGAAGCGTACACCAAGGAAGCGGGCGTTCGTGAACTCGAGCGTAAGATAGGTGAGATATGCCGCAAGGCTGCCCGCGAGATTCTTGAAAAGGGTACGAAGAAAGTCACAGTCACCACTAAGAACCTTGAAACCTTCCTTGGCAAAGAAAAATACCGCGCTGACCTTAAGAACAAGAAAGACGAAGTCGGCATAGTGCGCGGCCTTGCATGGACTCCCGTAGGAGGCACCACTCTTTCCGTGGAAGTTAACATCATGCCGGGCAAAGGCGAGATGGAGCTTACCGGTCAGATGGGCGATGTCATGAAGGAATCCGCCCTCGCAGGTTTAAGCTTTATCAGAAGCATCGCGCCCAAGTACAAGATTGCACAGACTTTCTTTGAACAACACGACATTCACATACACATTCCCGAGGGCGCAGTGCCCAAGGACGGCCCCAGCGCCGGCATCACCATGGCAACAGCAGTAATGTCAGCCATCACGGGCATTCCCGTAAGCCGTAACCTTGCCATGACCGGTGAGATTACACTTCGCGGCAGAGTCCTTGCGGTAGGCGGACTTAAAGAGAAGATTCTTGCGGCCAAGACCGCAGGCATCAAGAAAGTCCTCGTACCCCTCGAGAACAAAGCAGACATCGAGGAAATCTCCGACGAGATTAAGGAAGGCATGGACTTAATATACGTATCTTCCATGAAGGAAGTACTCGAAATCGCTTTGTGGTAACACATAAGGAGTAACAATGAAGATTAAATCAGCCGAACTTGAAACCGTAATAGGAATCACCAGTAAGCTTCCCGAGAACACTCTTCCGGAGATTGCTTTTGCAGGTAAGAGTAACGTAGGTAAGTCATCGCTTATCAACGCGCTTCTTAATCGTAAGTCTCTTGCCCGCACCAGCCAGAACCCCGGCAAGACACAGACAATAAATTTTTATAATATTAATAAGGAATTCTACCTTGTAGACCTTCCCGGATACGGCTATGCTAAGGTTAGTGCCGAGATTCGCGAGAAGTGGGGCAAGATGATTGAACGCTACCTGGAAAAATCCAAGCAGTTAAGAAGAGTCTTTCTTTTGATAGACATCCGTCACGAGCCCTCGGGCAACGATGTAATGATGTATGACTGGGTGGTAAGCAAAGGCTTCGACCCCATCATCATTTGTACCAAGGCCGACAAGATCAGCCGCGGCGCGACCCAGAAGAATCTTAAAATCATCAGGGAGAAGCTCAAGTGCCGTCCCGGTACTGTAATGATACCTTTTTCGGCCACGGAGAAGACCGGAAGGGACGAGATACTTAACCTCATGGACGAAATTCTGGGCACTGAGGAATAATTAATGGGGAGGCATCAGCCTTGAAAAAATCAACGCTTTATCTTAAAGCACTTGCAAACGTACTAATTTACATTGTTATAGCGGTTTTGGTAGCAATTTACCTGCCTAAGCTTCTTGTTTTCTTTTTACCCTTTGTAATCGGCTGGGTGGTTTCAGCGATTGCCAATCCCGCCGTTAAGTTCTTCGAAGAGAAGATTAAGTTCAAAAGAAAGGCTTCATCGGCCGTTATGATTGTGCTTATCCTTGCAATCATCATCCTTGCGGGCTACGGCATCATCGTATTCCTGGTAGACCAGTGTATAGGCTTTATTCAGAGTTTGCCGGAAAATTGGTCGAGCTGGCAGGGTACACTCAACACCTTCGGAAGTAACTTTAACAATCTGTTCAAGAATCTTCCTTCCGAACTTAGAGAGCCGCTTAACAACCTGGGTTCTTTTGTTACCACATCCCTTGGCAATTTCATGAAGAGCTTAGGCTCCGGCGACATGAATGCCACGCTTGTTTCCAACATTTCAAGCGGTATCGGCAGCGCGGCCAATATCCTGGTCGGCATTATTATGTGCGTGCTTTCCGCGTACTTCTTAACCGTTGAACACAACATTCTTTTTGATAAAATGGAGCGCCATATTCCCAAGAAGGCTTTCTCTAAGTTCATGGCAGCTTACAAGGGCCTTAAGGACGCCGTCGGCGGATACTTTAAGGCGCAGTTCCAGATAGAAATCTGGGTATATGTAATTACCGTTGTGGGACTTTTAATACTCGGAGTCGACTACGCATTCATTATTGCGCTCGGTATTGCAATCCTTGACTTTCTGCCTTTCTTTGGCGCCGGTTTAATCATGGTGCCCTGGGCGATTATCGCTTTCACCGATGGCAAGTACTTCCTTGCAATCGGCATGCTTATCACATGGGGTATCGGCCAGCTCGTGCGTCAGCTCATCCAGCCTAAGATTGTGGGCGACAAGGTAGGCGTTGCACCGCTTCCCACGCTTGTTCTTTTGTTCTTAGGTTACAAGTTCTGGAGCGTATTCGGTATGGTAGTTGCAGTTCCGATTGCTATGATATTTATTTCGCTGTACGATGAGGGCTTGTTTGATAACTTCTTTGACAGCCTTAAGATATTGAGGGACGGACTTTCGGAGTTCCTTACCCTTCCGAAAAAGAAAACGGACGAAGAAGAATAGAGTTGCGGGGGAAAAAGGGAGAATTGCGTTTTAAGAGGGTTTTATCGATTATTCTTGCGGTTGCCGTAACGGTTTCCGCAGCGTCCTGCGGTGGAGAGAAGCAGGACAATAAACTTACACTCGGAACGGTGCAGGGCAATGTCTACACCAACGATTTCTTTGACCTAAAGGTCGAAGCATCCGAGGGGTTTAGTTACGCGGATGACGAGACGATACAGGCTATCGGCCTTTCAACTGCGGACAAGTACGCCGAGTTCGACGACGATTTGATGAAAGACGTCGCCAAGGACTTAAAGTCGGGCAAGACTATCACGGATTTTTATCTTTCCGACGAAGACTACGCGGATTCTTTGAACTTTATGATTTCCTACGGCGGGCATGACCTTCAGGATAAGATGATTGAAAACATTATTGATGAGTCGCTCCCCATGCTTCAGGAATCTTATGATAAGCAGGGACTGAGAGGAGCCAAATGCGAGCGCTCTGTCATAGAATTCTGCGGTCGCAAGATTCCTTGCATTAAGATCAACGCATCGGTGGCACTTCAGGGCGGAGCCTACGCGGAAATATATCAGACTCAGATACAGTTTATACACGGCGACTATTTAGGCTGCCTGACCGCGACAACATATATAGACGACACCACCGAAGACATGCTTAACATGGCAACGGTGACTTATTAAACGGAGAAAGTTCATGTATTATATTCTGGCAACAACGGACAACGGAGCTTATTTCATTACCAAAATCAACAGAGCTATGACCAAGAACCGCGAAGGCGTTTCGATGAAGCTTCCTTCCAAGATTACCATAGACGCAGGCGGCAAGCCCGAGCAGATAGGCTCTATCAGAGAGGCCGAGTACATCTGCGACGCAATCTATCAAAACCTCGATGCGTTTCCGTTCATCAACGAAGCCTACGTTGTTACGGCGCCCAATCAGATCCTGAGGCAGCCCCAGCGCTTCAGCTCCAGAAACACTTCTTTCAGGTTTTCCATTGAAGGAACCTTCACCTGTCCGCTTAAGGTTCCCGAAGGCTTCTCCTGGAACAAGGATTATTTTAAGAATACAGAAGACTGATTCTTACATCCCGGTACGAATAAGTACCGGGACTTTTATTGCACACAATTTGGCTCAAATGGCGAATTAGAGGGGTTTTACTTGCTTTTTTACCTGTTTTTGTGTATGATGACCTACGATATACTGTAGAAAAGAAAAAGAAAGGGGCACTCCCATGAAAAAGAAAATTTTATCAGTAATACTCGTAGCAGCCATGGCATTCAGCCTTGCAGCATGCGCAGACAAGAAAGACAATGTCAAGGCAGATCCCGACAAGCTTGCATCCGTTTCCACAGAGACCTCTGTCAGCACCGAGACTTCCGCAAGCACAGAGACTTCGGTAGAAGAAGTTGACACAGAGACAAGCACCGCAGCAAGCATCTTCGATCAGATTGTCGACACAGAAGTTCTTGCAGACGATGAAGCT
This sequence comes from Lachnospiraceae bacterium YSD2013, assembly GCA_900100895.1. GTDB lineage: Bacteria > Bacillota > Clostridia > Lachnospirales > Lachnospiraceae > UBA1258. The sequence continues at coordinate 17,998 of FMTX01000022.1, forward strand.
TCAGTATTCGGTGTTACCGAAGATGATGTGTATACCAATAAATTCTTCGGATTCAAGGTAGAGGCTCCCGCAGGATATTCTTTTGCGGACGAAGAAGAAATCGCTGCAGTCGGCATGAGCTCCACTCAGAAGATCAAAGAAAACAACGAGTCCATCGGTAAGACAATGGAATACGCATTGGATAAGGGCATGGTAGCAACTGACTTTTACCTCTATGCGCTGAGCGGTCTCGGCACCATGAACACCACGATTTCCTCAACAGGCCTTGGTATCAAGGAAGACCAGGTAGGCGTATTCATCGACACCCTGCTTCCCACCCTTGTGGAGACCTATGAGGCAGCAGGCATGTCCAACGTTAACGTAGAGCGTTCCACCATCACCTGCATGGGCAAAGAAGTTCCCTGCATCCTTGCCGACGGTACCATCGAGACCGAAGGATACTCAATCAACATGTATGTCGTTCAGATTCCTCTTTGCAAGGAAGGTTACATGGCTAACATCACTTGCGGAACATACCTGACTGATAATACAGCAGAATTGGTTGCTCTGATTGAGGCGCTTGATTAATTTAATATAGACGCACGAAGGCCGAAGCTTGAAGCTCCGGCCTTTTTTTGTTGCGTGACAGTGTGGCAATAGTGGGATAATAGATTAATAACATGCGATATATACTCATTAATAGGTTGACATAGATTACATACTGTGATAGAAATAATAATGATACATGGGTGGCCACCATTGTAATCGATTATTCACCTTGGAGTAGTGTGATATGAATAATGAATTAAGTGAAACAGAATGCAAAGGAAAAAAACAGCCAGTTGGGGTAAAAGTATCTATAACAGTTGCATTTATTGTTATGGGATTGTTCTTTTGGATTCGCGTATTCGCAGGAGGAACGGTTGCATTAAATTTAATTTTCAGAGGCGGATTAAGCGCAATTGTTATAGCAGTGTTGGATTCATTGGTTCTTTTGATGTGCATAGTTATGCTTTTGACTCAGTCATCTAAATTGGTTTCCGTTTTGAAATGGCTTGGAGTCATATTAGCCATTTGCTTTTTGGGAACAGTGGTTTTTGAAGATAGTTTTTCTAAATATCAAGAGCTTGTCCAAAATAGCGCTGAATCAGAGTACATTCTAGCCGAGAACATTTGGACACATCTTTCGGAAGCCTCGCAATCTGAAAGAGGCGGATACATTCAAGAAAAACATTTTTTGCCTAACGCAACGCTTTATAGAACAGAGCAAAATCTGGGACCGGCGAATAGTTATTTCATTTCATATCGTATTGTTGCACCGAAACTATTGATTAATAGAGCAGAGGAAGAATTGCATACGTATCTAGCAGATAAATTTGGGGCATCTTATCAGCACTTGGGTGAAAAAGTAGTTATTGGAACACTTAACAGTACAAAAAAGGAATATCAATTCGTGACTATAAATAAAGGCGATGAATTGATTATTATTATGTTTGAGGAAAATGATAGGTGTTCGATGGAAGCAGTTATTGATTATATTGGAGAGTAAAGTGGAGGTATTTAATGAAAAAAGTAGTAAAAAAAATTATTGGAGTGATGTTAGCCTTATGCTTGTTTGTGGAGGCTGGGCTGCAATCTAATGCTGAAAGCAGATGGTCCAATTACAATTATAAAGCAAATCTAAAAGGGTATTCTCTTGAACAATTGTATCTTTTATCACATCAGGTTGAAAAGCCTGTAGAGGTAAATGCTGTATTTGAGGAGATAATCAGCAGATTAGAAGTATCTTCGAAATATTCTACGCAAGCTACAGGCGCATCGACACCGGCTATCGATAGTTATATTTCACTCATTAAGGCAAGCGTAAGTACTTCACATGTGCTTACTATTGAGATAAATGTAAAAAGTAATATTCCTTCAATATCATACTTTGATTTTACTATCGGTTATGAATATCCTGGGGCTTGCAGAACAGATGGAACGAAAGTTAGCTTGGAGGGAATGTCAAAAGGAAAGCACACGATTACAATCAATACAAAAGGACTGGTAAGCGGTATAAATGTAGTCGCAGAAATTAAAGCACGAGATTACAAAGAGCGTAAGGTTTTTAAATCTTTATTTGATAAGCCGTTCGCATGCAAAACGGTGTTTCATGAGATTAATAGTAATGATGTTATGATGGATAGAGTGCAATCGAAAATACCAGATTTTATTCTTTTACTAACTTGTTTTGGTAAAATAGGCAAAGCAGCCAGAGTTGCTATAACTATATTGGAAGGGTTAAATTTTGTGGCTTCTTTTGATACATCGACACCGGCTATGGCTGTGGGTCAATACTATAGAACTATAACGGATTTTACGACAGATTACCAATGTAATGTTACACTGACTATATATGCCAGCGTTGCATCATATAAGGCGGGAGAAGCACCTATTTATAACGGCAAATCAACGATTTATTTACCTCATTAGGTATAAATCCCGATATTGTTATAAACAATATCGGGATTTATTTATTTCTTCAAATATTCTTTTTTCAAATAGTCAAACGTCTTCTTCTCGCCCTCACTGCTAAGCATCGACAGAATCCTCACCAGCTCGGCGTGGTCGTCCGGGTTCATGTGGGACTCGGAATCACGGGTCAGGAGATAGTCGAGAGCGTCGGAGTCGCGGTAAGCCTTGCCACCGTAAATCTTGCAGGCGGCGATGCGGTCCATGATGGACTCGACAAAGTATCTGCGCGGCATGCGCACGTATTCAAGCGGGTTACCGGTCTCGATGCTGTAATCGGTCCAGTACTCGTAGTGGTGCTTGTTGCGGCCTTTGTGATGAATCCAGGCCTTGGAGTAGCCGTTGATGTTACGTTCGGCAACGTTGGGGCTTCGCACACCCTGATAATACTTAACGCCCGCCGAAAACTCAGTGTAAGAGTACTTGGAAAGGTCATGTATGAGTCCCTGCCAGTAGAGTCCTACCTTGAAGCAATGGCGGCGCACCATACGTCTGTGACGGTTAACGGTATGCAGATGTAAAAAGAAAGCCTTTACCGCAGGAATCTTAATCCTGTCATAAGCGGTAACAAGCTTGTCACCCTTATAGCGAACCGCAAGGTCTATGTCCTTCTTGCCCTTAACAAGGTGCTTAAGAAACATTCTGTCACCGGGGCGCATGGGCATTGTAAAAAGAAGCTCTTTACTGACTGCGGTGAAGCCTTTCGGAAGCTTTGGCGTATCGTCCAAAGTGATGGTGAAGAGCGAGTGCGTGATACGCTGATCCTCTTCAACAACTCCGTTATACTCAAATGCCTTGCCTTCGAGATTGAACTTGTTCAAATCATCGTCGGAAAGACAGGAGACAAGCCCGCCACGGTCTGTCATTATGTAGTCCTTTTTTGTAGATATAAAGTATAAGTTGTCCTTCTCCATAGGAAGATTATTGCACACGGGTGTATAATATTCAACAAAGAAGTTAAGAGACGGGATTATACATGGACAAGAAAGCTTTCTACAAAAAAGTGGCGGTGATTACGCTGCCCATTCTTTTGCAAAATCTGCTTGATGCGGCGGTTAACTCCGCCGATGTTTTGATGCTTAATTACGTGGGTCAGACGGCCATTTCCGCGGCGTCACTTGCGACTCAGTATTCAAGCATTCTTTTTATGGTCTTCTACGGAATGGGTGCCGGTGCGCAGATTCTGGCGGCTCAGTACTACGGCAAGGGTGACATGAAGTCGGTTTCGAAGGTGCAGGGCATTGCGTTACGTTATACGTTAGTGGTGTGCGCGGTCATGACGGCTTTGTGCATGCTGGCACCGAAGGCGCTTATGAGGATATTCACACCGGAAGAAGAGTTGATTGAGCTTGGCGCGACTTACCTTGAAGTGGTGGGCATCGGAATGATATTCTGGGGCATCAGCGCGATTTATTGCTCTATCTTAAGGTCCGTGGGACGCACCATGATAGTGACGGTGCTGGAGGCTTCGGCACTGCTTACCAATGTGGCACTGAATGCTGTATTCATTTTCGGGCTGTTCGGCCTTCCGAAGCTCGGACTTATGGGTGTTGCGCTTGCCACCGCGATTTCCAGAATATTGCAGTTTGTACTGTGCCTGATAGTATCTGCGCGCAGCAAGGACGTGAAGCTCAGCTTCAGATACGTGCTTCAGAGCAACCCGCTTCTGCACGCGGACTTTATAAAAATGTCGCTTCCGGCGATTCTTAATGATATCGTGTGGGGACTTGCTTTCTCCACATACTCAATCATATACGGCCACCTCGGCAACGACGTTGTGGCGGCCAATTCCCTCGTATCAACCGTGCGTGGCCTCGGAACTGTCCTCTGCTTCGGCCTTGCAAGCGGCGGTGGCATCATCGTCGGCCAGATACTCGGTATGGGTAAGGTCGAGGAAGGCAAGGAAGCCGGACGGATTCTTTTGCGACTGTCCATATATGCAGGTATTGTCGGCGGTTTGATTGTGGCGGCCGTAAGCCCCGTCGTGCTACACATTGCGCAGGTTACGGATATTGCGAGAGATTATTTGAAATTCATGTTGCTGGTAAACACCGTATATATCACCGGCACCTCAGTCAACACCATGCTCATCGCAGGCGTCTTCCGCGCCGGCGGCGAGACCCGCTTCGGCCTCATCTGCGACACCATCGATATGTGGGTGTATGCGGTGCCTGTGGGTCTGCTCGCGGCATTCGTGTTCAAATTACCGGTTAAATGGGTTTATCTGCTGATATGCACAGATGAGTTTGTTAAGTGGCCTTGGGTATTTAAGTATTACCATTCATTTAAATGGGCTAAGGATATTACACGTGAAATAGAGTAAAAAAATTTTTCCTGCCCTATTGACAACGGGCAGGAATTGTTTATAATGAACATATGAACAGTTGAACATATGAGAAAGGATTATCATGGACGACAGAATTTACGACTTGGCAGATTTATTTAAGGTATTCAGCGATTCTACCCGCATCAGGATTCTTTATGTGCTGATGGATGGGGAGAAGAACGTAAGTGATATCAGCGAGGCGGTTGACATGAATCAGTCCGCGGTGTCGCACCAGCTTAAGACTTTAAAGGCCAGCCACCTGGTGAAGGTCAGACGTGATGGCAAGGCGATGCTTTACAGCCTGGCGGACGATCATGTAGAGACTATTCTAAAGATAGGAATGGAACATATATCAGAGGAGGATTAAACATGAAGAAAACATTTATTTTGGAAGACCTTGACTGTGCACACTGCGCTCAGAAGATTGAGGATAAGGTTGCTTCTTTTGACGGAGTATCAAATTGTAAGGTAACTTTCCTTACCCAGAAGCTTGTCTACGACGTAGAGGACGACAAGGACAAAGAAGTAGAAGAGAAGATGCGTAAGTTTGTTAAGGAGACCGAACCCGACGTTACGGTTAAGAAGGCATAATGACAAAGAAAATTAAGAAGATGATTATAAGGATTGCCATCGGTGCGGTCCTTCTTGCGGCAGGAGTGCTGTGCACAAAATTATTCGGTGAATGGGTAGGACTTGCAATTTATATTGCAGCGTACCTGGTAATCGGCTTTGACATAGTTAAGAATGCGTTTGTTAACATCGCTCACGGAAGAGTTTTCGATGAAAACTTTCTCATGACGATTGCGACGGTGGGTGCTTTTGCATGCAGAGAATATGTCGAGGCGGTTGCGGTAATGCTGTTCTACCAGATCGGTGAGTGCTTCCAGTCCTATGCCGTCAATAAATCACGTAAGTCCATCAGGGCGCTTATGAGCATCAGACCTGACTTCGCTCGCGTAATGCGCGACGGTGCCGAGGTTGAGGTGGACCCGACTGAAGTTAGTATCGGTGAGACGATTATTATCAAGCCCGGCGAGAGAGTTCCGCTTGACGGAACCATTATCGAGGGCGCTTCGTCCATAGACACCGCAGCCATCACCGGTGAAAGCATGCCGCGCGACGTGGCCGCAGGCGATATGGTGGTAAGCGGATGCGTGAATGCTTCCGGCGTTATCAAGGTCAGCACGACCTCGAACTTCGCTGAGTCTACAGTATCCAAGGTACTTACCCTCGTGGAGGAAGCTTCGTCCAAGAAAGCTAAGTCCGAGCAGTTCATCACCGTATTCGCGAGATATTATACGCCTATAGTTGTTATTTCCGCAGTGCTTCTTGCGACTGTGGGAACCCTTGTGACGGGCGATTTCAGGACCTGGATATACAGAGCGATGACGTTTCTTTTGATATCCTGTCCTTGCGCGCTGGTTATCAGCATTCCGCTTTCTTTCTTCGGAGGAATCGGCGGAGCGGGCAGAAAGGGTATCCTCATAAAGGGCGGCAACTACATGGATACGCTCGCCAGAGTCAATACGCTGGTGCTTGACAAGACCGGTACCATCACGAAGGGTAACTTCGCGCTCGGCGAGATTGAGCCTTCCTCGTATTTGAAAAAAGAATACGGCGACGGCGCAGAGGACGAGCTTGTAAGGGTTTCTGCTTTGGCTGAGAGTTATTCGACACACCCCATCGCACTTTCGATTATCGCGCGTTACGGCCGCGAGATTGATAAGTCGGCGGTTTCCGAGATTAAGGAGATTGCGGGCAAGGGCGTTTCGGCCGAGATTGAAGGCAAGAAGATAAGCGTCGGCAACAAGAAGCTCATGCTTGATGTTGTGGAAGGCGCAGACATTCTGGAACTCGACAGCTGCAGCAATGTGGTCGCGGGCGGAACCCTTGTATATGTGGCAATCGGCGGACGCTACGCAGGTCATATGCACATTGTTGACGAGGTTAAGGACAATGCTGCGGAGGCGCTTGCTTTGTGCAGGAAGGCCGGCATCAGTGACATTGTCATGCTTACGGGCGACAACGAGAAGACTGCCAAGGCTGTTGCGGACAGCGTGGCTATAGATAAGTATCTGGCTAACCTTAATCCTTTGGACAAGGTTACATCGATTGAAACGATTATGGCTGACGAGCCCGGTCGCGTGGTTGCTTTTGTGGGCGACGGTATCAACGACGCGCCTGTATTGTCCCGTGCAGACATCGGTATCGCCATGGGCGCTATGGGCAGTGATGCGGCGATTGAAGCGGCAGACGTAGTCATCATGACTGACGATCTGGCTAAGTTGTCGGAAGCTAAGCGAATTGCTATTAAGACGCTTCGCATAGTCAAAGAAAACATCGTCTTTGCCCTCGGCATCAAGTTACTCATTCTTGTGCTGGCAGCCTTCGGTATTGCCAACATGTGGGCAGCGATTTTCGCGGATGTCGGAGTTGCGTTCCTGGCAATATTGAATGCGATGAGAGCTTTAAAGGCGTAAAAAACAGTTGATAACATGGCACGAAGTAGTTTATTATAGTGCCGTATATTGTGGCTTTTTGTAAATTGGTTAATCATTTCAGTAATGAAAAGGAGAAAAAGCCATGATGAAATTGGTACTAATCAGACACGGTGAGAGCGAGTGGAACAAGCTTAATCTTTTCACCGGCTGGACAGATGTTGACTTAAGCGACAAAGGTCGCGAGGAAGCTAAGAGTGCAGGCAAGATTATGAAAGAAGAAGGCTACGACTTCGATGTCTGCTATACATCCTACTTAAAGAGAGCGATTCATACTTTGAATATCGCCCTTGATGAGATGGACAGAGCGTGGCTTCCCGTTGTTAAGTCCTGGAAGCTTAACGAGCGCCATTACGGAGCACTTCAGGGCCTTAACAAGTCAGAAACTGCCGAGAAATACGGCGAAGAGCAGGTTAAAATCTGGAGACGTTCTTTTGACGTTAAGCCCCCGGCACTTGAGGAAAGCGATGAGAGAAGCGCTTTGAAGCAGGAGATGTACAGAGGTGTCGACAAGGCGCTTTTACCTGCACATGAAAGCCTCGAGACTACTATCGAACGTGTAATTCCATATTTTAACGACGTTATCAAGAAGGATATGCAGGCAGGCAAGCGTGTTATTATCGCGGCTCACGGCAATTCTTTGCGTGCACTTGTTAAGTATTTTGATAATCTTTCAAGTGAGGAAATCATCGGCGTCAACATTCCTACGGCAGTTCCGCTTGTATATGAATTTGACGATGATTTCAAGGTAATTAAACATTACTACTTAGGCGACCAGGAAGCTTTGAAAGCCAAGATGGACGCAGTTGCCAATCAGGGCAAGAAAAAGTAATTACTTAGAGCGGAGCTTAAAGGCTCCGCTTTTAAATTTTACTTATCGAAACTTTGAAGAAAGTGTTTGACAGAAATAATAAAGTTACATACGATAATGCTATCAAATGTGAATTTGGATGAAATGTCAATGGAAGAAGCAAATGCTATGGATAAAAAGTATGAAAGAAAAATAAGAATTAGAGTAACTATTCTTGCTCTAAGTGCCATTTTTATCGTGGCATTAACGATAGTTATGGCATATTGCGGCGGTGGTGATTCCAGAGTGGTACCCTCATATGCGTTGCAATTTGGATCGCTTTCTATAGTGATAAGCCTGGTTTATTTGTTTGTTCGAATCAAATTCTACTCAGATTTATTAAAAGATAAGTTTAAACTGCGTCAGTTCAATGATCCGGAACGAATCGAATACAAACGAAGGCTTCACGAAAAAAGCGGTGGCGATATATGGACAATAACTTTTATAATGTCAGAATTGGTTACAGTTATCTCTGCAGAATACAGCGTCGATGCTTTTCATGCCGGTTTAATACTGGTCATGACCCATTTGCTGGTTAAAGCGATTTATTATTTTTATTATAAAAAATTCAGTAAAGAATAAGCGCTGATAGTGACTAAAGAAACTGTGTCGTAATATGTGTTTTATGGCAAAATACGTATTCGTAAGCAGGTAATTTTACTTGTTGACACAACCCTCCATGAAGTGTAATCTTATTTTATAAAATACAATATATGGTATGGAGGTATGTTATGAAGACTAAATTGGGTATTTCCGTAGGATTACTTGCAGCTATTACTTGCTGGTGCGGAGTGTTAAGCGGATACTTTGCAGTTCTTTTGATCGTAGGATATGTTCTTCTCAAGGAAGAAGACAGCTGGCTTAAGAACGCTGTTATCAAGGCACTTCTTGTTATGGTACTTTTTGATGTTGCTGTTGCATTCATCAATCTTATCCCTAACGTACTCAGCTGGGTATCCACCCTTACATCGCTTTTCGGCGACACCAAGTACTTCAGCGAGATTAACAGCTTTGTAGATCTTTTCACCAAGATTATCAACATTGCTGAGAAAGTATTCTTACTCTTCCTTGGCGTGAAGGCTCTTAAGCAGGAGACTGTTAAGGTTCCCGTTGTAGACGATTTCATCGCTAAGCACGTATAATACGGATCATGATAAAAAGGGCACCGATGCGCTTGATGCAGTAGCATTAGCGCAGGTGTCCTTTTTTGATGCGTAAATTATAATCTGACGATGTCTACGGTGTTGTCGCCGTACTCGACTCCGTTTCTTTGTAAGAAATCCGTAAGTCCCGGAATATGTTCGGGCTGACGCACAATCTTAGGAGTGTGAGCGTCGCAGCCGATGATGAAGCGGGGCTTGTACTCGGAAGCCATCTTAAAGAATCGATTGCAAGGGTACCAGCGGCCGTCTACGAAACCGTAGATGTTAACCTCGAGAGGGAGGTTTAAGTCGATGGAAGCCTCGACCAGCTTGCTCATATGACGCTTGTAGGTGTCATCGTCGCCGGTGAAGTTAATGAGGTCGGGATGTGCAAGATATGTAAAGAGGCCGGTCTTCATGCCTTCGATAGTGTAATCTACATAAGCTTTGAGACGTTCCTCACTATCGGTCTTGGAGCCTACGTAGAAGCCGTCGACTTCATCCTCTACAAAGTGCTGTCCCTGGATAATATAGTCGAGGGGGAACTTGCGAAGTTCCTTGAGCAAGGGCTCAAAGTACTTGCGGGTGTATTCTACTTCGTAGCCGATGAGAATCTGTATCTGATCCTTGTATTCGTCACGAAGCTTTACAAGAGTCTCCGTATAATTGTCTAGCTCACTCATGTCCATGCGAATGCGTGACTTGAAGCCTTCGGGATAGGGCTGAGGAGTGTGGTCCGAAAAGCCGAGAATCTTGAAGCCTTCGGAAATTGCGGCTTCGATGTACTCGCGCTCACTGCCTTCCGCGTGACCGCAGCGGACGGTATGTGTATGATAATTGGCTAACATCATTTTCTTTACTGCCTTTCTAAAGCCTTGACGATGGCGTCAACCGTTTCCTCGGGCGAGAGGCCATCTTCCGTAACTGTAATGTCTGCGTATCTTTCGTAAAGCGGAATGCGCTCGTCGTAGAGGTCCTTAAGCGTCTGACCTTCCCTTAACACCACACCGCGACCTTTGATATCGTGAAGGCGACTGTTTAGCTCTTCGAAAGAAAGCTTAAGGTATACAACCTTAGCGGTCTTCTTAAGCGCATTCATACCTGCTTCACTATACACCGCACTGCCGCCGGTTGCAATAACCGAACGCTCTGCATTTAAATTAGCGAGCACGTCACCCTCTATGGCGATGAAGCCGTCCACGCCTTCTCCCTCAATAATGTCTTTAAGTAACTTGCCCTCGCGCTCCTGAATGCATAAGTCGGAGTCGATGAAGCGAAGTCCCACTATCTTAGCCAGTATAACGCCCACCGTGCTCTTTCCCACGCCGGGCATGCCGATTAATACGATGTTGTTCATGATCAAAATTTGCCACCTTATAAAATAATCGACTCTGATTATAACATAAGTTTCCCCTGTGAAGGCAGAAGATTTGAGAAAAATCCCACCTTGCGGCGCAGATTAAACGCGAGGTGGGAATGATGGGAACACATCAATAGTGATAGATCCCACCTTATGAAAGAAAACTACAAAAGGTGGGAAAATAGAAGCTTCAAATTTCAAAAAGTTTCCCACCTTATGCAGAAAAAGAAAAAGAAGGTATGAAAAGTGTCATTGGTCTTTGCAAAAAAAAGCAGACCTTAAGAATAAATTGAATTAAAAGGTGGGAAAGTGAGGCGGACAGGGCGCACGGAAATTCCCACCTTATGGGGAATTGGCGCTAAAAGGTATGCATATTGCAAAATTGAATAAAAAAATAAGCCCACCTTAAGCATAATACAGATCATAAGGTGGGAATTATTGTCCCCGGAGCAAATTATATGTTTACTCTTTGCACATTTTAGTGCTATACTATGTTAAAGTTTTTTTAGACAATAGGAGAAAGAAAGCGTTATGTGGCAGAAAAATTGTTACAGGATTGTTGTCAAGGTAGGCACATCGACCCTTACGCATGATACGGGCATGGCCAATCTTCGCAGCATTGAGGCGCTCGTGAGAGTGCTTGCGGACCTTAAGGGGTACGGACATGAAGTAATACTGGTTACTTCCGGTGCGATTTCCGTCGGAACGGCCAAGATGAGACTGCCCAAACGACCTACGGAGCTGCGCATGAAGCAGGCGGCTGCGGCTGTCGGCCAGTGCCAGCTGATGCATCTTTACGATAAATTTTTCACCGAATACAACAGAACCGTCGCACAGATTCTTCTTACCGACGACGATGTGGCGGACAGCCTTAAGGCAGATCACTTGAAGGGCACCTTCGAGGCACTTCTTGAGACGGGCATTATTCCGATAGTCAATGAAAACGACTCGGTATCCTCGGCCGAAATCGAAACCGGCGTATCGAAGATTCTCGGTGATAACGATACACTTTCGGCAATAGTTGCCAAGCTTGTGGGCGCAGACCTGCTGGTGCTTCTTTCGGACATCGACGGTCTTTACGACAAGGACCCTCACAAGAACGACGACGCCAAGATTGTTCACACAGTAACCGACATTGCAAGCGTTGAATCCATGGCAGGCGGCGCAGGCACCAAGCACGGCACCGGCGGAATGGTTACCAAGCTTTCCGCGGCTAAGATTGCCACAGAGGCAGGCTGCGACATGGTCATCACCAACGGCGCAAGACCCGAAGACATCTACGACATAGTAGCGGGCAAAGAAACCGGCACGAGATTCATCTCCAAGGAGAAATAAATATGACAGCACTTGAAATCCAGGGCGAAGCAGCCAAGAGAGCGTCACGCGTTCTCGCAGTAGCTTCCACCGAACTTAAGAATAAAGCGTTAAAAGCAATCGCTGCGGCTATTTCAGATAACCGTGACAGATGGCTCAAAGCCAACGCAACCGACATAGAGAATGCCAAGAAAGACGGCATGCGCGAGTCTCTTCAGGACAGACTTTTGCTTAACGACGCCAGAGTAGACGGCATAGTTAAGTCCATCGACGAAATCATCGCGCTTAATGACCCCATCGGCGAGGTGATGGATACGGTTACCCGCCCGAACGGCCTTCACATCGAGAAGCAACGCGTTCCCATCGGTGTAATCGGCATCATTTACGAGGCAAGGCCCAACGTAACCGTTGACGCGGCAGTCCTCACACTCAAATCAGGTAACGCAACCATCCTCCGCGGCGGCAAAGAAGCCATCAACTCCAACCGCGAGGTAGTTAAGATAATGCAGGAAGCACTCGTCTCCGTAGGACTTCCCGCAGAATGCATTTCTCTTGTGCAGGACACCTCAAGAGACAGCGCTACAGAGCTTATGAACCTTACCGACTACGTGGATGTTCTCATTCCCCGCGGCGGCAAGGGACTTATCAAGAGCGTGGTACAGAATGCCAAGGTTCCGGTTATTCAGACCGGCGACGGCGTATGCCACGTATACATCGACAAGGACGCAGACCTCGAGATGGGCGCCAAGATTTTGGATAACGCCAAGACTTCCCGTCCTTCGGTATGTAACGCTGCAGAGTGCGCCCTCGTTCACAAGGATGTGCTTGCAGACTTCATGAAGGTTGCTTACCCGATATTAAAAGAAAAACACGTGGCACTTCGCTGCGACGACGCAAGCCTTAACGCACTCGGCACCCACGCCGCAGACAGCGCAGTCACCAAGGCAACTCCCGAGGACTGGGACACCGAGTACGGCGACTTCATTCTCGCGGTTAAGACGGTAGCGGACGTTAATGAAGCCATCGAATTCATCACCGAGCACGGCACCATGCACTCGGAAGCAATCGTAACCGAGAATGCAGCGACGGCAGCAGAATTCCTTAACAGAGTGGACGCGGCAGCAGTATACTGGAACGCTTCCACCAGATTCACCGACGGCGGAGAGTTCGGACTCGGCGCCGAAATCGGTATATCCACACAGAAGATGCACGCCCGCGGACCTATGGGCCTTACGGAACTTACATCATACAAATATGTCGTAACAGGAAAGGGGCAGATAAGATGAAATACGGATTTATAGGATGCGGAAACATGGGAGGCGCTCTTGCGACGGCAGTCAGCAAGGCAGTCAATTCCGCCGATGTTTTGATTTCCGACATGAATAAACAGAAAGCCGAGGACCTTGCCAAGACCATCGGCGCAACAGCAACATCAACAGAGGAACTCGTGGCCGAGGCAGACTTTATTTTTCTCGGAGTTAAGCCTCAGTACTTAGAAAATTTAGCAAAAGAAATTAAGCCTTACCTTGACAAAAGAACGAACCGTTTCGTCCTTGTCACCATGATTGCGGGCATGACCATCGCAGACATCAAGAACTTTACCAGAATGGACGCTCCCGTCATAAGAATTGCACCCAACACCCCCGTTGCAATCGGCGAGGGAATCGTGCTCTACACCGGGTCCTTTGAAGTAACCGACGAGGAAAAAGAAGCCTTCGTAAGCTGCCTCTCCGAGGCAGGCCTTGTGACCGAAATTCCCGAGAATCTTCACGCAATCGGCCTTACACTCGGTGGCTGCGGCCCGGCTTTTGTAGACCTTTTCGTGGAAGCATTATCCGACGGCGCCGTAGCTTGCGGACTTCCCCGCAACCAGGCAATCGCAATCGCTTCCCAGATGGTAGTGGGCAGTGCCAAGCTGCTTCTTGAATCGGGCAAGCATCCCGGCGAATTAAAAGACGCTGTATGTTCACCCGGCGGCACCACCATTCAGGGGGTAAGAGTTCTTGAAGAGAAGGGCTTCAGAGGCGCAACAATGGACGCACTCATCGCCGCATACGAGAAGAATTTCGCTCTCAAAAAGTAGAATTTAAGGCTTGCATTTTCCGTGCAAGCCTTTTATAATGTTACTCGGTTAGCAACAGCTAACCACACACCACACACAGCGACCATAAAATAATCATAGAGGAGGATATAAAATGAACTATTTGGAAATTGAAAAAGTCATCGGCAGAGAAATCCTTGATTCAAGAGGCAATCCCACCGTTGAAGCAGAAGTATATCTTGCAGACGGAACCGTAGGAAGAGGAACTGCACCAAGCGGCGCTTCCACAGGTGAGTTCGAAGCGCTTGAGTTAAGAGACGGTGACAAGTCCCGTTATCTCGGCAAGGGCGTTACCAAGGCAGTTAACAACATCAATACAGTTATAAATGACGTTCTCGTGGGAATGGATGCTTACGACATTTATGCGGTTGATAAGGCTATGATTGAAGCAGACGGCACCAAGGACAAGTCCAAGCTCGGCGCCAATGCCATCCTTGCAGTATCCATCGCAACGGCAAGAGCGGCAGCACTCGCTCTTGATATTCCGCTTTACAGATTCTTAGGCGGTGCGCAGGCAACTGACCTCCCCGTTCCCATGATGAACATCTTAAACGGCGGTGCTCACGCAGACAGCGCAGTTGATACTCAGGAATTCATGATTATGCCCGTAGGTGCATCTTCTTTCAAAGAAGCCCTCAGATGGTGCGCGGAAGTATTCCACAACCTTAAGGCTCTCATCAAGAAGATGAACGACGTTACCGCAGTAGGCGACGAGGGCGGATTTGCTCCCAACACTTTAAAGAGCGATGAGGAAGCAATCGAGAAGATTCTTGAGGCTATCAAGGCAGCAGGCTTCGAGCCCGGACGCGACTTCATGATTGCCATGGACGCCGCAGCTTCCGAGTGGAAGAGCGAAAAGGGCAAGGGCTTCTATCATCAGCCCAAGTCAGGCAAGGACTTTACCACCGATGAGCTTATCGCTCACTGGGAAGCACTTGTTGATAAGTACCCCATCATCTCCATCGAGGACGGTCTTGACGAAGAAGATTGGGAAGGCTGGAAGAAGATGACCGAGAAGATTGGTCACAAGGTTCAGCTTGTAGGCGACGACTTATTCGTTACCAACACCGAGCGTCTTGCCAAGGGTATCGCAGGCGGCGCGGCTAACTCGATTCTTATCAAGCTTAACCAGATCGGTTCCGTATCCGAAACCCTCAACGCAATCAAGCTTGCCAACAAGAACGGTTACACCGCAATCTCCTCCCACAGATCCGGTGAGACCGCAGACACCACAATCGCAGACCTTGCGGTTGCCCTCAACACCCGTCAGATTAAGACCGGTGCACCTTCAAGATCCGAGCGTGTTGCCAAGTACAATCAGCTTTTACGCATCGAGGAAGAACTCGGCGATGCAGCTGTTTATCCCGGTATGAAGGCATTCAATTTTTAGGAATCATGAATGTGTCTTTTACATTCATGATGGCGAGCATTAGCTTTAAAATGCTTGCCACGCGGAGAGTTCCGCAGTTTTTTCGGTAGTCCACGGAAAAACTGGTTCCTTTTAACTTTGATTATCCTTCTAGATATTTAATATAGTGCCGCTTCTTTTGCCGCATAAGCAAGAGAGGCGGCATTTTATTTTTATCCACAGTTTATAAATTATTTATTGATTCCTGCAAAAAAAGGTATATATTAGTATTTGAAAGAATTAGCACTCGGAGCTAGAGAGTGCTAACAGGTACAAAGAAGCAAGAGAGGAGGAGCATTATGAACATTTCAAAATTCACACAAAAGTCCGCGGAAGCGGTTCAGAATACAGAGAAGATTGCAATGGAATACGGCAATCAGGAAATTGAAGAAGAACATCTTTTACTGGCACTCTTAAAGCTTGACGACAGTCTTATTCTTAAGCTTGTTGAGAAGATGGAGATTAACACGGAGCACTTTATCGACCGTGTTACGCAGGAGATTGAGAAGCGCCCGAAGGTGCAGGGGGCGAGGCCTTATATAGGAGAGTACCTTAACAAGACCCTTAACTTTGCGGAGGATGAGGCTAAGGCGATGGGGGATGACTACGTTTCGGTAGAGCATCTTTTCCTGTCTATGCTTAAGAATCCGAGCCGCGGCATGAAGACACTTTTCGGTGAGTACGGACTTACCAGAGAGCGTTTCTTAAAGGCACTTTCGACAGTCCGTGGTAATCAGCGTGTTACCAGCGACAATCCGGAGGCTACTTACGATACTCTTAACAAGTATGGTCGTGACCTTGTGGAGATGGCCCGCGCCAATAAGATTGACCCCGTAATCGGCCGTGATACTGAGATTAGAAGCATTATACAGATTCTTTCGCGTAAGACCAAGAACAACCCTGTACTCATTGGTGAGCCCGGTGTAGGTAAGACTGCGGTTGTAGAAGGTCTTGCAAGACGTATCGTTGCAGGCGACGTACCTGCCAATCTTAAGGACAAGAAGATTTTTTCACTGGATATCGGTTCCCTCGTAGCCGGCGCCAAGTACCGCGGTGAGTTCGAGGAAAGACTTAAGGCAGTGCTTGAGGAAGTTAAGAAGTCTGAAGGCGAGATCATTCTTTTTATAGATGAGTTACATACTATTGTCGGCGCAGGTAAGACCGACGGCGCACTTGATGCAGGCAACATGCTTAAGCCGATGTTAGCCCGCGGTGAGCTTCACTGTATCGGTGCCACCACGCTTGATGAGTACAGAGAGTACATCGAGAAGGATGCGGCCCTCGAGCGTCGTTTCCAGCCCGTTCATGTGGATGAGCCTACGGTTGAGGATACGATTTCCATCCTTCGTGGACTTAAGGAGCGTTATGAGGTATTCCACGGCGTTAAGATTACCGACAGCGCGCTGGTAAGCGCCGCAACGCTTTCACACAGATACATTTCCGACAGATTCCTGCCCGATAAGGCCATCGACCTCGTGGATGAGGCCTGCGCACTTATTAAGACAGAGATGAATTCCATGCCGGTTGAAATCGATGAATGCAAGCGCCGCGTGATGCAGCTTGAAATCGAGGAGACCGCGCTTAAGAACGAGACCGACAGACTCAGTCAGGACAGACTTGAGGCCCTTCGCGCAGAGTTAGCCAAAGAAAAAGAAGAGCTTGCCAACCGCATGGCTCAGTGGGAGAACGAGAAGCACTCGGTAGAGAAGCTCTCAGAACTCCGTGAGCAGATTGAAGCGGTGAACGGCGAGATTCAGATAGCCACCAGAGACGGCAACTACGAGAAGGCAGCAGAACTTTCTTACGGTAAGCTTCCCGCACTCAAGAAAGAACTTGAGACCGCCGAAGCCGAAGTCGAGAAGAAAGACTTATCTCTCGTGCATGAAGCCGTAACCGACGAAGAGATTACCAAGATTATTTCAAGATGGACCAACATTCCGCTTAGCAAGTTAACCGAGTCCGAGCGTAACAAGACCCTTCACCTTGACGATGAACTTCACAAGACCGTTGTAGGTCAGGATGAGGCTGTCAGCAAGGTTACTGAGGCAATTATTCGTTCGAGAGCGGGTATCAAGGACCCTAATAGACCTATCGGTTCTTTCTTGTTCCTCGGCCCTACCGGTGTGGGTAAGACAGAGCTTTCAAAGGCTCTTGCAGGCGCTTTGTTTGACGATGAAGCCAACATGGTACGTATCGATATGAGTGAGTACATGGAGAAGTTCTCAGTGTCAAGACTCATCGGTGCGCCTCCCGGATACGTAGGATATGAGGAAGGCGGTCAGCTTACGGAAGCAGTCCGCAGAAAACCTTATTCGGTTGTGCTTTTCGATGAAATTGAGAAGGCTCATCCGGACGTGTTCAACGTTCTTTTGCAGGTACTTGATGACGGCCGTATTACCGATTCACTCGGCAGAACCGTGGACTTTAAGAACACGATTCTTATTATGACCAGTAACATCGGTGCGCAGTCGCTTCTGGACGGTATCACCGCGGACGGCGAGATTTCACCGTCAGCTGAGGCTGAGGTTGATGCAATGCTGAAGGCTTCCTTCAGACCCGAGTTCCTTAACCGTCTCGATGAGATTATTATGTTCAGACCTTTGACAGAGGCCAACATGGCTGACATCGCGAAGCTTGTTATCGCCGACCTCGGCAAGCGTCTTGAGGACAGAGAGATTAAGCTTACAGTCACCGACGACGCCCTCAAATACATCGCTCATAACGGCTACGAGCCCCAGTACGGCGCCCGCCCGCTTAAGAGATATATCCAGAAGAATGTTGAAACGGCTGTTGCGCGTCTTCTTTTGTCAGACACACTTGCAGCGGGTGATACAATAGAGATAGGATTGGAGGATGATAAGTTATGTTGCCGAAAGACCCTGTAATATTGGTAAGCGTTTTAAACATGAAACTTCGCGACAAGTACTCAAGCCTTATGGAACTGTGCGACGACCTCGATGAGGACGAAGCCGAGATTCTTAAGATAATGCGCGACGCGGGATACACGTACGACCGCGAGAATAATCAGTTCAAATAAAAAAATCCTTCCTCCGAAAGGGGGAAGGATTTTTGTACATATTGCAATTTAATTATTTAGCCTCTTCAACATCAGCGGTAGGAGCGTTCTTCTTAATGCTCTCGATACCGTTTAAGCAGCCGGTCTTAGCCTTGTAGCCTTCGCCGGTAGCGATAATCTGGCCATTGCCTGCCTTAAGGCGGAATCTGAATTCACCCTTCTTGTCGGTGTAAACTTCGAACTTGGGGCTCTTCTTGGCCTCGAAATCCTTAACGGTCTGATCCTCAACTTCAGCTGCAACAGCGTTCTTCTTAACGCTCTCGATACCGTTCTTGCAAGCATCCTTGGTGGTGTAAATCTCTGAAGTAGCGATAACTTCGCCGTTACCTGCCTTAAGATTGAACATGAATCCCTTAGAGGACTCTTTAACTACAAACTTTCCCATCAGTGTTACCCTCCTTGTTATTATGGAATATGGATTTCCAAGCAGTATTATAGCATAATCGCAAAAGTAAATACAGACTACTTCTTTATTTTATCTTAAATGTGATATAATTTTTCACGAGGAAGTACAAATTATGGATATATTTCAGTTAATGGAACAAAAGAACAAGGAAAAAGAATCTCCCCTTGCCGCTCGCTTAAGACCTAAGACCATCGACGAAGTGGTGGGACAGGAGCACATTCTTGCCAAAGATAAATTACTGTATCGCGCGATTAAGGCGGACAAGCTTAGCTCCGTCATTTTTTACGGCCCGCCCGGAACCGGCAAGACTACCCTTGCGAAGGTCATTGCCAATACGACGAAGTCCGAATTTTGCCAGATTAATGCTACCATTGCAGGCAAGAAAGACATGGAAGAAGTCGTCGAGAATGCCAAGAAAATTTACGGCGGATATGGCAAAAGAACGATTCTCTTCATCGACGAGATACATCGCTTTAACAAGAGCCAGCAGGACTACCTTCTTCCTTTCGTGGAGGACGGCACCATCACGCTTATCGGCGCGACTACAGAGAACCCGTACTTCGAGGTTAACGGCGCTTTGATTTCGCGCTCCCAGATATTCGAGCTTAAGCCGCTTAATGACGACAACATCAAGACTCTTATAAACAGGGCCCTTACCGACCGGGACAACGGCCTTGGCTCCTTTAACGCCGACATTACGCCGGAAGCTATGGAGTTTTTGGCGGACCAGGCTAACGGCGACGCCCGCCGCGCCCTCAATGCTATCGAACTGGGTGTTATGACCACCGAGCGCGCCGAGGACGGCAAGATTCATATTACCTTGGAAGTCGCCGAAGAATGCATACAGAAGCGTGCCGTACTCTTTGACAAAGACGGTGACAATCACTACGACACGATTTCTGCTTTTATTAAGAGCATGCGTGGCTCCGACCCGGACGCTGCGGTTTATTACCTTGCCAAGATGTTATACGCCGGCGAGAGTGTTACTTTTATCGCCCGCAGAATGATGATATGTGCATCGGAAGACGTAGGCAACGCCGACCCTCAGGCACTCGTGGTGGCAACCGCGGCAGCTCAGGCAGTTGAGCGCGTAGGCATGCCCGAGGCTAACTTAATCCTAAGCCAGGCGGCCATCTACATCGCAACCGCGCCTAAGTCCAATTCCTGCACCATAGCCATAGAGGAGGCGACCAACGCAGTGAAAGAAAAAGGAAACCTTCCGATTCCCACCCATCTTCAGGACGCCCACTACAAAGGCGCCGCGAAGCTCG
The DNA here is from genome assembly GCA_900100895.1 of Lachnospiraceae bacterium YSD2013. Classification (GTDB taxonomy): domain Bacteria; phylum Bacillota; class Clostridia; order Lachnospirales; family Lachnospiraceae; genus UBA1258. The sequence continues at coordinate 38,240 of FMTX01000022.1, forward strand.
GCCACGGAGTCGGCTACAAGTACGCTCACGACTACAAGAACAATTACGTGGAGCAGCAATATCTTCCCTACGAGCTTAAGGGCGAGAAGTTCTATAAGCCTTCTTTTAACGGCTACGAGCAGAAGATTATCGATCATATGAAGAAAATCAAGAAAGAGGCCGAAGAATAATGTCCGATGCCAAAAGAAGAATTATAATCGTATCCCTCGACGCTGTGGGAAAGCGCGACATGGAGTTTATGAAGACGCTTCCGAACTTCGCGGGAATTATAGAGAACGGAGCGTTCTGCGATAACGTGTTAAGCGTGTACCCTTCGCTGACTTACCCTGCGCACACATCAATCGTGACGGGTAAGCTTCCGAACCGACACAGAATCGTTGCCAACACCAAGTTTCAGCCCGACCGCGCTAACCCCGACTGGCTGTACAAAGAAAAATATATAAACGGCAAGACCATCGTCGATGTAGCCCGCGAGAAAGGCTTTAAGACGGCGGCCTTTCTTTGGCCCGTAATGGCGGGAGCCAAGATTGATTACAATATTCCCGAGGTTATGTGTACGAGAAAGTACCATAATCAGGTGGTTATGTGCCTTCTTAACGGAACGCCCGGGTATCTTCTCGATGTCAACAAGCGTTTCGGTCACATAAGACACGGCATTGAACAGCCTGCACTCGATGACTTTGTAATGGAGTGTGTGCGCTACACCATAGACAAGCACGACCCTGATGTGATGCTGATTCACTTAACCGACGTGGATACACAGCGCCACAACTTCGGTGCGGAAGGACCCGAGATTACTGCGGCACTTAAGCGTCACGACGAGCGTCTCGGCAACATTAAAAAGTGGCTCGAAGCCAAGCATCCCATGGACAACACCACACTCATAGTCCTCGGCGACCACTGCCAGATCGATGCTCATACTATCGTGTACCTTAACAAGCTGTTCCTCGACAAAGGTTACCTTACTGTCAAGGGCGACAAGATTACTTCGTACAAAGCAATCGCTAAGACCTGCGACGGCTCAACTTACGTATATATCAATCCCGACTGCGTAAATGACGAGGAATTCCTTGATTCCCTCACCGATACGCTCAATGAAATAAAGAACGACGAGCGCCTCGGTATCGAGGAGATATACAGCAACGAAGAAGCACGCGACATGGGTGCCGACGAATGTTGTTTTTGCATGATTGAAGGCAAGCGAGGCTACTATTTTCTCAATGAATTTGATGTTCTTACGGAGAAAGTTGCCGATACTAAGAACCACAAGATGCTTGCTATTCATGGGTGCCTTAATACGAAGGAAGAGAACAAGACTTTCTTTGGCGCCTGCGGTAAGGGCATTAAAAAAGGAGTCCGCATAGACTCCATGAGAGTGTGGGACGAGGGACCTACAATCGCTAAGATTATGGGCGGTCACCTGCCCGCAGTCGACGGTGAGATACTCACCGACATATTAGAATAACTTCTCGATAATCGAGTTATATACATCCTGGCTCGCACCTTCCCACTTCTCGCAGATGGACGCCGCAAGCTCCTCTGTGGGAACGGAAAGAGTCAGGTTAATTAAATTTATCTTCTTTTCTTTTATAATGAGGTTAGCCTCGTATTCGCCGCTTGTGGACTTATAGTAGTTGGAGATTACGGAGACTTCGTTCTTAAGCTCGAAGCGGTTCTCGCGGAAGTACGCATCGATATCCTCTTTAATCTGGGTGCTGATGCGGTTCTCAAAGAATCCCAGTGTCTCGCGACCTTCATCGGTAATCTCAAGGTGAGTACGATTTCTGATAGACTTGGCGCGGACCATATCTGCATCGATAAGCTCGGAAATCGCCTGCTGAAGGGGCATAAAGGTGGTGTATTCCTTACCGAGGATGTAGTCGAATACCTGAGCCTTGGTAAGCGGAAAATTCACGCGGTCGAGCATGTAGAGCACTATCAATTTGTAGAGTGTTAACGGATCCTGTGCCATATTACCTCACTGTTTATATCTTTACAAATCAAAAAAAGACACTTATAATCATAAGCAAATAAAAATTGTTTTTCAAGTTTATCCTGAAACTTCTAAGTATTTTATCGACTAATTGATTCTTAATTAATCAGACAACAATCCACTTTTTTACACATTAATCGAATGGAGGAAAGAATGAGAGAAAAATATGAAACACTTGCCATCAAAGATTTACGCGCAATAGCCAAAATCCGTGGTGTAAAAGGTGCTTCCAGTATGAGCAAGGGCCAGGTTATAGAGGTTCTTTTGCTCCTTGACGAAACAGAAGAAAAGGCCAAGCTCGCAGCTGAGGCCGATGATGCAATAAGAGCGGAAGAAGCCAAGAGAGCGGTTATGAGCCGTTCCAAGAAATCTTCCGATGCAAGTGAGGCCGACGGTGTTAAGAAGCCTCGTGGCAGAAAGCCCGCAGCTAAGGCGGAAGAAACTTCCGAGACTAATCCGGCTACAGAGGCTAAGCCCGCTTCTTCCGATGCCAAGCCCGTTACCGGGACTTCGGATGAGAGAGCCAAGGCTTTGATAGATGAGGCGTTTGAGCGTCAGGCAAGACTCAACCCCGACAAGACTCCCGAGGAGCTTAAGGCAGCATATTTTGAAAAGAAAGCCAAGGAAGAAGAGGAGAGAAACGTCGACAGCGGCATTCCCGCAAACGGCATCCTTGAGATTATGCCCGACGGCTTCGGATTCATCCGTTGCGAGAACTTCCTTCCCGGCGAGAACGATGTATACGTTGCGCCCGGTATTATCCGTAAGTACGGACTTCGTACCGGCGATATCATAAAGGGCAGCACCAAGGTTAAGACCCAGAACGAAAAGTTCTCGGCACTTTTGTCGCTTACTCTTGTCAACGGCTTCGATCCCGAGACCATTTCCAAGCGTGTAAGCTTTGAAAATATGACACCCATATTCCCCGACAATCGTATCAGGCTTGAAACGCCCGGTTCCACGGTTGCCATGAGAGTTATGGACTTGTTAAGCCCTGTCGGCAAGGGACAGAGAGGTATGATTGTATCTCCCCCTAAGGCAGGTAAGACTACACTGCTCAAAGAAGTTGCGAAGTCTGTTAAGCGTAACAACCCCGAGATTCACTTAATCATTCTTTTGATAGACGAGCGTCCCGAGGAAGTTACGGATATCAAGGAAGCTATTGAAGGCCCCAACGTAGAGGTCATCTACTCAACCTTCGACGAACTTCCCGAGCATCACAAGCGTGTATCCGAAATGGTTATCGAGCGCGCAAAGCGTCTGGTTGAGCATCACAAGGACGTTATGATATTGCTTGATTCAATAACACGTCTTACAAGAGCGTACAACTTGACCGTTCCGCCGAGCGGACGTACACTTTCAGGTGGTCTCGATCCCGCGGCTCTTCATATGCCTAAGAGATTTTTCGGTGCCGCACGTAATATGCGTGAAGGCGGTTCTCTTACCATTCTTGCGACTGCGCTCGTTGAGACCGGTTCCAAGATGGATGACGTTGTATACGAGGAATTCAAGGGTACAGGTAACATGGAAATGGTACTTGACCGTAAGCTTTCCGAGAAGCGTATTTTCCCTGCAATCGACATTGCCAAGTCCGGCACCCGTCGCGACGACCTTCTCCTTACCAAGGAGGAAATCGATGCAGTCAACATGCTTCGTAAGGGAATCAACGGCCTTAAGCCCGAGGAGAGCGTAGACCGTATTCTTGACATGTTCGCCAAGACCCGCGGCAACAACGACTTTATTCATATGGTCAACAAGATTCAATTATTCTAGATTCAAGGGGTGAATTGAGATGGATACTAAAAAGAAAAACTGGTTGGTAACAGCAGTGCTGTTCTGCGTTTTTGTAGCTTACACCGCAGTGGTTAAATTCGTGGATGTGGGCTTTGGACTTGAAGGTACAGAGCTTGGACTCAGCACAATAAATCACGCTTGCGAGAAAATGTTTCCTTTCAAGTCGTTCTGGTATGACTTGACGGAGTATCTCGGATATGCGGCGCTTGGCGTGTGCCTTGCTTTTGCCTTGCTCGGGCTTGTGCAGCTTATTAAGGGAAAATCGCTTAAGAAAGTTGATAAGGAAATCTGGATACTTGCGGGCTTCTATGTAGTGGTGATTGCCTTCTACGTATTGTTCGAGAAACTTATTATCAACTACCGTCCCGTAATTCTCGACGAAGGCTTGGAAGCTTCATATCCTTCGAGCCACACAGTGCTCGCGGCTTGCGTGTATATTTCAGCGTTCTTCATGTTCATGAAGTACGTTAAGAACAAGACTCTTCTTGCATGCCTTCAGGGATTATGCGTGCTGGCAGCAGTACTTACCATCGTAGGACGCCTTTTCTCAGGTGTTCACTGGGTAAGCGATATCGTGGGAGGATTGCTTCTCTCCGCTGCGTTGATACACGGATTTTTGGTAGCTATTAAAGCTAAATAATGGATTGATTGGTCCGGCGGAATCCGCCGGACTTTTTCTTTGGAAATTTTCCCCGGAAAGTGATTGACATTTCTGACAATTCTATGTACAATCTGAGAATATTATTAAAAGCCGATAATTGTTTATCACTTAGGGAAGGAGGTAGTATAATGACTTATATGACTAATATAAAGCCAATTAATCTTATGAATTCAGCGATTTCAGGGCATTCAGATAGTCACTGGTCTTATTTTCATACCTCCCGGAGAAGTGCAGAGTGAGCGGGCTTAACATAGCCGCATCATATTGTTATATTTAGATTCTTTTGCCCCGATACCGGTACCGTGTCGGGGCTTTATTTTTACTCTGCGAGGGCAATTTCGGAGAAAGAAGGAGAGACAATGAACGTTACAATCGAGACTGAAAGACTGATACTTAGACCTGTTACCGTGGACGACGCCGAAGCGGTATTTAAATGGGCGTCGGATCCGGTAGTCAATAAATATATGATTTATCCGCTGCATAAGGACATTTCGGTGACCCGCGAGTGGCTTGAGAGCATCGATATAGACGATCCTAACGGCTATGAGATGGCTTTTGTGCTCAAGGAAACCGGCGAGGTAATCGGAACCGGCGGAATGTACTGCCGTAGCGGCGATGACCGCTGGAACATCGGCTACAACATTCGCCACGACCAGTGGGGCAAGGGTTTAGTACCCGAGGCCATGCAGGGACTCATCGATTACGTCCGCAGCACCCGCAAGGTAAGCGCCATCTACGGCGAGTTTGCCAAAGAGAATAAAAAGAGCGGCCGCGTAATGGAGAAGCTCGGCATGACCTACGTACGTGACGGCGAATACAGCAAGTTCGACGGAAGCGCAACGTTTCCGTGCAATATTTATGAGAGGGTTTTTTAGAGTAAAGTAATATGCTTGAGTTTATTAGGGGATTATTTAAGGCGGAAGAGAAGCAGAGTGAGCCGGTGAAGGTTGCCGAAAACAGCGAGACTGAAAAGTATTTTCATTTGTGGATGTCTTATTTCGTTGATGCTTATACGGATTTTGTTGAAGGTGATGAAAAGAAACTACCGACAGTATATTCGTATCTTGCAAGCGGAGATATAAAGGTAACTGTAAAAGCCGCCGATGCGATTGCACGATATATGGAAAAGTTGGACTATGTCGGAATCTGCCACTTGGATGATTGGTTCAGACAATTGACTTCAATGGAATGGTCAATAGATTGGAAAGGCATTAGTCCTAAGGACATTAGAACAAAGACTCGCAAGGATTATCTTTGGGTACTTCGTCTCGGAACTTTCCATCCAAACGGTTATTTCCGAGAAAAGTGCGTAAAAGAATTGCAGTATGACAAAGGTTCTCTGATATTTATCATACTTAGGCTTAATGATTGGGTTCCTGAAGTTCGACGCGTTGCGTCAAAGGCATGTTTGGAAATGCCGGCCATACAGTACTCCGAAGTCATTCCATGCCTGCTATATCTTGAGAAATTACGGCAGAGGGGCATACCCAATGATGCCGTAATCAGAGATTTGGAGGACAAAATAAGTGATACCGCTCAGAATCAAACTACTCTTATAGATAGGACTTTTGTAAGAACTCACGGAGAGATAGAAAGAAGAGTTGCGTATCGATTCTTTGTAAGCAGAAAGCTTGTAAACAAGGCCGAAACAGACAATATCATTTCTTGGGAAAAGAACAGCCAATTGCAAGCGCTTCTCATGACGCTCCTGATTCAGAATTATGAAGTGTCAACAGAGGAACTGGATACTTATATTAATCACAAGAGTCTTAGTGTTAATTATAAGGCTTTGGAAGTAAAGTACGAGCGCCTTAAGGATTATTGGGCAGGCCTTGAAAATAGCCTTTTGTCTCAATCAACCAGAATACGCTCATACGTCAGCCATATACTTAATCAACATACATCAATCGACATTGCAGCATATTATCGGGAGCGTCTCGAAACTTCAAATAAAAAAGTGTGCATCCTTGGTCTTGGCGATAACGGTACTAAAGAAGATGTTGAGACGCTTAAACCGTATCTCGAAGCTTCCGAAGAAGGCATTGTGAAAGCCACGCTTCATGCGATTGGCTCACTGTTACGCGAAGATGGAGCCGAGATTTATTGGCGGTTCTTGCAGGATTCGCGTGAGGTGGTGGCGCGGCAGGCGTACAGAGAGATTGCGGCTCATGACGTAAGGTATGGCGCGGAGAAGATTTTCAACCTGCTTACAGAAACAGAGTCTGAACTGTTGAAAGAGAAGCTGACGCTGATGCTTCTCAAGGAACCCGTCTGGGATGCATTGCCTTACAGGCTCATGCTTTATGCAAGCGAGGATGAGGCTATCAAGAGCATTATTCATCCCTTCAAGGGGAGAATATCGACTTATTCTACGATGAGCGCTGAGCATGCCGAGTGGATTAAGAGCATCATGGCGGATGAGAAATACAAGATTCCCAAGGGTTTGCAGGACGAAATATTATTCAGTATGAAATATTCAATCAAATAGAAAGAGATGGTACTAGAGAATGCTTTATCTTAAAGAAACCAACGTAGAGGACGCGGAAAAAGAATGGCTTTTTGTAAAGGATATGCCTGAGGACGAGTTCGGGTTTTTGAATAAGTGGCCGGGGATATCATATGAAGACTTCAAAGCAGAAGCTTTGCCGGCGCTTTTGGATCATGCGAAGGGCTTGAATCTGGAAGAGGGTAAGGTGCCGGAGACTTTCTTTTTCCTGTGGGACGATGACACGATTGTGGGGCAATTTAGGTTAAGACATTATCTGAACGATACGTTAAGAACCGGTGCAGGCCATATCGGATACTTTGTGAGGAAGGACTTGCGTGGCAAGCATTATGCTACGGAAGGATTGAAGATGCTTCTTGAGATTGCAAGAAACATCGTTCCGGAAGATGAGTTCTATTTAAGAGTTTGTAAGATTAACCCCGCTTCGCTTCACGTCATGCTTAATAACGGCGGCAAGATTGTTGCGGAGAATGAAGAGAGATTCTTTGTACGGATTAAGAATCCGGGGAAAGCGTAATAGGAGGGCGAGAATGGTCAAAGCAGTTGTGTTTGATATGTTTGAGACGCTGGTTTCTTTGTACAGAACGGAGCTGTATTTCGGCGAGCACATGTGCAAGGATATGGGGCTTACGGAGGAGCAGTTTCGCAAGTACTGGGATACCACCGATGATGACAGGTCTACGGGGGTTAAGAGATTCGAGGACACAATTAAGGAAATCTTAGAGAATTATAATATCTTTTCTGAGGAAACCTATGAGAAAGTAGTGAGGAAAAGGTACGAAAGCAGAAGAAGAGTTTTCGAATGCTACCGAGAAGACATTAAGCCGATGCTTCAGGCTCTCCGTGACAGGGGTGTGAAGATTGCGCTGATTACCAATTGTTTCAGCGAAGAAGCGGAGGCGATTAAGGGCAGTGACCTGTTTGAGTACTTTGATGTGCCGATGCTTTCTTTTGACGAAGGTGTGATGAAGCCGAACCTTGCGATTTACAGGCTGGCGCTGGAGCGGTTGGGCGTTGAGGCGTCGGAGTGCCTGTATGTGGGTGACGGCGGAAGTCATGAGTTGCAGGCGGCCGAGGAGATTGGAATGAAGCCTTTGCAGGCGCTTTGGTATTTTAGCGAGAATATTAGGACGACGCGCAAGCCGATGCCGGAGTTTATCGGTTTGAAGGAGCCGGCGGATGTGCTTAAGTACCTGTAACGGAGGATGCATGAGATATTACAGAATTCACACTTCCGACTGCGCTTACCTTACGGGGCAGCCCCGCGGAATCTTTACTACGGTGGGGAAACTTGTGGATGCGAAGGTGCTCACGGAGGAAGAGGAAAAAGAATATTGGAAGAATCGCGAGTACTTTGAGGAGAAGTTGCCGGTTCCTTCTTTTTACGATAAGAACAATCCTGATAGGGCTATAACATGGTTCAAGGAAGGCCCTGCGGGCGACGGAATCTGGGAAGAAATGACTTTTTATCGCGCAATGTGCAAGAAGTATGGCGTGAAGCTTTATGTGTCGGAATGCCGCGAGATTCCGGGAGAACTTGTATATGAAGACGAGTTCCAGATTGCGGTTAAGAATCAGCGGGCGGATGTTGAGATTGAGACTGTCAAGCTGGAATTATGATTGTGTTTGGGAAAAATGATTATGGATAATTTTGTAGACGAGAGAGATTTTAAGCTCCTCGAGCAGGATAAATACACGTTTTTTGTGCTTCGAAGGATCATGAGCGGAGAGACGAGGATTCTGGAGACAGATCATGAGCGACTGATTATGTGCTTCACAGGGCTTCCTTATCCCATATGGATATGGACTGCAGATGATGCTACTGAGGCTGAGATGGAGAAGGCTTATCAGTTGGCAGGCGAGAAGGGAGCGCTGGACGGTGAGCACAGGTTCAATTTGAAGTATGGGCTGGCGGAGTACTTTATTAAGCGTGCTGCTCAGGATGGTAAAAAGCTGGCGATTCAGACCAATATGTTTGCGTACGATAATCTCGCGCCGGTAGAGCCTACAGACAAGTGCGACGGAGTGTTGCATCAGTGCGTGGAGAGTGACGTGGATGAATTGGTTGAGATGATGGATTTGTTCCACCATGCTATCGATGCGGATTACGAGAGTTTGGAAGAGTATCGCAGGAATGCTTCGTATGGCATAGAGAAGGGACTTTATTACTTCTGGCAGAACGAGAGCGAGCGCAATGTAGCTTGCTGCGTATACCGTCCCACCGGCGATATGGCTTCGATTGGTTACGTGTATACGCGAGAAGATGCCCGTCGCAAGCACTATGGTGAGAATCTTGTGTACCGTGTTACCAAGATTGCTTCGGAAGCAGGTTACGTTCCGATGCTTTATACCGACGCGGATTATGTGGCATCTAATGCTTGCTATGAGAAGATTGGTTACGTGCTGAGGGGAAAACTTTGCACGATTGGATAATTACATGGGAGAGTTACAGTGACTGATTATGGGGCTATCAGAGATAAATACTTGGAGGGTGGCAAAGAGAGCACTTTGACTCATGTAGAAGAGGTTGCTAACACTGTCGAGTGGCTGGGACGAATTCATGGATTAGATGTCGAGAAACTCCGTCTTGCGGCGATGCTTCATGATGTGAGCGCTGTTATTTCGCCCGAAGAGATGTACAGGATTGCGACGGAGCGTGGCATGACAATCGATCCGGCGGAGGAAAAGTATCGGTTTCTTTTGCATCAAAGGATTTCTAAGATAATTGCGAGAGAAGAGTTCGGGGTCATCGACGAGGATGTGCTCAGCGCCATTGAGTGCCATACGACGCTCAAGAAGGGCGCGAGTGTGTATGATAAAGCGGTGTTTCTGGCTGACAAGATATCCTGGGACAGAGGCGGGGTGCCTCCGTACTACGATGAGTTAAGGACGCGGGCGGAGAAAGCGCTTGATGAGGCATGCCTATATTTCATTAAGTATCAATTTGACAATGGGTTGCTTTTGATGCCGCATACGTGGCTGACTGAGGCTTATGAGGAGCTAAAGGGTATGAGCGATACTAAGGTTTCTTTTCGAAAGGCTACTGCGGAGGATTGTCTTGCGCTGTCTGAGCTTAAGAAGGCAGTCTGGAACTCGACATATCAAGGAATATATCCGCAGGAGAGGCTCGATGGGTATGATGTTAAGAAGAACGAGGAAATTTTCCGGGGAATCGTAGAAAATCCGGAGATTGAGTTATATGTTGCGGAGGATGCAGACGAGATTGTGGGCTTCATGACCGTGGGTAAGCCTTATAGGCTATATGAGGAATACGACCAAGAGGTAGGGCTTCTTTATATACGCAAGGATTACCAGCGGAAGGGCATCGGCAGGCGTTTTATTGATATTGCCAAGGCTGAGGTTGAGGCGAAAGGTTTTGACAGATTCGTGCTGTCTGTTAATGCACAGAACACCGGCGCGATTGCTTTTTACACTGCAATGGGCGGCGAGATAGTCCTTGATGACGGCGGGCAGAAGAGGATAATGCATAAAATCGCGAAATAGCGGAATTTATCCATTGTTTTGGAGGCGTGATTTCCCACACCAATGCATAAGAAATCGCTTTCCGGCTTTTTTATCCATTGCTTGCATTCATTATGTTGCGAAAACGGTATCGTGCGATAAGAGGCTACGGTTCGGGCAGAAGGATTTAAGAGGTTTGAACGGTGTTATGTAAACTCACCAAAGCAAAAACAATGGATAAAATTTCAAAAATCCGTTTTTTATGCATTGCATCACGAAAACAGAGCTATTGAATGAAACGGAGCGATATAGATATGGCGAGAAAATCGCAAATTAATACGACATACGCCCCGGCACCGACAAAGAGAGGAAACAAACATGGATTTAATACAAATAACCGAGCAACAAGCTCCCACCCTCGCACCTCTCGTGGCGGATTTCAGGGTAACGTTGCTATCATATTTAAACATAAAGGCTGAGCCTGACGTAAAGGCGGCGGAGGCAGAGATTAAAGAGTTCTTGCAAGCGGGCTACCCGATATTTGCGGCGGAAGAAAACGGCACATATGCGGGCTACGTAGTCTGCAAGGTTGTGGAAGATTGCGTGTGGGTAGAGCACATTTACGTGCGTGACGAGTTCAGATGCAGGGGCGTGGCTACAATGTTGTTTGAGAAGGCGGAAGAAGTTGCAAGGTCAAAGGGCGATGATACTGTATTTAACAATGTTCATCCCAACAACCAGGGGATGATAGATTTCCTGCGCACCAAGGGCTACACTGTACTTAACATGATAGAAATCAGAAAACCTTACAAAGGCGAGAAGCCGGCCACCATCATTCGCGTCGGCGACAACGTTTTCGACTATTAGGCTAAAGGAGACAACACATGCATTTTACATACTGCCCCCACTGCGGGACCAAGCTTATAGATAAAGAAATCGGCGACGAAGGCCGCATCCCCTACTGCGAGCACTGCAACGTGCCACTATGGGACATGTTCACCACGAGCATCATTACAGCGGTTGTGAATGAGCAGGGCGAGGTGGCACTTCTCAGACAGAACTACGTATCTACCTCCAATTACGTGTGCGTGGCAGGCATCATGAAGATGGGCGAGTCCGCCGAGGACACTGTCATCCGCGAGGTCAAAGAAGAAATCGGTCAGGACGTGGAAAAGCTTGAATTCATCAAGAGCTACCCCTACCCAAAGAAAGAAATGCTGATGCTTGGTTACAAGGCAACGGTGCAAAAGAAAGACTTCCACTTATCCGGCGAAGTCGATTCCGTCGAGTGGTTTAAGCTTGAAGACGCGCCCGCTAAGCTTAGAGAAGGCGGCATCGCCTGGCAGTTAGTCAAGACCATTCTCGAAGACTCAAAGAATAAATAGAGAGAAGACAAGGAGAGATATCATGGAAATCACCTACAGAAAACTTACTGAAGCAGATCTCGATACATTCATAAGCATGCGCATCACGCAGCTTCGCGAAGAAGGTGCGACAGAAGATATCGACCTTATGCCCGCTCTGCAGGATTTTTACAAGCGCCACATGGCGGACGGCACATTTGTATCATGGCTTGCGCTCGACGGCGACAAGATTATCGGCACCAGCGGCATGTCATTTGTGGAAAAGCCCCCGTATTTTGGCTGCCCCAGTGGAAAACTCGGGCTTCTTTCAAGCATGTTCACGGATCCCAACTATCGCCGCATGGGCATAGCCAAAGAACTCCTCCACCGCGTAGTTGAAGAAGCAAGAGTCTACGGCTGCGGCGCGGTTCACATCACGGCATCCGACATGGGCGTCAAACTCTACACCGCCTACGGCTTTACCCACAACGGCAACTTCATGCAGTACAAACTGTAAGCGCCGCCGGCCAAAGAATAGTACACAGAGGTATGGAAATATATGAATTACAGACTTGCAGAAGAGCGTGACATTGACGCTGTCTGCGCTCTTATTGCCTCCGCAATCGCGGAAATGGAACGAAACAACATCTATCAATGGGATAACATTTATCCTACCAAAGAAGACTTCACGAATGATATCATTAAGAAAACTTTATACGTCGGTACAATCGATGACGACATCGCGGTAGTATACGCAATCAACCAAGACGCCGACGAGCAGTATGCTAACGGCACTTGGGCTTATCCCGACAGCAACTACAGCATCATTCACAGACTGTGCGTTAACCCTAAGTTCCAGAACCGAGGCGTGGCAAAAGAAACCCTCAATAACATTGAGACCACCCTTCGCGAGGCAGGAACAGAGTCCGTCAGACTCGACGTCTTCACCGAGAATCCCTTCGCCCTGAAACTCTACAGGCGCAACGGCTACGCAGAAGTCGGCACCGCCCACTGGCGCAAGGGCACATTCCTCCTTATGGAGAAGCATTTGTAAAAAGAACACGGAGACAAGCCCCCACATGAAAATAGAACACATTGCTATGTATGTTAACGACTTGGAAGCCGCCCGCGATTTCTTCGTAAAGTATCTCGGCGGTACTTCCAACTCAGGTTATCACAACAAAAACACAGACTTCAGATCCTACTTCATCACCTTTGACGACGGCGCCAGACTTGAGCTTATGAACAAGCCCGAACTCACCGACGCACCCAAGGCGACGAACCGCACCGGCTACATTCACATAGCCTTTTCGGTAGGAAGCAAAGCTAAAGTTGACGAACTGACAGAAATCTTGCAACAAGCCGGCTACGAAGTCCATAGCGGGCCCCGCACAACAGGCGACGGCTACTATGAAAGCTGCATAGTAGGAATTGAAGGCAATCAGATAGAAATTACGGAGTAGAATATGGATTATAGGATAATGTTTTTAAGCATGAATCCGGGCTTTTTGAAAGAGAACGGATGAATTATATGGACGAGCACGAAGTGTATGCGGAACTTGCGATGGACCTTCGCAATGACAGCCCCATCAAAGTGCCCTATACACCACAGGAAGGCATCACCTTCGGCCTTTTCAAAGGCAATATAGAAACGGTCAAAGAAGCCGTTGCGAAAGTCGACGAGCACTGGCTTCCGTATTTTAACGAAAACTCAGAGGTATTCTGCGGTTTTGACGGAGACAAGATTGTTTCTTTTTGCAACGTAGGCAACTGGGGTGTGCACGACGGCGTGAGTGTTGGCGGACCCGGTTGCGTGGGAACAATTCCTGAATACCGTGAGCGCGGCATCGGCCTTGAGATGGTGAGGCTGGCGACGGAGCTCTTGAAGGAGCGCGGCGTCGAGGTGTCATGGATTCATTTTACGCACATTAAAGAGTGGTACATGAAGCTTGGTTATGAAACGGTTCTTGTGTGGAACAAATATGGAATTATTGAGGAAAAACAATGAACAGAGACATGTCAGTGCCCTGCGAAGAGGGCATCATCAATCTTCGCGTTGGAGCTATTATCATGAATGACGGCAAAATCCTGATGGTGGGCAACGATGTGCGCCCTGAGTATTTGTATTCCGTCGGAGGACGCATAAAGTTCGGTGAACTGGCCGAGGAAGCAATTGTGCGCGAAGTGTACGAGGAGACCGGCGTGAAGATGGAAGTCGAGAGGCTTGGGTTTGTGCATGAGAATTATTTTTACGGAGATGCAGAGACTAATTTGGGGAAGCTTATATATGAGATATCGTATTTTTTTTACATGAAGGTGCCCGAGGACTTCGACCCGGGCGAGGGAAGCTTCACGGAGGATGGCGCAACGGAGAAACTTCGTTGGATAGATATCGATGACCCTATTAAGTATTATCCGGAGTTCTTCAGAGAGGAGTTAAAGCATCCGACGGCAGGAATTAAGTTTTTTGTGACGGATGACAGAGAGAAATGAAAGAACGAATTATAGATGACGAGATTAAGCTCGTTCCGTACTACCGAAATGACGAGGTGTCGCTTGCATGGTATCAGGATCTTGATGTGTGCAATCAGGTGGACAACAGGGATGAGCCTTATGATTTGGAGTTGTTGCACAACATGTATGACTACCTGTGTGCGCGCGGCGACTGCTACTACATCGAGTATAAGGGTACGCTCGTGGGTGACGTTTCGTTACGTGACAGCGAGGAGATTGCGATTGTGGTGTGCAAGGAGTATCAGAACAGGCATATCGGACGTCGCTGCATTGCCGATATGACCCAACTGGCACGGGAGAAGGGAATGGAGAAGGTTAGAGCCGAGATTTATTCTTTTAACACCCAGAGTCGCGCGATGTTTATGGCAGCAGGCTTCAAACAGGTGGGCAATGAGTGGTATGAATACGTGCTGTAGCACGGGGAGGTATAGGTATGGTATTAGCGACAATATTGGAAACCGTGTTGGATGCTGTAGGCAGCGTGTGGATTGACAAGGTGGCTTATCGGCTGTTCTGGCGGAAGCGCCTACACATGGTTGTGGAGCAGACATATGACTGCCCTATGCGGATGATTTATAACCCTAAGGACAAGACATTCACGGCAAGCGATCAAGCATCACTGATGCATGAGAGAGGCTTCACCAAGCCCTACGGCTGGATTAAGGAGTTCGGCGACCCGCCCAAGCCGCACAGAGACTGCATGCTTATGACGGATCAAGAATACTTCCTCGGCGACATAGTGAAAGTCAAGGTTATCGGAGTGTTTAAGCGCAAGGACAATGACCACAAATTCATCGTGGTGGAATCTTCGCGCGAGATTAACGATTATTCGGAACTTACGGACTCGGAAAAAGAAGAATTATCACGCCTCTACCCCCGCATCGACGAGGGCGAAGGCTGGTTTGGCAGCAAAGAAGCCGAGAAGTGCTTGCTGTACGGACCGAAAGCACTGTAAGAAAGACAGGAAAGTTATGGAAATAAAGGAATACAAGAATTACAAAGACGACGAAATTCTAAGCCTATACACCGCTGTGGGCTGGACTGCATATACAGAAAATCCTGCGGCGCTTAGGGCAGGCTATGAGAATTCACTGCTGATTCTCGCTGCCTACGAAGGCGACGAGCTTCAAGGCATCATAAGAGTCGTGGGCGACGGGCAGACAATAGTGTTCATTCAGGACATTCTGGTCTTCCCCGACAAGCAGCGTAAAGGTATCGGAACCGCGCTGATTAAGGAGATTCTTAAGCGCTACAAGAATGTGCGCCAGATTGAACTGGCAACAGATAACACGCCCAAGACTGTGGAGTTCTATAAATCTATGGGATTTCATGAGATGTCAGAGTATGGGTGTTGCGGGTTTATGAAATGAGAGCAGACGACTATTTAGCGAATCCCTGCGAAGCATCTTCACTTCCGTTTTGGAAGGCGGAGACCGTACAGATTCCTAAGAATATAAAAGTTATCAGAGATGATGAGTTCAACGTTGAACGATGTGCCGGTAACGATGAAAGATACTTTAAACTTATACACGATATGAAGATAGTTGAGAAAACACACCTTTCGGAGCAGTTTGAAGTAGTTAAATGCGGCACAGAATCATACGCCAATCACATAAATGAGTGCTATGCCAAAGAAGGCATTTCGACCGAAGAACTCAAGGAATACAAGAAACATAGAGTATACGACCCTGATTTATGGATAGCGGTAGCAGACAAAGCTACAGGTCAAATCGTGGCGACCGGCATCGCTGAGCTTGATACCCGCATAGGCGAGGGCATTCTTGAATGGATACAGGTATCGCCTCAGTATCGCCACAAGGGACTTGGAAAGTTTGTGGTGCGAGAGCTGCTTTGGCGGATGAAGGACAAGGCTTCTTTTGCCGTGGTATCGGGAAAGGTCGATAGCGAGAGCAATCCGATGGCACTATATAGAGCGTGCGGGTTCATAAACCCCGTGATATGGCACGTGATAACGGAGAAAAATTCATGAAAATCATGGTAAGCGCCTGCTTGCTGGGCACGAATTGCAAGTACAGCGGCGGCAACAATTACAATGAAAAGATTATAGAGTTTGTGAAGGGTCATGAGGTGATTCCCGTGTGCCCGGAGGTGGCGGGCGGACTGCCGACTCCGAGAACGCCTTGCGAGATAGTAAACGGCGTAGTTACGAATGCCGACGGCGAAAGAAAGGATAAGGAATTTCGCGCAGGCGCAGCTAAATGTCTGGAGTTAGCCAAAGAAAAAGAAATCGACCTGGCCATCCTTCAGTCGCGAAGCCCCTCATGCGGAGTCAACCAAATCTATGACGGAACCTTTAGCGGGACACGAATCCCCGGCTCGGGGATATTCGCTGGGCTACTTAAAGAAAACGGTTTTAGAGTAATAGATTTGGAGGACATAGACAAATATGATAACAGATTCTTTTGACAATAAAACAGCTGCCAAGATAAACTTGACAAGAAACGAAAACGCGCCGAAGGCTGACGCGGTAATCCTGACATTTTCGAATAAGATTGAGGAGTTCGTGGCTGCGGGTTACGACTGCGAAAAGGTTGGCGAATTGTGGATGGCTACGGGAATGACGCCGGTTTATCTCATCAATTATAACGGCAAAAAAATCGGCTTCTACAGAACCTACGTCGGCGCGCCTGCGTGCGTTGCGACGGTAGAAGAAGTGTTGCAGATACTTGATACCGACAAGGTGATTCACTTCGGCGGAGCAGGATGCCTCAACAAAGAAATCGCGCGAGGCAAGGTCATGGTGCCGACGGATGCCTACAGAGATGAGGGTACTTCCTACCACTATGCGCCTGCTTCGGATTACATCAAGGTCAAGAATTCAGATGTCGTTGAAGCGTTTATGAAGGAGAATAAGCTTCCCTATGTGCTCGGCAAGACCTGGTCGACGGATGCTTTTTACAGGGAGACTGAGGGCAATTTTGAGAAGCGCAAGGCCGACGGTTGCATCTCCGTTGAGATGGAAGGCGCAGCTGTGCAGGCAATGTGCGATTTCAGAGGCGTGGAGCTATACATGTTCTTTACCGGCGGCGACCTTCTCGATGCGCCCGAATGGACTGAAAGACGCGAGAAAAATCAGGTCAAAGGCACTCAGCACGACGTAGGACATTTCGACATCGCGCTGGAGCTTGCGGCGTACGTGGCCGACAGAGCTTAAAAAAATTAGCAGTATTAGGGGGTTACAATGTATTATCACGCATCATCCGTAGAGAATATCAAGGTACTGGAGCCGAGGGTTTCCAATCACAATGTGCCGTTGATTTATCTGTCAGAGAAACGCGAGAATGTGTTAGTATATTTAAGCAACGCTGTTGAGAAATATTGCAAGGATACGGGCTTTGAATACGCCGGTGTCTGGAAGAAGTGGGGACCCTACGGCTTTGGTAAAGACGGTCGCCAGAGGCTTGAGGAGTATTATCCGAATGCGCTTGAGAAGACTTATAGAGGCGTATCGGGTTATATCTACACTGCAGAATCCGTGAAAGATTCGGGCTTCGAACTTCAGATTCCCGACGCGGTTACAAGCAGTGAGCCGGTAGAGATTGCCGGTGTTGAATTCGTACCCGACGCTCATGAAGCCATACTGGCCGCCGAGCGCGACGGACTCATCACGATTATGCGCTACGAAGAAATGCCCGAGCGCATGCGGGAGTGGAATGTGAGAACCATTCGCGAAGAGTACGAAGAGGCGACAGATCATCCCGAGTACAGGCATTTTCTCAAAGGCAATTTTACAGAAATATTAAAGGATTTATAGAGAATGGCAAATATCAAAACAGAACCTTTTGACATGAAATATCTTTCGGATTACTACAACGGGTTTGACGCAGAGATAACCAAATACCAGTGGCCCGACCCCTTTGAAAACATTGATGATGCTAAGGAACTCTTGCAGGAATTTATCGACGAGATGGGTCGCGACGAGACACTCTTTCTTTCGGTGCTATCCGACGCAGACGAGTTTTTAGGAAGCGTCGAAGTTCACGGCCTCGACGAAGACTGTCCCGAGCTCGGCGTATGGATTAAGAAGTCCGAATGGGGCAAGGGCTACGCCTATCAGGCACTGAAAGCCGCACTTGATATTGCAAAGAGTAAGTACGGCAAGACCGAGTTCTTTTACGAAGCGGACACGCGAAACGTGGGCAGCAGGAAGCTTCTTGATAAGTTCAAGGGCGAATACGACATCGAAGCCCAGGCGGCTGAAGCACTCACAACCGATTCCGGCAAGAAACTTAAGCTGCAAGGCTTCATACTTACTTTGAAAGAAGGCTGAAGAGATATATGAAGACAGTCACAATATGCGGCAGCATGCGCTTTGAGCGGGAAATGCAGAGCATCGCTTTCAGGCTTGAGGCCATGGATAATTATAATGTGCTTCAGTGCGTGTATAATATAGACAAGCTTGATATATCGCAAGAGGAAGCGACTTCTTTGGCCAAGGGACATTTTAGGAAGATTGAGATGTCCGACGCAATTTACGTTGTAGACATAGACGGCTACATCGGCAATCAGGTGACCAAGGAAATAGAGTATGCCGAAAGCCTCGGCAAAGAAGTGATATATCATTCCAAATATGCAAGCACGGAGGCGTAACATGAAACATTACATCATTGCCAAATTCAAAGACAGAAACGACACGGAGAAATTCCTGCCGGACATTACGGCACTTTTTAATAAGACACTCAAACTTGACGGCGTGGAAGATGTGGTCATTCACAAGACCAACAGCACCCGCGAGAATCGCTACAGCATTATGATTGAGATGACAGTTACTCCCGAGGGACTTGAGAATTATGACAAGTCCGAGGCGCACAAGTACTGGAAGAGCACCTATGGCGACAGGCTTGAGAGCAAGGCGATTTTTGATTGCGAATAGAACCTTGGACGCGCTTGGTATCCATATATTTGCTATAAATTATCCCAATACGGAAAAATTTCCGGATTGGGATAATTTTTTGCCCTTTTTTGGCTGTTTTGAAGGCTTTTTATCCCAATATGAAAAAATCTGGAAATTGGGATAAGATTTCGGCTATTTTTTATCCCAATTTGAAGTTTTTTACGTATTGGGATAAACGGTTGACATAACTCGAGACAAATGGGCTGTTTCTTATCCCAATTTCACTTTTTTTTACTATTGGGATAAGTTGCCGGTAAAAGAAAGATAAAAAGAAAATAAAATCTCGCCGCAACCCCTAACAACTCGTGAAAATCTGCTATAATATCATTTGTAACCGCGTGACGTTGGGAACAATTCGAAAGAATTGGGAAAGGGTGTAATTATGACAGACAAACAGGCAATTTTGGTAAGGCATTCGGTTCGTAAGTACAGAAGCGTAAGAATCGCTGACAATTTGGTGGCGCAGCTTAAGGCTAAGATTGATGAGCTTAACGCTGCGGGCAATCTTCATCTTCAGTTTGTGGAGGACGCGGGTAAGGCTTACGGCAATCTTATATACAGAGCAGTGGGATTAATCAGCGCGCCGAGCATTATTGTGTGCGTCGGCGAGGATACGGCGGACCTTGATGAGAGAGTGGGATATTACGGCGAGAAGCTCGTTCTTTTTGCGCAGACTCTCGGACTTAATACATGCTGGACAGGTACTTTCAACAGAAAGGCAGTCGCAGTTGATGTGAAGCCCGGCGAGAGAGTGGTACTTGCTATCGCTATCGGCTACGGCGTAGATCAGGGCAAGGACAGAAAGTCCAAGACTTACGAGCAGGTAACGGAAGTTGCCGGCACGGCTCCCGACTGGTTCAAAGAAGGCGTTAAGGCAGCTCTTCTTGCGCCCACCGCGCTCAATGAACAGAAGTTTATGATTAAGTATAATGCCGACGACACGGTTTCTCTCGAGACCAAGGGCGGCGGACTTACGAAGATAGATTTGGGCATAGTTAAGTGTCATTTCGAAATCGGCGCAGGTAGAGAGTTTTAATAAAAAGAAACCGATAAATACAATAAATTTAGGAGAATTCCCAAATATCAAATAAGTACTTGCCTTTGAAAAAACTCTGTGCTACAATGTAAAAGCTGTTTATAGAATAGCAGCAGTGGATGAGAACAAAACGTTACAATTAACATACAGTTTAGAAGAGGTGAAAACATGAAAGAAGGAATTCATCCTGAGTACTATCAGGCAACCGTAACCTGCAACTGCGGTAACACTTTCGTAGTAGGCTCTACCAAGAAGGATATCCACGTGGAAGTTTGCTCCAAGTGCCATTCATTCTACACAGGCCAGACTAAGACCGCAAGAACCGACGGACAGATTGAGAAGTTCAATAAGAAGTACGGTGTTAAGTAAAGATCGTTGCTTAAAAGGTTGAGATTTCGGTCTCAACCTTTTTTTCTCTAAGAATGAGTTTATTCGGAGGAAATTGGGTATGGCTAAGAAGCTTAAAAAAGCCCGTTACTCAGGAATAGGCGGACAGGCCGTTCTTGAGGGCATCATGATGAAGAATAAAGACAAGTACTCCGTAGCCGTTCGTAAGGCTAACGGCGAGATAGAGGTAGACATCGACGAGTATACCGGTGTTACCAAGGGAGCATTCATTAAGAACGTTCCTTTCCTTCGCGGAGTATTCAATTTCATAGATTCGTTGTCACTTGGTATCAAGTGCCTTAACTATTCGGCAAGCTTTTATGAGGAAGAGGCCGAGCAGGAGACAAGATTCGACAAGGCTATGAACAAGCTCTTTAAGGGTCATGCGGACAAGGTTTTGTCAGGATTTATCACGTTCCTGTCGATTTGCTTTGCAATCGGTATTTTTATCGTGCTTCCCTTCTTCTTGACGGGACTTTTCAAGGACGATATTCGTAACGAGAGTTTGAAGGCTTTGCTTGAAGGTCTTATCAGAATAGTGATTTTTGTGGCGTATGTGGCGCTCATTTCACTCAGCAAGGACATTAAGCGAGTGTACAGATATCACGGCGCGGAGCATAAGTGCATTAACTGCGTCGAGCACGGCAAGCCTTTAACGGTTGAGAACGTTATGCATTCTTCGAGACTTCACAGAAGATGCGGTACGAGTTTCATGCTTTTGGTAATGCTTATCAGCGTAATCTGCTTTTTCTTTATAAGAGTTGATTCGCTTTTGCTTAAAGTAGTGATAAGACTTCTTCTTATACCGGTTATCGCAGGTATTTCTTACGAAGTTCTGAGATTTGCCGGAAGACACAATAACTTATTCGTACGTATTATTTCGGCTCCCGGAATGCTTCTTCAAAGACTTACCACCAAGGAACCCGATGAGTCCATGGTTGAGGTCGCAATCGCGGCTGTTGAGGCTGTTTTTGACTGGAAGGATTTCCTTAAGGAGAAGTTCGGCGTTGATGTGGATGCGCCCGCGGAGACCGCAGAATCGGTTGAAGGATGAAATACAAGGAAGCTTATGAACTCGGCTGTCTTAGATTGAAGGCAGCCGATATTTCGGATTATAAGACAGATGCAAGACTGCTTCTTGAGTATGTCTGCGGCACGACTTACGGCGACCTTTTTACAAAGGGCGATGACGAGGTTTCGGCCGAGTGCGAAGAGCGGTTTAACGACCTTCTCGTTAAAAGGAGTAATCACATTCCACTTCAGCACCTTACAGGCAGACAGGAGTTTATGGGTCTTGAATTTCTGGTAAATGAAAACGTACTGGTGCCCCGCTCCGATACGGAGACCCTTGTGGAAGAGGTGCTTAAGGATTTGCATGACGGTATGCGTGTGCTTGATATGTGTACCGGAAGCGGATGCATTCTTCTAAGCCTTCTTAAGTTCTCCAATGACTGCGAGGGCGTAGGCGTTGATATCAGTGAGAAAGCGCTTGAGGTGGCTAAGAGCAATGCCGAGGCGCTTAATATAGATGCGACATTTATTCAGAGCGATTTGTTTGAAAATGTCGAGGGCAAGTTTGACATACTTGTGTCCAATCCCCCTTATATTCGCACTTGCGAGATAGAGGAGCTCATGCCTGAAGTAAGGGACCACGATCCTTTTATCGCGCTTAACGGACATGAGACGGGCGTTTTCTTTTACGAAAAGATTGTTAAGGAGGCGCCGAAGTTCCTTAACAGGGGCGGACTGCTTGCCTTTGAAATAGGCTGCGACCAGGGTAAAGAGGTTAGCGATATTATGAGTCGCGGCGGTTTTAAGAATGTGGAAGTTATTAATGATTTGTGCGGGAATCCCCGCGTGGTTAAGGGCTTTTGTTACTAGCCCGGAGGTGTGATATGTTTGATAAACTTGAAGATTTGTTAATGCGCTTTGAGGATATTATGGTGGAGCTTTCTTCCCCCGGTGTTACCGACGATCCCAAGCGTTTCAGAGACCTCATGAAGGAGCAGAGCGATTTGACTCCCATAGTAGAGGCTTACAAGAAATACAAGAAAGCCAAGCAGGACATTGAAGACAGTCTGTCCATGCTTGAAAGCGAGTCCGACGAGGACATGCGCGAAATGCTCAAAGAAGAGCTTGCTACCGCCAAGGATGACGTAGAGAAGCTTGAAGAAGAGTTAAAGATTTTGCTTCTTCCCAAGGACCCCAACGATGACAAGAACGTTATCGTGGAGATTCGTGCGGGTGCCGGCGGAGACGAGGCTGCGCTTTTTGCGGCTGAAATCTATCGTATGTATGTGCACTACGCCGAGAAGCAGCATTGGAAAGTTGAGCTTATGAACGTTGATGAAATCGGTATCGGCGGTATGAAGGACGTTAACTTCATGATTACCGGTAACGGTGCGTACTCCAAGCTTAAGTACGAAAGCGGCGTTCATCGTGTACAGAGAGTTCCCGAGACAGAGTCCGGCGGACGTATCCATACTTCAACCGTAACCGTAGCGGTTATGCCCGAAGTTGAGGATGTTGACGTAGTAATTGATGAAAAGGATATAAGAATCGACGTAATGCGTGCTTCCGGTAACGGCGGCCAGTGTGTCAACACCACCGACTCCGCTGTGCGTCTTACTCACTATCCTACAGGTATTGTGGTATATTCTCAGACCGAGAAGAGCCAGCTTCAGAACCGTGATAAGGCATTTGCTCTCTTAAGAGCCAAGTTATATGACTTAGAGCTTCAGAAGCAGCATGACGAGGAAGCTGAGCTTCGTCGTTCACAGATCGGAACCGGCGACCGTTCCGAGAAGATAAGAACTTACAACTTCCCTCAGAGCCGTGTAACAGACCATCGTATCGGTCTTACCACTCACAACCTTGAGGGCGTTTTGGACGGTGATATCGAAGAGATTCTTGACAGCTTAATCGCAGCCGACCAGGCAGCCAAGCTCGTTAAGATGGAGAACCGTTGAGCATTATCGGAGTTGACTGATGTTAGACATATTATTGGATGCTTTGATAGACACGGCGAAGTTACTGCCGTTTCTATTCGCAACTTATCTTGCAATGGAATATCTCGAGCATAAGACCTCTGTGAAGGTCTTAATTGCCGTACAGAAAGCCGGCAATTTCGGTCCTTTAATCGGCGGTGCTTTAGGCGCTGTTCCTCAGTGCGGATTCTCCGCGGCGGCTTCAAGCCTCTACGCCGGCAAGATTATTTCCATAGGAACCCTCATTGCAATTTATCTTTCAACTTCCGATGAAATGCTTCCCATGCTCATATCGGAGAAGGCGCCTGTAGGCTTTATTTTAAGCGTCATCGGCGTTAAGCTGCTCATCGGTATATTCTGGGGCTTCCTGTGCGACTTGGTATTTTTCAGAAACGAGAACGCTCACGAGCACATCAACATCCACACCATGTGTGAAGAAGAGCACTGCCACTGTGACAAGGGCATCTGGGGCTCGGCTTTAAAGCACGCGCTTAAGATTGCTTTGTTCATCTTCGTGATTTCTCTTGCGCTTGGCTTTATTATCGACACTGTCGGTGCCGAGACCATTTCCGGTACCGTATTCAATCACAAGATATTCGGCCCCTTGATTGCAAGCCTTGTGGGACTTATCCCCAACTGTGCATCCTCGGTTATCTTAACCCAGATGTACCTTGAAGGCGTCATCAGCGCAGGCCCGATGCTCGCAGGCCTCCTTACCGGCGCAGGCGTAGGCTGGATGGTACTCTTAAGAGCCTCCAAGAACGTTAAGAAGACACTTAAGGTAGTAAGCCTTGTGTATGTGTTCGGCGCTTTGAGCGGAATGATTATAGGATTATTTTTCTAGACTGTATATTAAGAGCGGGTCGATTAGCGGCCCGCTTTTTTGATGCTGTGCGTTGCGAATTCCGAGAGGTTCCTTCCGGTAAGACTCTTGAAGGAAAAAGAAAGCGACGACACCGACGAGTATCCCAGCAACTCTGCGATTTCTGCCAGCTTCCTGCCACCCTGGATATATTTGACCGCCAGTTCTGCTTTCATAAGGCTTATGTACTTGTGCGGAGTCTCGCCAACCTCGGCGTTGAAGCGCCTTATCAGGTAATTGACGTTGACGTTAATCTTAGACGCCACCTCCTGAACGGATACTTCCGACGGAGGACAGGAGTGTATGATTCTTAATGCATTCTCCGTCACTTCCGAGTACCGTGTATCGGTGCTTAACACTTTCTCAAGTTCGTGCATTATTATTTCAAAATATGAATCGGCCACCGTCATGGGACAGCTTCGGTCTGCGAATTCCTCCGCCATGGCAAGGATTACGTGCTGAAGCTTGGGGTATTTCTTTAAATCTATTTCGGTGATTTCTTTTTTCAAAAAGCTTTGAAAAGAAATAAAGTCAAAGTAGGCGTGGTCAACAGGGTCGCTATCGTCCTGGTACACGCGGAAGCCGGGGTCGGTGCCGAAGACGTAGAGGTAACCTTTCTTAAGCGGTATGCCTTCTTTGTAAAAGGCCTTGCCACCCGCTATGTAGTATATGCGATTGATAAGGTAGTTCGGATTGTAGAACCAGTCCTGAGGGTTATAGACCCTTCCGAAGGCGCCTATCCAATGGGTTTTGTTCATGAGAGGACCTCGCGCAGGTATATTTTTCGAAACAGATGGTAGATTTAAAGTATAGGAATATGGCCGAATTAAAGCTACAATACTTACATATCATGATATTTCAATTGTAGATTTTTGTAAACATAATGTATTGGAGGATTACAGGTTATGTTTGAGCCTTCTTTTGAATCATTGAGAAAATACGAGTGCCCCGAGTGGTTCAGAAATGCTAAGTTCGGTATCTGGAGCCATTGGGGACCGCAGTCGGTGCCGATGTGCGGCGACTGGTATGCGCGTAACATGTATATTCAGGGAACGGAGCAGTACGAGTATCATTTGCGTACTTACGGGCACCCTTCGAAGTTTGGCTACAAGGACATCTGTGCGCTCTGGAAGGCCGAAAATTTCGACCCGGAAGGGCTCATGGAGCGTTACTACAAGGCCGGCGCGAGATTCTTCGTGGCGCAGGCGTGCCATCACGACCATTTCTTTAACTTTAAGTCTCAGTACAACCGCTTTAACTCTGTGGATATGGGACCGCACAAGGACATCTGCGGGCTCTGGCAGAAGGCGGCGCAGAAGTACAATCTTCCGTTTGGTATGACGGAGCATCTGGGAGCTTCTTTTGCCTGGTGGAGATCCAACAAGGGTCACGATACCTACGGCCCCTACAAGGGTGTGCCCTATGACGGCAACGACCCGGCTTACAGGGATTTCTACCACGATAATTATGAGCACGTGGCAAAAGAAGGCGAGGAGGACAAGTGGACCTGGCTTACTCCCAATCCGAAATTCAGGGAATACTGGCTTAAGGTTATGAAGGAAATCGTGGACAATTATCATCCCGACCTTCTCTATTCCGACAGCTTCCTGCCTTTCAGCGAGACCGGAGATATTACTACGCCCGATGATTATAAGCTCGGACTTGAGGCGGTGGCATACTTATACAACGACAACATTAGTCGCAACGGCTTCAACAACGCTGTCTACACGCAGAAGAGCCGCGACAAGGACATCTATACCGTCGGCGTTCTTGATATCGAGAGAAGCCAGCTCGACAAGCCTTCACCCGTACCGTGGCAGTCGGAGACCTGTATCGGTGGGTGGTTCTACGATAAGAAGGCGCATTATAAAACGCCCGGCCACATAATAGACATTCTGGTGGATACGGTGTCAAAGAACGGTACGATGCTTCTTAACATTCTGCAGCGTCCCGACGGCACCATTGATGAACAGGCTTCGTGGATACTTGATGAGCTTGAGAAATGGTTCAATCTGTGCGGCGAGGCTATTTATGACACCCGCCCGTGGAAGGTGGCTTGCGAGGGACATTCTTTTGTCAAAATCGAAGGCTTCACGGAGGAGAAGGTAGACTGGGATGACGACGACTTCAGATTCACGCAGAAGGGCGATTATCTGTATGCTTTCGCCATGAAGGCATGCGGGCGAAAGAACACGGTGCTTAAGAGCTTAGGCGATGTGAAAGTCCGGTCGGTTGAACTGCTCGGAAGAGGGCCTGTGGGCTTTACGCAGTACGACGGCGTGCTTGTGTGCGACGTGAAGGGAGATTTGCCTTCGGAGTATGTTAATGTACTCAAAATTCGAATCAAGTGAGAAAATTGAAAATATTTGAGTAGTAATTCGCAAGACATGGCAATCACTTTTTTGGCATAATCGTTAGAGTAATGATTATACAAAGGAGGTTTGCTATGTCTTTTTTTAACGGAACATTTTTTTCAACTTCACTTTCACGCCCGGTACATTTCACTGCGGTTTTAAGTAATGACATCCCGTGGCCCATGGGCGACAACCCTAATTTTAAGCGTCCTACCAAGAATGTATACCTTCTTCACGGTTACAGCGGATGCGATACAGACTGGTTCACCAACGCCCCCCTCGGCGAGCTTGCGAACCGTTTTAACGTAAATTTCTTTATGCCTAACGGCGACAACAGCTTCTACCTGAATCAGCCTCAGACCGGCTTTAAGTATCAGGACTATGTGGGTAAGGAGTTTGTGGAGTACACCCGCAAGACTTTCGGCCTTTCCGATAAGAGAGAGGATACCATTATCGGCGGCCTTTCCATGGGCGGTTTCGGTACTCTTCATACCGCGCTTGCTTATCCCGAGACGTTCTCAAAGGCCTTGGCACTTTCTTCCGCGCTCATCGTACACGGCATGAAGAACATTGCCAAGGACGACACCAACGTTATGGCCAATTACGAATATTACGCTCACACCTTCGGCGATTTCGAGAAGCTTGAAGAGAGCGACAACAACCCCGAGGTGCTTGCTAAGCGTCTTGTAGACACCGGAGCTGAAAAGCCCGAGATTTACATGGCTTGCGGTACCGAGGACTTCCTCATCGAGCCCAACAGAGCCATGAAGGCATACTTTGATTCAATCGGCTATCCCGCTACCTTCTTTACAGGCCCCGGCATCCACGACTTCGTGTTCTGGCGCGCTCAGCTTGAGAGAGGTCTTGAGTGGGCTCTCGAAGGTAAACACCGTGATTAATATGTGCATTTCCTGTTGACAGGGACACTTTAATGCTTTATAGTGGTGAAAAATATTTAGGAGATTTATTGAGATATGGCTGACAGTACTACACAGAAGACTCCCGGCAAGTTTAAGTCTTTCCTCATCAGAAAGAATATTATCGTATCCGGAAAGCGTTATTTTATCGATGCTATGGGGGCTATGGCCAACGGCCTTTTTGCATCACTTCTCGTCGGCACCATAATTGCCACACTCGGTCAGAGACTCGGTGTGCAGGTGCTTGTCGATATCGGTAACTTCGCCAAGGGCGTTGCCGGTCCTGCTATGGCAGTATCCATTGCCTATGCACTTCAGGCGCCTCCGCTTGTTCTTTTTTCAATGCTTGCGGTGGGAAGCGCTGCCAATTCACTCGGCGGTGCGGGCGGACCTCTTGCGGTATTCGTAGTGGCAATTATCGCTACCGAACTTGGCAAGATTGTGTCCAAAGAAACCAAGATCGACATCCTGGTAACACCTATTGTATCCATTTGCTCGGGTGTGCTCCTTTCCGTGGGCATCGCGCCTTCAATCGGTAAAGCGGCAAGTTCGGTCGGAACCGTTATTATGTGGGCTACTGAGCAGCAGCCTTTCATCATGGGCATCGTCGTATCGGTGGTAGTAGGTATGGTACTTACACTTCCCATCAGCTCCGCAGCAATCTGCGCGGCACTCGGTCTTACGGGTCTTGCAGGCGGCGCGGCCGTTGCGGGATGTTCCGCTCAGATGATCGGATTCGCAGTTATGAGCTATCGGGAAAATAAAGTGGGCGGCCTTGTATCACAGGGCCTTGGCACCAGCATGCTTCAGATGGGTAACATCGTACGCAACCCCAAGATTTGGATTCCTCCGACACTTGCGGCTGCCATCACCGGTCCCATCGCTACCTGCATCTTCAAGCTTAAGATGAACGGCGAGGCTATTTCCTCCGGCATGGGTACCTGCGGTCTCGTAGGTCAGATAGGCGTTTACACCGGCTGGCTTAAAGATATCGGCGAGGGAGCCAAGGCATCCATTACCGTCATGGACTGGGTAGGCCTCGGCCTCGTATCTTTCGTGCTTCCGGCTATCCTTTCGGTTGTGTTCTGCGTTCTTTTGCGTAAGATTGGCTGGATCAAAGAAAACGACTTGAAGCTTGACAACATGTAAGTCCGATTGACAAATTGCACACAATCCATTATACTTACGATGAATTCATGACAAGGAGGCGTTTTTCATGGAGAAAATCACATTAAAGATAGACGGCATGATGTGCGGAATGTGTGAGAATCACGTTAACGACGCCATCAGAAATGCTTTTAAAGTAAGTAAAGTAACATCGTCCCATTCAAAGGGCACCACAGTCTTCGAAACCGACGCACCCGTCTCCGACGAAGACATCAAAGCCGTAATCGACAAGACCGGCTACACCTTAAACGGTATCGAACGCACCGAATCCGGCAAGAAAGGCCTTTTCGGACTGTTCAAATAATCTTTATCCAAACATTAACCCCGGGGCGCTCGCCCCGGGGTTATTTACTTCTTACAAAAACGTAAGTAATATGTAAGCAGAATCGATGGAGTGTCGCAGCCTTCAATGTTATCTTAATATCACAGACAGGGAACACCTGTAAGGAGGATATCAAGATGGAAGACATCAAAAAAGTAAAAAACATTCCCATGAATGAGAACTTATATAGCAGAGAATATTGCAAGCAGCTTGCTCACGAACTCACCGACGGCAACATTATCACCGGCATGACCCTTGGCCAGCTTTCTTGCGAAATCTTCGCCCATGCATACGTATATTACAACTTTCACTTATTACCCCGCTTCATGCAGAACATGAAAGCTTTCAAATCTTTTTACCACAGCGTATCAGACGGTGTAGACCTCGAAGACTGCGGCGACAAATGGTATCGTCGCCTCGCATACCGCTTCATCTGGATTCTCCCTACTTTCAAAATCTAACCTATTCCCGCCCCGTGTTACCCACGGGGCTTTTTCTTGCAATATTGACGCGGATTGGTGCGGGCAAAAGTCTTCCCCCAAAACCCTCTCCCGCTTCGATCTCGTGTAGCGGCCGGCCAGACGCTCCGTTGAGACTACGGTCTGCCCTACGCAAAAAGTGGTGCTTGAGGGACAGCACAGCCCTTTTTTGCAACTCAAACAA
>FMTX01000021.1 GCA_900100895.1 Lachnospiraceae bacterium YSD2013
GACTTGGATGTGATGCCCAACATTCTGTTGGAGTTCATTGCTGTTAAATTGTGCTGTACTACCATATTATTTTCCTCCTTGAAAATATGTGTAATGCGCGACATCCTTGTCGCTTAAAGTTTGTGCGATGGAGCTTAATCCGTGCGTCTTAAGAGTCCACCATGTTCATAGTTTCGAGATGTTACATCTCATGTGTATTATATATCGACGACATTGCCATCGAATTAACACCAAACTTGATAATTTTTGGTTAATTTTTATTCAGCATGTTCATGGCCCGGTTGTAGCTCTTGACTGCGTTGACACCGGAACGTCCGGCCTTGAGCTTCTCGCGCTCGCCTTTAAAGAACGCTTCCAACGCTGCTTTGTTGCGGGCTTCACCTGCCTGAATCTTGCTGCTCTTATCTGTTATATCGGTGATAAGCATCTGCATCTTTAGTATCGACGACTTATATTTCTCGCGATCCGAATCAAGTTCCGCCTTAACCTTCTCGTAGAAAGCCTCGAATCCTTCGTCTAACTTCTCGAGTCTGTAGATTAAGACACCCTTCTCTTCGGTACTCTTGTCGAACTTGTCAAAAGAAAACTCCGATTCTTTCAACAATGCCGCCTGCTCTTCATTTTTCTTAAGTATCTCATCGAGAACCTTGTTTTTCTTTTCAAGGCTCTCGATAAGAGCCGTTACGTAAGTATTAGACATTTAAGATACCTTCGCCTGCTTCATTACTTCTTTCCATGTGTCGCGCATAGAACGTAAATGTGTAGCTACTTCTTCCACGATTTCTTTGTCCTTGTGAGTATTGGCTTCAAGAAGTCTTCTGGTTAAGTATACGTATACTCGCTCGAAATCCTCTGCAACCGGATACTTCATGTCCAGGGTCTCGCGGAAGTAATCTATAATCTTTTCGACTCTCACGATATTGTTGTGAGCGCCTTCCACGTCATTTTGCTCTATCTTAAGAATTGCAATATTGCAAAACTTAATAGCGCCTTCATATAAAAGAAGGGTTAGCTCCGCAGGAGACGCGGTTAATATTTTACTGTTGTTGTACTGCGCATAAGCGTTAGGTAAAGGCATAAAGTCTTCTCCTTATCATCCTTGATTTACTACTGACCGCCACCGAACATTGAAAGCAGTGAGTTGGTGGAGTTCTGAAGCTTGGAAAGCGCCACTTCCATCTTAGAGAACTTCGCATAGTACTTGTCCTCGTAGTCTGCAAGCTTGGCTTCAAGTTCTTTAATCTTAGATTCGTAATCGGTAATGTCAGCCTTATACTTCTTGTCCTCGAAGAAAGAGCCCTTTGTGGTATAGTCGGAGCTTGCGCTAAGCTTGTCCATCTTACCGTAGACTTCTCTTGCGAGCTGGGTAAAGAAGCTTACTACCGTATCGGAATCGGTTGCTATCATGCTCTTAAGCTTGTCGGCCTTGCCGGAAGTCTCGTTGTCCTTGTCATCGCCCGCGATGTGGAAAGCGTTCTTTTCATTCTCGGGAGCGAGGAAGTAGCCGAGAGTCTCGATGCCGAAGTCGGATAAGAACATCTTATTACCGTTAACTTCGAAACCGCCTAACATAGCTTCTTTCATGGCCGAAGAAAGTGTTCCGAGAGTAGAGTCTTTTCTTAAGATAGAATCTTTGATCTTCTGCTCCCACTTCTCTACTTCCTTGTCGGACATTTCTTCTTTTTCTTCATCCGTAAGAGGCTCGTAGCCCTTCGCTGCGTCTGCGTTGTAGAGCTTGTCCATCTGGTTGATGATTTCGTTGTACTGCTTGATGAAATCACGGATGAGGTCGTAGATACCGTCGGTATCTTCCTGAGTGGTGACTGTAATATCGTTAGCCTTACTTAAACATGTGAAGGTAAGACCGTTTACTTCTATGTTATTGTTGTTGGATTCGTATGTTTCACCATTAAGAACGATGGTTGCATTCTCGGCTGCAATTCTGGAGCCCGAGTTAAATGAAGCCGCGCCGTAGCTTAATACTTCTTCGGCATAATTAGCTCTCTGTAACAATACGTCGATGCCTGTCGCGTAAGCATCGTCAACACCCGAAGGCATGTTAGCCTTGATTGCTTTGTAAAGGTCGCTGTCAACATCGATATTGGCCATTGTAGCTTCGTAATCGATGCCGTCTGCTTCGTTGCCGTTGTTGTATACGATCTTGTTTTCTTTAAGGTCGTTGGCAAGAGTCACGAGGCTCTGATACTCTTTCTTGGTCTTTGCATTCTCAACATCACTAAGCGATGTATTGATTCCAAGGAAGCTGAGTGCAGCGAATCCGCCTGCTTCATTGGCAGTGATGGCGAAGTCATAATCCTTACCGCTTTGTGCGCTGGCGATGAAGATACGCTGGTTCTTCTCATCGAAGTTAGCGCTTACGCCTGCTTCATTAAGCTTGCCTACTACATCTTTAATGGTAGTGTCGGCAGTGATATCGATATTGGTAGCCTTGCCGTTAACGGTAACGGTAAAAGAACCACCCACTGCATCACCTTCACCCAGTGAAAGGGTTCCGTGCTTAAGGTCGCTTATCTTGGTGTCTTCTTTGGCCTTGGTGCCGTCCTGAGTCTTAAGAACTGCGCCTGTAAGGTAGCCTGACTTGGCAAGACCGGTCACCGAAAGACTCTGAACTCCGTTCATGGCTGAATCGCCGGTGATTACGGATACCGCAGAGCTGTTGCTGACGCTGGTGGTCTTCTTCTTATAAGTAGTGGAGAAACGCAAATTGGAAAGTGTGCCGGAGAAGAGGTTTTTGATCTTCTTGTTTAAATCCGTCCACGCTTCCTGCTTCCACTCTGTTTTTGTTTTTGATTTCTTGGCTTTGTCAACTTTGGTGGATTTGGCCTTAACCAGTTCCTTGATGACAGAGTCCGTGTCGAGTCCGGAGTACATTCCGGTTAATCTCATGGGCATAAAGTTACCTCCTTAATTGCAGGGAGACGTATTATCTCTTCTCGTCTACCAGGATACCCGCAAGTTCCCAAGCTTTCGCGATAAGATCGAGAGTCTTCTCGGGAGGCAATTCCTTAATTACTTCCTTGGTCTCTTTGTCGATAATCTTAATGGTTACGCGATTGGTCTTGTCGTGGAATCCATAGATGGCTTCGGAGTTGGTCATCTGCTTGTTAATCTTCTCGATGGCCTTATGAAGCGTCTCGTTGGAGGGTTCTTTTTCTTTTTTGTTGTTGGAATCCGACTTTTCGCTCGTATTCTCAACTACACGCGTGGTGTTATCAACCTTGGGCGTGTCTGCCGCTAAAGATACATCCGTGTATTCCACTGACGGCTTGGTGCTTGTGGGCTTAGGCTGGATAGTCTGAGCCTGCACGGTCATGATACTGTTAATAGGTTCAAGTGCCATATCTTTCTCCTTTCGCGGAATCCGTTCCGCAACAAAAGGTTCCTGTACGTTATATATCGGAACGCTTGACTAAAAAGTTAACAGTTATTTGAAAAGATTTTTAAGTCCTTCCAAAGCGTCCTCGTTCATGGCTTCCTTATTGGATTCCTGAATCTGGACATATAATTCTTTACGGTATACGGGCACTTCCTTGGGTGCGGTGATACCGATTTTAACCTGCTCACCCTTAACTTCAAGGATGGTGATTTCAACATTGTTGTTAATTACGAGGGCCTCGCCCTTCTTTCTCGATAATGCTAACATGCGCCCTCCTTCTTCCTTGCATCCAAAATATCGTAGATGGGGAATTTAATCTGGTATTCGTCGCCTTCAAAAATTATCTGTACAGCCTTTCTTTCGCCGACATTGATAATGATGGGGGCTCTTAAGTTAACACTCATTTTCTTTAAGTCCTTGGGAACCGTAACGGTTACAAGTACCAGGATTTCTTCGGGATCGAGCTTGCCGATGGGCTTTAACACTTCGTCGTCCACTTCCGGATTGTAATCGGCCTTAACGGTTAAAGGATCCATGACGGGCATGGCAAAAGCAGGCTCCTCGATGGACTGCATCCATCTGATGCCGGCATTATCGCCCTGGTCGGAGTCGTGAATAAGTGCAAAGTCCTGCAAGTCGGGGAATCCCACTATTCCGTTCTCAAAATGAATAATCTTCGCGGGGTCGATGTCTACTTCACCGAACACTCTTGTTTCAATAATCATATGTTTATCTCTCCTCCTCAATATATAGTCTTTGTATGCTTACTTAAATGTAGTTAAGTAATGTTTCCTGCAAAATCTTCGATGTAGCCATGAGCGATGCATTGTAAGAATACTCTGCGCTCTTCATCTGGATGGCGGTCTCCGCAAGATCGGCGTCTTCGTTCTCACTCTTAAGTTCCTTTAAAGATTCAAGCTGAGTGTCGAGACGGTTCTCAATAAGTTCAAGACGCTTTGAACGTGTACCACAGTCGGTAAGTGCTACGTTGTTCTTATCAAGGTACTTGTCGGCCTTGGTGATACTCTTCGAGAAGAGGGAGTGCATTTTATTATTAAGGAAAGTGTATGCTTTATTGGCTGCATCGATTTCCTTCTGAAGTGCTTCTCTTCCGGTAACGTCGGTCTCGGAAAGCTCATCGTACTTGTCTTTAAGAGTCTTTATTCTTTCTTCGATATCGTTTACGTCCTTGATGGCTTCGATAACATCCTGTAAATCTCTTACGATGTTATGGGTGAAACATTCATCAGCGGTAGTGTTGATACGAAGAGACTGGTTAACACCTATATTATACTGTATTTCGCCGCCGTGTGACTTATATTCTTTAACTTCATGTGTAACAGGGTCCGTGGCCGTGCAGTTAAAGTAGTGCTCGGGGCGAAGCTCGCCTTTGGCCCACTTGCTTCTGTTATAAGTAACGCTGCAGTCTGCGATGTCATCGGTACTGTCCGCCATCTTCTTGCTGAGTAACAGTTCTCCGGTCTCGGGTACGAATACCGCATAGTTCTCATTGTCGTGAGAAATGACGGTCTGATAAGGGTCCGGGCTTTCTGAAGAAGACTTTGTCACAACAGTGTATGTTCCGCTTGATATTCTCGAAGTCAGGCTCAAGGACTCTAAGTTGTCAATCTTATCATAAGAAAGTCTGATTCTTACTATATCCGTTTCAAAAGTACTGTTCTCGTCAGCGCCCTGATTAACATACTTAATTGAATCAACGGTAACATCGTCAAACTTCTCGGTTATTTCATAATTAATGCTTTCCTGCTTCTGGAAAGTGATTGTGGTATCGGTTCTGTAACCCGCAAAAACACTTCTGCCAGCGAAATCTGCGTTTCCAGTGTTGTAGATTTCGGCTGCCAGAGCCTCAAGATTGTCGGTAATAATAGTCCTGTCCTCAGGTTTAAGTGTATCACTTGTACCCTTAACGTATTGTTTGCGAACATCGGTAATTATTTCGGAAAGAGTATCGATTGCTTTTTCCGTAACCGTAAGCCAGCTCTTTGCGTCTTCTACGTTCTTTTCTACGTACTGAGTAACCTGATTAACGCTGGTTCTGAGTCTTAGGGAACGAAGAGCGATAATCGGGTCGTCCGACGGCCTTGCTATCTTCTTATTGGAAGAAAGCATTGTGGATAAGGTATCCTCTAGCTGCTTATTGGTGTTGATGTTATTAAGGGAATTGTTCTGAATAATTTTGTTGGTAATTCTCATAGAATAATAGTCCTTCCGGGCTTAGCCCAAAGCGCAAAATCTGCTTCATGTTATATATCGGACGCCCGGTTGAATTTCAACAGAGTATTTTGAAAATTTTTTTGATATTTTTTCGGGAAAATTTCTTTGGCGGGCATATGACATTCACATCATAAATGCCCGTTTTCGCTGGGCTTACGGGTTTCAGAATAGCAATTTTTCGAAATCGATTGAGGAGATATTCGCGAAATTGTCCAAAAAAGATGTCACATAAACCCCTTTTAAAAGTATTATATGTGCATTCTGTACAAACTTTTTATATGTGCTCTTGAAAAAAAATAAAATATGCTGTATATTGAATTTGCGAAATCGATTTCGAAACATTTTCGTAACGCAGACAGGTTTCGCACTCATGTTATCACTAAAGCATATTTATTGTTTAAAGTTCGGTATTACGGCCTCAGGGGCCTGTATATACACGCATCTTGTTGGGAGATGTGATAACAAATCACTCACTATTAGGGAGGAACATTTAATGAAAAAGAAACTGGTTACACTGGTAGTTCTTGCAGCAATGGTTCTCTGCATGGTTGCAGGCTGTGGCAAGGGCTCAGGCAAAGGCGAGTCCTCAAATGGGGGCAAGACACTCAACATTTACGCTTGGAACGAAGAGTTCAAGGGCTTCTTCGACAAGTACTACGCAAGCAAGATTCCTGCTGACGTTAAGGTAAACTGGGTTATCAACGCATCTGATAACGGTCTTTACCAGCAGAAACTTGACGAAGCTCTCAAGGGACAGAGCAAGGCAGCTGCAGATGACAAGGTTGACCTTTTCCTTGCAGAAGCTGACTACATCACCAAGTACGCTGATTCCAATTACACTCTCGATATTTCCACAATCGGCGTTACAGACTACAGCAACATGTATGATTACACCGTTAAGGCTGCATCTGACAGCAAGGGCGTTGTAAAGGGCGTATCCTTCCAGTGCTGTCCTTCAGGTCTTATCTATCGTCGTTCAATCGCTAAGGACGTTCTTGGCACCGACGATCCCGCACAGGTTCAGGAAAAGCTTAACAGCTGGGATAAGTTCGAAGCTGTTGCAGCTGATGCAAAGGCAAAGGGCTACTACATGACAGCTTCTTTCGCTGAGACCTATCGTGTATTCTCTAACAACTGCACATCTGCATGGGTTAACGACAAGAACGAGCTTCACTTCGACGATCAGATCAATGCTTGGATTGCACAGACAGACAAGTTCATCGAAAATGGCTACACTCTTACAGCAGGTGTTTGGGACGCTGAAAAGCAGGACCAGATGTATGCAACCGGTAAGACAATGTGCTTCTTCGGACCCGCTTGGTACTTCAACTTCTGCATGGGCAACGCACAGGATCCTGAAAAAGGATGCTCCGGTGACTGGGCAGTTATCGAAGGACCTCAGGCTCACTTCTGGGGTGGTACATGGATGCTCGCAGCTAACGGTACAGACAACGCCGATCTCGTAGCTGACATCATGAAGGCATTCACAGTTGATGAAGAAACCGTATCTAACCTTGTTGCTAAAGAAGGTCAGTATCCTAACAACAAGAAGGTTGCAGCTAAGTACGCTGAAGATCCTAACTTCTCCAATGCTTTCCTTGGTGGCCAGAACGACGTAGCAGTATTCTCAGCTATGACCGACAACATCAAGTGGGAAAACCACACAATTTACGATCAGCAGCTTAACGAAGGTCTCCAGAACAAGCTTCAGGAGTTCTACAAGGGCGCAGTTAGCAAGGAAGAAGCTATGAACAACTTCTACAACTACGTTTCCGAAACCTTCAAGACTATCGTAATCAACAAGTAATTTAATACTTACTTCAGGTTAAGAAGTTAATTAAAGCAACGGAGTTATGCCGTGCCGGATAACCCGGCACGGCATGATTTTGTATTATTCGTTAAATCCACAACAGGAGAAAAAAAGTGCAAAACAAAGAGAAAAAGGTAAAAAAGAAAAAGGGGGGAATAAGTTACGCAAAGTGGGGTTACATATTTATACTCCCGTTTTTTATAACTTATTTTATATGGTCATTTCTTCCTCAGGTTCTGACATTCGTATACAGCTTCTTTAAAGTTTATACGGAAGGTCTGAACGAAGTTGCTCCGGAATTTATCGGTTTTGGCAACTACGCAGATTTGTTCACCAAGACAATTGGTGACAGCAAGACTCCGACTATCCTGCTCTACGCCGGAAATACTATGATTATGTGGATCCTCGGTGCTGTTCCTCAGTTCTTGATAGCACTTCTTCTTGCTGTATGGTTCACCAATTTAAGACTTAACATTAAAGGTCAGGGCTTTTTCAAAACAGTAATCTACATGCCCAACCTTATCATGGCATCCGCCTTTTCAATGTTAATCTGGACTGTATTCAATCCTACAGGTCCCGTACACATGATTTTGGAGAATGCGAACTTAATCAGCAAAGAATACGACTTATTCTTTAGCGTAACATGGGCAAGAGGCCTGGTTGCAGGTATCAACTTCCTCATGTGGTTCGGTAACACCACCATAGTTCTTATGGCAGGTATTATGGGTATAGACAACTCACTTTTTGAAGCCGCTCTTATCGACGGCGCTAACTCCAGGAAGGTATTCTTTAAGATTACTCTTCCGCTTCTTATGCCGATACTTTCCTATGCAGTTATCACCTCACTCATCGGTGGTATCAACATGTACGATGTTCCTTACATTCTTTCAAAGGGTAACGGAACACCCAATAACACGACTACGACACTTATTATGTTCATACAAAGACTGCTCGGTCCCTCCAAGGACTACGGTTCGGCAGGCGCCGCATCGGTTCTTGTATTCATATTCTCGGCTGTACTTAGCCTTATAGTTTTCAAATTCTTCATTTCCAAAGACGGAATGAGGGATAATTCCAAGAAAGGAGGTAAAAGAAAATGAGTCGTAATAAAGTAAAAGCCAATGACTACCTTTCCGTAAAGGGCCGCACAATGTTACTTATCTCAAGAATATTTGTTTACACTATTCTTGCGGCACTCACATTTTTATGTTTGTTCTTCTTCTACCTGCTTTTTGTTAACTCAACCCGTTCACACGGCGAATTGTTCGGAGGCTTCACACTTATGCCTTCAACCCACGCTCTTGAGAACTTAAAGAACGCGTGGACAGATGATTCAACCAACATTCCTCGCGGAATGCTTAACTCATTCGTGATTGCTTTCTCGTCGGCATTGCTTACCACATATTTCTCAGCTTTGACCGCATTCGGCATTCACTGCTATGATTTCAAGCTTAAGAAGGCTGCATTCACCTTTATCCTTGTGGTAATGATGATTCCTTCACAGATTTCCGCAGTTGGTTTCGTTAAGCTTTGTAACACACTTAATCTTACCAATAACTACCTTCCGCTGATTCTTCCTTCAATAGCCGCACCGGTAGTATTCTTCTTCATGAAGCAGTATATGGAGAGTATCTTACCTCTTGAGATTGTTGAAGCGGCAAGAGTTGACGGAGCTTCGGAATTCTACACCTTTAACAAGATTGTCATTCCGATTATGGGTCCCGCGATTGCGGTTCAGATGATTTTCTCCTTCGTAGCATCCTGGAATAACTTCTTTATTCCCGGTATGATTATCGATAAGCCTGCTCTTAAGACAGTGCCCATCATGATTTCAGACTTAAGAAGTGCGGACTATGCCAAGTTCGATATGGGACAGCTTTACATGCTGATTCTTCTTTCCATCCTTCCCGTTATCGTGGTATACCTGCTCTTATCCAAGTTTATTATCAGAGGCGTATCCGAAGGTAGTGTTAAGGGTTAATAACGATCTCAAATTCATTTAATAGTTCCTACAACAAAAAGGACTGTCACTTCTTTATGAGGTGACAGTCCTTTTATTATCTCTTTATTTATCTGCCTACGCCTGTCTCAAGAATAAGACGGTCGTAAATCTCAGTGAATGTCTGAATCATCTTGGAAGCGAGGTTGTAAGCGTTCTGATATTTAACAAGGCTTACAGCTTCTTCGTCTGAATCAACGCCGAATACAGAGATTCGCTGGTTGTTAATTACGTTGTTCATGGTGGTATAGTACTTAACGGAGCTGTTGGCCCTGGCTGCATTAAGTGCGGCGTCGGAAAGTACTGCCTGAAGGAACTCACTTGAAGAGCCACCTCTGAAGGAGAATACGTCCTTGTCGTTCTTAATGGTTAAGAGTTCATCTACTATATCGCACTTGGACTCACCATCGGTCGCGCCGGTTCTTGTAGCAAGGAGCTTGGGATCCATAGCTATGTCATGGTTGATGGCAAAGTTAGCTGCCGTCAGACGATAGTATGAAGTCGAAGCCGAAGAAACCGTTGTAAAAGGATCTGCGTCGCTAAGCGATGCATAGTAATCATCATATGTAATCTGTCCGCCTGCGGGGTCCGTTCCTCTGAAAAGTGCATTCTTAGTTCTGTCGGTTGCATCTTTACTGTAACCGTCAACAGCGCCGTCCTTGGTAAGAATCTCGTTAAAGGTTCTTGCGAAGAGTCTTACGAACTCGTTAAGCTGCTCCTGATAATACGGAATTCCCTGATAATCAATGCTGGGTCCAACCTCGACTTCTTTGCCCACTCTTGAAGGTGAAAGGGTACATTCGCCGTAGTTGGGGTCGATTTTGAACTCATAATAGCACTCGCCGGTGGTTTTGTTGTAGTTGTAAGTCCAGTCGGAGTAATAAAATTCTTCCGAACCAAGGCTAATCTTTCCGCCGTGCGAAGAAAGTGTACATTTATCAAGGTCAAAAAGATAATCTTCGGTCACATTAACCTTTACGTAGTTATCGGCTACTCTGACCTCGGAAACCGTTCCGCGGAAGTTCTCGGTGTTGTTACCGTCACGAAGTTCTATAAGGCCCTGAAGCTTACCGCCGATAAGCGGATTGTAAAGGTCGAAGCGTACGCTGTCGTTCCACTCGATTTCGTAGAGTCCTTCAACGTCACACTGGTTAACCGTTTCATTTAACTCTCTTGCGGTACACGAAAGAGATCTGTAGTCGTTGTTATCTACCAGAAGCTGATTGCCTGCGATTTCGACGATATATCTTGTGGCGCCTGTGTCAAGGTTATTGGCTGTGTCCCTGATAGGCTGCTCTGTTGTCTTTACAGATACATACTCCGAAAGCTCATCTATAAGAAGCGCTCTCTTATCACGAAGCTCATTGGCATGTGCGCCGGTAAGCTCGATTACATTAATCTGCTTGTTCAGTGTGGCGATTCGCTCTGCGATAGAGTTAATCTGTGAAACCGTATCCTTAATTTCCTGGTTAATGTCCTTCTGAAGCTCGGACAACTGTCCCGAAACACCGTTAAAGTAGTCGCAAAGTGACTGAGAGTACATTACAAACTGTGACTTGGAGGATGCGTTGCCCGCGTTCTTTTGCAGCTCTTCGAGGGCGTCAAACATAAGGTTGTACGCGGTGTTGAAGCCTGCGATTGTGTCGGTGTCCTGGAAGTAATTCTCGATGGACTTGGTGTAGTAAGCCTTAATGTCTGCGCCGCCGAGTCTGGTGTTGTTGTCCCAGTACTTGGAGTCATAGAACTCGTCGCGGATTCTCTCGATTGCAATCGTATCTACACCTGCTCCGGCAGAACCGTAAGTGGTGTAAGTACGAAGTGCGCGGTTGGCTTCCTGAATAGCTTCCTGTCGGCTGTAGCCCTTGGTCTCGGAATTGGAGATGTTGTTGGCTGTGGTGTTAAGGCCTGCATTGGCTGCAAGAAGTCCGGTATATGAAGTATTTAATCCAAAAAATTGTGAAGGCATATATGTCTCCTTTCAGATCCGCCAAAGAAAGCGAATCTCTCGGGCTACGTTATCCTAAGTTGTTGATAATGTTGTCAAGCAGTGTATCGATTACGTTGATGTATCGGCTGGCTGCGTTGAAAGCATTCTGGAACTTAATCATGTTGGAAAGCTCTTCGTCCGACGATACGCCGAGAATCTGCTCTCTTGCTGCGTCGATACTGCTCATCGTAATGGTCTGGGCTTCCGTTATATTCTTGTAGACGCTTCCGGAATTGGCCACCTGAGATACAAGGTTCGTGTAGTAGGTGTTGAGGGAGCATCTTGTGGTTACGTTAGGGTTAAGAGCGTAGATGTCGGCGTCAAAAGCATCTATAAGAGCCTTAGCCGTCTCGTAGTCTACGGTCTTGTCATCTAGTCTGAACTTCATCTTGCCCGCTTCTCTTAAGAGGTGAGGGTTAATGATAAGGTTCGAAATCGAGTAAAGAGTCTCGGTGTGGTAGTCGTCCTCGATGTTCTCTTCGGTGTAATCCCACTTATTGGTGGCAGAATTCCATGTGTAGTCGGTGCATTCTTTTCTCATGAAGATTTCAAGCGGTGAACCGTCATCGTCTGCCATGTATACCTTGCCTTCTTGTGCGGCT
This sequence comes from Lachnospiraceae bacterium YSD2013, assembly GCA_900100895.1. Lineage (GTDB taxonomy): Bacteria > Bacillota > Clostridia > Lachnospirales > Lachnospiraceae > UBA1258. The sequence continues at coordinate 12,031 of FMTX01000021.1, forward strand.
TTATCATGGGCATCCTTAAGCACTGCGTTAACTGCTGTTACCACGTTGTGGATTAACTGGTCGAACTCGGCCTGAACATTCATGCAGACGGACTGTGCAACAGTGTGGTTGTAGTAATCAACCTTCTGAGTATACTTTGTGAATTCTTTCTGATACGCATTAACTGCTGTCGCATAGTCGGGATCCGCGGTGCCGAGAGGATAATCGTTGGCATCCGGAGGTTCCGGCTTAACGGGAATATCTGTATAATCGGCTACCTTATCGCCTCTGATGTAAAGCATCGAGCGAAGCTGTCCGATATCGGTATCATTCTCCGAAGAAACAATTTTCTCGGTATTGTATACAAAAGCACGGCTTAAATCGAGATACTCGTCACCGTTTTCATCAAGGCGTTTAACTGCATTTAACTTCCAGTAAGGTGTGTAGAAGCCGGTCTTTGCGTCGGTATAAACTTCCATCGTGTTCATAATGTCCGCATTGAGGAATTCCATACCTTCTACTCTTACGCTTACGGTGTGATAAACGTCTTCGCTGTATTCTATGTTAACAAGGCCGGAAAGTTCATCCAGCGCCTGGTTTCTTGCGTCTCTGTAGTCGTTCGCACTCTCGATGCCGCCTACCTCAACTTTACGGATTTCGTCGTTGAGATTCATGATGGTCTTACCGAGTTCATTGATGCGGTCGACTTTTTCTTTGATATGTATATTTAATTCGTTCTGGTAATCAATGAGTCCCTGATATACCTGCTGAGCATTGGTAAGAAAGCTCTGTGCGTTCTGAATGAGCATTCTCTGTACCGTGGTATCATCGGGTGTCTTGGCTAACTCTTGAAGAGTAGACCAGAAATTGGTCATTGCGTGATTGAAGCTTGCGTCGTCGTTAAGCTCGTTTAAGAGGTCTTCGACTTCGTTCATTGCTTCATATTGGGTCGAATAGAAAGAAGCCCTACCGTTTTCTTTGCGGTACGACTGGTCAAGGAAATAATCTCTAACCTGTCTTACTTTTTCGTACGTGACACCAAGACCCACCTGCTGGGACGATACGTTGACCGATCCCTTTTTGAGGGTATTGTAAAGTCTGTCACCAAGCAATACCTGCTGACGTACGAATCCTGTGGTTCCAAGGTTGGACAGGTTATGTGCAGTTGTGTTAAGAGAATTCTGGGATGTCTGTAATCCTGAGGTTCCTACATAAACGCTTCCCATTAACGGCATTGCTTAAATCCTCCGACTGTTGCGACTGCACCGGGGATTACCCCCTTGTGCAAATCATCCGCCACGGGGTGGCGGATGGGATATTTATTGTTTCGCATCAAAGGAGCCCGATTCCACACCGAGAACGTCCCCGGCATTATATGCTCCTCTGTTGTAATTGGCTGTTTCAGGTGCTTTGCGCGCCGACTGTAAGAGATTCAAATTAAAGTTCGTCATTTCAATGGCGCTCTTAATAAGTTCATCGTTTCGCTCATTTAAGAGTCTCATCTCATAAAGCGTTACATGAAGCTTGTCATGAATCAGCGCTAAAGCTTTTTGTTCTTTGGGTTTCTTTTTCAGTAAATCAATAAGTACATCAAGCTTAAGTCCCGAAACGTCCGTGTTTAGGATTTTAGCGATTTCCGTCATGGTCCGAGTACGTTCATGTTCCAACGCCTGGATCTTAGCGACTACTTCCTGCTCCTTATCCGTAATCACAGAAAGCGCGTTAAGGTCACCTCGTACGATGACATCGGTCTTGCTCTTAGAGAGGTCGAGCAGCTTCTGATATTCTTTGTCTTCCCCATTTAGAACTTCTGTAAGAGTATCAATAAGACTTGCCACTTATTCCTCCCTAACGCAATGACTCATATTTCTCTAATAATTTGTCAGCAAATGACTCGGCACTCACGTTATAGGTACCGTTGGCGATAGCTTCCTTAATAGGATTAACCTTATCAAATCTGATGTCCTCAGCAGATTTAACAGCAGCCTTTGCAGCCTGGATGTTAAGACCCATTGAAGAAATCTGAACCTGGTCGGTCTGTCCTTTCTTAGCTACGTTTGCATCCTTCTGTACCTTAGCGGAATTATAGAGTTGCTGAACCTGTGTATACGCTTCTATACGCATAAGTTCCTCCTTCGCATTTACATGCTTTTTCTAATTCTCTACTAACTTTATCGGCTATATTTTTATATACTTTAGTCTTTTTTGAAAATTTTTTTATTTTTTCTCCGCCACGTTATATTTCCTGTCACCTGCCGTCCTTGTATATGGCTCGCCAAGAATCATCAAAAGCATTCGCTATATCCAATAAACAGCGGTTCGCCCCGGGCAAAAGGCTTTCGCCAAAACTCTATCGCAGTGTCGGCGCTTAGCGGCTGTATTTTAGCCGCTTATGCACGAAAACACAATTGTTTGAGTTGCAAAAAAGGGCTGTGCTACCCCTCAAGCACCACTTTTTGCGTAGGGCAGACCGTAGTCTCAACGGAGCGTCTGACCGGCCGCTACACGAGATCGAAGCGGGAGAGGGTTTTGGGGAAAGCCTTTTGCCCGGGGCGAACCGCGTCAAAGTAGCCAATTTCTAGCGGAGGTTTTTGATGTCTTCAACCATCTCTACATCGTCAGCGGTTACACGCAAATTAGCTGTTGTTTTTTCGCCATCAGCACGGGTTATAGTTACTTCAAGGATGTCGCCTTCAGAAACTCCTTTAGCGGCGACATTTTTTATAAATGCGACAAATTTAGGATGAGCAGATTCAAATTTGGCTTTCATGCCCATCAATTTCATGATGTCTGCGGGATTAGGCATAGCGGTACTCCATTCTCAAGGTTTATAGTTTTTGCGCTGCTTGTCGGCGTACATGGCCTGGTCCGCGTAGCGGTAGAGGTCACGGGCAAAAGAAGCGTTGTTGATAAGAGGCTTCTGATAATAGCCTTTGGCAGCGGATAATTTTCCTTTGTTAATAATGTTGCAGTATTCGACGTTGCTTTCAAATTCGCGCAAGAGCTTGTCGGGATTCTTGCGAGAGCCTATTACGACGGCTGCGAATTCGTCGCCGCCGAGGCGGTAGGCTGTACCGACGTTTTTGAAGGTCTTGTCGAGGCAGTCGGACATGTCTTTGATGAGGCGGTCGCCTTCGATGTGGCCGAGCTCGTCGTTGACACGTTTTAAGTTGTTAAGATCGAACATGAAGAGAGTTACTTCGGTACCCTCATCATATTTATCGGGAAGTTCGTTGAAAAGTTTATCAAATGCTGCACGGTTGTTAAGGCCCGTGAGCATGTCGCGGTATGCAAGTTCTTTGTAGGTGTCGAGGTATTTTCTCTCGCGAACGTACGTAATCTGACGATTGAGGACGAGTACGAAAAGGGTGGCGACAAAAGCAACCATCGCAAGTCCCACAACGGTTCCGGCATAGCCCTGTGAAGGAGCTACGTAATAAAAGCCGACGCCGACAAAGAAACCGAGCGAAATGATGATTGTGGCCGTAAGCAGGATTTTGGCCTCGGCTCCGCCTCTGTGATTAAGGAAAGCAAGCACCAGCGTAAGTACCGCGGCAATGCCTATATAAATATGCGAGAGTATAAGCACCTCAAGCGGATCGAAAAGATTAGCGCAAAATCCGATTATATTGATTATCGGAAGAATCCATCCGGCGATGCCCAGCAGCTCGCAGACTCCGGAGCCGCGCTTAAGTACCTGCGCGCAGAATCCGAGATAGGGAATGCCCACGGATGCAAGGCTTAAAAAGGATATTAACGCCACGCCTTCATTGGCATTCGTGTAGAACTGGGGCATATCCGAGCTGCAGATTACCCATAGTATTACTATCATGGTGAAAAAACAGAAGTTGGAGAAAAGTGAGAAGCCTGCCTCGTTCTTTTCCCGCGCCTGGTAAACGGTAAGTCCGATACCGATTAACAGTATGATTATGAGGCTTACCACAACAACCATACGCACCATGTTGCTCGTTGCGATGTGGTATTTGACGGCCGCTATGCTGCCGAAGTTCACTCCCGAAATATCCATGTGGATATTGTAATAGGGAATATAAGTGATCGTGATGTCCTTGCCCGCCATGGAGGGACTGAGCTTGGTTATAACACGTATGTTGCCGGTTAACTGACCGTAGGGAAGCGGCAGTTCCTGCGCATAGGAATTGATGATCTCTCCTCCGACCTCAACCTCGCATGCCGCATACAGCGAAAGAAACTCCATCGCCCACCCGTCGGGTATATAAGTGGGAAGTGTGCTTTTTATGCTGAAAGGCTGCCCCTTCTTGCCCTTGACGGACAGCGGAAACTGAGCCACAGCGCCATCCTCGGTAAACCAGGTAATGCCGCCGTCGCTTGTTTTCTCATGTATGATTCTGGTGTCCTCATAATTACCCCCCGCAAAGACATACGCAGAAAGAGCAAGCATTATGAGGATAATGGCTGTCGCCACTCTTCTCTTGAATTTTTTATTTTGTAACAAAACAATATTCCCTTCTTTTAACACCTTTTAAGTGTACCAAACCCAAATTAACTGTAAAAATTACAAACACTAACCCATGTTCATTATATCATAAGTACAACTTAATCGTTTAACTTAATTACGAAACTATAATTAAAAAAGAATGAATCGCCTTCTTTCGCGTACTTGCCTTGGTAGGACGATTTATGTCGGATTTATGCTGTTGCAAATAACCGGAAATGGCTCTATAATCCTTAGTAAATCGTTTTATAAGTTTTTCTTTTTATGGGAGCGTGTTATGAAGAAAATATGTATTGACGAAAGCTGGACTTTCAGAAGAGGATACCTTGATTCGCTTGGAATGATGAATGCGGATGCGGGCGAGGTGGTAAACCTGCCACATGACGGGATGATTTCCACAAAGGTGCGTCCCGATGCGCCGGCGAGCGTGGACAGCGGATATTTCGTGGGCGGAATGGTGAATTATACGAAGTATGTGAAGATTCCCGCGGAATGGAAGGACGAATGCGTGGGGCTGTATCTTGACGGTGCCATGATGAATGCGACGGTTGATGTGAACGGTTGCAGGGTGGCTACGCATCATTACGGATATACACCTTTTTATGTGGATTTGACGAATTATGTTTCTTTTGGCGAAGAAAACAGAATTACTATAAATACAAGTACCGAGGAGCGTCCGGGCTCCCGCTGGTATACGGGCAACGGACTTTTCAGGGGTGTGAATCTGTGCCATGCTCCGCGGGTTCATATTAAGCCTAACGGTGTTTTTGTATACACCAAAGAAGTTGCTGATGGCTATGCCTTTTTAGAGGCAAGCGTCGATGTTGCCAATGAGACTGTTTTAAATCGTATGGTGCGAGTATCGCTTGACTTTTATAAGGACGGCAGCGATGAAAGTGCTGTCGAGGCAACTGCTTCACGCATTATACAGGTTAATCCGCGTGCTTGTGAGACCGCGCATATTGCCGTTAATTTAAAGAACCCTGTACTGTGGGATACCGATTCTCCCAATCTTTATAAGGTCAAGGCAAGCGTTGTTGATTTGGGCGAGTATCGTACACATTTTGAAAAGAGTACCGAACAGTCTGTTGATGAAGATTCGATTCTTTTCGGTGTTCGTACCATTACCGCAGATGTTGTACGCGGTCTGCGTATTAACGGTAAGACAGTAAAGCTTAAAGGCGGATGTCTGCACCACGATAACGGTTTGCTTGGCGCGATTTCTTTGTACGAGTGCGAGGCAAGAAAGCTTAAGCGTATGAAGGAACTTGGATTCAATGCTATCCGTACCACGCACAATCCTATGTCGGAAGCGCTTATTGAGGCATGTGACCGCGTGGGTATATATGTGTTTGATGAGGCGTTTGATGCATGGAATATTGCGAAAAGACGCGGAGATTACAGTGAGTATTTCGATGCACATTGGAAGGAGGATCTGACTTCTTTTGTCATCCGTGACAGGAAGCATCCTTCCGTAATCATATGGTCCACAGGTAATGAGATACCCGAGCGTGGCGGACTTGGCAACGGTTATGCGGTTGCTACAAGACTTGCAGAGACCATTAAGGCTTTGGACCCTTCGAGACCCGTAAGCAACGGTATCTGTTCTTTCTGGAGCGGACTTGATGATTACTTGGCTGCCGGTAAGTACGGCGGACAGAATGCTGAAGATGACCATTCCGAGAATCTGTGGGAGGATGGCACTGAGCCTTTCACCAATGGCCTCGATATCGTGGGTTACAACTACATGGAAGACCTTTATGAAAAGGACCATGAAATGTTCCCTCAGCGTGTAATACTAGGCTCCGAGAATTTTCCCAAAGAAATCGGCTACAGATGGCCGCTTGTCGAGAAGTTCCCTTACGTAATCGGTGAATTTACCTGGACTGCGTGGGATTATCTCGGCGAGGCGGGATTAGGCAAGGCTGTTTATTCAGAGCCCGGTGACCCTTCTGCTCCCGAACATCCCTGGGATATTATGCCCGACCGCACTTCACCCTATCCCTGGCGCACAGCCAATGACGCCGACTTCGATATTACAGGGCGCCGTCGTCCTCAGGGCGATTATCGAAGTGTAGTATTCGGAAGTGAGCAAGCTCACTTATACACGTATCACCCTTCACGCTTTGGCAAGGTTGAAATGACAAGTTTGTGGGGCTTCCCCGAACTTTATAAATCATGGAATTATGCGGGTTACGAAGGTAAGCCCGTTGAGGTAGTGGTATTCACTAGAGCCGAGGAGGCGGAGCTGTTCTTAAACGGCGCGAGCGTCGGCCGGAAGGCCGTTTCGTTTGAGCGCCCGTACCCGAACTCCGTTCGCTTCGAGGTCGCTTACGCTCCGGGCAAGCTTGAGGTCGTATGCTACAGGGCCGGCCGCGAAGTCAGCCGCGACTCGCTTGAGGCCTCCGGCCCTGCCGTCTCGCTTCGTCTCGCGCCCGAGAAGGCCGCTCTCGCTGCCGACGGTCACGATTGTGCCTTCGTAGGCATCGACGTCGTAGACGCCGCAGGACGGCTCGTATCCGACGCCTCCGTAGCCCTTACGGCAACCATCACCGGTCCCGCCGCCCTTGCAGGCTTCGGCACCGGCAACCCCATGACCGAGGAGCTCTACACCGACGAGCGCACCGTGACCTATGAAGGTCACGCCACCGCCGTCCTCCGCTCCGGCTACGCCTCCGGCCCCGTCACCCTCCGCATCTCCTCCGACGCCCTCGGCTCCGCCGAGGTAACCCTCGAAGTCAAATAGCACAGCAAAAAGCCTCGGCTCAGCCGAGGCTTTGATTTTATTGCTGCGGGCGCGCGAACTTCAGCGCGCCGGGGCATTTCTTGTTGGGGTCTGCCATTTCCCAGGGATTCCAGCGGCAGTAGTCCTTGCAGTGTAAGCACTGACCGTAGGGCTCGCCGTTAAGAACATGATTGGCAAAAGCAGGATCCACGAGGTGAGCCTTGCCGAGGTCGACCATGTCGATGCCGGTGGCGAGGGCGTTCTCGATGTCCTCCTTGCTGTTGATGTTATGAACGCCGAAGACGGGCATATCGGGAAGTATCTTCTTAATCTCGGAAGCACCGTATACCGCGCCGGAGCACTTGAAGCCCTCGGGCGCGAAAGCATCGCAGTCGCCGCCGTAGGAGGCGTCGATGAAATCGCAACAGTCTGCGATGAAGCGAGCATTCTCAAGACCGTCCTCCAGAGTCGGCTCGAACGCACCGAGTCTGATACCAACTACAAAATCGTCGCCGCAAGCCGCCTTGATAGCTTCCAAAGTCTCGCGGGCAAACAATGCCTTATTCTTGCCGTACTCATCGGTTCTGAAGTTACATCTGCTGTTGCAGAACTGTGAAATCAAATATCCGTGACATCCGTGGAGCTCAACACCGTCAAAGCCTGCTTTCTCGGCACGAAGTGCTGCTGCCACAAAATCATCTATAGTCTCGCGGATGCGCTCCTTGCTCATCTCGTGAGCGTTGTTGACCTTGCGATATACCATATCGCTGGGCGCATCGGCTTCCTTGTCGATACCGTTGCCGCCTGCGTGAAGAAGCTGAATGAAAGCCTTCGCTCCGCCTGCGTGAATTACATCGACAATCTTCTTAAGTCCTTCAATCTGGCCGTCTTCCCAGATACCAAGCTCTGTATCCGCAAGACGTGAACGTTTTGTAATAGCGGTAGCCTCCACAATAATAAGGCCTACACCACCCTCAGCGAGCGCGCGATAGTGCTCAATGTTCTTGTCACATACGTATCCGTTGTCATCCGTCCAGTGAAAGCACACCATCGGCGGTACCGCAATACGGTTCCTGATAGTGAGCCCCTTAATCTGTAATGGTCTGTTCATAACTATACCCTCCAACCTAACTGTTAGTTCTGAAAAACTCCGCCACAAATTCATTGGCAGGATTATTGTACACATTAATCGGCGTATCATCCATCATAATAATACCGTCTTTTATCACAATAATTCTGTCGGACAGCGCCATCGCATCATACTGATCGTGCGTAACATACACAATCGTCGTATTAATCGACCCATGCAGCTTCTTAAGCCACGTACGAAGCTTCTCCCTCATCTGCGGGTCAAGATTCGAAAACGGCTCATCCAAAAGAAGCACCTGCGGCTCCCTGATAAGCGCGCGCCCAATCGCCACACGCTGCCTCTCTCCTCCCGACAGCTCCTGCGGAAGGCTCTCTAACTTATCATCTATCTCAAGAAGCACACTAAGCTTCTCAACCTTCTCCTTAATCTCTTCTCTCGGAATATGCTTAACCTCCAGCGGAAAAGCAATATTCTTAAACACCGTCTGATTCGGATAAAGCGCATAATTCTGGAACACCATCGCCACATCCCTGTCCTCAGGCTTCATATCCGTGCAGTCCTTGTCGCCGAAATACACACTTCCAAGCGGCGGTACCTCAAGCCCCGCAATCACTCGCAGAATAGTACTCTTGCCCGAACCCGACGGTCCCAGGATTCCCAGCAGCTCTCCTTCTTTGACTGCAAACGAACAATGCTGCACAGCCACCACGCCTTCATTGGACGTGTAAGGCATCGCTTTCTGACGCGCAAGAATCTCTTTCTTACGCTTGCGCCCGAATATTCCCGACACCTTCTGAAAAGGATAAATCACGGTAACATCTTCAAGTCTGATATCTGCCATCACTCTTCCTCCTTCTCAGCAACGCCGTCGCCCGCAGTCTCATCAGCCTCGTCCTCGCCCATATCCACATTCTCTTCAATAAACTTCTTAAGGCTCTTCTCCATAAACGGTCTCAAGAAATCCGCATACAGTGCAGGCGTAATCATAATCGACAGCGGAAACAGTTCAAGGCACAGCGCAAAGAAACCGATCAACACGATGCTAAGCACATTCATCAACGGCTTCTTCAAAGAAAAATACAAAGACAGCCTTATAATCGTCGACACCGGCGCATCAAACCTCGACAGCATCACCGGCACATACGTCATCGCCGGCACAATCGCAATCGTAATAAGCACCCCGAGAATCATATAAAGCATGCCGAAAATATTAACCCTGAACAGCTGATACCCGGTCCAAAGCCCCTCTGCAATAAAAGCAAGCGCCACCACAATAATGAGCGACAAAAGAAGCCCCTTCTTCAAATTTTCCCTGAATGTGTCCCAGAAGCACTTAAACACACCGTTACCGTGTCCCGGTCCGAATATCACTTTATTCGTCGTATGATAAAGCGCCGCTGTCGAAGGAACAATCGTCACTATCGGCAGGGAAAAAATTATCCAAAAGAAGCTCACTATGAGCATGTTTGCTATTGTCTCAAGTATCTTAACAAAAGGACTGTTATACTGCATTATTACCTCTGTAAAAGAAAACGGCCCACCGAAATCAGGGGTGGGCCGCCACTGTCATTTCTTAAAGCATATGTGCCACAATAGGCTCCGGTTCACCGAACTTCCAAGCTGAATTGTTATCTGCTTCTATTGTGACTTTATTTCCCTCAAACGTCAAGGTGTAGACATCTTCAAGACATGTCTCAAGCCATCTTCCGTGCATTACAAGCACATTCTCTTCTTTCCAGAATGCATCGCCGAGATACAACTGGGTAAGGTCCGAAGGCTTGCCGAGTAAGTTCGTGAATCTTGTTCCGCTCGTAGCAAAGCGTATCCTCTCCGCCCTGCCCGACGCGGTAACAAAATTCCATACCAGACCGTAATCATCGAAATCGAGGGAGAAATCTGTGATTCCGTCTGCTTTGGTGCCTATCATAAAGTTGCCGGCAAAAGGAGTAAATACTCCGCTGTCGAGCTTAAAGCGCTTGCCCGAAATTTTTTCAACCGTAGGGCTGAAAGGCTGACATTCGGGATTGCCGATGTTCAAGCGGGACAACTTTCTCTGTAAAGCGTCGAAAGCTTCATCATCCGCGGGAAGCGGGCCTTCTGCCGTAATCTTCTCAATGAAGTCCCATGTAATATTCAATGTGCTCTGTGCCCAGTGAGCGCCCACTGCGGTCTCTGTAATGGAAATCTCCATATCCTGATCGGGAAGCACGATTGAGAACTGTCCCATAGCACCGTCGGCACGATATGCGTTCTTAGGCTTACACATCCAGATCTGGAAACCGTAACCTAAGAAGTTATCGGAAGCCTCAGGGTTATTGATGGACTCTGTAGCCGAATCGTTCTGATTGGTGGTAGCAAGCTTAACGTAATCCTCTGCAAGGATTCTTTCGCCTTCCCATACGCCGCCGTCAGCATAGAGTTTCATAAGTCTGAAGTTATCTTCGGTAGTGCAGAACAGTCCGCCGCCACCTACTTCCATACCGTCAGCCATGCACATCCAGCGAAGGTTATCGGGATTGATGCCGATCTTGTTAAAGAGCCTGGGTGTCAGATACTCGTGAAGTCCGAGGCCTGTCTTCTTACGCACGATGGCGCCGAGAAGCGTGGAACCTGTGGAATTGTACATGTATGTGGTACCGGGCTTGTGATTGACCGGTGTATGCATGAAGTCTTTAATCCAGTGCTCCGAGTTAAATGGCATTGTATCCATACCGCATCCCATACAAAGAACATCTCTGACTGTCAAGAGCTTTAAGTTCTCGCTGGGGTTCTCGGGTGACTCATCGGGGAAGATATCGATTAATCTCTCATCAAGCTTAAGTAAGCCCTCAGTATAAGCGATACCTACAGCCGTAGCCGCATAGGTCTTGGTGTGGCTCTGCTGCCCGTGACGAACGTTAGGTCCGAAAGGAGCCCACCATCCTTCTGTAACCAGTTTGTTATGACGCATAATCATAAGACCGTGCATCTCTGTCTGACTTTTTTCAAGGTTCTCGATATATTCAAGAATCAGTTTACTGCTGATACCCACTTCTTCAGGTCGAGCAGTTTCAAAAGGTTTTCTTTCTCTCATCGTAACTCTCCTGTTCTTTGCATTAACCCTTTACACCGCCGATAACCATACCCTTGATAAGTTCTTTCTGAATGAAAGGATAAATCGCAAGTACAGGAATCAAAGCAATAATTGCAACCGCCATTCTGGCCGATTCCGTAGGCAGGTTACGTTGCGCAAGCATAACCGCTTCGTTGGAAAGATCCGTTGTTTTTAAGAACTGTATGCTGTCCATAAGCTTTTTGAGGTATACCTGGATTGTATACAGCTTAGGGTTACCGATGTAATAAAGACCGTTGGTCCAGTTGTTCCAATAACCGAGTGCGGCAAAAAGACCGATTGTAGTCATAATGGGCTTAGACAAAGGCACCATAATCTTTGAATAAATGGTCCAGTCTCTTGCGCCGTCCAAACGTCCCGCCTCGATAATGGAGTAAGGGATATTTGCATTAAAGTAGTTTCTTACAAGCATAACGTTCATACCGCCCATTAGGCCTCCGGGAAGCAGATATGCCCAGATAGTATCCTTAATGTGGAACAGTCTAGTCCATACCATGTAGGAAGCCGTCATACCACCGTTGAAAAGCATCGTAAAGAAGAGAATAAAAGCAAACACATTACGAGGCTTAAAGTCCTTACGTGACAACGGATAAGCAAACATTGAAGTCATAATCAAGCTTGCGACAGTACCTACAACGGTAACTAAAATCGTAAGTCCGTATGCTCTTGCGATGGTGACTCTCTTCGCCCACAGATACTGGTAAGCGTTAAGCGACCACTCATCCGGTATGAATCTGTAGCCGTGTACCAGGGAATTCTCACTGGACAAAGAAACCGAGAACATAAGGATTAACGGTATCACGCAGAAGAGCATCATAAGGATCATGATTACAAGAGCCATATAATGGAATCCGCGTTCACCCTTCATTAACTTAATTTTGTTGTTATTTTTCTTTTTCACAGTAATCCTCCCTTAGAACAATGAGTTCTCCGGATTTATTTTACGAACAAGTGCATTGGACATAAGAACGAGTACGAAGCCGATTACAGCCTGGAATACGCTGGCTGCGGATGACTGGCCTACGTTGTTGCTCTGTATCAATGCTCGGTATACGAATGTATCGATGGTCTGAGTGGTCTCGTATAACATACCGTTTCCGAGAGGCACCTGATAGAACAGACCAAAGTCCGAGTTGAAAATTCGTCCGATTGAAAGGAGCAAAAGCATGATAATCATAGGCTTTAAAAGAGGAAGCGTAATGTACTTGATCTGCTCTCTCTTGGTGGCACCGTCGATTCTTGCGGACTCATACAAGCCCTTGTCGATACCGCCGATACTTGCCATGTAGATTACCGAGCTCTGACCTGCACTCTGCCATATGTGAACTATGGTAAGAATAATCGGCCAATATGAAGCTGTGGTATACCACGCTATGGGGTTGTCCTTAAAGATTGTGGCGTTCAAATATCCGTAGCTCTGGCTTAGAAAAGCGTATACGAGGAACGAAAGAATAACCGCCGAAACCATTGAAGGGAAGCAGATAATGGGCTGAATCACCTTCGCAACTCTTCTCTGCGCTATTTCGTTCATGCAAATAGCGATAAATACCGCAATCACAATATCCATCACAATCCACACCGCATTGTAGCAAAGTGTGTTACGGATCATTATGAAAGCATCCTTGGTTTTGAAAAGGTATTCGAAGTTGTCGAACGCAACCCAGGGACTTTTAAGAATGCCCACCGAATAATTGATTCTCTTAAACGCCAGCAATATACCGAACATCGGTATGTAGTTATTGGCAATTAAGTAAATCAAACCCGGTGCCATCATTAGATATAGCGGAAGATCTGTTTTGAATCTTGCTTTGCGCGCGCTCTTCTTTTGCTGTTTTAAGACGTTGTCAAATTCCGATGCGCTCTTATTTTTAGTCGGTGACATAAACCCACTCCTTTGCAATCCATCTGATAGTACTATCATATCTGCAAAAGAAAGCTGTCACATTAAAAAAAGTACACTCGACTTTCAATTTCAATCTTTTAAAAAAGTGGTCACAAATTGAACGGCAGCCTCGAGATTGTCGGCGCGACCCACCACTCCGAGAATCGCCTCGTCATGGTAGTATCCGGCCTTATGAAAGACCGAATCCTCAGGGATAATTATCCCCGCAAGTATTCTCTGACCCGAGCTGTTATCCACATAATAAAGATTGTTTTCCCACTTTTCCAAAAGTTCCTTGTCGATAAGAAGACTCAAGTCGGCATAAGCGTCCTGCCCCGCAAAGTAATCAAAGTATGTGCGGTCAGCAATGTAAATATCCATGTCGCTGATGGTAAAGAGCGCATTGAGCACCTGAATGGTCTCAAGGTCCGAAGTGGTACTGCCCGGCGAACCGATAGTGTAGGAAGCGTTAATCTCTATCTTCTTCCCACCGGTTTCGAAGTCCGAACGCTTAAGAATATCCTGAATGCCGCTGTCGTCGCACTCCACATACGCCGCGTCGGAATTGACCATTACCATGTACATGGAAGTCTTGACGCGCCCGATGTTGTTAAGAAGCACCAGTATAAGAATCACAAGCGCGGTGCCGATTGCTATGATGGGGTACTTATAATAATCCCACACAAACGCAGCCTTCTCGCCTCGTGTCTTAAGACCTTTGTATCTTTCTATATCAACTTTAAACTGTTCTTTTAAATTCATTTGGTTTCTTCCTTGGCGCTTCTCCATTCAAAGGGACCCACGCCCATAAGCTTGTGGAACACGGTGGAGAAGTACGAAATATTGCAATATCCCACCTGCGTCGCAATCTCGCTGACAGACAGATCTGTCGACAAAAGAAGGCGCTTCGACTCCTCGATTCTTAGCTGATTGATGTACTCTCGAAGGTTCATGTTCATGTTGTTTTTAAATAATTTCGAGAGGTAATTGGGCGTAACAAATATAACCGCCGCCACATCGTTTCGGTCGATATCGTCTCTGAAGTGCTCGTCTATGTAACGCTTCGCTCTTGCTATGATGTCCTCGGAATCAAAGGCTTCTTTGGCCTTGGTCTGCTGCATTTTAAAGAGCGCCAGTGCATATTCCTTAAGTGAATTTCTGTTTTCACCGGCTCTTTCGTCGAGCTTGTTAATCTCCTGGTCGGTGAAAATGTTGTTGATACTCATACCGTTATCGCGGAAGTACGTGATAAACAGGTTCGTAATCTCCTTACGTATCTGGTCGAGGTTGCCCTTGGTGCAGTAGGTCTTCTCAAGCACCGAGTCGATGTAGTCGCTGTAACCCTCTTCGTCACGATTCTTAAGGTACCAGAATACCTGATTCTCGCTGAGGGCAATGTCTTCCTGACCGACGGTGCCGGATTCTTCTTTTTCAAAGAAAATCTCGCCGGGATAGAACTTCGCCTTACGCATCTGGTCATACAAGCGCGCCACCACGAAGGTCGTCTCGTAGAAGTGAAACGGCTCACTGATAAGCGTCACGGGATTAAGATGCATATGATTTACGCAGAAATCTCCAAGTGCCGCACAACGCTGCTTAAGCAGTTCTCCCTCGGGCGCATCCTTTACAAAGCAGAAGCTCCATATGAATCTGTCGTCCGAATTCACAACCGTATGCGCAGAACCCACATAATTCGTAAGTACCTCATCATGCAGACGATTAATTGTAAAAAGAAGCAGCTCCTTGTTCCAGCCGTTCTTGATGGCATCCACGATGTCGGCGCGGGTGTATACGATGCGCCAGATGCTGTCGGCGGTAAAGCCCATGCCGTTAATCTTAAGGCCGGTGTCTACCATTTCTTTATTAGTACCGAGCATTCCGTCGCAGGCCTGCTTAAAGACTGAAGTCATAAGGGAGTCCTTACGGCTCTGGACCTCTTCTTTGTCCTCTTTCTTTTTATGATTGTCTATCATCTTAACGAGGCAGTTTTTAACCTCGTCAAGGTCGAAAGGCTTGGTAAGATACGCTGTTACACCGTACTCGATAGCCATCTGGGCGTACTCGAACTTTTCGTAACAGGTAAGGAAAGTGAACTCGCTGTTTAAGCCTTGGTCGGAGACATACTTAAGTACCTCGAGTCCGTTGCAGATGGGCATACCGATGTCGCAGATAATGAGCTCGGGTTTTTCTTCGTCAATTATCTGCTTGGCCATCTCGCCGTTGTAAGCGCGTAAGATCTTGGAAATTCCAAGCTCCACGCAGTCGAGGTTGCTCTGAAGCACGTCAATTGTGGAAATGTCGTCATCACATACCAAAAGTTTCATCTTCGTATTCTCCGAAAGGAATCAATAACTCAACGTGGGCGCCGCCTTCTTCCCTATTGGAAAGACGTAAGAGGTCGTCCCTGTTAAAAATAAGTTTCAAACTGTAGCGAACATTGGTAAGACCCAAGTGTTCTTTGGTAAACATTTCGTCGTTCTCGGGATTGTTAATCTTCTCAAGGGCTTCGGCGGAGAAACCGTTTCCGTTATCTTCCTCGATAAGTCTGATGCCCTTGAATTCAGGCTCTTCATACACCTCGCCCGAAATCTTAACATACATTGTATTTACAAGTGTCATAGCATGCTTGAAGGAATTCTCAACCAGTGAAAAAAGAATCAGGTACGGAATCTTCGATGCCTGAACCTCCTCGGGCACATCGTAAGAAAGCTCGATGCTATTGGGGAACCTTAATTTCTGCATGTCCACGTAATTGTCTATGTGTTTTAATTCTTCTTCCACCGTAGTCCAGTCGGTTGCGGTGTGAAGCATATATCTTGTAAAGGCCGCGAAGTCGGAGATGTACTTTCTGATCTCCTCCGGCGCCTTATTGTAAGTCATGTTGCTGATAGTGGTAATACCGTTTAAGAATGTGTGAGGCTGCATCTGAGCGCGTAACATCTTAAGACGGTTCTGTTCTCTCTTAATCTTTAAATCGTAAGATTCGATGGTAAGATTGCCTATTTTCTCACTCATCTCGTTAAAGCTTCCGTAGAGTTCCTCAAACTCGCTGCTGCCGGCGTCGTTAACATCCAGTCTGTAGTCAAGGTCGCCGTCGGAAAGCTCTTCATTGGCGATTACAAGTTCTTTAATCGGGATACGTACTTTCTTATCGAGGTTAACTACCAGAAGTCCTATAAGTATTACGCAAAGTGCGCTGTCTACGATAAGAAACAGCGACGCTATTCTTCCCGAAATGGTCAGGCCCTGAGGCTTGGTAATAAAGATCAGTCCCACATCCGAGTCCGAAAGTCTTGAAGTCGAAACCGCATATCCTTTGACAAAGTAATCGCCTCTCTTGTCAAAGTTCACAAATTCCGCTGTGCTGTTGTCACCGATTACGCAGAAGTTCTCTCCTTCGTACTGTACATAGCAGTTTCTTTTGCCCGTAGCGTTGTCACCATAGGGTTCGGGCGCGAAGGTGGCGCACTCGCTCACGGCGCCTATCACGTATCTGCCGAGGCTTAAGCCCTTGTAGTAATAAGGCTTACCCATAATATTCACTACCGACCATTTTTTATTGGAAACGGAGTCCGCATCGGTAGGCGCGTATTCTTTGAGAAACGCTTTAAGTCCGGCATTGACGGAAGATGTTACAACTCGCGAGGTCGCGTTGACAAAAATGTCTTCTTCGGTATCGAGGATAAAGAACATTGTAACATCCGATGACGCCATAACTTTAAAAGTCATCGATTCCTGAAGTTCGGTCTGGATAGTGTAATTCATAGCCGCAGAGTCACGCCTTACCTCTGTTTTCTTAAAAATGGTCGACGCAAGATCGTAGACATGCTCATAAATGGTGTTGAGCCTGCTGTCTACGGAGGTTGCCCAGTTCTGCGCTATTCCGTTGTTGGTGCCGAGTACGCTTTGCTTGTAGAAAGAGCTGTATGTAACCGATATCACAGCCAGAAAAAGAAGGGACGTAATAAGTGTTCCTCCAAGCAAAAACATTACCCGGTTTATCCAGGATTTTTTCATTTGTGTTGCTCCGTTTGGATTGTCAGGATTAGTGTCCGCGGCACGCTTTCCCATCGTTATATTATATACCCAAACGCATAACCTCTTAATAATTTTTGTAACCTTCCTCATGCATTTTATCCATTTTCTTTTGCCTTGCAATACCTATAAAAGACGCGGACAGTCATCCTGCCCGCGCCGTGTGTGTTATTTAGTCTTAATGGGCAAACACTGAGTGATTATTTGTTGGCTGCTACCCATTCGTCAGCCTGCTTCTGGTAATCCTCTAAGATCTTGTCGATACCTGCATCCTTAAGAGCCTGAAGGAACTTAGGATACTCAACATCGGGATTAACGTCACCATAGGTAAGAACCTTGTTGTACTGCTCAACTACGTTGGAAACTGCAGTAACTTCGTTCATTACGTTGATGGTGGAAGGTGTGAAGCCGTAAAGCGGAGGACACCAAGCCCTAGCCATAAGCTCCTTACCGTATTCGTTATCGGAACCGCTGTTTGCGGAGTTGCCTTCGAATTCGATACCCTGGAAACCGTTACCGATCATACCGCAGGAGTATAAGCAGTTGTAAGGAATTGAGTTAAAGTCAAGTCCTTCGGGATAGTGAGCCTTCGTGTGGTCTTCGTTCCACTCATAGTCCTGACCTTCAGCACCGTAGATAAGTGTATCCCAGATGAATTCATCTGTGTAAAGAAGGTTAATGAATCTTGCTGCTGCGGCAGGATCCTTACAGGAGTGTGAAATACCGATACCGAGTGTATCTGTTGCAAGGTTGTCGATACCGATTGAAATTGCGCCGTACTCTGCGCCGTAAGTGTTCTGCTCTGTGAACATCTGTGCAATTGCATCAACGTCAGCGGAGTGTCCCATGATAACGCCCTTGGAAGAACCGCTCATAACAACTGCGTCATGAGATAAGGTATTAGCTGAACCTTCGGGATCTGCGTAACCCTTCTGACGGAATTCGTATGCTTTATAAATAGCGTTCTTGTATGCGTCTGACTCATAGTAGTTGATAAGCTGTGTGCTTTCGCCAACGGTTGCGGTGTAAGTGCCAACCTGTGAAGTCTTGGTGTATGAGTTGTAAAGCATGTTGAACTGGTCGCAGTATACGAGGAATCTCTCGTCGGGATACTTGGCCTTAAGCTGTGCAAGTGCATCACCGAGGGAATCAAGATCCTTAACCTTGGAGATATCAACGCCGCTCTCGTCAACAAATTTCTTATCATAGATGAACTTCCAGTCAAGAACTGTACCGAAGTATCTGGGAACCATGTAAAGGTGTCCGGATAACTTACCGCTGCCTACGATGTTGCCGATTAAATCGAGTGTAGGCTTAAGTTCAGTACCTGTGTACTCATCAAGAGGAATGATGTAACCCTGGTTAGCCCAGTCGGAAAGTGAGAATACCTGAACGATGTCGGGTGCTTCGTCGCCGCCGCTTGCAAGCTCCATGGGAATCTTCTGAAGATAATCACCGATAGAAGTAATCTTTAAGTGAATCTTGTAACCCTCTTCATGAAGTGTGTTCTTGAGGTAATCGTTGATTACGTCTTCGACCTTCTGTGTTGCCTCAAGTGAAGGTACGATAAACAATGTAGACATGTCGAGTGTGATTACGGAAGGCTCTGCAGTAGTGGCTGTACCTGAACCTGACTTGCTGCTTGTAGAAGTGCCGCCTCCGTTAGATGTTTCCTTACCGCAGCCGGCTATCATTGTGAGAGCAAGAGCCATAGTAAGAACCAATGCTAAAATTTTCTTTTTCATAGAGTCTACCTCCTCCTTTAGTAACTCCATTAAAACATATTCAAAAAAAGTATACTTTCAAAAATGTCACATCGATTTCTAAATAAATTCTCTTTATGAGTAAAATCAAAAATCGACAGCACTTTTTTAATACTTTTGCCCTTCCCCCTCATATTAAAATGTAAAAAGAAACACTTAGCACATTATTAATTGAATAAAGGAGAGATACTATGACAGATTTTGAAAACGCCAAGGTCAAGGTTAAACAGGGCTGGCTTCAGGGCTATGCCGAAGAAAACGTTAAGATTTTCAAGGGTATCCCTTACGCAGCTCCTCCCGTAGGCGCGCGTCGTTTTAAAAAGCCCGAAGATCCCGAGTGCTGGCGCGGAGTAAGAAAAGCTACACAGTACAGCGCAGCCGCCGTTCAGCACGTTATGGAAATGGCCGACATGCCCGCCAATGTTCACGGAGTACCTCAGTTTATGGCACCTTCTCAGTACGAGGAAGATTGTCTTTACCTTAATGTATGGACTCCCGCTGATAAGCCCGATGCCAAGCTCCCCGTATTCGTGTGGATTCACGGTGGCGGAATGGTAGCCGGAAGCGGTTGTGAAGTGGTATGTGAAGGTATTGGATTTGCGAAGAGAAAAGATATTGTGGTTGTTACCATTAACTACAGACTCGGATTCTACGGTTTCTTTGCCCATCCCGACTTAACGGCCGAGGCAGGCGGAACCAGCGGTAACTACGCATTATATGATATGAGAAAAGCCTGTCAGTGGGTCAAAGAAAACATTGCCGCATTCGGTGGCGACCCCGACAGAATCACCGTTGCGGGCCAGTCCGGCGGTGCTGCGGGAACAGGTGCATTACACGCTTCGCCTTTAATGAAAGGTATTATCAACCGCGTATCCATCGAAAGCGGTCCTATTTACTGGGGCTTCATGCAGCCCGGTCCCCGCGAGAACATGGAAAAGCTCGGTGTTGAATACATGGAATACATCGGATGCAAGAGCATCGCAGAGCTTCGTACCCGCGACACCTGGGAACTTTTCGACAAGTATGAAGAGTTCCAGCGTTCAAAGGGCATCGGTCCCATGGGCTTCGGCTTCACCTTCTGCGTAGACGGCGAGTTCATCCCCAAGCCTTACTCAGAAATTATGGACGCCGGCGAATTCAACGACTTCGACGTACTTATGGGCTCCTGCGCTCAGGAATTCCCCGCAGTTGACGCTTCCAAGTACTCCGTTGAAGAGTTCCACAAGTACCTCGAGGAAGCCTTCCCCGATAACGCCGAGAACATGAAGAAATGGTACCCCGCAACCAATGGCATCGAAGCCGCCAAGCAGGTATCCACCATCGCTTCCGACATCATGCTCCTTGGCAGCGCCAAAATCGGTGAGCTCTGCGCAGGACGCGGCAGAAACGCTTACATCTGGCTTATGAGCAAAGAAAACGAAACCGAGCGCGGACATAACGAAGGTTCCCCTCACTGTGCCGAAATGCCTTACGTATTCGGTCGTGTAGATTCCGGCGAAAGAAATCCTTTCTTCCCCTACCACTGGGTAGGCGCCGACTACGACTTCATGGAGCTCATTCAGGGCTACTGGTATTCCTTTGCAGCCACCGGCAACCCCAACGGCGATAACAGACCCGACTGGAAGAAATACGCAGACAAGTTCGACATCATCAACTTAAACAACAACACTGCGATGATTCCCGCTTCCGAGCAAGAGAAATACAATTACTACTACGACAAGCTTCAGAGCAACGATTTCGTAATCACCCTGTTCGGAGCTCCCAGATTCACACCCAAGAAATAAACGTCTTCTTCATAATTTGTTCCTACAACGAAAAGGGCGAGACAGGTAATGCTGCCTCGCTCTTTTACAATTTGGTTTACATAATATTTCGCGTGTTCTTGCGAACATGACTCTATGGCTCATTTTGTACATATAGGGTCAGTGTTTCTTTTATCATCAATTTCTCGTGTTGACCCTACAAACGATTATCAGCTTACAGGGTCAATTGGTGGCGACTCAAAACTGCGTTTGCAGTTTACATAAATCAATATAACATGACCCCAGTAGCCTTTTTTAGTCACTGGGGTCATGTTCATCACTTTATTTCGTATGTTTCTTTTTCAAAATCCACTGTCAGGCTCGCTGTGCCCTTATCATTGATCCATGTAATGCTCATTTCTGAGCCTTCACATGTAATAGTGACCTTGGCGTCCTCGGTGAATGCGGGGCAGGTGTTGCGGAAGCGGAGCATTTCGAGCTGCTTCTTGACTACAGGTTTATCGAGTAATTCGCGGGCCTCAGCCAAAGAAAGGTTCGTGCGGTTGATTTCCTTGTGACCGCCGGCGCCTGCGCGCTTCATGGCTTCGTAGTCGTTCTTGCCTGCGAAGAGGTCTAAGTACCAGATTTGAGGCTTGCCGGGCATGAAGAGCTGAATGGCTCTTGCCATAAGCATACGCTGCTCACTCTCGCCGAGAGCACTGAAGTAAGTCGCATTGACCTGATAATAAACGTTCTTGGCTCCGTGAAGATCTTTCACGTAACCGCCGCGCTTAACCACTGTGTCGATAAGGTTCTGAATATCTTCCTCGGGAAGAAGTCCCTTAAGATCGAGAAGCGGTATTCCGTCGTGGCAGCCGAGCATGTTGACTGTCATAATGTTATTGTCGATGACTTCGTCGCCCCACTTCTTTAAGTAGCTGCCGTTCTTTCGGATGAAAGCATCAATCAAAAGTCCCGGAAGGAAGAAATCGTATACCATGTAGCCCTTGTCGGCAAGCACCTTGTAAGTGCCCTCGCCGTAGCTTGCATGAATCTCGGGAAGAAGCGTCAATGCGTGCCCGGAAGCAATATCGTCTATCTTCTGAAGCAGGTCCCATGTGCCCGGGTCATTCAGGAAATTCCTAAGCCCCGGTTCCTTGGGCGCATATGCAAAAGCATCAAGTCTGACAATCGAAACTCCGTAATCCGAAAGCTTCTTAAGCGTATCCTTGTAATAGTCCCACACCAGCGGAGACTTGATATTTAAATCCATCTGGCCTAGGTAGCTGCGGTTTGCCTGAAGATAATCGCGAAGCATATCCGCATACTCTTCAAAGCCTGCAAAATCAATATCCTCGGGAGCCTTGCCCTCTTCCACGGCCACATTGATAATCTCGCTCACTCGCACAGCCGTCTCATACTGAAGTCCGCACTCGCGCACCAGCTTAAGCGGGTCGACAGCGTTATAAATCACTTTCTGATAAAACGTATTCCAGTAAGGCACATCGGTTCCGTCGGGAAAACGCACCATAAGAATCGGCAGCCCCTCCTTTCGGAAGAACATGTTCTTAATGTACTTCTCATCCGGCTGAATATAACCCTTATCGGTCATCTTACCGCAGCCTTCCCAGAATCTGTTCCAGTTTATAAAGAAGTCCTTGTACTCAGACTTCTCACCGTTCTTAATAATGTCCTGAAATTGCGGCGAAAGAACGGATATATGGTTAAGTATAAAATCCATCGTAAGGTCGATGTTTATCTCATGAAGCCTCTCTATATCGCGCTTCGAAGCAAGCGTCTCGCTTATCTCGTAATTGATAAGGGAGAAGCCTCTGTCAAGATCTGTATTGAACACGCTCGGAAGAAGATAAATCGAGCGAAACACATCCTTAAACTTCTCATCATCAAGAAGCTCCACGATATCAGATAATCTACCGCCGATACTGTCGGGGTAAGCGTTAAGCATCGCTCCGATACTCATTTTTTTGCTCTGCATGCTATCCTCCTAAAACGTCGCGGGGTCGATAAAATCGCCACTCTTGGCCATAATAATCTTGGCCTGCTTGCCTACGCGGTCGAGCTCTTCCTGCTCAATCTCAAGCACCATGGTTGTAAAAGCAGAATCGGTCTTACCGTCTCTGGCCCTCAGTCTTCTGTGCTCTCTCGTCTCTTCGGGCGTTGAGTTTAAAAGAACCGGCACATCCACACCACGGAGGTTCTCGTTGCCGCCGTGAGTCCACTCGATAATTAAGACATTAGTGTCGGCAAAAGAAACCTTATCGTACCAGCGCTCGTCTTCGGTACGACCCATGCGCTTTAAGAAAATATCTTTATCGCCACGCTTAAAAGCTTCGATAATAGCGTTTATTTCATCGTAATCCTGCTCGGCGGGAGTTCCGAGGTAGCCGTGAAGTGCGCGTCTGCCTGCCGCCTGATAACTGAACAGCCATTCACGTGAAGCCGCTTCCTTGGGGTCTGCGTCTGTCTCCGCCTCCCAAAGCTTGGAAAGTTCTTCTTTGACATAGTCGTTATAACAGCCCGAACTTACGACTCCTTTTAAGCCGGTACTGCGAAATACCGACAATCGCTCTGCGTCATTGTAAAGAGGAATTCGTCTCGGATAGTTGTCGCCCGAGAGTACGTATACTCCTACGCCTGCTGCCTTGAGGTAGTGAGCAAGAAGCGATGCCGTCTCACTCTTTCCCACACCGGAGCCGCCGAATACGGATACTACAACCTTTTCCGAGTCGGTGTCGGCAATAAGCTTAATCAACTTAGGGAATATCTTCGAAGCCTTTCTGATATAGTCTTCGCCGATGGCTATCTTATCGCCGGGCATGTCGCCTTTAGGCATGTCATCCGTTACTGCGGGTGCCTGCCAGCTTGCGATGTTTTCATATATAGCGTTTGCTTTTTCTTTTAACATTACAGTTCTCCTATGTACTTTCTGATGTAGGCTGCAAGTTCTTTACCCATGCGGGCGTGAGTCTTAAGTGAAGGGTGACCTGCGGCGCCGTAGCCTTCTGTCATGACGTTTATGGAAACGTACTGGAAGGTTATGAGGCGGACATCACCGGTCTCAGCCACAAGCTCGGAAACCGCTTCTCTGATGATGTAGTACAGGTACTGGTCCATGGGGCCGAGGGTACAGCAGATGTATGTGTCGGGGCCGTTGCAAGCGCGCACCTGCTTGATGAATTCCTTGTAGCGGGCTTTAAACCACTGCTCCATGCCCTCAATCTCACCGAATTCTCTGTAGAATCTGATGGGGTTGGCATCGTTGGTACCGAGGTTGATGACTACGATATCATTTTTGTGTTCCTTGAAATTCCATTGTACAGGTTCTTTATTAAACTTTTTGTCGCAGAGCTCGTCGCGAAGTCCGTAGATATCCTCCATCGCATGCATGGGGAACATCGGATGCTCGGGCTTGGCGGCGCTGATGCCGGACTCACTTATAACCGAGAACTCGTATCCAAGTTCTCTTGCGGCTCTGGCACCGTATGCTTCCCAGCCGTTCTCTTCGACTGTCTTAAATTCAAAAGCATTGTCGGGCGCTTCATTACCGAATCCGCAGGTGATTGAGTCGCCCACAATCTCGATGGTGGGACGCTTCTCGGGCTTGTATTCGAGGATTTCCCCGTCGGCTTCAACCTCAAGAATTCCCAGCTTACCGCGTGAGTTCTCGGAAATTTTAATCACACGGATTACCTTTTCGACTTCCGTGTCACTTTCCCACAGAGTCAGCCACTCGCCATCCTCGGGAAGCTCCTTGCACTCGTGACGGTACACAAGATCGTCTCCCACTACCGCGCCGATACAAGGCCAGTCCGGCGGAGGCGTAGGCATACCGGGCATTCCCGGAATCTGATCTGCCCAAGCTTCAACCTTAACCTTCAGGCTCTTACCCTTTATCAATACAGAAAAGCCCGAGCAACTCCAGTTGCAAAAGAAAGCCTTTCTCTCTTCATCATAAAATACTCTGCCGTGGGTCTGAACCTTCGGCAACACTTCCTTAATCAGCATCTCTTAATTCCTCCTATGCCTCAAACTCAAATCCGTACACGGGATTGCCTTCCGAATTGAAAAGCGCCGCGTTACAGAAATTTTCTTCGCAATACTTTATTTCTACAGGCTTATGAGCCTCGTATCTGAGCAAAAGAACAAGCTTGTCACCGTCGGTCTCCGCGATATATGACTTGGAAAGGCCTCCCTGGCTAATCTTAAGCACTTCGCCGAGTCCATCGCGCACCTCAATTCCTCCTGCGGCATTGGCAAAAGAAATAACTATCGCTTCAGGCTCTTTGGATATACCTATAACTCTCGGGCAGTCGGCCACCAGCGAATTGTCGCCGTAAGTGTGCTTCATAACTACGCGGCCCAGTCTCTCGCCCACGATTTTCTTGTGGCGGGGATGAATGTTGAGCTCCTCGCCCGCATCGAGAATGCAGATATCGTAAGCATCCTCTGTATCGGCAACGGCCTTGGCCTGCTTATGTCTTATAAGCGGGTATTTCTTGGCCGCTGTGGGGCCTACGCCCTTGAAGGGAGCAAGTTCCACCTGATAGAAGGGGAAGTCGTAACCCCAGAGATTACGCCAGCTCTTAATCATGGTCTTCATGCTTTCGTCGTAGAACTCAGCCCAGTCTCTTGCGTCGTCGTCCTCGCCCTGATACCAGAACGCACCGCGGATAGTGTAAGGCGCAACCTTGGTAAGCATGTTTTCATATAATCCGGAAGGTCTCACAGTCGAGCGCGGTCCCGGCATAAAAGGCACGAAATCTGCCTGCATGAATACGGAAGGATCAAAGTTCTTAAAGAAATCGGACATATCCTCGCCCATCATCATTCGTTCAAAAACTTCCTGCATATGAGGGTCCTGAGGTGCCGCTTTCTTGTCACTTGCGGTAATGTACTTGGCCCAGTTGATTTTCTCAAGCTCGGACTCATGCCAGTCAAGAACGGGCTTAAGTGCGGGATTAGCTTCAAGGTCTTCTCTCTTAGTCCAAGCAGCCGCAGGAGTTCCGCCCCAGTTGCAGGCTACGATTCCCACCGGCACATCAAGCTTCTTACGAAGTATCATGGCTGCGTAAGTAGCTACCGCAGAGAACTGTTTCCTGTTCTCAACATCGTCCCACTTTCTCCAGAATCCCCAGTTCGGGCAGTTATTCTCTGTCTCAAGAAATCCCTTGAAAGCGGTCTGCGGATAGCAGAAGTACCTTAATTTATTATCATCGGGAAGCTTAGCCGTCTCTTCAAAGTCGTAATCGAACTTCATAAGAAACTCCATGTTGGACTGACCGCCGGCCAGCCACACCTCACCGATAGCCACATCTTTAAACTCAATAACTTCTTCCGTTACTTTGGAAGAAATGGTCATCGTGGTCTTATCGCACGCGTCCTTCTTACTTAAAGTAACTTCCCATGCGCCATCCTCAGCAATTGCGGATACGCTCTCACCGCACAAAGTAACGGTCACGGTGTCGTCCGCCGCAGACGTTCCGAACACCTTTATTTCCTTATCTCTCTGGAGCACCATATGCTCGCCGAATATCAATGCAGGTTGAAGTTTCATAATGCCAATGTCCTTTCTTTTACATTCTCATGCACCTATCATACAAAATCGGAAGGGGCAATACTCTTAAAAAAAACTCATTGACTTTAAAAATTCTCTTTTCGTTTTTTTTACAAATCGAGATTACATATTTGCAAGGCACGGAAAAAGAAAGATGCAATAATGGTAGCATAAAACAGACATAACCCGCTTGGGGTTAGAAGGAGTCATTATGTCAAGCATTACCTTAAAAGGAATCCGAAAAGTTTATCCCATCGCGGATGACATTAAGAAGAAAAAGAAGAAACTTAAAAAGGCAGCTATGCCTCCCGTTCCCGCAGACGGCTTCGTGCCCAATCTTCAGATTACGGATGAAGGCGTGGTAGCGGTTCAGGACTTTAACCTTGAAATTAAGGATAAAGAATTCGTGGTACTCGTAGGACCCTCCGGTTGCGGTAAGTCCACAACCCTTCGTATGATTGCGGGTCTTGAAGAGATTACCGACGGCGAACTTTATATAGGAGATACTTTAAGTAACTCGATTGCACCGAGAGACCGCAACATTGCGATGGTATTCCAGAACTATTCTTTGTACCCTCACATGACGGTTTCCGAGAACATGGACTTTTCATTAAGACTTGCCAAAGTGGGCAAAGAAACCATTTTGGAAAAAGTACAGGAAGCTGCAAGAACCCTCGAGATTACGCAGATTCTCGACCGTCTTCCCAAGGCTTTGTCGGGTGGTCAGAGACAGCGTGTGGCGATCGGTCGTGCAATTGTTCGTAACCCTCAGGTAATCCTTATGGACGAGCCTCTTTCCAACCTCGATGCTAAGCTTCGCGGGCAGATGCGTTCAGAGATTATCAGACTTCGTCAGAAAATCGATACTACCTTCGTATATGTAACACACGATCAGGTTGAGGCTATGACCCTTGGTGACCGTATTGTGGTTATGAAGGACGGTTTCATACAGCAGGTAGGTACTCCTCAGGAAGTATTCAATCACCCCGTTAACACCTTTGTGGCTGGATTTATAGGAACACCTCAGATTAACTTCTTCCACAACGTTCCTCTCAGCGTAGAAGGCGGTGAATACTATATTACAATTCAGGGTCGCAAGATTCGCCTTGATGGCAAGCACCAGGAGCCTCTTAAGGCCAAAGGTCAGCAGGCTTGCGACGTTACGGTAGGTGTAAGACCCGTTCACATTTCCATGGCTGATGAAGGCTTCAGCGGCAAGATCGAAGTATCCGAAATGATGGGCAGCGAAGTTCACCTTCACATCAATCTTAACGGTGACGATATCGTAGCTGTTATTCCTACCGCAGACTTAGACCTTGACCTTGTATCCATAGGCAAGGACTTAACATTTAACTTTAATCCCAAGCTTATCCATGTATTCGACCAGACTACCGGCGAGAATCTTATCTAGAATTTACGGGGGACATCATGTATCAGGAGAATTATAATAAGCTCAAAGAAATCGTCGACAAAGACGGCGTAATCATTAACGTTTCCAGACATCGTAAGCCCGACGGCTCTATGGATGTGGAGACCAATCTTAAGACCTGGAATGAAGCTGTTAAAAGCTTTCCCATAGTGACTCCGTTGTGGCCCGAGGGTAAGACCCCCGGCTACGACGACAGGGCTCCGCTCCAGCCGGAGCCTTCGATTGTGTTTGTGCCCGCGCAGGGCGCTCCCGCTTCCGATGAGAAGCGAGGCACAATCATCGTAGCCTGCGGCGGCGGCTTTCTTACCCGCACCGGCTGCGAAGGCTTCAACGTAGCCGAGTATTTTGCCGCTCACGGCTTCAATACCGCCATTCTCACCTACAGGCTTCAGCCCTACGGCCGAAAGGACGCGCTTCTTGATATTCAACGCGCCATCCGCCTTATCCGCGCCCGCAAGGACGAATTCGACGTATCCGATAAGGTAATCTGCATGGGCTTCTCAGCCGGCGGAATGTTATCCGGCAACGCAGCTACGCATTTCGATGCAGGTAACCCTTCAGCGGAAGACCCGATAGAGCGTGAGTCATGTCGCCCTGACGGCGCAGTGCTCGGATACGGAGCATTTTCTTTTGCAGCGTTACCCGGTGGATTCTTCGTAGATCCTTTCAGCGACCAGATTCGCAATCCTTTCTTTGCCGACAAGGAAGAGCTTATCTACTACTCACCGGAGGTTAATATCTCCCGCGAGACACCGCCTTTCTTTATCTGGCAGACCAACAGCGACGACCCCCGTAATTCCTTCGCAATGGGGCAGGCGCTCACGGCTATGGGCGTTCCCTTCGAGATGCACCTCTTCCCAGAAGGCGTTCACGGACTCGCTCTTGCAGATGGTCACAACGACCTCGCAATGGACATCCCTAGCGTTTCCCAGTGGGCAGAGTTATGTGCCAACTGGCTTAAGAAATTAGTGTAAAATAAGGCGACGAGAATTATGTAAGATTCCCGTCGCCTTTTAAATTATAACTTCATTCTCATATATGCGGTCTTGCCGTCATTGTCTGTTTCTTCGAAGCCCATTCTCTTAAGGGCGATGGTCGCTATGGGCTTATCCCCCTGTTTATTATCCGATTACTTTCTGAAGCCACAAAAGATCGTACCATCTGTCGAACTTCTTACCGATTGCCTTCATGTGAGCAACCTTGGTATAACCCATTCGGGTGTGGAAGTTGTAGCTGTCGTGAGTAAGATACTCGTCTTTCTCCTCACAGTGTGCCACACCTGCCAAAAGGTTCTTAATGCCCATGGCTCGAAGCTTTTCCTCCAAAGCTGCGTAGAGCGTGGAGCCTATCTTCTGTCTGCGGCAGTCCTTGTCAACGTAAATCGAGCAGGTTGCGGTCCAGGAATATGCGGCTCTTGCACTGTAAGCTCCGGCATACGAATAGCCTATAACCTTTCCGTCTTTCTCGCATACGAGGTATGGGTATTTCTCTTTGGTCTTAAGGATTCTTTGTCTGAATTCCTCAACGGTCGGTGCTTCGTATTCAAAAGAAACCGCAGTGTTCAGTACATAATATGAATAAATCTCCACAAGTCTTTCCGCGTCTTCGGCTTCTGCCACGCGAATTTTTATTCCATCGTTCATAATACCACCCTCTCAAATATTAATATGCCTCATATTATGCGCGCATAGTCTTAAGGCGGTCAATTGTTTTTTATGACAAAAAAACCGCGACCTTTATATAGGTCGCGGCATATTTTAACCAAATTTTTATTCAAGCTCGAATGCACCTGTATAGAGCTGATAATATGTACCTTTTGCGGCTATCAGCTCGTCATGGGTACCTCGCTCTATGATGCGCCCGTGGTCGAGTACCATGATGGCATTGGCGTTACGCACCGTCGAAAGCCTGTGGGCGATTACGAATACGGTTCTGCCTTCCATGAGGTTGTCCATACCGCGCTGTACGATGGCTTCGGTACGGGTATCGATGGAGGATGTTGCCTCGTCAAGGATCATTACGGGAGGATTAGCTACCGCAGCTCTTGCTATCGAAAGAAGCTGTCTCTGACCCTGCGAAAGCTGTGAGCCGTTGCCTGTAAGTTCTGTCTCGTAGCCGTTCGGAAGTCCCATGATGAAGTCGTGAGCGTTCGCAAGCTTAGCTGCGTTGATACACTCTTCATCGGTGGCATCGAGCTTACCGTAGCGGATATTATCCATGATGGTACCTGTAAAGAGGTTAACGTCCTGAAGTACCATACCGAGGGACCTACGCAAGTCATCCTTCTTAATCTTTGTAATATTGATACCGTCGTAACGAATCTTACCGTCGGGTATATCGTAGAAACGGTTAATAAGGTTCGTGATAGTGGTCTTGCCTGCGCCTGTAGCGCCTACAAAGGCTATCTTCTGACCGGGCTTGGCGTAAAGCGTTACATCGTGAAGCACCTGCTTGTCGGGCTCGTAACCGAAGTCTACGTCCACCATTTCGATGTTACCCTTAAGCTCCACATAAGTGGTGGTGCCGTCGGCCTTGTGGAAGTGCTTCCAAGCCCACTTACCTGTGAACTCCTCGCACTCGGTGAGGCCTTCAGCTATGGTTTCTTTGGCATTTACAAGTGTTACATAGCCTTCATCGGCCTCGCTCTGTTCGTCGATAAGAGCAAACACTCTGTCGCTTCCGGCAAGTGCCATGGCGATGGACGATACCTGCATGGAAATCTGCGCAATCGTCTGGGACAGCTGTCTTGAAAGGCTTAAGAAAGAAATAATAACACCGATTGTAAGTGCGCCGATTCCCGTAAGCGAAAGGTTGGGGATATTAAGCACCACGATAAGTCCGCCGAGGATTGCAATTACAACATACATCAGGTTACCGATGTTGCCGAGTACCGGCATCAGTGTGTTGGCTGCGGCGTTCGCTGTCTTAACATCGTTAAATAACTGCTCGTTTAACGCATCGAATTGTTCTTTGGCCTCGTCCTCGTGGGTGAAGACCTTAACAACCTTCATACCTTCCATCATTTCCTCGATGAAGCCCTCTTCCTTGGCAATCGATTTCTGCTGGGCTTTCATGAAGCGAGCGCTCTTGCCGCCGTACTTCTTGGTCACCTTAAACATGAGTACTATAAAAAGAATGATTCCGAAGGTAAGCCAGAAGCTGTACCTGAGCATTGTCAGGAAAATAACGGTTACGGTCATAATCGACGATACCGCAGAGGGGATACTCTGTCCGACCAACATACGGATGGTGTCAACGTCGTTTGTGTAGGAAGACATTATTTCGCCATGAGTTCTGGAGTCGAAGTAGCGAATCGGCAGCGTCTCCATATTGTCAAACATATCGTCACGAAGGGACTTGATGGTGCCCTGTCCGACGGTTGCCATGATACGGGGATAAATAATGGCCGCCACGATTCCCAGCACATCGAAGAGAATCATAAGCTCAATAATATGTACAAGCTTAGCCTTAACCGCATCGAAGCCGGTCGATAAGCCTGGCACGATTACGCCGTCGATGAGCTTGGCCATAAACATGTTAACTATAACTGTGGAAACGGAGCTGATGATAATGCAGATAACCACCGCAATCAGGCTCTTTCCGTACTTCTTGAATACATATGCCATGAGTCTCTTAAGGGACTTCATGTCAATTTTCTTGTCGGTAACTACTCGCATGGGTCTAGGCATTGGCAGCCACCTCCTTCCCGGAAGTCTGGGTATCGTAGATTTCTCTGTAGATACCTCCGTGCTGCATGAGTTCTGCGTGGGTTCCCATCTCGGAAATCTTACCGCCGTCGAGAACTATAATTACATCACTGTCCTCAATGGAGCTTACACGCTGCGCAATAATAAGCTTGGTGGTAGCGGGTATCTCGTCCTTGAGGGCGCGTCTGATAAGCGCATCGGTCTTGGTGTCGACTGCGCTGGTAGAGTCATCGAGAATCAGAATCTTAGGCTTCTTAAGAAGCGCTCTTGCGATACAAAGTCTCTGCTTCTGTCCGCCGGATACGTTGGTACCGCCCTGACTTAGCATAGTGTCGTATTTCTCGGGCATCTGCTGTACGAACTCATCCGCATGGGCAAGCTTACATACGCGTACCAGCTCTTCGTCGGAAGCTTCTTTGTTACCCCAACGGAGATTTTCTTTGACCGTTCCCGAGAAAAGAATGTTCTTCTGAAGTACCACAGCCACTTGGTCGCGAAGCGCCGTCAAATCGTACTCGCGCACATCTCTTCCGCCTACTCGTACCACGCCCTCCGTAGCATCGTAAAGTCTTGAAATAAGCTGAATAAGCGTGGTCTTCGAGGAACCGGTGGAACCGATAATACCGATGGTCTGCCCCGACTCAATCTTAAGATTGATATCGGTAAGCGCCGTACGCCTTGAATTGGGTCTGTATTTGAAAGAAACATGGTCGAACTCAATGCTTCCGTCCTTAACTTCCGTCAAACCGCCTTCGGGTGACTTAAGAGCCGATTCATGGTCGAGCACTTCGCACACACGGTTACCCGCCTCAGCTGAGAAGGTCATCTGGATAAATACCATCGAAAGCATCATGAGTGACGAAAGAATCTGCACGCCGTAAGCGATAAGCGATGACAGCTGACCGGTTGTAAGCTCAGTCGCGTTAGTGCCGATAATAATCTTGGCGCCGAGCCAACATACGAGAAGCACCGTCACCTTGATACTAAAGAGCATGCAAGGGTTGTTGAGAGCAAGAATCTTCTCGGCGTGAGTGAAGTCTTTACGAACTTCCTCGGATGCCGCGTTGAATTTCTTTTGCTCATAGTCCTCTCGTACAAATGCCTTAACTACGCGGATGCCCGCAACGTTCTCCTGCACGGAGTTGTTAAGAGCGTCGTACTTCTTGAATATTCTTTTGAATATAGGGTGTGCAACGCGAAAAATCGCATACAAGGCGATTCCCAGGAAAGGAATGATGCCCACAAAAATCCATGCCATCTTATTGTTGATGGAAAAAGCCATGCACACAGAAAAAATCAGCATAAGCGGCGTACGAACCGCCATTCTGATAAGCATCTGGAAGGCCATCTGAAGCTGTGTCACATCATTCGTAAGTCTTGTAACAAGCGATGAGGACGAGAACTTGTCTATATCCTCAAAAGAAAAATCAAGCGTCCTGTAGAACAAATCCCTGCGCAGATTCTTGGCAAAGCCCGCCGAAGCAGTTGCCGCAAACTTCGCGGAATTCATACCGCAGAACAAAGAAAAACATGCCAACGCCACTAAGATTGCTCCGTATTTAAGCACGGGTGTTAACGAAACGCCGGTCATCTCATCGATGAGCGTGGCCATAACATAAGGAATAATACATTCGAGCGCTACCTCTCCCAGCATAAACGTAGGAGTGAGTATCGTCTCTTTTCGGTACCCATCGATCTTGGGCGCCAGTTTCTTGATTACACTCATATCTCTTCTCCTAATCCATTTTCACTGAATATATGATATACCCATTGGATTAAAGAATGTAATATAAATGTACATACTTTTTGCACAAATGTAATCAAGATTTTTTGGCCATCACGCTATACCATTCCACTTTTTCAAAAGAAGGCATCTCAAACTGAGCCGGAAAGCACTTAAGCTCTATATCCCCGTAGCCCCAAGCCTTCAACTTATCGATAGCAAGCGCCTTAGGAAACGGATTGTAGTGCTCCTCAAATATCTCCTTCTGCACCGTATGATTGTCCCGTTCAAACGTATAAAGAAGATTGAACACCATTGAACCGTCATCATTGTAGTCCCAGAGCTGCACAAGATTCACACGGGTCTCGCCGACAAACATCGGATCATAAGTGTAGAATCTCTGATGATCTTTAAGAATCTTCTCCCAGTTTCTGGAGTCAAAATAAAGATATCCGCCGGCCTTTACGTGCTTATCCATCTCTTCAAGAGTCTTCTCAACATCGGCATTACTTACATATGCAAGTGAATTTCCCGTGCTTGCCACAAGATCGAATTTCTCGTCGCCCCAGCAGTCAAGTCCACGAAAATCGCTGCACTTAAGCGTAACGTCGACACCTTTTTTTGACGCCTTCGCGCCGCAGTTCTTAAGCATTTCCTCGCTCAAATCGGAGCCGCTTAACTTAACCCCAAGGTCAACAACCGGCAATGTCACGCTTCCCGAGCCGATGCTCACATCAAGCATCGACTTAATATCCTTGCCCGCGAATATTGCCTCCCAATGTTTCTTGTACGCCTCATATCTTTTCTCGTTGTCAAACAAATCATAGATTTCGGCGCGATTATACAAACTTCCCATTCTCATGTACCTCATTTAGTCATATTCAAACATGCCTTGCACAGCATCAGAAATATTCATTATATCCTCATAGGCTAACGAGTCCACCCTATTACAGCTTCTGGCAATCGGATCGATTACTTTAACCTGTTCACAAATCACAGTTCCGTTTTCGCCTTTCTTTCCTTGAATTTTAATATGAATAGGCCCATCCGGAATATTGGGGATTATAGGGCAAACATGAAATACTCCCATAGCTTTAATAAAAGCATTCTTGCTGACTATAATGAATAATTGCTTTTTAAATCCTTCTATACGTATTATGTCTCCTTGCGAAAAATCTTTCATAGCATCTCTCTTCCTTTCGGTTCTCCCCAGTCGAATTCACAAAAGGATATTTCGCCATTATATTCTGCAAGTCTCTCTTCAAAAGTCTTATGCGTAAATTGTTTTCTGAGTACAATAGCATCATTTTCAACACTGATGCTCAACATGTCAGACATCTTTAACTGCAAAGTATCAAGAATTTCTTTGGGAATTCTGATACCAAGACTGTTTCCCCAAGATCTTATAGCAACTTCCTTCATATGGCACCTCCTGTATAATGTATATACATTATACAGGATAAACGTTTCAACTGCAACAAACACTTATACAAAATAAACTAACTACGCATAACAAATTCGCCCGCGCCATACAGCGCGGGCTCTTTTTATTCTTATGCATCTCTTCCCAATACCAGGCACCCCTTAATGCCCTGCTCATCATTGAGGCTCGCCGGTACAATGTACTCTTCTAAATCTTTAAGTTCGCGGGTGACAATGTACCCGTTCAAAAGCTTCTCAACATGCTCACGTATCATCGGAAACAGCTCGAGTTTGTGCATTACGCCACCACCGAGAATTATTTTCTGAGGTGCCAGAATCAATATATAAGACACCAGCGCCTGCGCTATATAATATGCTTCAATGTCCCAAGCCTTGACATCCGACAGTTCACGAGCCGACACACCATACCTTTCTTCAATCGCAGGTCCTGCCGCAAGTCCTTCGAAGCAATCCTTGTGATAAGGGCACTTGCCCGCATACGTATCCGCAGGATGACGTCGCAAAAGAATATGCCCCGCTTCCGGATGCAGATTTCCATGAAGCAGCTTACCGCCTGAATAGATTCCCGCACCGATTCCCGTGCCCACAGTCAGATACAAAACGTCCGAAAGACCCGAAGCGCTTCCGAAGCTGACCTCGCCGAGACACGCCGCATTCACATCGGTATCGAAGCCTACAGGCACGCCGAGCGATGCTTCAAATGCCCCTACAATATCGTAACTGCGCCACGCAATCTTAGGCGTGGACGTTATATATCCGTAATGGGCATCGTTCTTATCAAGGCACACCGGTCCGAAGCAGCCGATTCCTAACGCATCAATATGAGCATTCTTAAAATACTCAATCATCTTAGGCATGGTCTCGTCCGGCGTCTCCGTCGGTATGGTTACCTTGTCATATATATTCCCGAGTTCATCGCCTACAGCGCATACCATCTTGGTACCGCCGGCTTCCAAAGCTCCTATTCTCATGTTAACCCTCCAAAATCGCCAGCAATAATAAAAAGGCGCGACTCACTGTCGCGCCCTTAATTATACCATAAATCAACTACTTAAGAAATCTTGCCATCTTCTCCTGTAACACTTCAAGCTGGATAGGCTTGGGCACAAAATCGTTCATTCCTGCCTCAATAAACATCTCTTCAACGCCCTTCACAACATTTGCGGTACAAGCGATGATAGGCGCGTCGTGATAATACATATCATCCATTGCTCTTATTCGCTTCGCCGTTTCCACGCCGTCCATATCGGGCATCATGTGGTCCATAAAGATAAGGTCGTATTTCTTTTGCTTAACCTTCTCAAGGGCCTCGGCACCCGATAATGCGGAATCCGCCGTAACTTTAAAGTGCTTAAGGAATGCCGACAGCACCTTAACGTTAACCTTGTTGTCATCCACCACG
Organism: Lachnospiraceae bacterium YSD2013; assembly: GCA_900100895.1. GTDB lineage: Bacteria > Bacillota > Clostridia > Lachnospirales > Lachnospiraceae > UBA1258. The sequence goes on from FMTX01000021.1 coordinate 48,112, forward strand.
AGAATATTGTAAGAGGAATAGTCGGGAATTACCGAAGGCATCGTATCCTTCGCCTCATCCTCCTCGTCCGTCCTTGTCTTGTAAAGCGAGAACGCAGGCATCTTACGCACATTCACGCACTCTCGTACGGAGTTGGCAAAAGGAGCCGAATTGATGCATCCCACATCGATTTCGAAAAAGAAAGTACTTCCCTTGCCATACTCGCTCTCGAGCCTGTAAGTACCGTTCATAAGCGTTACAAGCTGGGCAAAAATCGCAAGTCCGAGACCGCTGCCCTCGGTACGACGGTTCTTTTTACCGTCAAGCTGCTGGAAAGCGGTGAACAGTTTCTTTTTATCTTCTTCCCTGATACCGATACCGGTGTCCTCAACCGAGCCCTTAAGTCGAACGATAATACCGTCACTGTCGGAATCCAGCGTAAACTTGATGTGGCCCGTATTTGTGAACTTCTCGGCATTGGAGAGAAGGTTCATGATAATCTGTCTGATATGAACGTCGTCGCCGTAAAGCGTCTTCGGAATGTTCGGATTAATGTCCACCAGGAAGTCGATGGGCTTGTCCCCGATACGCGAGTTGATTACGTTAATAATGCTGTCAAGGAAGTCCGCGGTGTCAAACTCCACCGGCACCAGCTCAAGCTTATTGGACTCGGCCTTTGAGAAGTCAAGCACGTCGTTTACAATCTCAAGAAGCATCTTGCCCGCAGCCTTAATCTGACCGTTGTACTCACGGATGACACTCTCCGAAACTTCTCGCTCCGAAAGCTCCGACATACCGATGATTGCATTAAGAGGAGTACGAATCTCATGGCTCATGTTGGCAAGGAAGGTACTCTTTGCTTCATTGGCCGCATCTGCAGCTTCCATGAGGTGTCTCATGCTCTCAACCGCTACCTTGTCGTCGGTATTATCTGTAATGACTATTGTGTAGCCTATATGTCTTCCGCGCTCGATAAGCTTGGTAAAAGAACTCTTGTAATAACGTCCCGCTCTCTCAAAGTCCGCATTGGACGAGTCGGCGAAGAGGTCTACGCCGAGGTCCGAAAGGCTGTGTCCGCCTCTCCAGTTCTTAAGCTCGGGGAATACTCTGTCGCAGGCCTTGTTGCTGCTTAAATAGTTCTTGGAAATATCCGCAATAATGACCGGGCTTCCCACATTCTGGAACAGGTTCTGAACGGCAAAAGAAACCGTATCGTAAAACTGACCGCCCCGAAGCGTCAAGCTTACCGACGTTACAAGCAAGCTAAGAAGTAACGGGCTCGGATCCCAGCCGCCCAAGTTAAGCGTAACCGTTCCCACAAGGCCTAAAAGGGGCACAAGGCTTTCTATAAAGAGAATCATCAGCTTACGCTTTTCACCCGCATTCTGCGTTCTCCTGCGTCTTATCTGGATAGCCACAGCACTTGCTATTATCAATCCTGCCTGGAATACAGCGAACGAATAATACAGAGGCGTCTTGGTAGTGGCCGCATGCGGGAATACACCTTCATTGGAAACCCAGAAGCTGCTGTAATACAGTTTCGTAAGCGGGCCTGCCTGAACGGAAAGCATTACCAAAAGACAGTACGCAAACATAAGCTTGGGTATCCATCTGGGTATTTCTTTAACATTACAATACTTGAAAATAAAGAGAGCGTAGGCCAACGCGGTAAAAGCAAGACCGCAATACTCAAACGACAACGCTATACGAATGCCGTCCTCCGTATGAATAAGCATCTCCTGAAGATATCCGACCGCGTAAATGTCGATGCTGATTGCACAGATAAACAGGTACCTGTTCTCCAAAGAGCTTTGCAGCCTTATCAAAAGAATGGTACTGAATATAGAAAACGCTATAGCTAAAAGCTGAACTCCGATCAATACGTAATACATAGTCGTCCTTCCGTCCGTCCCATTGCATAACCCACGGTTCCAACCAAGCATATAAAGAGAGCAGATAACGGGAATCGAACCCGCCTCTCAAGCTTGGGAAGCTCGCATTCTACCGATGAACTATATCTGCATCACAAGAAACAGTTTACTCTTGATTCTATCGGCATGCAAGCAAATTGTAACGATTGGGACAATGTAATCATCCTCTTTGTTTATTGTTATTCTCTTGCTGCTTTCATTTCTTTCTTTCGCTCATACATCGCTTCGTCGGCACGTCTGAATACATCGTCGATGGAAAGGTCGAGGCCTTCGGTGTACAGGGCATATCCTATCGCTGCGGAAGTGCGCTCCCACGGCTCTAAGTTTATATCGTTGCCGGTGCTCGCAATAGTGTCATTAAACTCGTCTATCAGATCGTCAATATGGTCGTAGTCGTTATTTCTTAACACTGCCACAAACTCATCACCGCCGATTCTGAATACGGGCGAGTGGGCAAATATGGTACACACGAGTCTGCACAGATTCTGAATTGCAATGTTACCCTTTTCGTGCCCGTATTCGTCGTTTATCTTCTTAAGATAGTTAAGGTCTATCATTACAATGCCAAATCTTGTTTTGCCTTCTTCAAATTCCTTGGCAATCTTCTCGACTTCTTTGTCGTAGCCCGCTTTGTTGCGGATACCGGTAAGAGCATCCTTTATCGCAAGTTCGCTAAACTGCATGGCCTGCTTCTTGGTAACCACAAGGTCCTGTCGCAGGTTGTCCACTGTCTGGGCGGACTTCATTAAGTCCTTAACATAATTCTTCATGCTCACCGACATGGAATTAAGCGCTTCAGACAGCGATTCAAGTTCATCACCCGTATGAAGGGGCGGAAGGTCCATAACCAGAACATCCGGGTTCTTTTGGTTGCGACTTCTTGACTCGAAATCACTTGCCGCATTCTCAATACGGCTAAGGGGCTTAATAACTCTCGCTCTCAGCCAAAGAAGCATGAACGAAATAAATACTACGCCGAGAAGAATTGTAGCTATCAGAACAATCTGCAGATACTGCGTCTCGGTATTTTCTATAAATTCAAGGGATAACCCTGCGGTTAAGAGTCCCACCGGCTCGCCGTTATTCTTACGAACAGTTACGGCGCCTCTGTAGGTGTTGCCGTAATCGGTCTTTGTGGTTATAAAAGAAATCTTATCGGAGTACATAAACTCCTGATAAATCCCCGGAAGCATTTCCGGCGGGAATACAAAACCAATCCTGTCGCCAAGATACGGAATGGGAGCGTCTATGGTACCGCCGCCCTGCTTCTCCATTTCGGTAAGACCGGACATTATCTGAATAACATCATAAGAATCGCCTTCTTTGATTGGTCTTGTGAGGGCGATGTGGTCGAGAGCATAAGACTCTCTTATCTGGTTCATGAAAGTACTGAGCTCTTCGAACTTTTCGGAACGTTCATTAGTCTCGAAGCACTTCTCTATATCGTCGGGATCTATTCTTTCGCAGGTAAGCTCGATTATGTCGGAAAGATTCATTTCATACTGCTTCATCATGCTCCTTTGGAACACAATATAGCCTATTGTTCCCATGATAAAACAAAGGATGAGCGTGAAAACCAGGCACACCCCGAAGGCGCGCCTGCTTAAAGGATTCTTATATGATTTTTCCGGTGCCCCTGCAAGGTTAAGCATCTGTCTTCTTTCCCTTTTTTCCTTTTCCCTCTACCTGAAATGCAAAGTCATCTTTATTGGTGGTTCTTCTTACTTTATCCGGGTGATTCTCGTAGAATATGCGCTTGTCTTCGTACATATTCTCGTCGGCTTTTCTTAAAGCCTTGCGCACGTTCTTGGCATTAGCTTCAACGCTGAAACCTATTGCGAAGCTTACCTTATCGTATTCCTTGGAGTTTTCTCTTAACTGCTCCACTTTCTTAGCCAGTTCTTCTTCCGTGGTGTCGGTTACAATAATTGAGAACTCGTCGCCGCCCGCTCTGAAAATTTCATCATCTCCAAATACGGAACGAAGTGCTGCCGAGGCACGCTTAAGAAGCGCATCACCGGCTTCGTGACCTTCTTCGTCGTTAACCGTCTTAAGGCCGTTTAAGTCGGCAAAAGCAACTCCGACAGACTTGCCCTTGGCGCGCTTGCCCGTGCAGAGTGAATCAACAAGATTGTTCATTTCGTTACGGTTTAATACGCCTGTAAGCATATCGATGGAGCTTAATATCTTTAACCTGTCAAGAAGCAGGTAGTTACCGATTTCGGAACCCAAAATAAAGGTGGTAAGTTCGAGGGCTTCCTTAATCTTGGGAGCCTTTTCGGGGTCGAAGTTAACCGCCCAAATATAACCGAGAATCTCGCCTCTTGCCTTGAGCGGGAAAAGAACGATGTTCTCAACCGCTGCGCTCTTAAGAGACTTATACCATCTCGGGTTTCTTTCTTTGATTACGTCAAAACTATGCTTGTCGTTGGCAATAACACAGTTACTTCCGCTGATTGTCTTCTCCCAGGAAAGCGCAAGTCCGTACATATCTTCATCGTTGTCTATATATTCCTGCATAGGAAGAAGCGGAGCGTTCGGGTCAATGTCTTCACACAGCAAGTCGCACTGGCGCTTGATTGTGTCAAGAAGCATTACCTTACAGCTTTCTGCAGAACAAATCGCACGGATGTCCTTGATTACATCTTTCATGACATAACGCAAATCGTCCGCGCCTCTTAACTTAATACAGGTATTAAGAACCTGACCGGCGATGTCGCTTGATACGTTGGACATAGTCTCCGCGTCGGGTTCGAAATTGATTTCCATGGTATATGTGCAGTAGCAGGTATCGCCGTCCTCATACATAAGGGGCATAAATACCATGTTGAACCACACCTCGAATCTGTCGGGGTGAGCATATGAATGAATTACTTTCTTTTTAACCGCAGCACGGTAGCATGCGTCCTCGAAGTTTAAGTCCTTTGTAAGGTATGCGGTATACTCCTGGCCGGGCACGAATTTCTTGGTAAGCATTTCGACACCGCCCATAGGATGCTCGATTGAGTCAACATACGCTTTATTGCCCGCAACAATGCAGACTTTACCGTAATCGTCTTCTCCTATTTTTTCTACCGAAACCACACATGTCATAGCGCCTAAACTCTCGGCCACTTTCTGAAAATCCATATACGTGTCCCCCTTATATAGATAAATTTATCATAAAGTCTGATAATTAACGTTTTGTAAAAGGGAATTTTAATAGCATAAAATCAAAAAGGGTGTGCTTTTCGCACACCCTTGGGGGGTCTTAATCTTTATTCATCAAGTGCATTGACGATTGCATCGTAGAACTCGTCGTAAGTCTCAAACGCGGGAAGATTCGGGTAATCAGCCTTAATCTTGTCCGTGGTTCTGAAAAGAAAGCCTGCCTTGGAAGCCTGAATCATGCCAAGGTCATTGTAGCTGTCGCCGGCTGCAATCGTGTCATATCCGATAGACTGAAGCGCCTTAACGGTAGAAAGCTTGGACTGCTCGATTCGCATCTTAAATCCTGTAATCTCACCGCTCTCCGCAACCTCAAGCGTATTGCAGAAGATTGTGGGGTAGCCTAACTTCTTCATAAGGGGCTTCGCAAACTGAGTAAAGGTATCACTTATAATAATAACCTCAGTCTTCTCACGAAGCTTATCAAGAAACTCCCTTGCTCCGGGAAGGGGATCGATTGTGGCAATCGTGTCCTGAATCTCCTTAAGTCCGAGACCGTGCTCCTTAAGGATACCGATTCTCCATCTCATAAGCTTATCGTAATCGGGCTCATCTCTTGTGGTTCTTTTAAGCTCATCTATTCCGCTGGCCTTCGAAAAAGCAATCCATATCTCAGGCACCAATACACCTTCAAGGTCTAAACATACTATATTCACAATTAGTTCCTCCGTAAAATCTGTCTAATATTTTATAACACATTAAAGCGCTGAAGTAAAGGATTTTCGGGCATTTGAGCACATAAAACCGACTACATTAAAATTGCACAAAAATTCAATCAATTTTCCGTGAAAATACAAATTGATTAACAATTGTCTCGGCCATAAAATTAATCTTGGATGGGGTTATGTTTCCTCTCGTTGTGGGGGGTGTAAGCCCCACACATATAGTGAAGAGGAGGGTTTTAGATTATGATCAGTTTCTTTTTATGTCTTGCGGTTCTGATTATCGGCTACTTTACCTACGGTAAGTTCGTAGAGAGCACGCTCGGACCTGATGACAGAGAAACACCCGCTGTGGCTATCAATGACGGCGTTGACTACGTTGTATTACCTCAGTGGAAATTGTTCCTGGTACAGCTGCTTAATATAGCAGGTCTCGGACCGATATTCGGTGCGTTGACAGGTGCCGAATGGGGCCCCGTTGTGTTCCTTTGGATTACATTCGGTACCATTTTTGCAGGTGCTGTACACGACTACTTCTCCGGAATGCTTTCCGAGAGAAACAACGGCGACTCTATTTCCGAAGTTACAGGCGTATACCTTGGCAAGGGTATGAAGAATGTAATGAGAGTCTTCGCCGTTATCCTTTTGGTTATGGTAGGTACCGTTTTCGCAGTAGGTCCTGCCGGCCTGTTAAAAACTCTTTTTGCCAACAACGGTGTTACCGGTATTTTAGTTAATCCCGTGTTCTGGCTGACCATCATTCTGGTCTACTACTTCATCGCTACATTCATTTCTGTTGACAAGGTTATCGGTCGTATTTATCCCGTATTCGGCATCTGCCTTATTATCATGGCAATCGGTGTCGCAGCAGGTACAATCATCGGTACCGCTAAGGGTGAATATGTAATGCCCGAAATCTGGAGCAACTTTAAGAACATGCACCCGAAGGCAACACCTATCTGGTCCTTCATGTTCATCACCGTTGCATGTGGCGCCATCTCCGGTTTCCACTCAACTCAGAGCCCTATTATGGCAAGATGCTTAAAGAGTGAGAAGCAGGGTCGCTTCGTATTCTACGGCGCAATGGTAGCCGAAGGTATTATCGCTCTTGTTTGGGCAGCTGCAGGCTGTGCTGTTTACGGCGGCGAGAAGCTCGTTGAAGTAGGCGGCGGTAACGCAACAAGCGTTTACGAAATCTGCACAAAGACCATGGGCGGCGTAGGTATCGTTCTTGCGATGCTCGGCGTTATTGCTTGTCCTATCACTTCCGGTGATACGGCATTCCGTTCCGCTCGTCTTACCCTTGCAGACTGGATGGATCTCGACCAGGCTAAGATGTCCAATCGTCTTAAACTCTGCATCCCTGTACTCGGCGTAGGCGCTATTCTTGGATACGGCAACACCCTCGGATTCATAGATTACTCAATCATCTGGAGATACTTCAGCTGGACCAACCAGACCCTTGCTATGATCGTTCTTTGGGCAGCATCCATGTATCTCTTCAAGAATAAGAAGAACTACTGGGTAACCGTAGTTCCCGCAACCTTCATGAGTGCGGTATCGGCTACATACTTCCTGATGGCACCCGAGTGCCTCGGCCTCATTCCGTACTTCAAGCAGAATACGACTATCGCTTATCCCGGCGGTATCATCGTAGCTATTCTTTTCCTTGTATTATTCCTTCTTGCTACAAAGAGGGCCAAAAAAGAAAACTAAAAGTGAGAGCCTAAATGTTAATAGCACCTAAGGCGCTTACTGAGAACACAATGGACCGCGAGGCACTTTCTTTGGACAAAAGAAAATGCCTCCACGCCGGTCCTTGCGGAATCGGTGAAAAGGCGCTGTATTTAAACAGTTTCTACATAGACAGAATATTCTACGTTAAGTATGAAGATATAGCCCGTGTGTTCAAGCGGGTAGCCATGAGTAAAGGCGGATTCTCCGGCAAAGGCATTTTCGGTTCAATACCTTATCTCGTGGTACAGCTTAAAAACGGTCGCGAAAAACAGTGTAATTTCAAGATAGAGGATGATGTCGATGCACTTCTTCGTCGCATCGAGCTTGACCATCCCGAGATTCCTACCCACAGCGTGGAGGCCGAGGAACGCCTCCGTAAGGCTGAGGAGGAGGAAAAGAAAAAGTATCTTAAGGAGTTGTCTACGGAAGCTTCGGCGAGTATCGAGAGGCTTGAGAAGGCCAAGAGCTTTCTTTTGCAGAGGGCAGGGCAGGCTGACAATCTTGCGTACTGCGCCAAGCAGAAAAGAACGCTGGATTCAATCAATCCTACGTATAAACTTCTTGCGGTGCTCATTCTCGTGGCAGGTCTCGCATCCGCTGTGTGGGGCGCATATGCGTGGATCAATCATCTTATGAACGGTTCGGTGTACTTCGTGCTTTTCGGCTTCGCGGCTATCTTCTTTGCCATTGCTACGCGCGTGCTTCCTTCGGGCCGGCGCAACAAGAAGTTCGGTGAGGAAGCGTGGGAAAAAGCGTTAAAGATTCAGTCCGACTACGTTGAGTCCAAGAACGGTTTCCCGGTGCCTGCGTACTACGCTCATCCGATTGTTATGGACCGCTTGATTCGTGCCATTAAAATGGGTCGCGCGGTGACTGTCGATGAGGCGTTGGACGTGGTAAAGTCAGACCTCAAAGCACTAGGTCCGTCCGTGAAAGTAAGTCAGAAAGAATATGACGAGGTCGTAGTGGTCAAGCCACTGTTTGCACTTATGGAATATAAATAATTGTCAGCAAAATATTGTATTAAAAAGGACAGCCGTGGTGAGGCTGTCCTTTTATTTTGCAGCGCCGAGGTTCACTCGGAGCTTGTTGTTAGGATTATAAAGTTATTGTTGCTGAAAGCGGTGCCTTGCCTGTAAGTGCGGCGCTTCGTGCATCGGGAGCGCTGTCGCCTACGTAGATTGTGGCGGTGCCCTTGTGGATTACGAATTCACCGTTCTCGTCTGCGAGAGCAAATGCTTCCTTGGGAAGGTGGATGACTGCTTTCTTTTCTTCTCCGGGATCGAGGTTAAGCTTCTTGATGCCCTTAAGAGAGAAGTTGGGAACGTGCTTAAGGGATGCGTCGGGATTAATCTTAACGTATGCCTGCACTGTCTCGCGACCTGCCATCTTACCGGTGTTCTTGACCATAACTTCAACATCGATACCGTCGTCGGTGATGGTGTCGGAGCTAAGCTTCAAGCCGGATGTCTCGTAAGAGGTGTAGGAAAGGCCGTATCCGAAGGGATAAAGCGCATCCTTCTTCATGTATCTGTATGTGCGTCCTTCCATGCTGTAATCGGTAAAGGAAGGCAAATCATCTGTTGAATAATAGAAGGTTATAGGAAGCTTACCTTCGAAGTTAGCATCACCGAAGAGTAACTCAGCAATTGCATGACCGCCCTCTGCGCCGGGATACCAGCCTTCAATGATTGCGGGGATGTTATCGTCTGCCCATGAAAGGTCGAGTGCGGAACCGGAAAGTACTACGAGTACAACGGGCTTGCCGCTTGCTTTGGCTGCTTCAAGAACCTTGGACTGAAGTCCGGGAAGTAAAAGGTTCGGCTTGTCGCCGCTGGCAAACTGGTTACCCTGGTCGCCCTCTTCTCCTTCAAGACCTGAATCGAGACCCATTACGCATACCACAACGTCGCTGAGGTCGCAGATTTCTTTTACTTCGGAAATTCTGTCGTTCTCCACAGCAAGATCCTGTGACTTGAGCTTGCAGAGATGGCAGCCCTCGGAGGTAAATACGCGTACGGAATCACCGAGATAATCCTGCATACCTTCAAGAACAGTTACGTATCTGGAAGCGGTGCCTTCGTAGTTACCTACCAAAGCACGGCGGTTATTGGCGTTGGGGCCGATAACTGCGATGTTCTTAATCTTAGACTTATCGAGGGGAAGGAGTCCGCCTTCGTTCTTAAGAAGAACCGCGCACTTCTTGGCAGCCTTGACATTGAGCTTGTGCATGGGCTTGCTGTCTACAACGTTGTAAGGAATGTTGTCAAAAGCAGTCTCATCGTCGCCCATAATGCCGAGCTTAAATCTTGTGGTAAAGAGATTGATCAAAGCTTCGTCGAGGCGTTCTTCGGGCACGAGGCCTGTCTCAACGGCTTCTTTTAAGTAAATGAAAATGTTACCGCAGTTTAAGTCACAACCGTTGTTCATGGCAAGTGCTACAGACTCAACGGGTGTCTTGGTAACGTGGTGGCCTTCGTGGAAGTCCTTGATAGCCCAGCAGTCACTGGTAACATGGCCCTTGAAGCCCCATTTATCACGTAAAATATCTTTAAGCAAAGTCTTGGAACCGCAGCAGGGCTCACCGTTGGTACGGTTGTATGCGCCCATAACGGCCTCAACCTTAGCCTCTGTAACAAGCGCCTTGAATGCGGGAAGGTAGGTCTCTGCCATATCCTGCTTAGTAGCAATGGCATTAAATTCGTGACGGATGTCTTCGGGACCTGAGTGAACAGCGAAGTGCTTGGCACATGCGGCTGCTTTTAAGTGGTTCTCATCGTGACCTTGAATACCTTCTACGAAGCGTACTCCGAGGCGGGAAGTAAGGTAAGGGTCTTCACCGTAAGTCTCGTGGCCTCTGCCCCAACGGGGATCTCTGAAAATGTTAACATTGGGAGCCCAGAAAGTAAGGCCCTTGTAAATGTCTGTGTCGCCGCGACGAGCCTGCATGTTATACTTGCCGCGTCCTTCGGTGGAAATTGCGTCACCGATTTCTTCGAGGAAGTCCTCGTCGAAGGTAGCCGCAAGACCGATAGCCTGAGGGAAAATCGTAGCGATACCCGCTCTTGCAACCCCGTGAAGAGCCTCATTCCACCAGTTGTAAGCGCTGATGTGAAGTCTGTCGATGGATGCCGCGGGATGAAGTGTCTGAGACACCTTTTCTTCGAGAGTCATCTGACTTACGAGCGCCATGGCCTTTGCTCTGTACTGAGCAACCTTTGTGTCGTTCTTGTTGATTTCCATAAGAATTTCCTTCCTAATCTATTTTCTCTTACTTTCCGGCATTCCGAAGTACGATGTCGGAGGATTCTCTGTGTACAAATAAAGCTTGGCAGGTACAAGTCCGGGGTCCTTCAAAAGAAGGGTTATCTCGTTAACGCCCTTCTTGAGGCTGACCTTGGAAGTGCAGCTGCGACGGTGGGTAAGTACGCCCTGTGACCAGGTCTTGTCAGCCGCTACACCGGCTCTGTAGCCGTTCGGAACAGTGTTGTACTCGCCTGCAGCCTTACCGTTAACCGCTACGCCGTAACGAAGCTTGCCGGTTCTGGAGAGCGGGTTAGTAGGTGTAAAGTCTGCCTGTAAAGTGTATTCGCCGTCTTCAAGTGCGTATACCTTGTAGGTAAGCGAAGGCTCTTCGCCCTTCTTGTACTTGGTAAGTACGGGGAAGCACTTCATGGCACTATCATATACGCCGTAGTCCTTAAGTTCAAGCCACTTACTGCCTACAGGTGCGGATTTCTCCGCGTAGTCCTTGGCAAGGATTGAATATCCGAAACGTCCCGGAAGGAATACGCCCTTGGGAGCGTCCTTGGTGTTGTCGCAGGCGGTGAATTCAACTTCTACCTTGGTGTCGTCACCGATAATGCTTACCAGCGCGGTTTCTTTGGCCTCGGTGAGCTTGGAGCGGTTGCAGGTAAAAGTAACCACCTTGTCGGTCTCGATTTCAAAAGGCTCGCCTGTAATGTCCATGGAAAGCCACTTGCACTTGGGCATCTCGACTCTGGCTTTGAGCTTGCCTACGCCCATGTTGGAGAGGCGGACAGAAACGGTCTTGCCTTCTGCGAACTCGAAGTCATTGGCCTTGATACGCATTACGGGGCCGTATACCTTGTCGTATACTTTCTCGTCGTCGGTTCTGGTAACGTAGAGTCTCGGTCTGTCGAAGGGCTCTACGAATATCTTTAAGGGGTATCTGGAGCCGTCTTCGTTCCACTTGGTGAAGCCTACGTGGCTTGCAAGCTCCATGCCGCGCCACTTATGATTTTCGAAGTCTGCCCATTCTTTCTTGAGGGCCTTGTCTTCCGCAATCTGCTTGTCGACAAGTCTTGCATAGTCGCTTGCGCTCTTGAGTCCCTGATGAGCCTGTAAGAGGTTAAGTCCGCCGTATAAGTGCATGCGGATAAGCGCGATGGTGGCTCTGGTCTGGAATCCTGTGAGGGAATACCATGCGCGCTTTGCATCACCTTTAAGCTTCTTCTCAAATGCTTTGAGGCGGGTTTCAAGAGTGTCGAGACGCTTAAGCATAGCCTCTGCCTCACCGAAGTGGCAAGCGTCGTAAATCATGGGATTGAGTGCCTCAGGTCTTCTGTATCCGTTGATACGAACGGTTTCTGTAAGAATCTCAGCAGCTTCGGTAACGTTCTCCTCTGAGAGAGTGTTGCCAAAGAAAGTGCCCACTGCCTTCTTAGTGTAGTCAAAGCAGGTATTGGGTGCCTTGGTGCCGTACTTGTCGAAGTCGTATGCGAGATTCAAGAAGTATGTAAGTGGGAATTCGTTGTGCTTTAAGTCACCTACGTTAAGAATCCATACGCTCTTAATGCCGTATTCATACGCCTGGGTCATCTGCTCCCACATAAGAGCGAGGGGCGATGAGTTAATCCATTCGTAGGAAATAGGGTCGCCGTGGTAGTCTACGTGGTAGTACATACCAAAGCCTGCGGGATGCTTGCGCATCTTGTCATCGGGAACAGTTCTTAAGTAGCCGTGGTTGTCCTCGCAAAGCATAAGGATAACGTCATCGAGAACGTCCCAGTCTACGAGACCTTCGGTGTCCTTGTCACCGTAGTAGAAAGGCTCAACTTCCTTGTAGAGTGCAAGCACCTGAGGGAAGGTCTTCTTGTATTTCTTCTCGGTTTCTTTGATCAGTTTCTTTTGACAGGTGATAACGTCCTTTAAGAGGTCGATGTTGTCCTTAAGGGTGGCGTTAGCGCCTAAGATGGTGGAGTCTGCCTCGCCGCGCATGCCGACGGTTACCATTGATGTAAACATTCCGCGCTCGTCAAGAGAGTCCTTCCAGAAGCGGGTGATTCCCTTGGTGTTGGCATGGTAGTTCCAGGCGTCGCCGTAGATGCTCTTGGGACCGCGTACCTGTCTGTATTCCTCGCCGGCGCGAAGGCAGGGCTCGTGATGTGAGTTGCCGATGTAGATGCCGTACTCGTCAGCAAGCTTGTAAGAGTCAAGGCCGGGACCGTCCCATGCAAAGCTCGAGGACCACATTGCGGGCCAGAGGTAGTTGCCTTTGAGGCGAAGGAGCAGTTCGAATACGTGGTCGTACATCTTGGCATTGAAGCCGCCGAAGTGCTCCATGGTCCAGTTGCCGTAGCAGGGCCACTCGTCGTTGATAAAGAAGCCGCGGAACTTGACGCTGGGCTCCTTGGTAGCCTTGGTATCTATTTCAATCTTGAGTGTGTTCTTCTTGGGGATTACGGAGTCGGCCCAGTAGCAAAGGGGCGAAACACCGCAAAGTTCGGAAATATTGAATAAACCGTAGATGGTGCCGAGCTTGTCGCTTCCGGCTACGATTAAGAGGTTCTTGACCTCGTCGGTATGAAGGAGGATGTACTTGTAGACTTCCCACTTACCGGTTACGTCTTTAAGAGAGATTTTCTTTGACTGTTCTAATTCAGCAAGAAATGCGCTCTCGCCCACAATACAGGGAACGATTGCAACATCGGCCTTGGGGAGCTTGCCCGAAAATTCCTTAACCTTAGTCTTCCCGCCGGTGATGGCATTAAGGTCTGCCATGACCTTGCCGGCTACTTTCTTGATGCCGGATGCGGATTCCTTCTCCACTAAAATCTGAGCGGAGACTGTGCTGTCGTGCAGTGTGATTTTGTCCATGATAATGTCCTTTTTGAATTGAATGAAATCGTGAATAATTGCAGGGCTCGTATGCCCAAAGTCCTACAGTATAATTATATCAAACGCAATTAAAAATCACTTATCAAGAAGTGTCGAAAAAATAGTAAATCTTGCTCTTATTCGCAGATTGAGTTTTTAATCCAAATCGCCTATTATATAGGCATGGAAAAAGAAAAAATAATTTTACCCGAAGCTTTTGTAAAGAGCATGCGGGAGATTTTGAAAGATGAATACGATGCGTTTGAGGCGTCTTATGAAAGCGAGCGCTATGCGGGGTTGCGTTATAATCCTTTGAAGGCTTCGCGCGAGGCGTTTCTTGATGCTGTGCCGTTTAAGCTTGAGCCTGTAGAGTGGGCTTCCGAGGGGTTCTATTATAACCTGGAGGAGCGACCCGGCAAGTCTGCGCTGCATGAGGCAGGGGCTTTCTATATTCAGGAGCCGAGTGCCATGTCGGCGGTTGCGGCTTTGGACCCTAAGCCCGGTGACTTCGTGCTTGATATGTGCGCTGCGCCCGGCGGTAAGTCTACGCAGATTGCGGGAAGACTTATGGGCGAAGGGTTGCTCGTGTCCAATGAATATGTTCGTGACCGTGCGCGGATTCTTTCGTCGAATATCGAGAGAATGGGCGTGCGCAATGCGCTGGTGCTTAACGAGACTCCCGAGGGACTCTCGGCAAGATTTCCGTCTTTTTTTGACAAGGTATTGGTCGATGCTCCCTGCTCCGGCGAAGGCATGTTTAAGAAAGAAGAAAATGCGCTTGGCGAGTGGAGCCCCGAAAACGTGCAGATGTGCCACGAAAGGCAGCTCATGATACTCGAGGAAGCTGCCAAAATGCTTAAGGCAGGCGGGGTGCTGGTGTACTCCACTTGTACGTTTAATAAAATTGAAAACGAAGGAACAGTTGATGCGTTCCTTAAGTCTCATCCCGAGTTCGAACTTGAGAAGACCGAGCGTTTCTGGCCCCATAAGATTAAGGGGGAGGGACACTTTGTGGCAAGATTTCATATAAAGGGCGAGCTTGCGCCTTCCGGCGACCGCGAGGTCGCTCTGTCTAAGAGCGAGGTCGGTCGCGTGAAGGAAATCCGAGATTTCCTCGCAGGCGAGCTGGGCGTGAGCGCTGCGTGCGTCGAGACGCTTACGCACGGGCGCCATATTGAGGCCTTCGGCGACAACCTGTATCTCCTGCCTCGAGGCATCGATACACTTCGCGGCCTCAAGGTCGAGCGCCCCGGGCTCTGGGTGGCGACGGTTAAGAAGAACCGTCTCGAGCCATCCCACTCGCTTGCCCTCGCGCTTAATGCGACTGACGTCGCAGCTTCCGTCGCTCTCAGCGACGCGGAAGCCGACCGCTACATCGAAGGCAACACCATCCCCTGCGACCCGTCGCTACGGGGCTGGGTGCTTCTCACCGTCCGTGGCTTCTCTCTCGCCTTCGGCAAGGCCTCCGGCGGCGTGATTAAGAATCACTATCCGAAAGGATTACGGCGCATGCAGTAACTGCACGCGCCACTTTTTTATTCTTTATTCACCACGGAAGCATACACTCTTCCGTCTTTCTCAACCTGTTTCAAGAATCTGTCAGCTTCTTCCGTAACCTCTTCTATCAAATCCGTATCGATATCGTGACCGCAATTTGAATAAACCACCAGCTTACAATGCGGCAGGCACTTAGCCGTCCTAATCATAAGTTCAGGTGTGCTGATAGGGTCGTCCACACCACCGATAATCAGTGTAGGCGTCTTTATAGTCTTAAGTGCTTCACAAAGCTTCTCTTCACTGCCGAGTCTCATAAGCGGTCTGCCATAATCCACAGCCTTTTCACGCGGATCTGCCTCAGGCTGCGCCTTAATCCACTCCTCACGCACCTTGCGTCTCTTCTCACGCTCCTCGTCACCATCAATCGGCGGATTGAACGGAGGCGGGGCGTCGATTATTCCCTGCATCATCATCTGTCTGTAAGACATCACACCCTCAGCCAGACTATGCGGTCCCGGCACCATCGCCAGAAACGCCTTAACTCTCTCAGGATGCCTCAGATTTAAGTGCCACCCCAATCCGGCACCGTGCGAAGCACCCATATATACAAATTTGTCTATGCCCAGCTTATCCGCCAGGCACACAACATCATCCGCAAACTTATCATACCAGGCATCGCCATAATCTTCCGTCACATAATCCGACGGTGCGAACCCTCTAAGCGTCAGACAATACACATGATACCCTCTGTCCGCCATCGTCTGCTGCGATCCCTTAGGATAGAATCCCACCTGCGCCGAGATTATCACTCTGTCGCCCGTTCCATACTCCTCATAATACAACCTGAGCCCATCCTCAGTAACAACGTAACCCATTATTCTAACCTCCACATTATAGCAATCATTACACCTATATCTTACATGTCAGCCACCGCACATTCTATACAGATTTCTTGTGTCTTATTGCAATTTCCTTTCTACCTCCCACCTGCGGCAGGTACTTTCTTTGTCAATAATCATCGGATTTCTTAATGATGAAATCCGAGATTGTATGCGGTCGCCTATAATAAACCGCTTCGCGCTTTATTATCATCGCCTGCGTAAAGACTGCAAAGATTTTTATGGCTCAAATGTCTGATTGTGCAAGCACATCAGCCGCTTGGCTTGTCGCCTAACAAAAAACTCCCGGGAGTCATCCTCCCGGGAGCTTAAATTCATATAGCTTCTTACGAAAGATTAAGGAAGCATGGTCTCGCTACCGTAAGTAGCTTCCCAAGCGCTGAGTCTTTCGTCTGCGATTGCCTGACCGCCTGCTGCAAGGTACTCGGTCATACCGTTGTCCCATACAGAGTCGAAGTCAGCAACTGCTGCTGTTACAGCCTTATCAAAGGTCTGATCTCTCTTACCCTTAAGGTCTGTAGCTTCGGTTTCAGCTGCGATGTCGCCTACTGAAGGAGTCTTGGGAACTACAGAGTCAAGCTTAGCTGCCTCGATAGCTGCCTGAACGTCAGCGGGATCAACGTCTGAGTAAGAGTAAGCAAGTGAAAGGTTGGTAAGTGCTTCGGTAGAAAGTCTTAAACCGTTACAGTTAATGGTCATATCGATGTTCTTACCGGAGTTCTGGTACCAATCGTGATGAGCATCATCGGGCTGCTGGATTACAACTGCGCCTGTAGCTGCATCGATTGTGTGGATAACGCCTTCTTCACCTGTCTGTAAGAATTCTACAACTGCAGGATCGGACATGAACTCTAAGTAGCAAAGAGATGCGATGGGCTCATCGTTGGTTGCAGGGAAGAATACCTTACGGTCTCCGCTCTCTGAGTAACGATACTTGGTGTACTTACCATTCTTGTCTTCGAAGCAGTTAACTGCTACGAACTTAGCATCTTCGCCGTAAAGGCCTGCAAGAGTAGCGTTGATGGAATCCTTGCCGCCTCTGAAAGGATAGTCGTAGTTGTGCATGAATGCGCCTACGAAACCTGCTTTGATCATATCATCTTCTGTGGTATCGCCTTCGCCGTATACTGCAAAATCGTGCCAGATAAGACCGTCATTGTACCACTTGTTAAGAACACGAACTGCTTCCTTGGTGCCGTTCTCGGTAAACTTTCTGTCATCGTAACCGTTAACATAGAGTTCCTTGTCGGTGATTGCGGGATCCATGAAGGATTCGATAAGGTTAGCTGCTCTCCAACCGATATCGTAAGAGGTTGAGAAAGGAACCATCTTAGCTGCGTCAGCGCCAAGAAGAGTCTCAGCATTGTCCTTGAAAGCTACAAGCATAGCTTCGAACTCTGCTCTGTTGGTGGGCTCTTTGAGGCCGAGCTTGTCTAACCAGTCTTTACGTACAAATGTGTTGATACGGCAAGTTTCGTTTCTCTTACCTTCGATAGCCCAAAGGGTACCTGCGTTAGGATCGAGATCCTGGTAGATAAGAGAATCGCCAAGCCACTCAAACATGCTGGGAACAAGGTCCTTGTTCTCCTCAAGAAGGGGAGCGAGGTCAAGAACACCGCCCATGTTAGCGTATGTCTGAATTGTAGGATAGCTGTAGGTGTAGCAGATGTCAGGTGCGGTACCTGCTGCAAGTAAGTTGTTGATGTCATCGCCTTCGGTCCAACGAGCTACGGTTACGAAACTAACCTTTACGTTGTAACGCTCAAGCATCTGTTCCTGGATCCACTTGGTCCAAGCGTTGTCGCCGGCTTCTGTACCGCCGTCAACGTTACGGTCGTATAATTCAACCGAAATTTCTCTGGTGTCTACGAACTTACCGTTAAGAAGTCCGCGAGCATCAGGCTCATCTGCCTTAACTTCTTCAGATACGCTGGTCTCGGTATTGGAAACGCTTGTCTCTGTAGAAGAAGTAGATGTTGTCTTGTCTCCGCATGCTGCCAAAGAAAGAATCATAGCAGATGCAAGAAGAACTGATAAAAGCTTCTTTTTCATATTAAACCTCCCTGGTTTTATCTATGAATGAACGTCTCACTTATGATCGACGTTTATTCCTTAACTGCGCCCATGGTAACACCGGCAATGAAGTACCTCTGTAACCAAGGGTAAATAAGAAGAATCGGCACGGTCGAGAACATAACAATCGCGGATTTAAGCGATTCTTTAAGTCCCGGCATCATGAAACCTTCCTGAGCCGCAACTTCAACAGAGTTAACATTGTTAAGAATGTTGTAAAGAAGAAGTTGCAAAGGATACCACTGCTTGGCGGTCTTAATGTACATAAGAGCATCGCCGTAACCGTTCCAACGTCCTACCGCATAGAAAAGTGCGAGTGAAGCAAATACGGGCTTCGAAAGCGGTAAGTAAATCTTTAAGAAAATCTTGAAGAAGCTTGCTCCGTCAATCTCTGCGGACTCGCGAAGAGAATCGGGAATTCCGTAAAAGAAGCTCCTCATGATAATCATGTTGTAAACGCTTAAGCAGGCGGGAACGATAAGTACCAACGGATTCTCAAGAAGATTTAAATCCTTCATGAGCAAGTAGTTGGGAATCGTACCTGCGTTAAAGAACATGGTAATTGTAATAAAAATATTGATAAATCCCTTACCCTTAAGTCCCGGCATAATGAGGGGATATGCGCAAAGTGCAGTCATGGTAAGTGAAAGCACGGTGCAGATAAGAGTAAGAATTGTGGTCCAGATAAATGCTCTCTGGTACTTAATATCGCTGAGTACTGTCCTGTATGCTTCGAAGTCCCAGCCCTTGGGCCACAAATAAACTTCGTGTCTGATAAGGTATTCGGTGCTTGATAATGACTTAGCCGCAAGGTTAAGCATAGGAATAATGCAAATTGCGCTGATTAATATGCAAAGGATTACGAACACCCAGTCGCCGAAAACGGCTTTTCTTGATTTAACTTTCATGTGTCTTCCTCCTTCCTACCAAATACCGCGCTCGCCGAGCCTGCGGGATATCCAGTTGGCAGTAAGTAAGAAGAACAGACCGACAACAGACTGGAACAAACCAACCGCTGTGGTAAGTGAAATCTTTAACTGCTGAATACCGACTTTGTACGTGAATGTTGCAATGACTTCAGCCGCTTCCATTACGAGGTTGTTCTTCATGGCGTAAGGTCTTTCGAATCCGCCGCCCATGATGTGACCTAAGTTCATAATAAGAAGTACGACAATCGTAGGTCTGATACCGGGAAGAGTGATGTGCCACATCTTCTTGAATCTGCCTGCGCCGTCAACCGAAGCCGCTTCGTAAAGTTCTGTGTTGATACTTGCAATCGAAGCAAGGTAGATGATGGAGCCCCAACCGAAGTTCTGCCATACACCGGTTCCTACGTAAGTAGCTACCCAGTTTCTCGGAACATCGAGGAACGGAATAGGTGTTCCGCCGAGCTTGGCAATGAACACGTTGATAAGTCCCTCTGTGGGAGCAAAAAGCTGTGTAACGAGGCTTGCGATAATAACCCAAGAAAGGAAGTGAGGCATGTAAGCAATAGTCTGCACAACCTTTTTAAATCTCTTAAAGCAAAGTTCGTTAAGAATAAGTGCGAAAATAATAGGTGCAGGGAAACCTGCGATCAAATCAAGCAAGTTAAGCTTTAATGTATTCCACAATGCACGTCTGAAGTCTACATTGCCGAAAGCTGTCTTAAAATACTTGAAGTAGTCTGTCTGACCCTTAACATTGGCCCAGGGCATATCCCAGAGCTTGGTGTTAAGCTTGTATTCCTTGAATGCAAGGATGATGTATCTCATGGGGAGATACTTAAAGACCAGGAGATAAATAAGCGGCAACGCAAGCATTACGTACAGCTGCCAGTACCTCTTAAAGTACACATTCCATCTGGTCTTTTGCTTAGGAATGGCTATTTTGTCTTTCTTTCCCATACTTTTTCCTTTCCTGTACCGGCCCCCGTGGTATAGTTGTCGCAATTGTGTGCGATTCTGCTCGAATTTTGCTCATGATTACAAAATTCCGATGGCATAATTCGCAAAATCTGTCACCCCATGCAGTAACACTTTTGTCATATCGTATTCTTTTTGATAAAAAAATGCACAAAAAGTGTCCTACTTGCACAATTGATTTTACACACTAGATTTTGCGACTTCAACAGTTTAGGCAATGTGTGCATCTTTCGCAAAGTCTGCCGCAACTTTTGCAATCAGTGCAACATTTTGCGAAATTTTTTCGACAATTTATGCAATAAAACCTGCTAAGAAAAGTCAAGAGTAAATTACTTTTCTCAGCAGGTTTTTCTTTTTGCCTTGTTCTTATTATTTTTGTGTACACTAAAAAGGCTGACTTTCATCAGCCAATAATAAGCTGTATTTTCTACTTTTTTATGCTTTGTAAACTTCGCTTACACGAGCATAATAAATTCGCAGAAACTTATTCAGTCCCGCTATCTTAGCCTGACGTTTCGATTTTCCTTCAGCTTCTTTCTTCAGAATAAACCGGTATACCGCATCATCCTCTGGAGCTTTGTGCGTTTTTAAGACTCTCATAGTCTCATAACCAATCTTACGCAGCACCTTTGAG
>FMTX01000017.1 GCA_900100895.1 Lachnospiraceae bacterium YSD2013
GATTGGACCTGCTGCTTCTACATTATTCCTGTGGTGCTTATGGCGCTTGGATTCTTCAATTTCAAGGAATTGTCGGCGGAGCGCAGGAGATTCTTTGTATCCGGCGTGCTGATTTCGGTGGCTTCGGCTATTGCGGCTGCGATGCTTACGGACCTTGGTATTATCACTTCGATAGCGTTCCTGGTGCTTGGCGGTACGGTTTCTTTTGCCGCAATCAAGGACTTGAGGGAGAAGGCGCTTGCGGGCGTGACGCTAATTCTCATGACGGTTCTTTTTAACAGGGGAATCGTGCTGTGGGGATACGGCAACCAGTGGGATGTGTGGACGGTTTACGAGGTGGAGCGGTACGTTAAAGGCGGCCCGACGAAGTTCCTGGTAACGGACTACATGACCAGCAAGATGGATGAGGTCAATATTGCCGAGTTCAACCAATACATAGGGCCAGACGACAAGCTCCTGATAGTGGGAGATGAGTGGCTGTTCGATCCTGCGGACTTTATGTTCACGGAAGCGGAGATTTCCAATTGGTCTGTGATTGATACTCCTTTCTACAACGAGGAGATGCTGCACTATTTCGAGATTAATCCCGGTAAAGAACCCACTGTCGTGGCTGTTAAGTGCTGGTTCGGTAACCTTGATATCTCGCCCGACAGCTTCATTATGAAGTGGGTCGAGGAAGGTTACGAGAAGGTGGGCGACGGAAGCTATTTCAGATTCTACAGAAAAGCTCAGAACGCAGAATAGAAAATTGTTATAACTGTTGAAAAAAGTGCCGAAACTATTTATAATGGTTTTGGCATTTTACGCTTTTGGGGGAGCTCTGAAAGCGTTTTAATTTGAAAGGAGTTTCATATATGAACAACAAATGGATTCGCGGCGCGATTCCTGCATTGTTACTTCACTGCAGTATCGGTACCGTATATTGTTGGTCCACATTCAGCACAGAGATTGCCAATTACATCGGCGCATCCAAGAGCGCTTGCGGTTGGGCTTTCTCACTCGCTATTTTCTTTCTCGGCATGTCAGCCGCTTTCCTTGGCGATGTAGTAGAGAAGGACATTCACAAGTCTTCACTTATTGCGACAATTTGTTTTTCCGTAGGTATGGTAGGAACAGGTGCAGCTATTCTGCTTAAGTCACTTCCTCTTATCTTCTTATTCTACGGTTGCATCATGGGTATCGGCCTTGGTACCGGTTACCTTTCACCTGTTAAGACCCTTATGCTCTGGTTCAAGGACAAGAAAGGTCTTGCTACAGGTCTTGCAGTTGCAGGCTTCGGCGCAGCTAAGGCTATCGCTACTCCTGTAATGCAGTTCATTCTTGACAAGTTTGATAACAATCCCGCTCCCATGTTCTTCATCATGGGCGGTGTATATTTCGTAATGATGTTCATCGGTCACTTACTTCTCAGAAAGCCTTCCGACTGGGTTGAGCAGCACGCGAAGGGCGGTATCAAAGAGTTCTTCTCAACTCTCGGTGCTAACTTCAAGTATGCTTTTTCCAAGAAGACCTTCATCGGTATCTGGCTTATGTTCTACATCAACATTACCTGCGGTCTTGCACTTATCTCTCAGGAGAAGCAGATTTTCAATGCTGTAGGTTTTGCAGGTATTGCGGCAGTACTCGGTACCGTTACCGCTATTGCCAATGCCGGCGGACGTCTCGGATTCTCCGCATGGGCTGATAAGCTTAAGGATCGTAACTCAATCTACAAGCTTATCTTCATCCTTTCCATCGCATTTACCGCTTGCGTAATCTTCACAAGAGGTATCGAGAACGGCGCTGACGTTAAGATTCTTGCAATCATCTGCGTAGGCCTTCTTATCATGGTTAATGCAGGATACGGCGGCGGTTTCTCCAATGTGCCCACACTTCTTTCCGACCACTTCGGTATGGAGAAGATTTCCGCAGTACATGGTATGTGTCTTTCCGCTTGGGCTTTTGCAGGTCTTACCGGTAACCAGATGGCTACCTTCATCGTTAAGCACTTCGGTACTCCCGACGAGGCAGTTAATCCCGTAGGCTACCAGACAGTTCTTTACGTTACCTGCGCACTTTACGTAATCGCTTTAATCATCAGCTGCGTAATGGTTCCCAAGTCAGGCAAAGCAGCAGCTGCCAAGAAAGAAGCTTAATCAGCTCTAATCAATAATGACAACGGCAAAGCCCTCGACCTGTAAAGGCCGGGGGCTTTCTTGTGGAAAAATGTATGCAAAGGAGAATGAATTAGGCTTGTGCAGGAATCTGCGGTACGACTTCCGTACGCATCTCTATAAGGGGCCCGCCGGTACCGTTAATGTACTCTGGGGTAATGGTTACCTTGCCGATGTTCTTGTCCTTGGGAATCTCATACATGATATCCAGCATGAACTCCTCAATGATGGCACGAAGGGCACGGGCGCCGGTATCGCGCTCCATAGCCTTCTCGGCAATGGCCGCAAGAGCCTCGTCTGAGAACTCAAGCTTAACCTCATCAAGCTCAAGAAGCTTCTGATACTGCTTAAGAATAGCGTTCTTAGGCTCTTTCAAAATATCTATAAGCATTTCTTTATCAAGCATTTCCATCGGACAAAGAACGGGCAAACGTCCCACAAACTCGGGAATCATACCGAACTTCTTAATGTCTTCCACTTTGACGTGGCTTAAGATGTTCTTTTCTTTGTCCCATTTGTCCTTAAGCTCTGCGGTGTAACCGATAGAGGTCTTCTTGTTAAGTCGCTGCTTAACGATTTCCTCAAGGTCGGGGAACGCTCCGCCGCATATAAAAAGAATATTCTTCGTATTCACAGTAGCAAGGGGCACCATAGCGTTCTTGGAATTGGCTCCGATGGGAACTTCAACCTCGGCACCTTCCAAAAGCTTAAGCATACCCTGCTGAACCGACTCACCGCTTACGTCGCGGGAAGTGGTTTCCTTTTTCTTGGCAATCTTATCTATCTCGTCGATAAAGATGATACCGCGCTCGGCACGCTCAACATCATTGTCGGCTGCCGCAAGAAGCTTGGTCACAACTGACTCGATATCGTCACCGATATAGCCGGCCTCTGTAAGAGATGTAGCGTCGGCAATGGCGAGCGGCACATCAAGAAGCTTTGCAAGTGTCTTAACAAGATAAGTCTTACCGCAACCGGTGGGACCGATCATGAGGATGTTGGACTTATCGATTTCTATCTCATCCATGGTGCCGGTAGCAACACGCTTGTAGTGGTTGTATACGGCAACGGAAATAATCTTTTTAGCCTGTTCCTGACCGATAACGTACTCATCGAGTTTCTCCTTAATCTTGTGAGGAGGCAAAATCTCCTTAAGATTGATGGGCTCTAAGGGCTTTTTCTTTTTCTTGCCGGTCTGGACCCGCATGCCGGGGAAACCGTTCTGCAGGTCGTTTAAGTTAAAGAAACTGATGTTGGGGAACCCGTTGCCGCCGAAAGGACGGCCCTTCTTATCCTCGGTTTCCTCTTCGGTATCGGGAGTCTCTGTCACAGCCGAAGCAGGCTCGGAAGGTGCCACAGTATCGGAAGCGGCATCGGTATCAATCTCAGCATAAGGGTTCTTAAGCTCCTCATCCGAAGGCTCAGCGGGCTTAGGCTCCGCAGGCTTCTGACCGTTAAAAGGCGTGCCGAACAGACCCTGCGTAAGGTTCATGCTCTCAGCCATATCTATTGTCTTTTGTAAACAGTCCGCACAAACGCACATATTGCCGGGAAGCTTGATAAGGGAACCTGCCTTGCTCTCGGGTCGCATGCATATCATACAGACGGATTCAAATTCTTCTGACATTCGTATTCCTTTCTTAAATAAGTACTGCTTTCATATTGAATATAATACATCATTAGTACCACATTCAAGTTAAGAAATCATAAACAAAGTCTAACGAAATAAGAAACAAGCCCGTAAAATGGGCGTTTTCACAAGGAAAATCGACACTGCGTTGATATAATATTAAAAAATAGCGATATAGATATTGCAAAAGAAATCGCATGAATGTAATATATTTATGTACGCACAAGTGTGTACAGAGAGAATAGTAGCAAAAAGCTATGATTGAGAGGAGAAATGTAATGAAGAAAGTACTTCAAAGAGCAGCAGGCGTATTGATGGTAGCAGTATTGTGGTTCTCATGCGCATTCCAGGCACAAGGCGCGCCCCGCAGACCGCAGACACTGGAGAATGCATACGAAAACGTAATGGCGTATGCGGCAGAAAACGGCATTGAATTGTCGATGACCTTTAAGGATTTCACCGACAATTACAACGGACAGAGCATTGAGCTTTACGAACAATCTTACTACAAACTTTTAAGAGTAGATTCATTAGCAAACGATTCTTTTGCGGGCAAGCTTAACAGCGACAAATTCGAAGTAATCGACTTCGGCAGAGGTTCGGCGGAGATTCAGTCTTCCTCATCCTCATCATCTTCAAGCGGCAGTCACAACTACTATTACAATACAGGAACATCCTGCCCTTCATCCGCAACCTACTCCAAATACAAACTTTTGAGCAAGGTTCAGAAGGGCGACATTATATATGAAGCATCCGGCTTCTTCGGAATCACCGGCCATATCGCAGTGGTTGAGGGTATCTATTCAAGACCCGGTGGCGGCCAGTACATCAGACTGATCGAAGCCATCGACAAGGGCGTTGTAAGAAGTATTCTTGACGACACCAGAATCGACGAAAGAGACGGATACGTTCTCAGAGTTAAGAGCGCAACCACAACACAGAAGAACAACGCGGTTTCTTTCTGCGTAGGCGAGGTTGGCTCCAAGTACGGCCTTGATTTCGCGCATGATACCAGCTCTTCCGAGACCGACTGGTACTGCTCCGAACTCGCATGGGCGGCATACAAGAACCAGGGTATCGATATCGAGACCACCGGCTGGCTTAACGAGCCCGGCATCACTCCGAGAGATATCTACAGATCCAACAAAGTAAGCACGGTAAGTATCAATTAAACTCCCTTTCGAAGCCCGTGGCGCCGATTCGTCGGTTCCACGGGCCCTTTTTTCCTGTAATTGCAAAAGAAACTGCCGCGCAAGCCCCGAAATATTGCAAATTTACATAATATCATGATAGAATAATAAAAAAGCGGGGAAGGTCGGGGGGCCTATGAAACTTAGTGAGATTGTTGAGGATTCAATCATAAATGTGCTGGTGAGCAAGGAGGATTCGAGTATCAGCCTTACCACCACCATGGCGTTTTATGACGAGGATATGCTTTTCGTGAATCCTTTCATGTATGAGGACAATATTGTTTCTTTTGACGTACCGGGACTGTCGGTTGAGATGATGGTGGTACGCGAGAACGAAGTTCCTTATTATTGGAAGAGAGTCCACGTAGGGCTTATGAAGGTTGACGGCAAGGTTTATCACGTCATCAGTTCACGTCACACGGGCGCGCGCCTCAACAGACGTAACTCCTTCAGAGTGTTCGTAGGCGAGGAAGGCTCCGCATTCGAGCTTCGCGGTGGCACCAAGCTTCCTATTATAGTTAAGGATATAAGCGCGACGGGTATCGGCTTTATCACTTCCGGCGATGCCGAAGAATATTTCGTGCCGGGCGACCAGGTTCACATTAACTATATAGATAAGGAAGAACGTTTCGGAATCGACGTGGTCGGCAGAGTGGTCCGCTCCACCGTAACCGACAAGGGACGCCTCTACGGATGTTCTTTTTCCAAGGTATATCCCCAGCTTGGCAAGTACGTAACCGACAAGCAGCTCCATAGGAAAAGAAAACCGAGACCGATACAGTAGACTGACTAATTCGACAAAAGAATATTTTGCTTGACAATGCACTTGTGCGTACGTATAATATGATAGCGTGCGTGAAAGTGCATTTTTTTCGTTGTGCGCAGATTCACGCGTGACTATTACAGAAAGGAAGACAACAGAATGCCTACATTTAACCAGTTAGTAAGAAAGGGCCGTGAGAACAAGGTTACCAAGTCCACAGCTCCCGCTCTTCAGAAGGGTTACAACTCTTTACACAAGAAGGCTACAGACCAGAGCTCACCTCAGAAGCGTGGTGTTTGTACCGCTGTTAAGACCAAGACCCCTAAGAAGCCTAACTCAGCTCTCAGAAAGATCGCCAGAGTACGTCTTTCCAACGGAATCGAAGTTACTTCTTACATTCCCGGTGAAGGCCACAACCTTCAGGAGCACAGTGTTGTATTGGTAAGAGGCGGCCGTGTTAAAGACTTACCCGGTACAAGATACCACATCGTTCGTGGTACCCTTGATACTGCAGGTGTTGCTAACAGAAAACAGGCTCGCTCCAAGTACGGCGCTAAGAGACCTAAGGCAGGTAAGTAATTTTACCTAAGCCATGTACCACAAAGACTAATTAGTGTTGGAATTCTGTTATTCAGATATACCTGCACGTACACAAATTGTGAATTAGTACACGTTGTGAGTACCGATGATTTATTCGGAACGTTTTCTTTTGCGAACCGTTCCCGAAAAATGTAACTGATTTTCGAATGAATAAGGAGGGAAGAACCGTGCCACGTAAAGGACATATTCAGAAAAGAGACGTATTGGCAGATCCTTTATACAATGACAAGGTAGTTACCA
This sequence comes from Lachnospiraceae bacterium YSD2013, assembly GCA_900100895.1. Lineage (GTDB taxonomy): Bacteria > Bacillota > Clostridia > Lachnospirales > Lachnospiraceae > UBA1258. The sequence continues at coordinate 6,577 of FMTX01000017.1, forward strand.
AGCTTATCAACAACATCATGCTTGATGGTAAGAAGAGCGTAGCTCAGAAGATTGTATACGGAGCATTTTCAATCGTTGAAGAAAAGGGCGGCAAGCCCGCACTTGAGACTTTCCAGGAAGCTATGAACAACATGATGCCTCTCTTGGAAGTTAAAGCTAGACGTATCGGCGGTGCTACATATCAGGTACCTATCGAAGTTAAGCCCGAGAGACGTCAGGCATTGGCATTAAGATGGCTTACCATGTTTTCACGTAAGCGTGGAGAAAAGACCATGGAAGAGCGTCTTGCCAATGAGATTCTTGATGCAGCTAACAATACAGGTTCAGCTGTAAAGAGAAAAGAAGATATGCACAAAATGGCAGAAGCAAACAAGGCGTTTGCTCATTACCGTTTCTAATTTCAGTAGGAGGAAAAAATATTGGCTGGAAGAGAATATCCGCTTGAGCGGACCCGTAATATTGGTATTATGGCTCATATCGATGCCGGTAAGACTACTACTACTGAGCGTATTCTTTACTATACCGGAATTAACCACAAGATCGGTGATACCCACGATGGTACTGCTACCATGGACTGGATGGAGCAGGAGCAGGAAAGAGGTATTACCATCACATCCGCAGCTACCACATGTCACTGGACATTACAGGAGCAGACCAAGCCCAAGGCAGGCGCTTTGGAGCATCGTATCAACATCATTGATACCCCCGGTCACGTTGACTTCACTGTAGAAGTTGAGCGTTCACTCCGCGTACTTGACGGTGCCGTTGGTGTATTCTGCGCTAAGGGTGGTGTTGAGCCTCAGTCTGAGAACGTATGGCGTCAGGCTGATACCTATAACGTACCCAGAATGGCTTTCGTTAACAAGATGGACATTTTAGGTGCTAACTTCTATGCATGTGTTGACCAGATTAAGACCCGTCTCGGTAAGAATGCTATCTGCATTCAGTTACCTATCGGTAAGGAAGATGAGTTCAAAGGCATCATAGACTTATTTGAAATGAAGTCCTATATCTACAACGATGACAAGGGTGATGATATCACCGTTGGAGACATCCCTGAGGATATGAAGGACGAGGCAGAACTTTACCACACAGAACTCATCGAGAAGTGTTGTGAACTTGACGACGACCTCATGATGAAGTATCTCGAAGGTGAAGAAATCTCCAATGATGAGCTTAAGGCAGCATTAAGAAAGGGTACCTGTGAATGTACAGCAGTTCCCGTTTGCTGCGGTACAGCATACAGAAACAAGGGTGTTCAGAAGTTACTTGATGCAGTTATCGAGTACATGCCTTCACCTATCGACATCCCTTCAATCAAGGGTGTTGACCTTGACGGTAACGAAGTTGAGAGACATTCTTCCGATGAAGAGCCTTTCTCAGCTCTTGCATTCAAGATTATGGCAGACCCCTTCGTAGGTAAGCTTGCATTCTTCCGTGTTTACTCCGGTACCATGAATTCAGGTTCCTACGTACTTAACTCTACCAAGGACAAGAAAGAACGTGTTGGTCGTATCCTTCAGATGCATGCCAACAAGCGTGCAGAACTTGAAAAGGTTTACTCCGGCGATATCGCTGCAGCAGTAGGCTTCAAGTTCACCACCACAGGTGATACCATCTGTGACGAGCAGCATCCCGTTATTCTTGAGTCCATGGTATTCCCTGAGCCCGTTATCGAGCTTGCTATCGAGCCCAAGACCAAGGCAGGTCAGGGTAAGCTTGGTGAAGCACTTGCTAAGCTTGCTGAAGAAGATCCTACCTTCAGAGCTCATACAGATCAGGAAACAGGCCAGACCATTATCGCAGGTATGGGTGAGCTCCACCTTGAAATTATCGTAGACAGACTTCTTCGTGAATTTAAGGTAGAAGCTAACGTTGGTGCTCCTCAGGTTGCTTACAAGGAATGCATCACCAAGCCTGTTGACGTTGACAGTAAATACGCTAAGCAGTCTGGTGGACGTGGACAGTACGGTCACTGTAAAGTTAAGTTCGAGCCCATGGACTACAATGCTGAAGAAACATTCAAGTTCGAATCTACCGTTGTCGGCGGTGCTATTCCCAAGGAATACATCCCCGCAGTCGGCGAAGGTATCGAAGAGGCTACAAAGGCCGGTATCCTTGGCGGATTCCCCGTACTCGGTGTTTACGCTAACGTATACGACGGTTCTTACCATGAAGTCGACTCTTCAGAAATGGCATTCCACATTGCAGGTTCACTTGCTATGAAGGAAGCTATGCAGAAGGGCGCTCCTCAGCTTCTTGAGCCTATCATGAAGGTTGAAGTAACAATGCCCGAGGAATACATGGGCGACGTTATCGGCGATATCAACTCCCGTCGTGGTCGTATCGAAGGTATGGACGACATGGGAGGCGGAAAGATCGTTCGCGGTTACGTTCCGCTTGCTGAAATGTTCGGTTACTCAACAGACCTTCGTTCCAAGACACAGGGTCGTGGTAACTACTCAATGTTCTTTGAGAAGTACGAGCCCGTTCCGAAGAACGTACAGGAGAAGGTTCTTGCTTCCAAAGCAAAATAAAGGACTTGAAAAGGTCGGCTGATTCTAATATAATCAAGATTAGTCGAGTATTTTACTAAAATTAAAATCAAACATTCATTTAATGGAGGATTATTAAAATGGCAAAAGCTAAATTTGACAGAACTAAGCCCCACTGTAACATTGGTACAATCGGCCACGTTGACCATGGTAAAACAACTCTTACCGCAGCTATCACCAAGGTTTTAGCTGAAAGAGTTCAGGGTAACGAAAAGGTTGACTTCGAAAACATCGATAAGGCTCCCGAAGAGAGAGAAAGAGGTATTACCATTTCTACCGCTCACGTTGAGTACCAGACCGAGAAGCGTCACTACGCTCACGTTGACTGCCCCGGCCACGCTGACTACGTTAAGAACATGATTACCGGTGCCGCTCAGATGGACGGTGCTATCCTCGTAGTAGCAGCTACCGATGGTGTTATGGCTCAGACCAAGGAGCACATCCTTCTTTCCAGACAGGTAGGCGTTCCTTACATCGTAGTATTCCTTAACAAGTGCGACATGGTTGACGATCCCGAACTTATCGAGCTCGTTGAAATGGAAGTTACCGAGCAGCTTGAAGAGTACGACTTCAAGGATTGCCCTATCATTAAGGGTTCAGCTCTTAAGGCTCTTGAAGATCCCTCATCCGAATGGGGCGATAAGATCATGGAACTCATGGACACTGTTGATTCCTACATTCCCGACCCTCAGCGTGATACCGACAAGCCTTTCCTTATGCCTGTCGAGGACGTATTCACCATCACAGGTCGTGGTACCGTTGCTACCGGCCGTGTAGAGCGTGGTACACTTCACATGTCTGATGAAGTTGAAATCATCGGTATCAAGGAAGAGACTCAGAAGTCCGTTGTAACCGGTATCGAAATGTTCCGTAAGCTCCTTGACGAAGCTCAGGCTGGTGATAACATCGGTGTTCTTCTTCGTGGTATCAACAGAACTGATATCGAAAGAGGTCAGGTTCTTGCTAAGCCCGGTACTGTAAAGTGCCACAAGAAATTTACCGCTCAGGTATACGTTCTTACAAAGGATGAAGGTGGACGTCATACTCCTTTCTTCAACAACTATCGTCCTCAGTTCTACTTCAGAACAACTGACGTAACAGGTGTATGTAACCTTCCTGCAGGCACCGAGATGTGCATGCCTGGTGATAACGTAGAAATGACCATCGAACTTATTCACCCCATCGCTATGGAGCAGGGTCTTACCTTCGCTATCAGAGAAGGTGGACGTACTGTAGGTTCAGGCCGTGTTGCTTCTATCATCGAGTAATCTCAGCCCAACCCGAATCATTTTATAATGATATTAGCGCGTAAGCGTATAAGGAAAGCCACTGCAAGCTTGCTTGCAAGTGGCTTTTTTATGTAGCGACGAGCCATGCGGCGGCCGAGCTACTCGGGCAGAGTATATTTCATTTACATTTATACCGAGTTCGTTAGCAGGTCGTAAGGCGTAGGCTACGTATTATTTTTCCTAAACTCTCCTGCGGTAACACCCTCAAACCTTTTGAACATTTTACAGAAATAGCTGGCGGTACAAAAACCTGTATCGTCGGCTATTTTTTCTATGGGGTAATCTGTGTTTGACAGCATTTCTTTGGCCGACTGGAGGCGCTTGCGGGTGATGTATTCCGTAGGACGCATGTGAAGCGCGGTTCGAAAAAGAAAGCACAGGTGCTGACCGGACACACCGGAAACGGCACAGAGGTCATCTAGAGCGATTCCTTCAAGAAAATGTGTGTTGATATAATCAAGAGCCTTGTGAAGAGCGGGGCTGTAGAAGTCGCCTGAATCCTTAAGAGAAATCAGACGATTAAATTCCAGAAGAAACTCGTACAAAAGGCCGGAACATTTATAATTGCCATAGATATCGTCGGCATGCAGGGCTTCGTGCATGGCGCGAAAGATTGATTCGAGCTTCTGTAGGTCGCTAAGCTTATAAACCGCGGGGCCGGTTAACTGAAAGTGATTAAGAAGAGAGTCAAGCGCATGGCCGCCCGCCACCACCCAGTGGATATCCCAGATATCTTCATTGGGATAGTATTCATGAGGAACATCGGCAGGCAGAAAGAAAGCCATTGCGGGACCGATAGTATACTTATGGCCGTCTGCGAGCAGAATGCCGCTGCCTTTGGTACAATATAATATCTGCGGCGACGGATAGCCATCTTCTCTTGCTATCGGTGACTGACATTCATGCATGCCCATGTTGATAAGGTACAAGGGCAACGCTTTCTCGGTTCCGATTATCGGGTAATCAAAATAAACCATTTAAACTCCATCTTCATATTGTTATATCTAAAGAATATTGTTTCATGACAGGAAAGTCAAGAATGTGTATTATAAGGCTATAAGCAATTTGTTACCGACAATTGCTGATAATTCATAAACGACAATTTGAAAGGCGGTACGTATGAACTTAAGTAAAATTGCAGCGGCGGGCAGCGCCAAAAGCAGGATGATATACCATGAGGACATGGAAAAACTTCACATCGGTACCATGGACAAACACTGCTACTTTATACCTTTTGCTCCGAATGAGGATTCTTTTGCAAAAAGGGAGCAGTCGGGCAGGCTGGAGATGTTAAACGGTGACTGGAAATTTAGGTACTTTGACAGTGTCATAGACCTTGAAGATGATTTTGTGGGAATCGATACCGACACCACCATTCCCGTGCCCTCTAACTGGCAGCTTCACGGCTATGATATTCCACAGTATACGAATGTAGTCTACCCGATTACTTTCGAGCCGCCTTACGTGCCGGAGGAGAACCCTGTGGGCGTGTACAGCAGGGAGTATGACTACAAGTGCGATGGCATGGACAGAATACTCGTATTTGAGGGCGTAGACAGCTGTATGTATCTCTATGTGAACGACGAGTTTGCGGGCTATTCGCAGGTGTCACACTGCACTTCGGAGTTTAACATTACTTCTTTCCTTAAGCCCGGCAAGAATCTTATTACCGTTGCGGTTCTTAAATGGTGCGACGGAACCTATCTCGAGGACCAGGACAAGATAAGGCTTTCCGGCATATTCAGAGACGTTTATGTACTCAGCCGTCCGGCAAAGAGAATTACGGATTACAGAATCAATACTGAAATAGATACAAAGAACGGTACCGCGAAACTTTCTTTTGCCGCTCAAGGGGCAGATGCGCGTGTGACGTTGTACGCTCCGGACGGCTCCGCAGTAAAAGAAACCGATGCCCCCGACGGAAAGACTGTAGAAATCACGGTAGACAATGCCGGGTTCTGGTCCGCCGAGTGTCCGACACTTTACAGACTTAAAATCGAGACAGCCGAGGAGTCTATCGGTGAGTACGTGGGCTTTCGAAAGATTGCCATTGATAACGGAGTGGTAAAGGTTAACGATGTTCCCGTGAAATTCAGAGGCGTCAACAGACACGACAGCTATCCCGATACCGGATATTACTGCACCGACGAGCAGATGCTCAAGGATCTGGTGCTTATGAAGCAGCACAATATCAATGCAATAAGAACCTCGCACTATCCTGATTCGCCCAAGTTCTATCAGCTCTGCGACCGCATGGGCTTCTATGTAATTGATGAAGGCGACATGGAGTCCCACGGCTGCGTGGACGTTTATAACGATTTCAAATGGTCTGCGAATAACGGCTACAACGGTATTGCACTCATTGCTTCCGATGACAGATTCAGAACAGCTATAATCGATCGTTCCGAAAGCCTTGTAAAGCGTGACGTAAATCGCCCCTGCGTGCTTTTCTGGTCACTTGGTAATGAAAGCGGTTACGGTACCAATATGAAAGCTGCAGGAGAACTGGTCAAAGAACTCGACTCCACAAGGCTTCTCCACTACGAAAGCATTCACCATCTCGACGATACATCCAATGCAATACTCGATGTATATTCGCAGATGTATACATCTCCGGCAGATATGCAGAAGTTTCTTGAGAACAAGGAAGAGACCCGTCCTTTCATGCTCTGCGAATACTGCCACGCAATGGGCAACGGCCCCGGCGACCTTGAAGACTACCATATCGCCTTTCACTCAAGCGAGCGTTTCTGTGGCGGCTTCATCTGGGAGTGGTGCGACCACGGCGTAATTTTGGGCACTACGCCCGATGGCAAGGTTAAGTACGGTTACGGCGGTGACTTTGGTGAGCGCCACAACGACGGTAACTTCTGTATGGATGCGCTTGTTTACCCTGACAGAACGCCTCACACCGGCCTCCTTGAGACCAAGCAGGTATACAGACCCGTGAGAGTAAGCAAAGGTGCCGGCAAGTATGAATTTGTATTTAAAAGCCTTCTTGAACATGTAAGCGCTTCAGATATCCTTAATTGCTATTATGAAGTTGAGTATGACGGCGGCAAGGCGGACGGCCGTGACGTTGAATTTAAGTTACCCCCTCTCGGCGAGTTTCACACAAACCTTCCCGAACTCGCCGGGTTTGCCGATAAAGATGCTTACGTACGCTTTATTTTTACATACAAGAACGATACGGCTTTCTGCAAGAAGGGCTACGAAGCCTGCTTTGATCAGGTAAGAATCGGAGACTGTGATATAAAGCCGGACGGACCCGTGGTGTTTCCGGTTCGCCCCAAGGTGACGGAGGAACCGCTAAACATTACGATTACCGCAGGACTTAATACTTATACCTTCAGCAAGCGCCGCTCACAGATTACTTCCATAGTCCGTGATGGCAAAGAAGTCCTTAAGAAGCCCATGGAGTTTAATTTCTTCAGAGCGCCGATTGATAACGACAGCCCTCGCGGAGACTGGTACAGAGCGCACCTTAACGACTACATCATCAAAGGCTATGACGTGGAAGTATCCGGCGATGACACCAAGGCTATCATTAAGCAGAAACAATCCTTTGGCTGGAGCATGTATCAGCCTTTTGCCACCATCGATGTGGTTTATACTTTCAGTGCTGATGGCCTTGATATTCACTGCGACCTTGAAGCCGGTAACAAGCTTACATTCCTTCCGAGATTCGGACTTCGCCTGTTCCTTGATAAGACCTACGACAAGGTATCCTACTATGGCTACGGCCCTTACGAAAGCTACATAGACAAGCACCGCGCCGACTACCTTGGTAACTTCGAAGCCAAAGTCAGTGACATGCACGAAGACTACATTAAGCCCCAGGAGAACTCATCCCACTACGGCTGCAAGCACGTTACCGTATCGGACGGCACTACAAAAGTTACATTTAAGCACGACGAAGGACTTTCTTTTAACGCTTCCGAATACACCCAGGAAGAACTCTCAACCAAGCGCCACAACTACGAACTTGAGAAATCCGGCTACACCGTATTCTGCGCCGACGCTTACATGGCTGGAGTAGGCTCCAATTCCTGCGGCCCGATGTTAAAAGAATGTTACAGAGTTCCGCTTCCGAAGCTTTCGGCGGACTTCCACATGACGGTGTCATAAAAGTATAAAAGCGACTGATTCCAAGGAACGAATCGGGCGCTTTTTCTTTTCAAAAAACTCAAATTGTGTCACAATATACTAAGACAGTAATTCATAAAAGGGGAATAAAGATGAAGAGAAATACGTTGATTAAGACGATAATAATGGCGGTTCTCGCGACAAGCCTTCTTTTGCAGGGATGTGAAAAGAAAGCGACAACAAGCGTAACGGAGCCGGCAACGTCAACAAGCAGTGTGGAGACGACCACGACCGCAACCACGACGGAACCCGCGCCGGAGCCGGAACCCAAGCAGGAGGCAGTAATCGAAAATCTGCCGGAGCGAACCGAGGACATTATTCTGCGCCTGATTCAGCAGGATGCGGAAGACCCGCTGGTGATTGACGTAAAAGATGACGGAAGCTTCAGATACTACACTGCAAGCCATGCAGACCAAAGCGAAGTGATGAACGGCTACTGGAGCTATCTTGGTGGCGAGTTGTGCTTTGCAGATACAGATATAGATGAGCTTTTGGTAAACAGTCTGATGCTTTACGACGGAAGCTTTGAGTATAACGCTTTAAACTGTGCCGGATTTGCTTACGGAGATGTGGTTGATAAGGCGATTTTCAAGGACAGCGAGAATACGCCCGATGAATCTAAGATGGAGGAATACCAGGACAACCTCGGCGGTGCGCCTTTCCATGCAAGAATTCCCGGAAAGTACGCCATGACTGACGACAGATACTTAGGCTTCTGGGAAGACGTCGAATCGGGGTGGTTCGAGATTACGGTTTCCAAGGCCGGCGCGGAAATCGGCGGATACACGATTAACCTTGGCAACGTGGACGGCGAATGCCTGATTTACGGCGACGCACATATTGACGGAGACGCACTGAGTATTCATCAGATAAACAATACGAATCAGCAGGCTGAGGTTACGCTTGAGCCAAGCGGCGAAGGCATTCTTTTGCGTGTGGAAGGCGACATCAACATCGGCAATGCAGAGGGCGACGGCCCTTACACATTCGTTAAAGAATTCAAAAGATAGGTAGAAACTTATGTTACGATACAAGAACTACATTTTTGACCTCTACGGCACCCTAATCGACATATGGACCGACGAGGACAAGAAGCAGCTATGGGAGAATCTGGCGCTTTTCTACTCCCACTACGGCGTAGATTACAAGCCCCCGGAACTTAAGCGCGCGTACAGGCGCATGGTCAAAGAAGAAGAGAACCTGATGAAGCGCGACGGAATAATCGATTATCCCGAGATCAACTTAGAGACCGTGTTCCTGCGCCTCTTAAAAGAAGCACCCAAGGGTCACCCTACAGCGCGCCTCGTTAAAGACGAAAAAGAATGGGTGGCGGCGGTTGCCAACATTTTCAGAATCGAGAGCTACAAGAAGATAAAGGTCTACAAGAACGCCGAGAAGGTGCTTAAGACGCTTAAAGAGCGTAAGTGCGGCGTGTATCTTCTGTCGAATGCGCAGAGAGTCTTCACAGTGCCGGAACTTGAGAGGCTGGGGCTTGCGAGGTACTTTGACAAGATTTACATTTCGTCCGACATGGGCATTAAGAAACCTGACCCTAAGTTTATGCAATCCCTTCTTTCGGCGGAAGGACTTAACAAGGACAAGTGCATAATGGTCGGCAACGACATGGACAGCGACATCGCGATGGCCAAGAAGCTTCAGATGCCCGCGGTGCTCATCAACACCTTCCATTATAGCAAGGTTGAGCTGTGGAAGAAGGATAATCAGTACCCGGTTATCAATGATTTGAAGGAACTGTTAGAGTAAGCTGCCGGGGACGCCGGTGTACGCCGCGAAATATTACGACAGAACAGAAACATATTTGGATTGTGAACAATGAGATTAATTGCTATTATGGGTTTATAGTTTGATGTTTGAGGACGGAGGTTTCATTATGGATGCTAATATCATCAAAAGAAACGAACTTTTGGCACAGAAAGTCATTAAAGGGCTTGAGTCCCGCAACATGACCGGTTACTATGCGGCTACCAAGGAAGAGGCTTTGAAAAAAGCACTTGAGCTTATTCCCGAAGGCAGCAGCATTACCATGGGCGGCGCTATGAGCGCTCACGAAATCGGACTTGTTGAGGCAATCAAGAAGGGCAATTACAACTTCATCGACAGAGATGTTGCCAAGACCCCTGAAGAGAAGCGCGCGATTATGCTGAAGGGCTACGATGCTGACTTCTTTTTATCAAGTGTTAATGCAATGACGGATGACGGAGTATTGGTCAATATTGACGGTAACTCCAACAGAGTATCGATGATTGCACAGGGGCCCAAGAAAGTTCTTTTTATCGTAGGTATGAATAAGGTGTGCGGAGACATCGACCACGCCATGAAGCGCGCAAGAAACGTAGCGGCACCGACCAATGCCCAGAGATTCGGGCTTTCGACTCCTTGCTCGAAGGCTGGCACTTGCTTTGACTGCAAGTCACCCGATACTATCTGCTGTCAGTTCTTAATCACAAGATTTTCAAGACACGAGGGCAGAATTCACGTAATACTTGTTAACGACAATTTAGGATTTTAAGCTGTCGCGGGGCTGTTAGCAGCCCCGTGATATTATGTATATATACGTCATATCCTTACGGAGACAACAGTGAAACCTATTAACATCTACACACTTACCAGAATATCGGACGCCAAAAGCCTCGAGCGACTGGAGCGACAGATGTCGTTTCGAAGCCGCGCCATGAAGATTAAGGAGTGGGAGACGGAAGGCCTTAAAGCTTTCTGCGACCGCTTGATGGACGTGCTTGAAAGCGCATACTGCCTTGATTTTTATTATTCTTTTACCATGCCCAAACTCGGCAAAGAATTCGACTTACTCCGCGTGAATGATTCGACGGTGGTGAATGTGGAGCTTAAGAGCGGCAATGTCACCGACGAGGCCATCAAGAAGCAGCTGATTCAGAATCGCTACTACCTGGCCACGCTTAAAAAGAACGCGTACTTCTACACATACATCAGCGGCGACGACAGGCTGATTCGTCTTTCCAACAGTGGCAATCTTGTGGAGGCAGACTGGCAGGAGCTGGCAGAGCTTCTCCTTAATCAGACCGATTGCTATACGGGCGACATTGAGGATTTGTTCAAAGAAGACACGTATCTTATTTCGCCCCTCAGCGACCCGGCGAGGTTCTTGCGAGGAGAGTATTTCCTGACGTTCCAGCAGAGAGATATCAAGAAAGCCATTCTTAAGAACCTGGAGCGGGAAGGCATGCTGGTGCAGGGATTCACGGGACTTCCGGGCACGGGTAAGACCCTTCTTTTGTATGATATTGCGTTAGAGATGTCTAAGTACGACAAAGTGTGCGTACTGCACTTTGGGTCGCACGCGGCGGAGCTTGAGGAACTCGATGAGAGGCTTAAGCGCGTGGATTTCTATTACTGCGAGGCGGGTCGGAGCATCGAGGTGATAGGTGATTATGTGGCGATTTTCGTAGACGAGGGCCACAGGATTGATAAGACTGCGCTTGAAGAGATTCGCAAGATGTCGATTCGCATGAAGGCGCCGATAATTTTCTCGTACGACTGCGAGGACGCGATTGAGCCCTATGAGCGGTCGGGGTACGGCGCGTGGCTGATAGAGGCGGTGCCGGGATTCGTGCGGTTTACGCTTACCAATAAGATTCGTCTTAACAGTGAGCTGTCGACGTTCATTCACTGTGTAATGCGGGCGTCGGGTAATCATCGCAGGGACTATCCGTCGGTGTACGTGGGATACGCTTCCGATGAGGAGGAGGCGGGCAATCTTATCAGGGCGCTTAACCGCGAGGGTTACGTGTACATATACGATGAGGCGGTGAATCCGCTTAATGCCGAGCAGGCTGCTTTTGACGCTATCGAGGCGGGCGAGTCGACCTGCAAGGAATTTGAACGAGTGGTCATGCTGATGGATGATTCCTTCATCTACGGCGACGACGGATATTTGCGGTCGAAGGTTTCGAAGGGAGCCGACGATTTTAGAGTTAAGAACATTTTCCACGGGCTGAGCCGTGCCAAAGAACGTGTAGCGCTGGTGGTGCTCGGTAACAAGCAGGTGTTTGATGCACTGCTGTGGATTTTACAAAAATAAAGGTACATAGGGAGATTTAGTTATGGTTTCTTTTGCAAGTGATTATATTGCGGGGGCGCATCCTGCGGTACTTAAGAGACTGGTGGAGACCAATCTTGAGACGTTACCCGGATACGGCACCGATGAATATTGTGCGTCGGCGGCGGAAAAGATTAAGAAGGCTTGCGGACTGGGCGCGGATGCCGATGTATATTTTATTTCCGGCGGCACGCAGACCAATCAGATAGTGATAAGCACGATGCTTAAGAGTTACGAAGGCGTAATCTGCGCGGATACGGGGCATATCAATGCTCACGAGGCGGGCGCGATTGAGTACTTCGGCGTGAAGGCGCTTCCTCTGAAGGGCGAGGCCGGAAAGATTACGGCTGCGGCAGTGGATGAGTATTGCAAGACTTTTTACGGCGATGACAACCACGAGCACATGGTGTTCCCGGGGATGGTGTATATTTCTTTTCCCACGGAATACGGCACGATTTATTCAAAGAAAGAGCTTTCGGACTTGTATGAAGTATGCCGTAAGCATGATATGAAGCTGTTCATCGACGGCGCAAGACTCGCGTATGGCCTTGAGAGTAAGGCTTCGGATGTAAATCTTCGCGATATCGCGGCGCTCTGCGATGTGTTCTACATCGGCGGCACCAAGTGTGGTGCGTTATGTGGCGAGGCTGTGGTATTTACGCGCGGATGCTGTCCCAAGCATTTTGTGAACCTGATTAAGAAACGCGGCGCGTTGCTGGCAAAAGGAAGACTCCTCGGAGTGCAGTTTGATGCGCTTTTCACGGATGATTTGTATACGGAAATCGGTCGATATGCGATTGATATGGCAGAGAAGCTTAAGAAGATTTTTGCGGACAAGGGCTACAGATTCTTCCTTGAGTCGCCTACAAATCAGCAGTTTGTGATACTTGACAACAAGAAGCTTAAGGAACTTGAAAAGCAGGTTTCTTTTGGCTTCTGGGAAAAGTACAGCGACACCGAAACGGTAGTGCGCTTTGCCACGAGCTGGTCTACGACGGAAGAGGATCTTAAGTATCTTGAGTCGATAATATAGCTTCCGGGTGGCCGCGGTTACGGAGCTTTTCTGTAGGCGCCGGGAGTTTTGGAATAGTATTGTTTGAAGGCATTGGTGAAATGCTCGGGGGATGAGAATCCAAGTTCCTCGGAGATTTCGCCGATGCTTTTTTGTGTGCCTTTAAGAAGCAGGAGGGCGGCGGACATGCGCGCTTCCGTTTTCTTTTGCTGGAAAGTCATGTTGTAGTGCTTGTTAAGAAGACGCTCCGTCTGGCGCGTGCCCAAATTGACGCGGCGCGCAAGCTCCGAAAGGGTCAGGTCTTTGTAATCGTAAAGGAAGGCCTCCTCGATGGTGAGGTAGGTCATATCGGCGGGGTTCGTAAGAACTGCGGGCGCGTGCTTGACGGTGCCCTTTTTATAGAGCCTGGTTATGGTGAGAAGATATTGCTCTATCAGGGAAGTCACCATTAATTCATAACCGTATTTCTTAGAATTCAGCTCCCCAAAAATCGCTTCCATAATGCCTGCCGGCGCATCGCCTGCATCACAGATATGAAAAGCGGTATCAATAAAAGGCATCATCGGATTGCTGCGCTTCACCGTTTCCGGTACGCTCACCTGCAAATACATTCCATACTCAACCATCACATCATCGGGATCGGAAATCTGCTCATGAAACACACCCGGCCCAGTCACAAAAAACGTTCGGGGAGTGATGTTATATGTAACGTTGTCGGCAATAAGAGTTCCTCGCCCGCTTTTAATATAGTGTAGCTCATAGCTATTCTTACTATGACTGTGCCCCGGGAAGGGTGTAAGTATCGTCTCTTCTCCAATGCTCAAAATCGTAAATTGAATTCCCGACATTTCAAAAGATATCCGCAAATCTCTGTATTTCATATTTGGTACCTCGCCATACACCAATGATAACACACAATCTGTAAAAAAACGACATATGCCTTTGCAATCAGTCATCCCATGACATTGTTTAACATATTCTCTAGCTATACTCTATAGGTAGGCGCAGTACCGAATGAATGCTGAAAGTATTTTGTTGTGACCCTATCGGAGCGTCGGCGCTTAGCGGCTGTATTTCAAGCCGCTTATGCACGAAAACACTTTGTTTGAGTTGTAAAAAAGGGCTGTGCTGCCCCTCAAGCACCACTTTTTGCGTAGGGCAGACCGCAGTCTATACGGAGCGTCTGACCGGCCGCTACGTGAGATCGGAGCGGGAGAGTGTCTCAAGAAAATACTTTCAGCATTCATGACCGGTTGAGAAAACCTATAGGGATAGGAGAAAAAGATGATTGTAAAGGGTACGTATTTTCAGAATGATGCTGAGAAGCCACTCATGTATGGCGATGTAGAAATAGAGAATGTTAAGAGGCAGAGACTTAAGGGGGAGCCTGTTAAGGATAGCGTGCTGTGCGAGCCTGTAATGGTGGGCTTTTGCGGTACGGATAATGAGCTTATGAATATGGGGGCGAGGGGCGAGATGGGTCCGAAGTTCCCGGAGGGAAAGAACAGACTGATTAACGGCCACGAAGGTATCGTGTGGGTGCCTTCGGAGAATAGATTTGCGATAGTTCTGATTCGCGGAGGCGACAGCGTGGATCCTACGAGATATACGGAGGATGAGACGTACTTTGAGTATGGCTGCGATAAGGCGGACGGACTGTTTGCGGACAAGCAGTACTTCAACCCGGATATGCTTTTAAAGATTCCGGATGGGTATGTGCACGATGGAAAGCTGGACCTTTCTTTTGCCAAGAAGATGGTATTCCCGGACCCCTTCGCGTGCATGCTGTTTCAGCTTGAGAGGATGGAGGACATGGGAAGCGCCCATAACTTCAGACGCGCGATGAGAGAGCACAAGTGCGATGAGGCGAAGGCCCGTGAGATTGCCAAAGAAGAAATCTTTAAAAGAACTGTAATCTTCGGCCTCGGCACCACGGGTATGTTCATTGGGGATTTGATTTCCAGGAAGTACCCGAACTCGAAGATTCTTTTCGTGGCAAGAAGCGCGGAAGACTCGACAAAGGTGAAATTCGCGCTGAAGAATTCACATGCGGAGTACCTGCGTAATACGTATGAAAGCGAGCAGGAGCTTGCGGACGCGATTGTTGAGAAGCTTGGCGGAAGGGCGACGACCTTTATCGGTGTGAGTGGTTCGAATGTGGAGCACAGGGTTGCTTTTGAGCATAGGGCGCTTGGATGTAACGGACTTTATAACAGCTTTTCGCTGGGCCCGAAGATTTCTTTTGACACAATGCCCTTTGGATTCGAGAACCACTTGATTATCGCATCCATCAACTTCAGGCAGGATCACATGGAGCAGGCGATTGAGATGCTTGCGAAGAGCAATTACGACGAGATTGTGGAGCTTATTGACAGGGATGAGTTCGCGGAGGACCCGATAAGGGCGTACAAGGAGAAGATTTATTCGAAGAGCGCGCCCATGAAGACGGCGGTTATCTGGAACGAAAAATACGTGAACAGGGAGAGATAAGATGAAGACTGTTAAGATAAATAAACCTTTTGAAATAGGTGTTGTGGACACCGAGAAGCCTGTGCCGGGCGAGGGCGAGGCGCTTTTGCAGGTGATGTACTGCGGAATCTGCGGTGCGGATGTGGCGAGCTTTACGGGCAACCAACCTTTTACCACTTACCCGAGAATTCCCGGACACGAGTTCAGCGCGCGAATTGTGGAGATTCCCGAGAACTCACGCGGACTTAAGGCGGGCGACATTGTTACCTGCAATCCTTATTTTAACTGCGGAAAATGTTACTCATGCAAGCGCGGCTTTGTGAACTGCTGCACCGATAACCAGACTATGGGCGTGCAGCGCGACGGAAGCTTCAGAGAATATATTGTGATGCCGATTGAGCGTATTTACGAAGGTAAGGGCTTGTCGGCCAAAGAACTTGCTTTGGTAGAGCCCTTCACCATCGGCTGGCATGCACTGAGCCGAACGGAGATTAAGCCTACCGACAGAGTGCTCGTGGTCGGCGCAGGTCCCATCGGACTTTTCGCAACGATTTCGGCAGTTGCCAAGGGCGCAACCGTATATGTGGCAGATATTCTTGACGGAAGACTTGAGAAGGCTGTGAAGTTCGGCGCCAAGGGCACCATCAATTCTTCCAAAGTTGATATTGTGGAAGAAGCTATGCGTATTACCGACGGCGACGGCTTTGACGTATGTGTTGAAGCATGCGGAAGCTCGGTGACATTCTTAAATTGTATCGATTGTGCTGCTTTTGCCGGCAAGATTATTCTTATCGGTAACGGCAAGAAGGAGACGACTTTCCTACATTCGATTCTTCTTAAGAAGGAGCTTAACGTCTTCGGAAGCCGTAACTCTTTCCCGAAGGATTTCAAGGCAGTTATCGATTTGATTTCCACGGGCAAGGTTAATGTGATGGATATGGTGAGCGCGGTGTACCCGATTGATGATGTGGCGGCTGCTTTTGACGCACTTACACACAATGACGGAAGCCTTTCGAAGGTGCTAATCGAAGTTAATAAGTAACAGTTTTTGACGGGGTTAATTATGAATTGTATCAAGATAGACGCTCACGTACATTTGTGGGCCAAGCAACAAGGAATTGCAGGCGGCAGACCGGTTTACTCTGTGGGTAACGGCAAGTCTGATTTCGGCGGAGAGATTCGCCAGATGATGCCACCGTACATGGACGACAACCGTAATTCGGCCGAGCGCCTCATTGCCAACATGGACTACGCGCGCGTGAACGGTGCGGTTATTACACAGGAGTATATAGACGGCAATCAGGATATATATCTTCTTTTGTCAAAAGAAAAATATCGCGGCCGTTTAAAAATCTGCTCGCTGTATGCGGAGCGCGATGATTTCAGGGTTGAAGGCTTCGACGGTATTAAGATATGTGCGGGACGGCTTAAGAATTCGGATTTACGCGAGCATATGGATGTGTTCAAAACTGCAGATCGTCTCGGTAAGTTTGTATCGATTGACATGGCTGACGGAGATGCGCAGGTGGAGTCGATGCAGGCGGTGATTGATGAGTGCCCGGATCTTCGCGTGGCTATAGGACATTTCGGTATGGTTACAACCGAGGGCTGGGAGCGTCAGATTGCGCTTGCAAAGAATAAGAATGTGTATATCGAAAGCGGCGGGCTTACCTGGCTCTTCCACAAGGAGTTTTACCCGTATCCGTCGGCTGTTGATGCTATACTTACCGCGCGGGATATCTGCGGAATGGATAAGCTTATGTGGGGAAGCGATTACCCGCGTACGATGACGGATATTACATATATCATGGCGGTGCGCTTTATCGAGGAGACCGATAAGCTTACGGAGGCTGAGAAGCAGGCGTTCCTCGGCGGCAATGCGATGCGCTTCTACGGTTTTGATTTCAAGGAGCCGATGCCTTTCATCGACAACATGCTCTAAAGGAGAATTGATATGTTAAAAGGAATACCTTCAATAATCGGCCCGGACTTGCTTAAAGTCCTCTGCGAAATGGGCCACGGAGATACGATAGTAATTGCCGACGGCAACTTTCCTTCGGCATCGATAGCGGGGGACGCTATCCTGATTCGAATGGACGGACACGGAGTACCGGAGATTCTTGAGGCAATCTTGAAGCTTGTACCGTTAGACCAGTATGTGGATAAGCCCGTAACACTCATGGAGCGTTGCAAGGGTGACAATGCCGATATTTCTATCTGGGATAAGTACAAGAAGATTGTGAATGAGGCGGAGTCACGGGGAGAAGCGTTAATCGGAACCTTAGAGAGGTTTGCTTTTTACGATGAGGCGGAGAAGGCGTATGCGGTGATTGCTACGTCGGAAACGAGCCAGTATGCGAATGTGATACTCAAAAAAGGCTGTGTATTGTAAATACAGCCCCCCTTTCATATGAAAACCGGCGGATGTGCACCGCCGGTTTTTAATTGCTTATTCTTTTAACAACTTAAGTCCGTACGACCGATACCTGAGCCACGCGGTAAAGCCTGCCATGAACCACACGATTCCGACGGACCACCAGATGCCCCAAAGGCCGATGGCGGGGATGGCGGTTAAGATAAAGGGAACGGTAAAACGTCCGATTACCTCAACTATACCGTTAAGCAACGAGAAGAATGCGTCGCCGAGGCCGCCCAGTACTCCGCGGATGGAATAGATGACTCCGAGGAATATGTAGAAGAGGCTCGATATCTGAATGGCACGGCCGCCCATTGCAATAACGTCGGCATCGTCTACGAATATGGCCACGATATTCGAACCGAAGAACTGCATAATCGGAAGCATAAGCACCGAGAAGACAGCAACGATAATAAGTCCGAGGCGATGACCAATCTTAACGCGCTCCAATTCGCGGGCGCCGTAATTCTGACCGGTGTAAGTGGAAAGCGTTGCGCCGACAGTCTGGTAAGGCTGATGGATGACCTGCTCGATACGGCTGATAGCGGTGCTGGCGGCAACGGCAACGGGACCGAATGAATTGATAACCGCCTGAAGAGCCATACATGAAATCGAAATCATAGAAAACTGCAGTGAAAGTGGCACACCGAGACGAATGGTCTTGTAGACAATGTTCTTATCATACTCAAAGTCTTCTTTGGCCAGCTTAAAGTAAGGATTGTGGCGGAACGAGTGAAGTATACACAACCCGCCTGACAAAAGCTGAGCGATAACCGTAGCAATCGCTGCGCCCCACACTCCGGTATTAAGCACGAGGATAAAGAAAAAGTCGAGGCCCACGTTCAAAATACAGGAAAAGATAAGGAAGTACAAAGGTGTCCTGGAATCGCCGAGCGCACGAAGTATTGACGAAATAAAGTTATACAGCGACACGAAGATGGTACCGACGCACATTATCCTTAAATATATGAGGGAATCCGCCATAATGTCCTCGGGAGTCTTTAAAAGCACCAGAAGCGGGTGCGAAAGAAGGAGTCCGAGTCCTCCTATTATAATAGGAACAATCAGCATTATGAAACCGGTGTTGGTGATACACTTTTTAACCGATTTATCGTCGCCCTGCCCGAAGAACTGCGAGGTTACGATGCCACCGCCGTTACCGATACCGTTGCAGAGCGCGAAGAACAAAAAGGTAACCGAACCCGTGGCACCTACCGCCGCGAGAGCGTCTTTACCTATAATACGGCCCACGATTATGGAGTCCGCAAGATTGTATAATTGCTGAAAAATATTACCCACGAGCATGGGAATCGCGAACTTGATTATAAGCTTAAGCGGATTGCCCGTGGTCATATTGAGCGTGTTATTCTTGGATTTACGCATAAAGGATATTCCTCCTGTATAGTACTTATACTACTTTCCTATTAATAATTCTTTCGTTTTCCTTCTCGAAAATATCATTATAAAGCGCGCCCGCAGGCCTCCCCGGACCGGCAATAAAATATTGTTGGAAAAACGTATTACCCCGACTAAATTTGACGAAATATTCCGAAAATTTATATTTATACAAAAGAATATGCAAATTTGCATTAAAAAGGGAACAATATAAAGACATCGGAAACATCACGAATAAAAATACAATCTATTTATCCTGCTTTTGCCGATAAATACTGTATTTGCAAATACAATGCGATATTAATGTATACATGTATATCGGTATTTTGTGATTGACAGATTTAGATTAGTTGTGTAAAATGTAGAAATCATGATACAGTTTGACTTTAACAGATTGCATCGTTGAAGAAATAATTCATTACATTATCAAAAGGGAGGATAATAATGAAAAAGAAACTTTTAAGTGTTATTCTCGCTGCTGCAATGGTTCTTTCTTTTGCAGGTTGTGAGAAGAAGGCACCCGTTTCCGAATCAGTTTCATCTACAGAAGTATCCGCTTCCGTATCTGAATCTGTTGAGGAACCCGTTGTTGAAGAAGTTGATCCCGACATTGTTCCCGAGTTCCAGTTACTTGCACTCGAGGGCAAGGAGTACGGTGTTGACTACGAGTCCTTATACGATCACGTAGGTAAGGACATCACTATCGCTGATGTAACAGAAGATCCCGACACAGGATTTGCTTATATCACCGTAGACGGAGAGCAGAAGCTCTTAGGTCTTGATTTCTTATCATTCGCTATGGTTTACAACACTGAGCCCGCAGGCGAGTACAAGACCTCTGAAGAAGTATACGCTGCATGGTGGAAATACTACATCACCCGTTGGAACGCACTTCTTCCCGAAGTTCCGCTTTACTCTAATGAGTACTATGATCTCTACAACGCACAGATCAAGGGCGTTGAAGAGCATCCCACCAACCCTTACTGGAGCCCTTCAGATGCATTAATCGACTGGTCTTCAGAAAAGGCTGACAACGACATTATTCTTGGTAGCTCCACAGAGCTTTCCGGACAGTTCCGTTACGCTCAGTTCGGTAAGCCCTCACCCGGTTCTTCCGACTTGGATATCCAGTACCTTACCACAGGTCTTGAGACTGTATCCAGAACCAAAGAAGGCGGTTATGAGTGGAACGATACCGTTGTTGCTTCTCATGATGAAGTAGTTAACGCTGACGGTACCAAGACTTTCACTATCAAAGTTAAAGACGACTTAAAGTTCTCCGATGGTTCCGCAGTTACTGCTAAGGACTTCATTGCAAGAACAATGGTATTCAGCTCATCTGTATTTACAGCAGCTTCTACCCGTCAGGTTAACAATGAGCCTTTGTTAGGCTTTAGCGAGTACACCAAGTACGACGGAACAGAAGGTTCAGGAAGCAAGGTATTTGAAGCTCTTCATCTTATCGATGATTATACTTTCTCAGTTACCATCGGTTCCGACTTCATTCCTTATTTCTACGACATTAATTATGCATCTTTCACTCCTGATTTCAAAGATATGTGGCTTCAGGGCTCCGACATCGTAGATGACGGTGAAGGATGCTACCTTACCGATGACTTCTATGAGAAGAGCGGTGATGAATTCAAGCACGCTGCACTTATCAAAGACGTATGTACCAACACCTCTAAGGAAGCTTATGCTAAGTATCCTTACTCAGGTCCTTACGTAGTAGTTTCTTTCGATACCGCAGACAGCACTGCAGTTCTTGCAAGAAACGAATACTTCAAGGGTAACTATGAAGGCACAAAGCCCTCTATCGACAAGATTGTTTACAAGCGCGTAATTGCTGCTACTCAGCTTGAGGACTTCAAGGCAGGCGGTCTTGATGTTATCGCAGCTATCACCGGCGGCGCTGCTACCGATGAAGCAATCGGCCTTGCTGACGGTTCCGACGGCAAGTACGTTTACACTCACTACAGCCGTGCAGGTTACGGTAAGCTCGGTTTCCGTGCTGACTTTGGTCCCGCACAGTTCTCTGCAGTTCGTCAGGCTATCGCATTCTGCATGAACCGTGGTCAGTTCGCTAAGGACTTCACCGGCGGTTACGGCGGCGTTGTAGACGGACCTTACTACACAGGTTCCTGGATGTACAAGGAAGCAGTTAAGCAGGGTATGGTTCTTAACGCATATGCTACTTCTGCTGACAGCGCTATCGAAGTACTTAAGGCAGGCGGCTGGAACTACGCAGCTGACGGTTCCGAGTACGTTGAAGGCGTTCGTTACAAGAAGATTCCCGCAGAGTACGCTACAGATAAGGTTAAGGAATATCAGTCTGTTGACGGTGCTTACAAGACTACCGAAGTTAACGGTGACTACTACATGCCTCTTGTAATCAACTGGTATGGTACCGCTGACAACGAGTTCACCGATCTCCTTCAGACCGGTTTCAAGACCAACGAAAATGTAACAGCAGCAGGTATGGTTGTTTACAACACAATCGGTGACTTCGCTCCCATGCTTGACGAATTATATCAGGCAGCTGTATATGGTTACTATTCAGGTACTCCTATGTACTGTGCATTCAACTTCGCTACAGGATTTAACTCAGCTGTATACGACTACGCATACGGTCTTACCATTAATCCTGCAATGTACGATGATTACTCTCAGTACTACTTAAAGGACTATGCTGATGTTTACTTACTTAAGTAATTTGTCATTTTGAATTGCATTAGCATTTCCGAATGAATGTTGTGTCCGGCGGCAATGTCGTCGCCGGACACAATTTTTTGGGTTTTACGTGTGTATTATTTTGAGATGTATTGATTTTGAAAGTTACATGCGAATCCATGTGTGAGTTATTTGAATCATACATGGATTTTGTCACGTTTAAATTTAAAAAGTTTCTTGTTTTTTGTTTCATCGGAATAATTTTTTTGATATATTAGTATGGATATTAATCGGAGCAATCCGATTTATATATAAATAAAAGAAAGTTAGATTTGAGAGGTACCAGTGATGGGAAGATACATTGCGAAAAGATGTATGTATATCATAGCAGTTTTTATACTGTTGTCCTTCATGCTCTTCAGTCTTTACAGACTGATGCCGGCTAACCGTGCCTACACGGATGCCAAATCCGAGATTCAGGCACTTAAGAACAGTATACCTGCATCTGAAAGAGAAACTAAATTTGAAGAGCTTTATCTTAAGTATCAGCGCTTGTACGGTACAGATACCGACAACACTATGATTTTGTACTTAAGATGGCTTGGATTGTATCCGTATTATGATGGAAAATGCAACGGTATTTTCCAGGGCAATTTCGGACATTCATATGAATACAACCAGCCGGTAGTTGAGATGATCGGACCTGCATTCCGAAATTCGGTAATGATAGGACTTATTGCCGAGATTTTTGTCTTTGCAATTACGATACCTTTGGGAATACTGTGTGCGGTTAAGAGAGGATCGAGACTTGACCGAGGAGTGCAGACATTTTCACTTATAGGTTTCTCGACGCCAAGCTTTATTACATACATTATGTTCATTTTGCTTTTTGCATCCGTCCTTCGCATTTTCCCTGTATCGGGTATCAAGACCCCCGGCAGTAACTACACGGGATTGGCGTGGATTAAGGATACCGCATATTATATCGCGCTTCCGGTTATTGCATTGGTATTTGGTCACCTTGCATACAATATTCGTATTACAAGAGCATCTATGCTTGATGCTTTAAGTCTTGACTGCGTAAGAACCGCCAGAGCAAAGGGCTTAAGCCGTAACAAGGTTATATTCTCCCACGCTTGGAGAAATGCACTTATTCCCCTTGTATCGGTTTTCGTAAGCAGCTTCTTTGGTGTTATTTATGGTGCAATCATGCTTGAGTCCATGTTCATTATAAAAGGTATGGGTCTCATGTTCCTTTCCGCTACAAGAGCGGCAGACTATGATGTTATCATGTTTATCGAGGTTATCTACGTATTCATCGGTCTTTTACAGAACCTTATAATAGACCTTTGCTACGGCATAGTTGACCCCAGAGTACGTATCAGTAAGTAAGGAGGTAGAAATAAATGAATAAGAAAAAAGAAAACGTATTTCGCATCCTTGCACGCTGGTTCGTAAGATTTTTCATGGGTGCCAAGTACGAAGAGAAGATGTACAAGAAGGGAAAGACCATTGTTCCCGATGAGGAGAACAAGTCTGTTCCCAACGATTCAGAATTAATTGTAAGCCCTGCCAAGCAGGCATTTCAGGGATTTATATCCAATAAATTTGCGGTATTTGCATTTTTTGCATGGTTGTTTATTTTTGCATTTGTATTTATCGCACCTCACTTTATGCCCAAGTACTTTGACGCATACACAGAGGTTACACTTAAGAACCTTCCTCCCAACCTTACCATGATGAAGGTTCCCGCAGAACTTAAAAACGATATTAAGATGATTGACAGCTACGGTCCCTTCTCTGTAGGCCTTTCCAATGCCGGCAAGGTATATGTATGGGGCTGTAAGAAGCTTGGTGCTTCGGGTATGGATGTAGAGATTCCCGAAGAATACAAGGACATTAAGATGGCCATGGTAGCAGCAGGTGTAGACCACATTGTTGCCATCGGCGAAGACGGTAAGATTTACGCTTGGGGTAGTGACAGATTCGGCCAGTACGGTCGTTCCGAGAATGCAATTAACAGTGCCACTATCGAAGCTATGCCCGAGGAACTTTATGAGAACGGTGTAGACGTGGCTCATGTTAAGAAACTTACTTGCGGTTATCAGGCTACCGCAATCCTTATGGATGACGGAACCGTATACGTATGGGGTAACAAGCAGGCATACTCCAACATGGATCTTTTCCTTGACAGAACTGATATTTACGATATCGACTTTACACTTAACTACATTGTAGCTCTTGATATGAAGAGAAACGGTATCTACACAGGTACCCGCGGACTTTATGATACTGCCAAGACTTCTTTTACCGCTAAGGGCGAGAAGATGTTTACATTCTTAAACGGCAGAAAGATTAATGAGCTTACCGCTACCACAGCCAATATGTGTATCCTTCTTGATGACGGAAGCATTGCACTTGTAGGTGACTCGGTAGCTGACACCATAGATCTTCCCAAGCTTCCCGAGGGTGAGCAGTTTGTGGACATCAAGGCAGGTAACTACCACTACACAGCTCTTACCAATAAGGGTAACGTATACAGCTTCGGCGGAGACCATTACTATCAGGCAGAGGCACCCGCTAATCTTCAGGGCGTGTCCAAGATTTTTGCAGGTTCCTTCCAGAGCTATGCTGTAGACGCTAACGGTGACTACATGGATGCTTGGGGATTCAAGGGATTCCTTCTCGGCTCCGATGATGTAGGCGCTGATATTTGGGAGCGTATGATTAACGGTGGACGTGTCACCATGACAGTCGGTGCCGTTGCCGTAATTATTGAAATTTTAATCGGTGTTACACTCGGATGTCTTGCAGGATACTTCGGCGGATGGGCTGATATTCTTATCATGCGTATTGCGGAAGTGTTCAGCTCGATTCCCACATTCCCGATTTTGCTTATTTTGACATCACTTCTTGCACAGGTTAACATGACCACCAATCAGCGATTGTTCATGGTTATGGTTATTCTGGGTGTCCTCGGATGGCCCGGATTTGCCAACATCACCCGTGCACAGATTCTTGTTGCGCGTGAAAGTGAATACGTAACCGCAGCACAGGCTATGGGTATTAAGGAAGGCCGAATCGCCTTCAGACATATACTGCCCAATATTGTTTCCGTTATTTTGGTAAGTATGACATTGAGCTTTGCAAGCGCAATGCAGACTGAGACATCGCTTTCCTTCCTTGGATTCGGTGTTACATATCCTCAGCCCAGCTGGGGCAATATGCTTACCAAGGCCAGCAACGCTACCGCAGCCAAGAACTTCTGGTGGCAGTGGGTATTTACGTCAGCATTACTTATCTTCGTAGGTGTATGCATTAACACCATCGGTGATACCATTCGCGACGTAATGGACCCTAAGACTAACAGTGAGAGGTAGGGTGCAGATATGGAATACTTATTAGAAGTTAAAAACTTACATACATTTTTTAAAACCAAGAAAGGTATCGTTAAGGCAGTTAACGACGTATCCTATACACTTGAAGCCGGCAAGACCATCGGTATCGTAGGTGAGTCCGGTTCCGGTAAGTCCGTAAGCGCCATGAGTATCTTAAGACTTCTTGACGGTAACGGATATATTGACAGCGGTGAGATCCTTTTTGAAGGCAAGAACCTTGCAGACTTTTCAGAGAGAGAAATGTGTCATGTCAGAGGTAACGATATCTCCGTTATCTTCCAGGAGCCCATGACCAGCTTGAACCCTGTATTCTCAATTGACAGACAGCTTTCCGAGCCCTTCATCATTCACCAGGGAATGAGCAAGAAAGAAGCTCACGAGCACGCAATCGAGATGTTAAGAGACGTTCAGATTCCTAACCCTGAGGTTGTTATCAATCAGTATCCTCACCAGCTTTCAGGTGGTATGAGACAGAGAGTTATGATTGCCATGGCTCTTGCATGTAAGCCTAAGATTCTTATTGCCGACGAGCCTACGACAGCTCTTGACGTTACAATTCAGGCACAGATTCTTAAGCTTATGAACCAGCTTAAGAAAGATACAGGCGCATCCATCATCTTCATTACCCACGACCTTGGCGTAATCAACGAGATGGCTGACGATGTTGCCGTTATGTACTGCGGTCAGGTAGTTGAGCATGCACCTGCTTCTGTTATTTTCCACAAGCAGAAGTACAGCCATCCTTACACCGAAGGCCTTATGCAGTCTATTCCCAGACTTGATACAGAGGAAGAGCGCCTTGAGCCCATTCCCGGCGTTGTGCCTCATCCCCTGGCGCTTCCCAAGGGCTGTAAGTTTGCGCCCAGGTGTAAATATTGCACAGAGAGATGCCTTAACGAGGAACCCCCGCTTTCACAGGTAGGCGAGAATCATAAGGTAAGATGTTTCTATGCGGAAAAGGAGGTGCGTTTCAGTGACGAACACAAAAAAATTACTGTCAATAACTAATTTGAAGAAATACTTCCCTGTTGCTAAGACCTCTATTTTCCAGAGAAAACAGTTATACGTAAGAGCCAATGAAGATATTTCGATAGACATTTACGAAGGTGAGACACTCGGTGTCGTAGGTGAGTCCGGATGCGGTAAGTCTACCCTCGGACGTGTGCTTTTGCAGCTCTATCCTCAGACTGCAGGATGTACCCTTTACTACGGTTCCACCATCGATGATATAACCCCTTCCTACGTGAAAGATACCATTCTTCACGCAGACAAGTACAAGAAGAAATACGAGAAAGCCGTTGCCAAGGCAGAAGCACTTGATAAGAAGGTTGCGGAAGCCGGCGGAGAAGACTCTGCAGATTTCTATCTTCTTCAGAGCCAGAACATTGCTCACTGTGATGTTCAGACAGCTGAAAGCAACATTGTTAAGATTCTCGGCGGTTTCTTTGTAGAAGACGACGCTGAAGGCAAGAAACTTCTTCTTGAGATTTTTGAAGCCAATAAGAAGCGCAACGTACTTCTTGACCGGAAGAAGAAACACACCGTTGAACTCGACCACTACGAGCATGATATAAAGACAAACGGCTCCAGTTCCAAGGCTGAGGCTAAGGTTGCAGGCGCTAAGGCTGAGATTGCGAAAATCGACGCAGAAATATCCAAATTTGATACCGAGATTTCCAACGCTAAGATTAAGCTTGAGACTGTAAAGAGCAAATACTCGGGTAACGCAGAATTTGCCAAGTACGATGCTATGGCGGATAACGGTATCGACCTTGCAAGACTTACATACAAAGAGATGAGAGCTTTAAGAAAGGACCTTCAGATTATTTTCCAGGATCCTTATTCATCCCTTAACCCTCGTTTCACCGTAGGTCAGATTATTGAAGAAGGTCTTGTTACACACAACTTCTTCAAGCACGGTTCTGCGAAGTTACGTGAGTACATCGTAGATACAATGGAGAAGTGCGGACTTCAGGAGTACATGCTTCACAGATATCCTCACCAGTTCTCAGGCGGACAGAGACAGCGTATCTGTATAGCAAGAGCTCTTGCAGTACAGCCCAAGTTCGTAGTATGTGACGAGTGCGTATCCGCTCTTGACGTATCCATTCAGTCACAGATTATTAACCTTTTACAGGAACTTAAAGAGAAGCAGAAACTCACATACATGTTCATTTCCCATGACCTTTCGGTTGTTAAGTTTATTTCCGACCGAATCCTGGTAATGTACCTCGGTAATGTTGTTGAACTTGCTGATAAGAAGACTATATTTGACGATCCCCGTCATCCTTACACTGTAGCCCTTCTTTCTTCAATTCCTACAACAGATCCCGATTCTGCCGACAAGGAAAAGATTATCCTCGAGGGTAACATTCCCAGCCCCGTTAATCCGCCCGCAGGATGTAAGTTCTGCACACGTTGCTACATGGCAACCGAGAAGTGCTCACGCGTAGCTCCTCCTCTTACCGAGATTGAGCCCGGTCACTTCTGTGCATGTCACTATCCCGAGAGAAAGATTGACGAGAACAAGAACTTCCTTTTCGAGGCTAAGACCAGTAAGGACGCTTAAATGTCACTTTTTCAGAATAATAAAGAGCCGGCTCCCCGTAAGAAACGCGGCGTAGAGAAATTTGCCGAAGACTATACGATAGAGTACTACGAAGACAAAAAAGGCCGTGAGAGACAACGTGCGGTTTATATAGGTCCACACATTAGGGTGTTGGAGGACGAGAAGACACTTAAGACCAAGGTTATAGGTGTTCTGATTACTTCGCTCCTGGCAGTGGCAGCCGTTTTACTTACTCACATCGGTGAGCATGCTTCGGCATGGTGGTTCGGAACGGTTATACCGCAGATGGTGGCGCTGTTCCCCTGCCTGTTTGTAGGCTTTGCACTTCCGAATCTTCCTTTCGGCGGTAAGGATATGCAGAGAGACCAGTACATGCACGGTATCATAAGACTGCTTAACAGCTTCGGAGCAATCACAGCCATTATGATAGTGGAACTCTTGGCAGAGTTGGCTTACAGAATCATACACAAGGACTGGATAGTCCTTTCGGGAGACATAGTATTTCTCCTGAAAGTGATTTTGGCTATTGTATGCAGCATATCAGCCATCATCATTTTGCGTAACATCGACGTTGATGAAACCGAGCTCGGTGTAGAACGCACGAATAGCAACAAATAAAGCACTTTTATAAACGCAAGCAAATCTGATTTGCTTGCGTTTCTTTTATTAATGTGTTAAAGTGTTAACATGTTAGCGCGTGACGCAGAGATACTCGGAAACGTCAGCTGCAGCGCTAAATTTGTGAATGGAGAGGAAATGGATATGAAGAAAATTATTTCAACACTTTTGGCACTTGTTCTTGTGCTTTCTTTGACCGCTTGCGGTTCGGGTAAATCAGCTAATTTAAGATTTGTAACCGGTGGTGAGTCCGGCACATATTACGGCTTCGGTTCCGTAATTGCCCAGCACGCTACCAATAACGCGGGCGTTAAGGTAACCGGCCTTGTAGGTAACGGTTCCCAGTCCAATATCAATGAGTTAAAAGAAGGTAACGCAGAGCTCGCATTCTGCCAGTCAGACGTTATGGCTTACGCTTATAACGGCACCAACCTTTTTGATACACCTATTACATGCTTCTCAACCGTTGCAGCTCTTTACACAGAGCAGGTTCAGATCGTTACTCTTAATCCCGACATTAAGACAGTAGCAGACCTTAAGGGTAAGAAGGTATCTATCGGCGCAGCAGGTTCAGGCGTATACTTCAACGCTATCGACGTACTCGGCGTATATGGTTTAACCGAGAACGATATCGAGCCTACATACCAGAGCTTCGGAGATTCCGCAGACGCTCTTAAGGACGGCAAGATTGACGCTGCATTCATGGTAGCAGGTGCACCTACAACAGCAGTAGTAGACCTTTCTACTACCAAGCAGGTATATCTTGTATCTCTTGACGACGAGCATGTAAACGCACTTCTTACCGCTTCACCTTACTACGCTAAGGCAGTTATCAGTGCAGACACTTACAACATGCCTTCAGACGTTACAACCGTAGCGGTAGGTGCAGTTATCCTTGCCAACAACGATGTATCCGAAGATGCAGTGTATGCATTCGTTAAGGACATTTTCGAAAACGCTGCTTCCCTTACCGACAGCCATGCCAAATACGCAGAAATCAGCCTTGAGTACGGCGCTTCCATCAAGTCCGTACCTTATCATCCCGGCGCTGCCAAGTACTTCGCAGAAAAAGGATTTAAGGTTAAATAGTTTGTAATCACAAGCAACAAAGGCGGATTCTTGTGAAGAGTCCGCCTTTCTTTCTTAGGAGAATCGGTACATATGAGTGAACTACAGAAGAATCTCCAGGCGGAGACCACAACTCAGGCAGAAATCGACGACATCATGAAGAAGTACGACAGGGAGTCCAACACCCGCGTGTGGGAAGGCACTCCCAAGAAAATCATCGTCGGCTTCATGTCACTTTTTTCTATATACTGCATATACATGACGCTTTTCTCGACGGCACTTCCGGAGACGAGACTGTCCCTGTTCCTTGGTTTCATCACCATCATAGGCTTCCTCGTATACCCCGTAAGTAAAAAGAACGTGCGCGTGAATCACATGCCCTGGTACGACATAGTGCTGATGGTGCTCGGCGCAGGCTGTTTCTTTTACTTTGCCTTCACAGCCAAGTCCATCATCAAAATGGTGGCCAACACCGGTATCGGACCACTTCAGGTAATAATCGGTACCCTCGGAATTCTTATTATGATTGAACTTTGCAGACGCTGCGTCGGCGTGCCGATACTTTGCGTACTCGGAGCGCTGCTTTTGTATGCATTCATCAATCAGTTTACTTACGGTGCAAGCTTCTATAAAGCTCTTCGCGCCATCATCAACAAGCTTTTCTACTCCACCAACGGAATAATCGGCACACCCACTAACGTGTGCTACACATACATAGTATTGTTCATTATATTCGGTGCGTTCCTTGAGAGAACCGGTATATCGAACTTCTTTATTTCTTTTGCCAACAGAATCGCAGGATGGTCTTCGGGCGGCCCCGCGAAGGTTGCGGTTATAAGCTCGGCTCTCTGCGGCATGGTATCAGGCTCCTCCGTAGGTAACACGGTTACCACAGGTTCCGTTACCATCCCTATGATGAAGAAGACCGGTTACAAGCCTGAATTCGCAGGCGCAGTTGAGGCTGCGGCATCCACCGGCGGACAGATAATGCCCCCTATCATGGGCGCGGCTGCGTTCCTTATGGCAGAGTACATGAGCATACCCTACGCTCAGGTGGCTCTGAAAGCCGTGTTACCCGCGGTACTGTATTTTGCAGGCATATTTATAGCCGTTCACCTTGAGGCCAAGAAATTGGGCTTAAAAGGCCTTAAAAAAGAGGACCTCCCGAAATGGAAGTTCCTCCTTAAGAACTGTTACCTGATTATCCCGCTCGTGCTCCTTGTATGGCTCGTATCTTCGGGCGCGAGAACTATGGCGTATTCCGCCGCACTTTCCATCATCGCGGCCTTGGTAATCGGTTTCATCAACTTACTTATCAACAATCGCAGTGAGAGAAAGGATGAGGCTTTCGGCACCGTCCTCAAAGATACATGCGCTACGACCTTCAAAAACTCTGTCGACGCACTTCACGCAGGTGCCAAGGGCGCCATCACAGTTGCGGTAGCGTGCGCGATGGCGGGTATGATTGCGGGCTGTATCACTGTTACAGGTCTTGCATCCATACTTATCAACGCAATCGTTCAGATAGCGGGTAACGCAACAATGATTGGTCTCGTGCTGACCATGTTATGCTGTATCATCCTCGGCATGGGCGTGCCTACGACAGCTACTTACTGTATCATGGCTTCCACATGCGCACCTATACTTATACAGCTTGGATTCCCGGCGGTTGCGGCTCACTTCTTCGTATTCTACTTCGGAATCGTAGCGGATATTACGCCTCCCGTAGCGCTTGCGGCTTACGCAGGCTCGGCTATAGCCAAGTCCAACCCCATGAAGACGGGTGTCAACGCAACAAGACTTGCGATAGCGGCATTCATCGTGCCCTACGTATTCGCGTATAGCCCGGCAATGTTGCTCGTAGATACGACACCGCTTCAGGTATGCCTTATCGTAGTGACCGCTTTGCTCGGTATCTTCGGAGTTGCGGCAGGTATAGGCGGATACATATTCAGCAACACCAATCCCGTGTTCAGACTTTTGATTATCGCGGGAGGCTTAATGCTTCTTGTGCCCGGAACGCTTACCGATATCATCGGCGTGGCACTTGTGGCATTCGTATGCGTGGCAGACTTCCTTGCTGCCAAGAGACTTAAGGCAGCCTGACTGCAGGCCGACAGGCGACGACTAAATTTATACAGACAAAGAAAAATCCGCGGTGGCATAAAGGCTACTGCGGATTCTTTTTAATATTCTCTATCATAAGGTCGAGACAGCCGGTAAAGATTACACGGATACGCTCGCTGATTGCGTGCATTTCCTCGGGAGTGTCGCCGTGGGACTCGCCTCTTATCCAGCGTACCAATACTCCGAAAAGCGCTTCCTCATAGTATGTGGAGATAATGCCCATGTCGATGTCGGAAAGCCTGTAGTCGGCAAGGTGAAGATTGATGTACTTCACAAAAACGTTGTGAATCATGCCAATCACGCTCTTTTGCAAAGTTTCCTGACCGAGGGTCTTATATAGGTTCTTCCAAACTTTCTTGTACATAACGGTAAATTCGATTATGTCAAAAAGAACCTTGTCGTCGTCGGCGGGGTCGCTTAACTCGAGAACTTTAATCTTCTCCTGAATGGCGCTGTCGAGAACATCATATATGTCGTGGAAGTGATAGTAGAAGGTGTTGCGGGTGATGCCGCACTGCTTTACTATCTCGCCCACAGTTATCTTGCGAAGGGGTTTCGTCTCCGCAAGGGCGATGGTGCAGTCGATTATGGACTGCTTGGTGGAAACGGCCATGGGACCTCCTCTAAATTCATGCCCGACCGGATGGTTCAATAGGCATTATGGTTAATAAAAGAATACATATTAATAAAAAAATAATCAAGTTTACATTGAATATTAGATTATGTTTGGTTAAAATAGAATGAGGTTTTGACCGAGAACAATAACAAATACTTATCAGAGGTAATAAGATGAAAAAATATTTAAGCATTTTTCTTGCAGGCGCAATGATGCTTTCACTTGCGGCTTGCGGCAAGGAAACATCCGCTTCGGGTTCTCCTTCTTTTGAAATCAGCGAGAATCCCATAGTGGTTACAACCGATGACGGAGCAGGTAAGGAAACAAGTGCTTCCGAAGAGACAGGCAAGAAGGACGACGTTATTCCTGCCAATTCCTACAGAAGCGAGCTTACCAATGAATGGATCAGCAACGACATTAAGGACCAGCGTCCCGTTGCAGTCATGGTTGACAATGAATCCACAGCGCTTCCTCACTACGGTACCAGCAATGCAGATATCGTATACGAGATGATGAACTCCACCCTCAACGGACGTATCACCCGTCTTATGTGTATCTTCAAAGACTGGCGTAATATCGAGCAGATCGGTAACATCAGAAGTACACGTAGCACCAACGCTATTATTTTCCCTGAGTACAATGCAATCTTAGTACACGACGGCGGTCCCTTCTACATTAAGGACTGGCTTGCCAACCCTAAGTTCCCTAACTCTTACGATCACTTAAGCGGCGGCTTCGCACGTATCGACAGAGGAAAAGGCGGTACTTACGAAGAATACGCTACTATGGACGACTACAAGGGCGTAGGCGAGTACGCAGGTAACTCTTACGACGGACTTGCTACACGTATTAAGAAAGCTAAATTCGATGAAGAGTACAATGAGTACTACATGGGCAAGCACTTCACCTTCAGCGACGACGAGATAAGCCTTAAGGATATTAAGGATGCCGAGAAGGCCGAGAAGGTTGAGCTTCCTTACGACCACAACAAGACCAAGCTTACATACAACTCCGACACCGAGACTTACGATTATTCCGAGTACGGTGAGAAGTATGTCGACGGTCTTTACGATGACGGCAGAGGACTTTCCTTCAAGAACGTAATCATTCAGGTTGCAGACTTCGTACAGTTCGATGAAAACGGTTACATGTGCTTCTACGCAATCGGTTCCGGTACAGGTTACTTCCTTACCGACGGATACGCAATCCCCATCAAGTGGGAGAAGCCCGACCAGGACGAACTTACCAAGTTCTACAGAGCCGACAACGGTGAAGAGATTACCCTTAACACAGGTAAGACCTACATCACCATCTGTCCCCTCGACGTATCCAAGAAAATCGTAATTAAATAAATAACTATGGGGCAAATACCCTTCGGGGTCTTTGCCCTTATTTAGCTTTAGGGATTATTATGAAAAAGGTCATTGAGTTTTTGAAAAAAGAAGCCGTTCTCACAGCGGCTCTGCTTCTTGCAATCATTTCTTCTTTTGTGGTTAAGCCCGACAAGGAGTACATAGAATATGTGGACCTTCGGACGCTTGCCATACTTTTTTCCCTTATGTGCGTTATGGCGGGACTTCAGGGTCTCGGCGTATTCAAAAGAATAGCGGGCGGACTTTTAAACAGCGTTAAGAGCGAGCGTAAGATTGTGTTAATCCTTGTGATGCTTTGCTTTTTCTTTTCCATGCTGATTACGAACGATGTGGCGCTCATTACTTTTGTGCCTTTTACGTTTACGACGCTTGAGATGCTGGGCGCCGACAAATACAAGAAGCTTGTTATTCCTGTGGTGGTACTTCAGACAATAGCTGCTAATCTTGGCAGTATGCTTACGCCTCTTGGCAATCCGCAGAATCTGTATCTCTACGGCAAGATGGAAACAGACTTTGGCTCTTTTGTGATGATTATGCTGCCTTATACGGTGGTGTCGCTGGTGCTGGTGGTTGTGAGCGCGTTTATATTTACTCGCGGAAAGGCTAAGCAGGCTGAGACCGAAACCGTGACTGAGACCGGCGCGGAGACGGCTACCCGTGATGGCAGTAATCGCATGACACTTACGGAGATGTTTCAGAAGACCAACAACAGATACCATATGCTTCTGGTGCTGTATCTGCTTCTTTTTATCGTGGCGCTCATGACGGTTGTGAGAGTGTTGCCGTATGAGATTATGTTCTTTATCACGCTTATACTCGTGCTTATAGCCGACAGGAAGACGATTCTGAAGGTGGACTGGTCGCTGCTTCTTACTTTCGTCGGCTTCTTTGTGTTCATCGGTAACATGGGAAGGGTGCCTGCTTTTTCCGAGGCACTGTCGAAGGTTATTACGGGGCGCGAGACCTGGACGGCGATTGTATCGAGCCAGGTAATCAGCAATGTGCCGGCGGCGCTTCTTCTTTCGGGATTTACGAGCGATTTGAAGGCGCTTGTTATCGGTACGAACCTCGGAGGACTCGGTACGCTTATTGCGTCGATGGCAAGCCTTATATCCTATAAGCTTGCGGCCGCAAGAAAAGATATCAAGATGGGCAAGTACCTCGGATTTTTCACCGTGATGAATGTGGTATTTCTTTGTGTACTTGCGGTTCTATATGTTATACTTAGCTAGTGGGCCTGAGTTTAAACCGGGCGCGCACGATTAATATTTACAGAAATGAGTTACATTGTTATGGATAAGATTAAGCAACTTTTCATAAAATACGAGGAGATAATTATCTACCTGATAGTGGGTGTGCTTACGACGATTGTCTCCTGGACCTGCAAGTTCTTGTGGAACAGATTCGTGTTCGGAGGACCGATGTATCCCACAGCCACACAGACCTTTATACTGGCGATTGTTACGTGGGTGTCGGGCGTTGCCTTTGCATATCCTTTGAACCGTAAGTGGGTATTTAAGTCCAAAGGTCCGTGGGTAGGCGAGTGCGCCAAGTTCTGGGGCTCGAGACTTTCAACTTTCTTTCTTGACATGTTTATCACGGAAGTGTTCGGACCGCTCCTTGGAATCAATGTCGTGGTTGTAACGCTTATTTCAGCGGTGCTTGTTACGATTCTTAACTACATTATCAGCAAGGTATTTGTCTTTAAAAAGAAAAAAGAAGTTGATGAGGAGATTATTGAATGAAGCTTTCTTTTGACTGGAATGAGTACGAGGCGCTTGTAAGAAAAGCGGGAGCAGAGGGTTGCGTATTACTTAAGAACGATAATGAGGCTCTTCCCGTGAAGAGCGGTGAGAAGGTTGCACTTTTCGGCCGCACGCAGTTTGACTATATCAAGAGCGGCTCCGGCTCGGGCGGAATGGTTAACATTCCTTACCTTGTAAATGTGTACGACGGATTTAAGAATGCGGGAATCGCGGTTGATGAAGCGGTTGCCGATGTATACAAAGAGTGGCTTAAGGACCATCCTTTTGACAAGGGTGTGGGCTGGGCAGGCGAGCCTTTCAGTCAGGTGGAGATGCCTGTTGAAAGCGCTATGGTTGCGGGCGCAGCTTCCAGAAACGATGCGGCGGTTGTGGTATTCGGCCGTCTCGCAGGTGAAGATAAGGACAATAAGCCCGAAGAAGGCAGCTATCTCTTGAGAGAAGACGAGAGAGCGCTTCTTAAAGAGGTGTGCGGTGCGTTTAAGCGCGTTATCGTGCTCATCAATTCGGGCAATATAATAGATATGAAGTGGGTTAAGGAATTTAACCCGGCAGCAGTCATGTACATATGGCAGGGCGGCGTCGAGGGCGGTAATGCGGCCGCTGACGTTGTCACAGGTAAGGTGACTCCTTGCGGTAAGCTTGCGGATACGATTGCTTATGACATTACCGATTATCCTTGCGAGGGTAATTTCGGCGACCCCAAGATCGGTATTTATGCCGAGGACATTTTTGTGGGCTACAGATATTTCGAGACCTTTAAGAAGGATGCGGTGCTGTATCCTTTCGGTTTCGGACTTTCATATACGGAGTTTGACCATGCGGCTACCATGGACTTTGACGGTGACAAGATTACCGTTAAGACCAAGGTTACCAATGTAGGCAAGGTTCTCGGTAAGGAAGTTGTGCAGGTATATTACAAGGCGCCTGCGGGTAAGCTTTCCAAGCCCGAGAGAGAACTTGCGCAGTTCGGTAAGACAGGTACGCTCTTTGCGGGTGCTTCGGAAGATGTGACGGTTTCTTTTGACATCAAGGATATGGCATCTTACGATGACGGAGGATACACAGGATTCAAGAATGCTTTCGTGCTCGAGGCAGGTACTTACGAGATTTACGAGGGTAAGGACGTAAGAAGCGCTGTGCTTATCGGAAGCGTTGACCTTAAGGAAACTGTTCTTGTGGAGCAGACCGAGGACGCGCTTTCTCCCAAGACTCCTTTCAAAAGAATGATTAACGACGGCGGCAAGGTGGCATGGCAGGATACACCTCTTCGTGAGACCCCTACCGCAGAATTTATAGAGAAAGAACGTGCGACACTTAAGGAGATTCCTTACGCAGGTTCTCAGAAGCACAACCTCAAGGAAGTGCGCGACGGCAAGATTGACCTTGATACATTTATCGCAGGCTTGTCCGATGAAGAGATGATTCAGATGACCCGTGGTGAGGGTATGTGCTCTGCGAGAGTATGCCCCGGTACTGCGGCTGCTTTTGCAGGTGTAACCGATAAACTTGTAAGCTACGGTATTCCCGCTTGCTGCTGTTCTGACGGACCCAGCGGTATCAGAATGGATGTGGGTACCATGGCAATGCAGGGTCCTAACGGCGTGGCGCTTGCTTGTACTTTTGACAGAGAGCTCGTAGAGAGCTTGTACGAATACATGGGACTCGAGCTTCGTTACAACAAGATTGATTCGCTTCTCGGCCCCGGTATCAATATTCACAGAAGTCCTCTTAACGGACGTAACTTCGAGTACTTCAGCGAAGACCCTTATCTTACCGGCGCTATGGCTGTTGCCGAGCTTAAGGGTATGCACAAGAATAAAGTTACGGGTACCATTAAGCACTTCTCCTGCAACAATCAGGAATTCGGCAGACATTCCATCGACAGCGTTGTTTCCAAACGTGCGCTTCGTGAGATATACTTAAAGGGATTTGAAATGGCCGTCAGGGAAGGTGGCGCTTACAATATTATGACCACCTACGGTAGCCTTAACGGAATCCATACAGCATCGAGTTTTGAGCAGAACATCATGGTTACCAGACACGACTGGGGCTTTGAAGGCTTGCTTGAGACCGACTGGTGGACCATGATCAATGAAGAAGGCGGCGAGCCCACAAGGCAGAATACTTCGTTCATGATAAGAGGCGGTAACGATGTTTACATGGTTACTTCGAACTCGGAACGTAACGACAATAACGACGACTCTGCGGAAGGCCTTAAGAACGGTGTGTTCACCAGAGCAGAGCTTCAGAGAAATGTGCGTAATATACTTATTGCGGCTATGAAGACGGCTTCTTTTGACAGATTATGCGGAGAGGTCGACGAATGGGATGTTAAGAACAAGCCCGAAGTCGAGAAGTATGAGAAACTCATTGAGTTTAAGGTAGAAGCCGAGGACGGAACGGTCATCGACGAAAGCCTTATCGATACATCCAAGGGCGCTATGAACCGAATCTTCGTCTGCCTTAAGGAGAAAGGAATATTCTCCATTAAGATGGACGTTGCGGCGGAAGGCAGCGAGCTTGCGCAGATTCCCATGGTATTAAGCCTTAACGGTGTACCCAAGAAAGTGGTTACCAGAAACGGCGCAGACCACGAATTCAGAGAAGAGACCCTTTTCCTTGAGACTTTCTTAAGCATTAATGTTTACGTGGGAATTTCATTCAATCAGGACGGAATCAAGCTTAAAAATATTCGCGTTGTGAAGGAACAGATGCAGTGAGACTGTCAATTTTCAACATCAACCTGTTTTCCAAATACAGGGAGAAAATTGAAGAAAGAAACAAAAAAGGCATATACGGCGGAGGAATAATTTTCCTTGCCGTATTTGTGCTGGATTATATTATCAAGCTTTTTGTCAATCCGGATGCGGTCAATTATTTCTTTGGCTTCTATATGCTGATTGACATAGCTTTTCTTGCACTCTTTAAGTTCTTCGGAAGTAAGATTAAGAGAGCGGTTTCTGTTATGTGCCTGCTTTGGTACGTGCTCGGATTTATTGTGGTGGGGCACATTCAGTTTATGTATCCCGACACACTTGCGATAGTCGAGTACGCTGCGATGGCGATTCCGCTTTCGGTCATTATTCTGATAGAGCCTTTCTTTTTGATACTCGGTCAGCTATTCGGCGCGGGACTTGTGTCCGTAACGATTTATTTTACCCAGGGCGGCATCATTAACGGCATAGATATGTCGAAGATTATTATAGTGGGATTGCTTGCCATCATTACGGGTATGATTACCACTTACATACGTATCGAGGGTCTTGTATTTGACAGCGAGGTTACGTTCTTTGCGGGAAGTGAAGACGATGATTTCGTGGCTGAGTACTCCGACAGCGCATGGAGCGGACGTAACAAGTACGGAATCTTAAGCGGCGAGCTTGCGGCCAAGAGACGCGTGTTTTCTTTTATCTTTAACATTTCAAGAGACAGTCTTACTCATATCCGTGAGGTCAACGTCTTTAAACTCAAAGAAGGCATGGACTGGGAAGAGGTGCGTGAACGCATGATAGGAATGGCGCTTGACCCCGGTTCCAAGATGCGTCTTTCAAGATTCCTGGATATAAACACGATTAAACAAGCGTACAAGGCAGACAAGAGACGCTTTTCCGTTATAGCGGGCTTCACCGTAGACGAAACCGAGAGAATCTGGCTTGATATCGAATGCATACTTAAAACCCATCCGGTATCGGGCGAGCTGCTTGCGTCGATAGTGGTGGAAGATATTACAGAGGAACGTATCCTCATGGGCGTCCTCAATAAGATTGTAGAGCAGAACTACGACTACGTAATGTGCGTCGAGAGAAAGTTAAATCGTACCATAACATTCAACGTTAAGCCCGGACAGGAGATTCGCGGTACTTACGGAGATGTTTACGACGTGGAGATAGGTGCATACATCAGGGAGTCGGTTGATGCCCACGATGTGGAGCGTGCCTTCAGACTTACGAACCTAGAGCGCGTAGACGAGCTGATATCGCAGAACGGTATGCATGAGTTCCTGCTTGACGAGCGGGACCGCACCGGAAGTATTCGCAAGAAGCTGTTCCAGTACTCCTACCTCGATCCCACGCGCAATTTCCTCTGCGTGATCAAACAGGACGTTACCGAAGTCATCAGCAAGGAAGACGATGCCAAGAACCGCCTCTCCAAGGCCTTAAGGGACAAAGAAATCGCCATGAACGCAAGAAGCGAATTCTTAACCCGTATGAGTCACGAGATGCGTACCCCCATGAATGCAATCTTAGGTCTTGCGTCGCTTATGAAGGATGAGATTAACAATCCCGAGGCGCTCGACTCTTATATATCAAAGCTTCAGTATTCGGGAAGATTTCTTTTGCAGCTTATCAATGACGTGCTTGATATGTCAAAGCTTGAGCAGGAGAAGTTCAGAGTCAATCCTGTGCCTTACGCATTCTCGGAGTTCTGGGGTTCGGTAGATATGCTGATAGGCCCCATGTGCTCGGCCAAGGGAATTGATTTCGAGTGGAAGTCGGACATTCCCGATGACAGATACATTTACGTAGATCCGTTAAGACTTACGCAGGTATTTGTGAACCTGCTGTCCAATTCGGTTAAGTACACCAATCCCGGCGGTCACATTTGCTTTGAGTGTAAGGAAGACACGAGGGTCGGCGGCAAGGTATTCGACACCTTTGTGGTGACGGATGACGGTATCGGAATGAGCGAAGAGTTCCAGAAGCATCTTTACGAGCCGTTTGCCCAGGAGTCGCATGACGTTAACTCGGACCTTAACGGAACGGGTCTGGGCCTTTCAATCGTAAAGGGTATAGTCGATGCGCTCGGCGGCAGCATTGAGGTAGAGAGCAAGTCGGGTGTGGGCTCCAAGTTCACCGTGCATCTTTCTTTTGACCTGGCCGAGGAAAGCGGCAAGACAGTATCGAAGGCTGCGGAAGTCGACTTAAACGGCAAGCGCGTGCTGGTGGTTGAGGACAACGACATCAACAGAGAAATTGCCGAAGCCGTATTGCAAAAGAAAGGTATGATTACCGAAACTGCGGTTAACGGTCAGGAGGCGATTGAACAGTTCTCGTCTCATGCGCCGGGCTACTACGATATGATTCTTATGGATATTCGAATGCCGGTTATGAGCGGACTTACCGCGACGAAGCGTATTCGTTCTATGGAGAGAGACGACGCAGCTACGATTCCGATTGTTGCAATGACGGCCAATGCATTTTCGCAGGATGTGCAGGCTTCTTTGGAGGCGGGCATGAACGCTCATCTTAGTAAGCCCATCGAGCCGAAACTTTTGTACAGTACTATATCTAAATTCATTTCTTAAAATGTCTATAATCTCTCCCCGAAATCGGGGAGAGAAATTTTATAAAATAACCCTTGACTTAATAAAAATTTTGACGTAGAATGTAGGTTGCTCTATTGTGGAGTGCTTTGGTTTTTTATGCCCTTTTTCCATAAAAAAGTGCTAAATCATAAGAACGGGGTGAGTGTCAATGGAAAAAAACAGAATACGTCCTATTGCCGCAGGCAGAAATTCACGTATGAGTTATTCTCGACAAAAAGAAGTTTTGGAAATGCCCAACCTTATTGAAGTTCAGAAGGACTCTTACGAGTGGTTCTTAAAGGACGGATTAAAAGAGGTATTTGACGACATTTCTCCGATTGAAGATTTTGGCGGTAGATTAAGCCTTGAGTTCGTAGATTCCGAACTTTGCAAGGAAGATGCCAAGTACACAATCGAGAAGTGTAAGGAAAGAGATGCTACATATGCAGCTCCCTTGAAAGTCAAAGTACGTCTTTGCAACAAGGAAACGGGAGCCATCATCGAACACGATATCTTCATGGGAGATCTTCCTCTTATGACAGAAACCGGTACATTCGTAATCAACGGTGCCGAGCGTGTTATCGTAAGCCAGATGGTTCGTTCTCCCGGTATCTACTATAATATCGAGCACGATAAAATCGGTAAGCGTTTGTTCTTTTCAACGGTTATTCCCAATCGTGGTGCATGGCTTGAATACGAGACAGATTCCAATGATGTCTTTTATGTACGTGTAGACAGAACCCGTAAGGTTCCGATTACCGTTCTTTTGCGTGCCCTCGGACTTGGTACCAATGAAGAGATTAAAGAAGTATTCGGCGACGAGCCTAAGATTGAAGCTTCTTTTGCCAAGGATACATCAAGCAACTACCAGGAAGGTTTGCTTGAACTTTACAAGAAGATTCGTCCCGGCGAGCCTCTTTCCGTTGATAACGCAAAGAGCCTTATCGAGGGAATGTTCTTCGACCCCAAGCGTTATGACTTAGCACGTGTAGGTAGATATAAATTTAATAAGAAACTTGCGCTTAAGAACCGTATCCGCAACATGGTTCTTGCAGAGGATGCAGTATCACCCGTAACAGGTGAAGTCGTTGCCGAGAAAGGCACCAAGATTACTGTTGAAATCGCTAACGCAATTCAGGATGCGGCAGTTCCTTTCGTAATGGTAGAGACAGAAGAGCGCGTTGAGCGTGTTCTTTCCAACTTAATGGTTGACATTACCAAGTACGTAGACTGCGATCCCGCAGAACTCGGCATTACCGAGGCTGTTTACTATCCCACTCTCAAGGCTATTCTTGATGAGTACGGCGATAAGCCCGAAGAATTATTCGATGCATTGAAGCGCAACGTACATGAGCTTGTTCCCAAGCACATTACCGTTGACGATATTTTTGCATCCGTTAACTACAATATGCATCTTGAGTACGGTATCGGTAACGATGACGATATCGACCACTTAGGAAACAGACGTATCCGTGCTGTCGGTGAGCTTTTACAGAACCAGTACCGTATCGGTCTTTCAAGACTTGAGCGTGTGGTTCGTGAGCGTATGCAGACACATGATACCGAGGAAGTTACTCCTCAGGCTCTTATCAACATCAAGCCCGTACAGGCAGCTGTTAAGGAGTTCTTCGGTTCATCACAGCTCTCACAGTTCATGGATCAGAACAACCCTCTCGGTGAGTTAACTCATAAGAGACGTTTGTCGGCACTTGGTCCCGGCGGTCTTTCAAGAGAGAGAGCTTCCTTCGAAGTTCGAGACGTACATTACTCCCACTACGGACGTATGTGCCCTATCGAGACTCCCGAAGGTCCCAACATCGGTCTTATTAACTCTCTTGCATCTTATGCAAGAATTAACGTATACGGTTTCATCGAGGCTCCTTATCGTAAGATTGATAAGACAGATCCCGAGAACCCTCGCGTTACCGACGAAGTTGTATACATGACAGCGGACGAGGAAGACAACTACCACGTAGCTCAGGCTAACGTAGCACTTAATCCTGACGGAACCTTCGTTAAGAAGTCCGTATCGGGTCGTTTCCGTGAGGAGACACAGGAATACCCCATCACCATGTTCGATTACATGGACGTATCACCTAAGATGGTATTCTCAGTTGCTACAGCGCTTATTCCTTTCCTTCAGAACGACGATGCTAACCGTGCCCTCATGGGTTCCAACATGCAGCGTCAGGCCGTACCGCTTATGGTTACCGAAGCTCCCGCAGTAGGTACCGGTATGGAGCCCAAGGCAGCAGTAGACGCAGGCGTCTGCGTAGTTGCCAAGGAATCCGGTGTTGTTGATTATGTATCATCCAATCTCGTACGTATCAATCAGGATAACGGCGAGACCGTAGAATACAAGCTTACAAAGTTCCAGCGTAGTAACCAGTCCAACTGCTACAACCAGAAGCCCATCGTATTCAAGGGCGAGAGAGTAGAGAAGGGCGAAGTTATCGCTGACGGACCTTCCACTTCCGGTGGTGAACTTGCACTCGGTAAGAACCCTCTTATCGGATTCATGACCTGGGAAGGTTACAACTACGAGGATGCTGTACTTTTAAGTGAGCGCCTTGTACAGGATGACGTTTATACATCCATTCATATAGAGGAATACGAAGCAGAAGCTCGTGATACCAAACTCGGACCCGAAGAAATCACAAGAGACGTTCCCGGTGTCGGCGACGATGCCCTTAAGGATCTTGATGACAGAGGTATTATCCGTATCGGTGCTGAGGTTCGTGCCGGCGACATTCTCGTAGGTAAGGTTACACCTAAGGGTGAGACCGAGCTTACGGCCGAGGAAAGACTCTTAAGAGCAATCTTCGGTGAGAAGGCTCGCGAGGTCAGAGATACCTCCCTTAAGGTACCTCACGGCGAATACGGTATCGTAGTAGCTGCCAAGGTATTCACAAGAGAAAACGGCGACGAGTTGTCACCCGGCGTTAACGAATCCGTTCGTGTCTACATCGCTCAGAAGCGTAAGATCAGCGTCGGTGATAAGATGGCAGGTCGTCACGGTAACAAGGGTGTCGTTTCAAGAGTACTTCCCGTAGAAGATATGCCTTATCTTCCCAACGGTCGTCCCCTTGATATCGTGCTTAACCCCTTGGGCGTACCTTCACGTATGAATATCGGACAGGTCCTTGAAATCCACTTGTCACTTGCAGCCAAGGCTCTTGGCTTCAACATCGCAACACCCGTATTTGACGGCGCTAACGAGAAAGACATTCAGGATTCCCTTGAACTTGCCAATGACTACGTAAACCTTCCTTTCGACGAGGCAGAGGCTAAGGTTGAAGCTGAGAAGAACGGAACCAAGTATGATAAGAATGCACCTACCTTCTCAAGTCTCCACAAGGATGAACTTCTTCCCGAAGTTTATGATTACCTTTCGGAGAACAGAGCTCACAGAGCACTTTGGAAGGGTGTTCCGATTTCCAGAGACGGTAAAGTTCAGTTAAGAGACGGCCGTACCGGTGAACTCTTCGACGGACCTACCACAATCGGTCACATGCATTATCTTAAGCTCCACCACCTGGTTGACGATAAGATTCACGCTCGTTCAACCGGCCCTTACTCACTCGTTACACAGCAGCCTCTCGGCGGTAAAGCCCAGTTCGGTGGTCAGCGTTTCGGTGAAATGGAAGTTTGGGCACTGGAAGCTTACGGTGCTGCTTATACCTTACAGGAAATTCTTACGGTTAAGTCCGATGACGTTGTCGGCCGTGTTAAGACCTACGAGGCAATTATTAAGGGCGAGAACATTCCCAAGCCCGGTATTCCCGAGTCCTTCAAGGTACTCCTT
Organism: Lachnospiraceae bacterium YSD2013; assembly: GCA_900100895.1. Classification (GTDB taxonomy): domain Bacteria; phylum Bacillota; class Clostridia; order Lachnospirales; family Lachnospiraceae; genus UBA1258. Next base: position 51,270 of record FMTX01000017.1, read on the forward strand.
AAGGAATTACAGTCCCTCGGTCTTGATATCAAGGTACTTCGTGAGGACAATACCGAAGTTGAACTTACAGAATCAGTCGACTATGGCGAGACCGATTTCAGAATGGCTGAAATCGACGGAAGCGACAGAGGCGGCAGAGGCAATGAAGACTTTGCATCAGCAGGTTATCAGACTCAGGAATTCGATGAGTCCGGTGAACTTGTAGAAGCAGAAGATTCCTTCGAAGAGGATATGGAATTTGCAGAAGACGATTACGAAGGAAGCCTCGACGAATAAGTTTTTCTAATAAAAATGTAAAGGAGCGCCATAAATGTCGGAAATTAAGAATGATACATACCAGCCGATGACTTTTGATAAGATTCAGATCGGCTTAGCATCCCCTGAGAAGATCAGGGCTTGGTCCAGACGCGGTGACGACCCGGATTTCGGTATCGTTACCAAGCCCGAGACCATCAACTACAGAACATTAAAGCCCGAGAAAGATGGCTTGTTCTGTGAAAGAATATTCGGACCCAACAAAGACTGGGAATGTCACTGCGGTAAGTACAAGAAGATTCGCTATAAAGGCGTTATCTGTGACCGCTGCGGTGTAGAAGTTACCAAGGCAAGCGTTCGTCGTGAGCGTATGGGACGTATCGAGCTCGCTGCTCCTGTTTCTCATATCTGGTACTTCAAGGGTATCCCTTCCCGTATGGGTCTCATTCTCGACATCTCTCCCAGAGTACTCGAGAAGGTACTTTATTTTGCATCTTACATCGTACTCGACGCAGGCGAGACCAACCTTGAATACAAGCAGGTTCTTTCCGAACGTGAGTATCAGGATGCCAAGGAAACCTACGGCAACAAGTTCCGTGTAGGAATGGGCGCCGAGGCTATCAAAGAGTTATTACAGGCTATCGATCTTGAGACCGAAGCCGAAGAATTAAAGGCTGAACTCAAGGAGTCCACCGGCCAGAAGAGAGCTCGTATCATCAAGAGACTCGAGGTTGTGGAAGCTTTCCGGGAGTCCGGTAACAAGCCCGAGTGGATGGTAATGGATGTTATTCCCGTTATCCCTCCGGACCTTCGTCCTATGGTACAGCTTGAAGGCGGCAGATTCGCAACATCCGATCTTAACGACCTTTACAGACGTATCATCAACCGTAACAACCGTTTACAGAGACTTCTCGAACTCGGTGCGCCCGACATCATCGTACGTAACGAGAAGAGAATGCTTCAGGAAGCAGTTGACGCACTTATCGACAACGGCCGTCGCGGACGTCCCGTAACAGGCCCCGGTAACAGAGCTCTTAAGTCTCTTTCCGATATGTTAAAGGGTAAGGGCGGACGTTTCCGTCAGAACCTTCTTGGTAAGCGTGTAGACTACTCCGGACGTTCCGTTATCGTAGTAGGACCCGAACTTAAGATTTACCAGTGCGGTCTCCCTAAGGAGATGGCAATCGAATTGTTCAAGCCCTTCGTTATGAAGGAGCTTGTGGGACGTGGCATTTCCCAGAATATTAAGAATGCCAAGAAGCTTGTTGAAAGACTCGACTCCCAGGTATGGGATGTGCTCGAGGACGTTATTAAAGAGCATCCCGTAATGCTTAACCGTGCTCCTACACTTCACAGACTCGGTATTCAGGCTTTCGAGCCCATCCTTGTAGAAGGTAAGGCTATTAAGCTTCATCCCCTTGTATGTACCGCTTTCAACGCCGACTTCGACGGTGACCAGATGGCTGTACACCTTCCTCTTAGCGTAGAGGCTCAGGCAGAATGCAGATTCCTTCTTCTTTCTCCCAACAACCTCTTAAAGCCTTCGGACGGTGGCCCTGTTGCGGTTCCTACACAGGATATGGTTCTTGGTATTTACTACCTCACCATGCACAAGTACTATGACAACCCTTCTCTTAAGGATCAGGCTGTTGCAGAGTTCGCTTCAATCGATGAGCTCAAGGCTGCTTACGAAGAATACGAGAAGAAAGTTGCCAAGGCCGTTAAAGGCAAAGAAGGCGACGCTGCTAAGGAAGCAGTTGCTGCCATCAAGGACGCACATCTTGATTACGATGCAATCGTAAGAGTATGCGTTGACACTGAGAGAAACCGTGTTGTAACCTGTCGTGTTATCGATATCATGGGCAGATATTACAACTCCACCAGAGAAGCTTTACTTGCATACGAGAACGGTGAGATTACTCTTCACCAGAGCATCTATGTAAGAAAGACCACCGAATGGAACGGCGAAGAAGTTGAAGGTATCATCGAGACCACTCTCGGACGCCTCCTCTTCAACGAAATCATCCCTCAGGATTTAGGTTACGTAGACCGCTCCAAGAGAGAGAACGCTCTTCTTCTTGAAGTAGACTTCCACGTAAAGAGAAAGCACTTAAAAGAGATTTTACAGCGAGTAATCAATATACATGGCGCATCAGTAACCGCTGAAGTTCTTGACCTTGTTAAGGCTACAGGTTACAAGTACTCCACAAGAGCAGCTATGACCGTATCAATTTCCGATATGACCGTGCCTGCTTCCAAGCCCGAAATTCTTGAAGGCGCTCAGGAGACCGTTGAAAAGATTACACGTAACTACAGAAGAGGTCTTATCACCGACGAAGAAAGATATCGTGCGGTAGTAGAGACCTGGAACGAGGCCGATGGCAAGCTTACCAAAGAGCTTCTTGACGGTCTTGACAAGTACAACAACATATTCATGATGGCCGACTCCGGTGCCCGTGGTAGTAACCAGCAGATCAAGCAGCTTGCAGGTATGCGTGGACTTATGGCGGATACAACCGGTAAGACCATTGAGCTTCCTATTAAGTCCAACTTCCGTGAAGGTCTTGACGTACTCGAATACTTCATGTCCGCACACGGTGCTCGTAAGGGTCTGTCCGATACCGCTATCAGAACCGCTGACTCAGGTTACTTAACCCGTCGTATGGTTGACGTATCACAGGAACTTATCATTCGTGAAATCGACTGCTGTGAAGGCAGAGAAGAGATCCCCGGAATGGATGTTTACGCATTCATGGACGGTAAGGAAACAATCGAAGGTCTTAAGGACCGTATCCAGGGCAGATATACCTGCGATGACATTCTTAACGCCAAGGGCGAAGTAATCGTTAAGAAGAACCACATGATTACCCCCAGCCGTGCAGCAAGAGTGCTCAAGGAAGGTATTGACGTTAACGGTAAGCCCGTATCCGATGAAGAGGGCAATGTTAATCCCGGAGCACGCATTAAGGTTCGTAACATCCTTTGCTGCCGTTCACACAACGGTATCTGCGCTAAGTGTTACGGTGCCAACATGGCAACCGGTGAAGCAGTACAGGTCGGCGAAGCTGTAGGTATCATCGCAGCTCAGTCAATCGGTGAGCCCGGTACACAGCTTACCATGAGAACATTCCATACCGGTGGTGTTGCCGGCGGCGATATCACACAGGGTCTTCCCCGTGTAGAGGAATTGTTCGAAGCAAGAAAGCCTAAGGGACTTGCAATCATCGCTGAATTCGGCGGTAAGGCAAGCATTAAAGATACCAAGAAAAAGCGTGAAGTAGTAGTTACCAACGAGGAAACAGGTGAGTCCAAGTCTTACCTCATCCCTTACGGTTCACGTATCAAGGTAACCGATGAGCAGATTATCGAAGCCGGTGACGAACTCACCGAAGGTTCCGTTAACCCTCACGACTTACTCAAGATCAAAGGTATCCGTGCGGTACAGGATTACATGCTCAGAGAAGTTCAGCGTGTATACCGTCTCCAGGGTGTTGATATCAACGATAAGCACATCGAAGTCATTGTACGTCAGATGCTTAAGAAGGTTCGTATCGAGAACAACGGCGATGCAGAATTCCTTCCCGGCTCCATGATTGACTTCCTTGACTTTGAAGACATGAACGAACAGCTCATTGCTGAAGGTAAGGCTCCCGCAGAGGGAACGAGAGTTATCCTTGGTATTACCAAGTCCGCTCTTGCTACCAACTCCTTCTTGTCAGCAGCTTCCTTCCAGGAGACCACCAAGGTTCTTACAGAAGCAGCTATTAAGGGTAAGGTAGATCCCCTTATCGGTCTTAAGGAAAACGTTATCTTAGGTAAGCTCATCCCTGCAGGTACAGGTATGAAGCGTTACAGAGACGTAGAACTTTCATCCGATGAAAGATACGAGCAGATGCTTGTTGAAAGAGCAGAAGCCGAAGCTAAGGCAGCCAAGCAGCGCGCGGCTTCCGAAGAGCCCGAAGAGACCATCACAGTAGAAGAAGAACTCGTATACGAAACCGAGGAAGCAGCTTCTGCAGATGAAGAATAAGTAATAACAATTAAGGCACGTGGTGTAAGCCACGTGCCTTTTATCATGCATTCAAATATTTAAGAAACGGTTCAATTTACTTACCGAATACCGGCAACGTATCGTCGTAGTCAAGCTCCCCGGTAGTATCGGTCTTCCACGAAGTAATATCATAGAACGACTCGCCCGCACTCTCAGGATAAAGAATCCGTATCTCAACCTCCAAGGTCTGAATATCGTTAATCGGTATTGCGAAGGTCTTTTTTTTGCCCACATTCTCGAAATATCCCGCGCGAGAAATCCCTGTATCGTACAAATCCTTAAGCGTCTTATCGAAGCTTGCCAGCTGCACCTCAGCCTCATTGCAGGCGTCGTAGTAAGCCTGGGAGTTCTCCACCACACGCTTGCTGAGCTTATAATCACTCATGGCGCTTGAGAGCGACAATATAGCAAAAGAAACCAGACACAAGATTACGAATATAAACAATACAGAGGACGTTCCGACATTTAACGGTAATTCACGTTTTTTCTTAGCCATTACGACACCTCCTTCTTATGACGCTTGAAGGTGTACGCATACACTTCCTCGGACTTCGGAGTGTAGAAGAACTTAAACGTCATATATTCAAAGGTCTCATCCGACGAAAAATCCAAAGAATAAGAGTAGTCAGGCAGATTAAATGCCGAGGAAAGCGTAGTCTCAATCATGTCACGACTGCTTCCGCCGAACTCATAGAAGCATTCAGCCGCGTTATCGGCCCACAGGACCGCGTAATTGGCGCTCTCGGTCTCATGTGCCACATCATGTGCCTTAATGAACACACGCATGCACACGGCGCTTGTAAGGGCAAAAAACAATATGACGATAATTAGCTCCATCAAGAACAGAGCAGATTTTGATTTTTGCATTTGACTACCTTTCAAAACCGGAACACCGGGAATTTATTTCATACTTCTTACGTGAACGAACAAAGTCTCGTCCGCACTCTTATCGGGCGTAATATCGAATCGGTACAAAGAATCCGTAACCTTCGTAATCTTAAACGACTTAACATCCAGAATATCTGTACCGAACTCGGGGTCGAGGTCCTGCCCGTATCTTGTGAAGAGTTCTTTGACCTTGCCTTCATACTCGTAGAGATATGTGCAATACGTGATATTGTCAATCTCCTCCGAAATCACGAGCGCATCGCCACCGGCATAAGTACCTACCGACACAAGCCCGTCGACATCGCTCTGATGCACCTTATTGTAGATGTAGGAAAAAGAAGTTCTGGCGCTGTAATTGCCACTCATCTTATTGACAACACTCTGATACACGCTGGCGCCCGTGCCAGTCAGAGACACAACGGAAATTGCGAACACCAGGAAAAGCGTGATAACGAACAAAGCATCAATTGTATGCTCCGAAGACTTATTCATGCCGCTCTCCTTTCCTGATAACCACAACCTCCGGGTAAATATTGGAACCCTCGGGGCGATAATCTATAAAGAAAGAATCCTTGTCATACGTAAGACCGTAGTGCTCGACCATATACTCAAGGTTAGGCGGATAAGTACCCTCTACGCAATAGCAGGACACAATAGCCCTGTTAAGCGCGGAATTAAGGCTTTCCTCCTGGCGCGCCTTGGTATCGTCGGATATATTCCCAAGCATGTAGAGAAAGAACACGAACACAGCAATAAAGAATATCACCGAGAACTGCACGCTTCCGAATAAAGTTTTTAAAGAACGCCTTTCTTTAAACCTGTACATAAACTGTCCCTTCAACTAGCCGATGGTGGTCATAATTCCCATAAGAGGAAGAATTACCGACAAAAGAATGAGTCCCACAACAAGCGATAACACAATAACCAGTGTAGGCTCGATTACAGAAATAATATTGTTGATCTTTTTCTCATTGGCACGCTGGTAGCCGTCCGCAATCTTATTAAGCACCTGCTCTATATCACCGGTCTTAATACCTACGGCAACCATACGGTTGTTAACGTTACTGAAAATGGAGGCTTCTTTTAAGCCGTCCGCAAGACTGTCACCGTTAAGAAGCACCTGACGGCAGACATCAATCTTTTCCTCGGTCTTCTTATTCTCCACAAGATTGGAAACCATCTTAAGGCTTTCAAAAGTATCAAGACCTGCGGAAATCGCAAGCGCCATACCGGAAGCAAAACGCTCTGCCGCAAGACCTTCATAGAAGCCCTTAAACAACGGAATCTTGGAAGCAAATGTCTTGATGGCCTTCTTGCCTGACTGAGACTTCGAGAAGAAGAGATACAGCACCACAAGAACCGCCAGAATAGTAATAAACACAACGGAGTATGACTTAAGCGCGCTGCCGAGATTCATAAGAGAAGCGGCAAAGCCCGTCATTTCCGTACCAAGCTGTATGAATACCTGATTGAATATGGGGAGAACTCTCGTAATAAGAATAACGATAACCACAAGCATCATCACAATCATAACCAAAGGATAGGTTACTGCGCTTCTGATGCTCTCTGAAATCTGCGTCTCACGATCGTAGTAAGCTGCGAGCGCCGACATGACTTCGTCAAGCGAACCGGCCTTCTCACCAAGCTTAATCGTATTGATTACGTAGTCCGGAAAAACACCGACAATCTCAAGACTCTCTGCGAAACTGTTACCTTCATTGACAGCGTCGATAATCGCCTGAAGCAGTTTCTTCGAGCCTGAATCATTGGTGTCTGACAAAAGAATGCGGATGCCTTCGGTGGGAGTGATTCCCGCCTGCAAAAGAATGGACACCTGACTGCAGAAGGAGGCAAGCTCCTCGTTGGATAGTTTCCTTGATTTACTCATTCCGTTAATTCCCCTCATAAGTATTAGTAAACGTGTGAAATCTCGTAATTGGTTCCGTCACCGATGTATTTCTTCAAAGTCTTGGGATCGGTGCTGGCACCGAAGGTGGGATCAACCAGCGACCATTCTTTACCATTAAACTGGATGATTCCGTTAAGCCATCCCACATCCTCGATGTACACGCTTATCCATGCGTGATACACGGGATTCTCGGCGCCCACATATCCGACCTCAAGTCTTGTGGGAATCCGCTGGCTCCTAAGCATACTCGTCATAACTGCGGAGTAGTCAAGACAAATACCTGTGCCGCTTTCCAATATCTCATCAACATTCGAAATGTAACCCGACGCAACCGTATTGGCCTTGTCGTAGTCATACACGATGTTCTGAGTTATGAAATCGTAAACATTGGTAACGACGTCTAAGTCAGTGCTGCAATATGCCGCAAGATTGGCACCCTTGGTGATGACCTTGCAACTGTCGTTGTAATAAACATACTGATTGGGATGCAAGTACGGTCCGAACTCCGAGATGTCCGGAAAATCAAGAGAAGTGGCATAAGCTACCGAGTACTTGGTGCCGGAAATGTTCTCGCAGACACTGAACTCGTAGGTGCCGTTTCCGCCCGTAAGAGGGAAAGCGGCGTAGCCGTTCTTGATATCATACTTGTTCTGAATACCGTCGGGACCGGTAATTAAGAGCTTAACCTTGGCGCAGGAGCCGAGATAATTGACCATCACGTAGCCGTCTTTGTAATTGGAATAATCAAGAACAGCCAGGTCGTTACCGTCCGAAGCGGTGCCCGGAGCGGTAGTTTCAAGACAAACGGGAGTGTTGTCTCTCGCGGTCTTAGGGTCAATCACCTTATCAGCCGAAGAAAGTGCCGTGTGAACCTCGGGATTCTCAATGGTGGTAGTGGTACTAGGCTTAATACTGCCGCCTCCGCCTCCGCCGATTCCGGGGTCATCCGTAACAGCCTTCTCGCATGCGGTAAGGAAAAGTATCGATATGGTCAATATCAAAAGAACGTACTTGTTCTTTTTAATCATAGGGATCATCTCCTTTTTCGGGGACTTAGGAGCAAGTGAATGCACTTGCCGTTCGTATCGTAAACATAGATGTTGTATTCCTTCTTGTCATAAGGAAAAACAACGGTGTTGGTAGCGCTGTCGTACTCGGCGATGCTGACTGTCTCGTCGTCATCGTCCACCATATAACTGTTCACAACATCAACGGGCGAACCGTCGAAGGTGATGGAGAAAGTTGACTCGGTCATATGGTGTTCTTTGACCGTTAATGGGCGACTTGAGGCCGCATCTACGGACATGAGAACCTTGCTGTGCGGAAAGAACACGGGCATCAGCAAAGTTATAACAAATATCAATGATGATAATACTATAAAGAGATTATCGGAGAATAAATTTTGCTTGCTTCTTAACACGATTTTGTCAAAAGGAACCGTGTTGGGAGAAGTCTCGGCCTTGGCAAATACTTTCTCAAGCATTTTGCCGGCGGTATTTATATCCATACTGTAGGTTTTCTTTTTCATAAATTCACCAATCCTTAACCGTTCATAAGATTCTTAAGCTTGGACACAGCCGCCGCGAGCTGTCTCTTGACGGTGGAACGGCTTATGCCGGTGGCGCTTACGATATCGTCGATTTTCATGGAGTTAAAGTATCGAAGGGTGACAAGCTCGCGCTCGGAGACAGAAAGCTTATCGATGGCTTCAAAGAGCCGTTTGCTCTCGTCACGATCGAGGGCGCTGGCCTCGGGGTTGGTGGCGCGCTTGGTGTCGCAGACCTCCTCGAGAAGCTCGGGGTCGGCCTCGCCGTAATCGGACTTGTGAGCCTTGGCCATATCGAAGCAGACGTGGAAAGAAATCTGGTTAAGCCAGGCAACAAAGAGAGTAGGGTCGTTAAGCTTCTTTATATTCTTAAGAGCCGACACGAAAATCTCCTGAACAGCGTCCTGAGCCAGGTAATCGTCTCTAAGATAGTGCCGTGTGTAGTTGTAAACCTTATTAAAGGTCATATTGTAGAGTTCCGCAAAAGCATCGCTGTCCCCATTCTGCGCGCGCTTGACGTACTCCGCAATGTAAGTGTGAGAAAATTCCATAAAAGTTTAAAACCCTAACCTATCTTCCGAGTTTTTTGTACGCTTGAGCAATGAGTTCGGAGAAGCTTGAAACTTCTTCTTTGTCGAAAAGAACCGATTCGGACCTGACTACGATTGAAACGGGCTCGTGTTTGTTGTACTCATCGATGCCGTTGCTTAAGAGCTTGCAGAAAGAAGCGAGCTTCTCGTCGGTACACTTCTCGATAACGGTTACAAATTCGTTACCGCCGTTTCTTCCCACAAAGCCGAAGTCCTTGGCAGAAGACTCAAGGATATTGGAAAAGTCGCGGATGACCTTGTCGCCCACATCCTTGCCGTTGGTCTCATTAATGGCCTTGATATTGGAAATCTCGCTTACCATACAGCAGATTCCGTTAAGCGAATCCTTAGAACCGTGAGTGTCAAAGAACATGCTGCAGCTCGTGCGGTTCGGAATGCCGGTCTTGGAATCCAGGTACGCAAGATTCTCAAGCTGATGACTCTGAATCTTTAATTCCCTTAACTTAATGAAGTCATATATCAGAAATGACAGCGAAAGAATAATCGTCGCATACATGACACTGCAAAGAGTGAACAGACTCTTGTCGACGAAAATGCTGGATTTCATGGTCTTGTTGGTAAGAAGAATGATAAGAAAGATTACTTCAAGTATGATGAAAACGGAAAGTTCTATTACCTTTAAGGTTTTAAATCTGTGGACGTTCTTTTTCATGAGGCTTTAAGAAAACTCCTTCCTGCTAATAATCTCACTAATATAATAAATCGTTACACAATTTAGTGTATAATTAAATAGATTATGGTGTATTATATAGATAGAGGCCTATTCTTTTGACTATTTCGGCTACCTAACTATTATAACTCAAAACACTATAATAATCATTAAAAATTCATACCAGACAACAGTCGAAACGGGCAATTAAAAAATAATTAAATTTTTTTGTAAAAACGTGAACCTTTTTCCGAAAGAATAAGTCTTTACTTAATGAAAAGGATAAAGGAATGACTGATTTATGATTACATTGGACGGTTTAAAGTACGGATTTAAATTTATAGCTTCTGCTACCGCACAAACCTTTGAAAACGCATACGACCTCATAGTGGTCGATGACGAAGCCACACCTCTTTCAAACGGACCGCTTTCCGTTAACTACTATCCCACGGCAATAGCTGCAGTAATCGCCCTCGCGGTACTGGCACTCTTAGCTGTCTGGATGATAAGACGAAACGGATACAAAGCGAGACTTCTTGAATTAAGACAGAAGGCCGGAGATACGAGCAAGGCGATTCCTTTTACCATCAGAGGAATCAAAGACGCGGTTAAAGAAGCTGAGAAAAACTTAATAACAATTTAATCTATACGGGGGGAACAATCAAATGATTGAGAGACGAAGAATTGACCGAGTATCCTATAACGCAGACAGTGTCATTGTCGTGCGGGAGGATTTAAAGAAAATATACTGCAAGGTTAAGAACTTAAGTCCTTTAGGAATGGCTGTGACGGTGGACGGAGATACACCTTCACTCCTTGGCAAAGACGTAATAATCGTAGCCGACACATTGATAATGTATGCGGACGTTATTCGTGAAGATCCTGCCGAGGACGGTAACAGAATTGTTGCATTAAATGCCAAGAAATTTACAAACGAGGTTTTGGAGTATTTGTTTGAGCACATTGCTGAAGATGAGGAACAGTAAGTGCTAAGTCACAAAAGGGGAACAGAAAGGAAAAGGGAAAGAATGAAGAAGAACATCAGATTGAACAAGCAGATCATCAAAGCACTCTCAATCGGTATCAGTGCCGGAATGTTGCTTCAGCCTGTGTCAGCTTATGCAGCAGAGAATGAAGGTACCGAATCCGGAACTTCCAATGAAGGAACCGGCATTGCCACAACAGCTCCTGTAGATGAAGCATCCACTACAGCCGATTATGTTGCAGTCGAGAATTTAGCTGAAGAGGCTGACGGCAAGGTTGAAGAAGCCGTTGAAGATTATCAGGAAGCAGTAGATATAATGACAGCTGTTTCTGATAATGAAAAACTTGACACAAAAGTTTGGAATGCTGTTACAGATCTTCAGACAGCAATTGATGACAATAAAGATAAGCTTGACACTGACTGCGAAAACGCAGAACAGGTTGTTAAGGATATGAAGGATACGGCAGATGAAGTAGGTCTTTGGGAAGTATCTGCCAATGATTTGAAGGACAAAGTAATAGCAGATGTCAGCACCGGTGAAGCTGCAATTGCAAAGGCAGAAAAGCTTGCTGAAGATACCAATGATGCTATTGATGTGTTGGCAGCTGATGTTTCTGCTAACATAGCAGCTATTGCAAATTCTTCTTATACCGATGCAATCACATATTATAACAGAGCTGTTTCTGACGGTAACGCAGCAGATGCCGTTATCACACAGGCCGAAACAGATTACGCTGTTATTAAGCAGGAATACGAGACTGCCAAGACTGATTTTGAAAAGAAGGACGCTGCATATAATGACGCAGTTAAAGCCTATAATGATGCAAGAGCAGAGTTCGAACAGTTAAGAGCTAATGCAGTCAGTGAAAACGACCGCTATGTTTATGATGCTCTCGAAAGGCTGAAAGCACTTGAAGACAAAGCAGAAGCATTAAAGGATGCTGCAGATAAGGCTTCACAGGAGTTAATGGAGAAATCTGCTGGATATATTGCAATTGGTGAAAATGAACAGAATGTTTTAGCTGCAGAATCCGATAACACAATTACAGTGGAAGAGTGGAACAAAACTCTTGACGATTTATTTGCAGCCATGATGAAGTACTATGTTATTCCCGATATGTTTAATGGAGTTGCAGATGACAGCTTTAGCGTGACATGGATTAAGGATAACAGCAACCAGAAGAATAACTACTGCGTTGTAACGTACAAGAAAAATGGCGTGGTAGTTTCTGAAGATTATAACTACATTCTTTCACAGAAAGATAATAAGGGCGTCGGATTTGTTGTTTTCAGAAAGAATGGAAATGAAAGCAATAACGTTTCATTAAACAAAGATAATATAGGAAACAATTTTGTACTTGCTGAGTACGACAATCCGGATGGCGAGCCCGATTATCATGTAAATTACAAGCCTAAGAATCTCAATCAGGCTCAGGCAAAGGACACCGAGGATTTCCGTAACGCAATTGACACAAATTATGTTCTTAGCGTTGCTTACAAAGATCTTATTAAAAAGCTGGGAGAAGCTCAGAGTAGTTATAGTGTAGCCAAGAATAAGGTCGAAACGCTTGAGAAAGAGATTAACAATCTTAAATTAAGAGCAGATGCAGACTTCCAGGAACTTAAGAAACTTGAAGGAGATCTCACCAAGGCTGAGAGAAGACTTGATGATGCTAAGCAGAAGAGAGATGAGATTAAGGAGCAGATAGATAATATTGTCCTTCCTAATCCTCCTCAGGAACCTAATCCCGGACCTGTTGTTCCCGATCAGCCTAATCCTGAACCTGTAAATCCTAATCCCGAGCCCGTGAACCCTGCTCCTGCAGCTCCCATATTGTTTACGGCACCTGCACCCGCAGCACCCGTTCTGGAACTTGAAGAAGAGGATACTCCTTTAGTTGAGGCGCCTCAGGACGTTCAGGCAGAGGATGAAATTGAAGTTACGGACGATCAGACAGCTCTTGCTGCAGCTCCTATTACTGTAACCGATGACACTACTCCTCTTGCAAGCATGCCTGAAGAGACAGAAATGTCATGGTGGTGGTTGTTAATCATCTTAGTACTTGGTGCTACCGGTGCAGAAATGTACAGAAGACACATGGCCAAGAAGAAGGCAGCAGAAATCAATACAACAGATGTGAAGTAATTACCTTCATATGAATGTTTTAAAGTCGCCGTGCAGAAATGCACGGCGATTTTTTATACTTTAAAAAGTTTATTTAGAGTTAAAGCTTATGCATATCGGAAACGAATTTTAAAGAAATGGTTTATTTAAACGCGCATATTTGCGCTATGTTGCGGGAAATGAGAAAAATATATAGGTTTAAAAATTTGGTAAAATGTAGTATAATTACAATACGCCAATGGGGTTATGACAATGAAGAAATATTGAAAGTTAAGGGTGAGCAAATCAGCGAATTTATATAAATGTATTTGGAGGGTTCATGAAAAGAGATGTTGTAATTATCGGAGCGGGCGTTGTCGGCTCTTCGATTGCAAGAGAATTGTCTCGCTATAACGTGGACATATGCGTGCTGGAGAAAGCATCCGATGTCTGCGAGGGCACATCCAAGGCCAACAGTGGGATAGTTCATGCGGGTTTCGACGCGGAGCCGGGTACTCTGAAAGCCCGTTATAATGTTGCGGGAAGCCGTAAGATGGAGGCCTTGTCCCGAGAACTTGATTTTTCCTATAAGAGGAACGGTTCACTTGTCCTTTGTTTCTCAAAGAACGATTATCCCAAATTAGAAGAACTTAAGAAGCGCGGCGAGTCTAACGGTGTGGAAGGCGTTACGATCCTTACCGGTGACGAAGTACGTAAGATGGAGCCTGCAATCTCGGATGAGGTTGTGGCTGCTTTGTATGCGCCCACGGGAGCGATTGTGTGCCCCTTCGGACTTACGATAGCCATGGCGGAGAATGCGGCTGTTAACGGCGCTGAGTTTAGATTTAACGAGCCAGTGACGGGCATTAAGGCTGACGGTGACGGATTCGTAGTGACCACCGATAAGGGCGCTTACGAGTGCAAGGCGGTCATCAATGCGGCAGGCGTGTATGCGGACGCTGTTCACAATATGGTCTGCGCAGATAAGATTCATATTACGGCAAGAAAAGGCGAATACTGCCTCTATGATAAAAAGGTGGGCGGAACGGTTTCCTCCACCATATTCCAGCTTCCGGGAGCCTACGGTAAGGGCGTTTTGGTAACGCCTACGGTGCACGGTAACTTGTTACTCGGGCCCACAGCTACGGATACCTTGGACAAAGAAGAAGTTAACACCACGAAGACCGGTCTCGATACCCTTCAGGCTACGGCGGCCAAGAGCATCAAGGCTGTGCCTTACAGATCCGTAATTACTTCTTTTGCGGGATTACGTGCGCATGAGGACGGCGGAGACTTTATAGTGGGTGAGTCAAGCGTTAAGGGATTCTACGATGCGGCGGGAATTGAGTCGCCGGGACTTTCGGCGGCACCGGCTATCGGTGAGTTCCTGGCAGGAGAAGTGGCAGGATATCTCGGGGCTACTGAGAAGAGCGATTTCAAGGCTACGAGAAAAGGCATACCCAATGTGGCGCTTGCTTCCAAGGAGGAGCGCGACAGACTTATCAAAGAGAATCCGCTCTATGCCAATGTTATCTGCCGTTGCGAGCTTGTGACGGAAGGTGAGATTGTGGACGCTATCAAGAGACCTGTCGGAGCGACTACGCTTGACGGTGTGAAGAGGCGTACAAGAGCCGGTATGGGACGTTGTCAGGCAGGCTTCTGCTCTCCTAAGACACTTGAGATTCTGGCCAGAGAGCTGGGAACGGATATTACGAAGATTACCAAGCACGGTGAAGGCTCGGAGTTCTTATCCGAGCACAAAGGTTTGTAAGGGAGGCGCGCATGAATACTAAGATAGCAATCATCGGCGGCGGCCCCGCAGGCCTTGCCGCAGCAGTAAGCGCATTTGATGCGGGAGTTAAGGATGTAGTGATACTCGAGCGTGACGACAAGCTCGGCGGTATCCTCAATCAGTGCATCCACAACGGTTTCGGTCTTCATACCTTCAAGGAAGAACTGACCGGACCCGAATACGCGGAGCGCTTTATAGAGAAGGTACGCGAGAGAAATATCGAGTGCCTGCTTAAGACAATAGTTGTAGACCTTTCGGAAGCGCAGGGCGGCGGTGTGACCGTTACCGCAATGTCGGCCGAGAAAGGTATGTTTGAAATACAAGCTGAGGCTGTAGTTCTTGCAATGGGCTGCCGTGAGCGTCCGAGAGGAGCTCTCAACACTCCCGGTTACAGACCCGCGGGTATTTACTCGGCAGGAACGGCTCAGAGATACGTTAATATCGAGGGCAAGATGCCCGGTCACGAGGTTGTTATCCTCGGCTCCGGCGACATCGGTCTTATTATGGCGCGTCGTATGACGTTAGAGGGCGCGCACGTTAAGGCAGTGGCAGAGCTTATGCCTTATTCCGGCGGACTTAAGCGTAATATCGTGCAGTGCCTTGATGACTTTGGCATTCCGCTTAAGCTCAGCACTACCGTTACGGATATTAAGGGTAAGGACCGTGTGGAGAGCGTTGTTCTTTCTAAGGTAGACGAGAAGAACAATCCCATCCCCGGTACGGAAGAGGAGATTCCTTGCGATACGCTTCTTTTGTCCTGCGGACTGCTTCCCGAGAATGAACTTTCAAGTATGCTCGGAGTGGATTTAAGCCCTGTTACGGGCGGCGCGAGAGTGGACGAGAGTCTTGAGACTTCCATTTCCGGCGTATTCGCCTGCGGTAACGTGTTGCACGTTCATGACCTTGTGGACTATGTGTCGGGCGAGGCTACTGAGGCAGGCAAGCATGCGGCTGAGTATGTTCTGGGTAAGACTCCGGCGGGTGAAGAGGCAGCGATTGCCTTGGAGACAGGAAATGGTGTAAGGTACACGGTTCCTTCTTTTGTCAGACCCGGAAGACTTGAGAACTTCTTAACGGTCCGCTTCCGTGTGGGTAACGTCTATAAGAATCCGGAGATTTGTGTATATCTGGGCGACAAGTGCCTCCAGAGGCGAAAGAAACAGATATGCGCACCGGGCGAGATGGAACAGGTGATGATTAAGAAATCCGACATAGAGGCGATGGCTCCAGGCGAGACCATCCGCATAGCTATAGAGACTGAGTAGGAGGTGGCGTGATAATGGAAACGAAGAATCTGACATGTATCGGCTGCCCCATGGGCTGTGCGCTTACAGTAACTTACGAGCCCGGAAATCGTGACTCCGTGAAGGTTACGGGCAATACCTGCAAGAAAGGCGAACTCTACGCAATTGACGAGGTTACCAATCCCACAAGAATCGTGACGGGAACCATAAGAGTGTCTAATCGTAAGAATCTTGTGGCGGCGGTTAAGACTAAGGATGTTATTCCGAAGAGCAAGATTTTTGATGTGGCTCATGAACTTATGAAGATTTCGGTTGAAGCGCCCGCAAAAATTGGTGACGTTGTGGTGGCCGATATCTGCGGAACGGGTTCAGACCTGATTATTACGAGAAACGTTGAATAGGGGGGTAGCGGTATGGACAAGTATTTAATGGCTTTGGATCAGGGTACCACTAGTTCGAGGTGCATTCTTTTTGACAGAAGCGGAAATATAGTTAACATGGCTCAGCGCGAGTTTACACAGATTTATCCCAAGCCCGGCTGGGTAGAGCACAACGCTATGGAGATATGGTCTTCGCAGCTTGCGGTTGCTCTTGAGGCTATGGCGCTCGTGAATGCGGACTTTAGCAAGATTGAGGCTATCGGCATTACTAACCAGCGCGAGACCACAATCGTGTGGAATAAGAACACCGGCGAGCCCGTTTACAACGCTATCGTGTGGCAGTGTAAGCGTACCGCCGACTATATCGAGAAGGTTAAGGCTGAGGGTATGACAGACAAGATTCGTGAGAAGACCGGTCTGATTCCCGATGCATATTTCAGCGCGACCAAGCTTAAATGGATACTTGATAACGTGGAAGGTGCCCGTGAGTCGGCCGAGAAGGGCGATTTGCTCTTCGGTACGGTCGATACGTGGCTTATGTGGAATCTTACCAAGGGCAAGGTTCACAAGACCGATTACACCAACGCTTCCCGTACCATGCTTTTTAATATCAACACGCTTGAGTGGGACAAGGAACTCTGTGATTACTTCGACATACCGATGTGTATGCTTCCGGAGGTTGTGAAGTCGAGCACGTTTTTTGGCAAGACGGAGTCCTTTGTGCTCGGAGGTGAGATACCGATTACAGGCGTTGCGGGCGACCAGCAGGCTGCGCTGTTCGGACAGTGCTGCTTTGAGGCCGGCGATGCCAAGAATACATACGGAACGGGTTGTTTCCTGCTTATGAATACGGGCAAGAAAGCAATCTTCTCCAATAACGGTCTGGTAACGACCATCGCGGCGAGCGAGAGCGATGAGCCCGAATACGCGCTGGAAGGCAGCGTATTCGTGGCGGGTGCCACAGTGCAGTGGCTGCGCGACGAGATGCGCATGGTCGAGACCGCGCGCCAGACCGAAGAGTTCGCGACTGTCGTGCCCGACACCGCGGGCGTGTACCTTGTACCCGCCTTCGTAGGTATGGGCGCGCCCTACTGGGACCAGTACGCGCGCGGCACCGTCGTAGGCGTCACCCGCGGCTGCAAGAAAGAGCACTTCATTCGCGCAGCTCTCAAATCCATCGCCTACCAGACCACCGACGTACTTAAGTCCATGGAAGAAGACTCTTCCATCAAGCTTAACACTTTGAAAGTAGACGGCGGCGCCAGCGCCAATAACTTCCTCATGAAGTTCCAGGCCGACATGCTCGGCCTAAGCGTCGAGCGCCCCAAGTGCATAGAGACCACCGCCCTCGGCGCGGCATACCTTGCCGGTCTTGCCACAGGCTACTACAAGAACCGCGCCGACATCGTTTCCAACTGGAAACTCGGCCGTCGCTTCGAACCCACCATGGATATGCCTACCCGCAGAAAGTTATTGAAGGGTTGGGATGTGGCAGTGAAGTGCGCACAACTTTATGGTGAACTTACCAACGAATAGCTAGATTTGGAAGATTCTATGGTCGGCCAATGAACATCGCGGGCAAAAGTCTTTCAGCAAAACTCTATCGCAGTGTCGGCGCTTAGCGGCTGTATTTTGGCCGCTTATGCACGAAAACACTTTTGTTTGAGTTGCAAAAAAGGGCTGTGCTGTCCCTCAAGCACCACTTTTTGCGTAGGGCAGACCGCAGTCTCAACGGAGCGTCTGACCGGCCGCTACACGAGATTGAAGCGGGAGAGGGTTTTGGGGGAAGACTTTTGCCCGCGATGTGGGGTGGATTGCATAGAATCTAGGCGATGCGCTTACGGAGCTTGTTAAAGACTATGATGAAGCAGATGATGTGGACGGTTGTGGTGATGGTCCAGGAGATGGGGTAGGAGATATAGAGATTTTCGAGGGAGCGGAAGGCTCTGAAAATCGTGAATATCCACAGGATTCGGAAGCCGCAGGCACCGAGAAGCGAGACTATCATGGGCATTACGGAGTAGCCGAGACCGCGCAGTGCGCCTACGCAGGTGTCCATCATGCCACAGGTGAAGTAGGTAAACATTATGATGGCGAGACGGCGCATACCGTAAGCGATGACGACGGATTTGTCGGCGTCATTGGCATAGAGTGAGAGTAACTGCGGTCCGAAGACGTAGGAAAGAGAGCCGGCGATGAGACCGACTGCCGCTACGCTTCCGAGGCAGATTAAGAAAATCTTTCTGATACGGGCAAAATAATGCTTGCCGTAGTTCTGACTGACAAAAGAAAGGCACGTTACATGGAAAGTATTCATCGTAACGTATACGAATCCTTCTATGTTGCAGGCAGCGCTGTTGCCGGCCATGGCATCGGCGCCGAAAGAATTGATGGACGACTGAATCAGGACATTTGAAATAGAGAAGATTGAGCCCTGAAATCCCGCAGGCAGACCAAGACGCAGTATCTGGCCGAGCTTGTCTCGGTAGATGTGCACTTTCTTAAGCTCGAAGCGGTATGATTCGTCGGAGACCATAAGACAGCGAATCGTAAGAACTGCCGAGATGGCCTGTGATAAAATGGTAGCATAAGCCACACCGGCAACGCCCATGTGGAATACCACGATAAAGATAACGTTACATATCGCGTTAATGGCACCTGATATGGTAAGATAGTACAAAGGGCGCTTTGTATCGCCGATTGCACGCAAGATAGCGGCACCGAAGTTGTAAAGCATCAATACCGGCATGCCGAGGAAATATATACGAATATAAAGAGTCGCCATGGGAAGCACGGACTCATGAGTGCCCATAAGAACAAGAATCTTGGGCGCCACAATTATTCCCAGTATAGACAATATGACACCGCTGATAACGGAAAGCGCAATGGATGTATGAACCGTTTCATGCACATCCTTGTCCTGACCCGAGCCGAAATACCTTGCGACCAAGACATTGGCAGCGGTGGAAAGACCGATAAATACATTTGTAAGCAGGTTAATTAAAGACGACGTGGAGCCGACCGCCGCAAGGGCTTCTTTGCCCACATATCGTCCCGCTACAATCATATCCACAGCATTGAATAAAAGCTGTAACAGTCCCGACAGAATCAAAGGAACAGTGAATATCCAGATCTTACTAAAGAGCGGACCTTCACACATGTTCATACTATATTTTTTGTTTTTCATATATATACCATACGCAAATTGAGTTATAGCATCATTATCATTTCTTTAGTAGTTAAAAACAAGGGGGAAAACTGCTGATATGATTACAATTTCTGCTTGCATGATTGTCAAAAACGAAGAAAAAGTGCTCGCAAGATGCCTCGATTCGCTTAAAGGCATCTGGGATGAACTTATTATTGTGGACACAGGTTCCACCGACAAGACCAAAGAAATCGCCGCGCGTTACACCGATAAGATTTATGACTTTAAGTGGATAGACGATTTCAGCGCCGCGAGGAACTTTGCCATGGACAAGGCAACCTGCGACTACATCTACACTCCCGATGCCGACGAGATATTGGACGATGATAACCGCGAGAAGTTCCTTAAGTTAAAAGAACTTCTTTTGCCGGAAATAGAGATTGTGGAGATGCGCTACGTCAATCAGCTTGAGAACGGCACCGTTTATAACTTTGACAAAGAATACAGACCGAAGCTTTACAAGCGCCTTCGCAAGTTTACCTTCATCGAGCCCGTTCACGAGACTGTGCGCCTCGATCCGGTGGTGTTTGAAAGCGACATTGACATCATTCATAAGCCCGAGACCGTTCATTCGGGCCGTGACATCGGAATATTTGAAAAGATAATAAATGAAGGCGGTTCGCTCAGCATCCGCCTTGCCAAAATGTATGCCAAGGAACTCATGATTTCGGGGCAGGAAGCGGACTTTAGGAACGCCACCCCGTACTTCAAAGCCGTTGCGGACAGCACCGCCAATGAAGAGCTTTTGAAGCTTGCCTGCATCGTGGTATCCGAAGCCGCAGCCATCAGAAACGATCCCGAAGAACTGCTTAAATACGCCCTGAAGGACGTTGCCAGCGACGGCAGTAGTGAAACTTGCACAATACTCGGGGCCTACTATGAGTCGAAAGGCGACCTGTTCGAAGCTGCCGTATGGTATTACAACGGTCGATACGAGACCGCGCCCCAGGCCAATATCAAGTACAATACCACACTTCCGCTCAAGGGACTCGTCCGTGTTTACAAGGCTTTGGGAGATGAGGCAACCTCCGCAAGTTATGAAAAAGAACTTGAGGAACTTCTCGCTTCCGACACCGAATAAATGTTTTATAACAGATTGACAATTGTTAAAGGGATTGTAGGATGATACAATCCCTTTTGCTGTCTGCATGGAAATTGTCTTCCGTACATCGGAAGAGATTTTCATGGAGGAATAAATGATTAAAAATAAAATATCGGGTCGCTTACTCAAAGTATTCGCGGCCGCGGCTATAATAATTCTTTTTGTGATATTTGCCAAAGAAAATGCCTATGCGGCATCCTTTAGCCATGTCCACACCGATTCCTGTTATTCAAGCGTTACACAGACCTGCTCACATCACGTTGAAGGTGAAATAAAATATCCTACTTTTCACTGCAACAGTTGCGGAAAAATGCAGATGTTTGTAGAAATTATACATTGGGAAGTATGCCCGGGTGCGGGGCGCATCAGAGCAGCTTATACGGAGTATTGCACCGTGTGCAATTCCTACAGAAAGAGCGAGGACATCAGCCCCGGAAGCCACTCATATAGCACGACAAGTCTTACATGCGGAATGGACGAAAGCACACCTGTTGCCGAGATAAGTATCGGCGCGGTAAGTACGGCGCCGACTAACGGAAGCGTTACCCTTAACATCAATGTAAGCGGCGGTGATTCGGGATTTGCACTCGCTGATGCTCCCTATGATTTCGGTCAGGGTTATACTTCGAATCCTTCTTTTGACGTAACCGAAAACGGGACTTATACCGCGACGGTTATGGATTCACGTGGCCGTACCGCATCGGTAACTTTCACGGTTGATTGCATCGACAAGGATCTCCCCGTGATTGAAAGTGTCACCAAAAGCACCGAAGCGTGGACCGAAGACGGTGTAGTTCTCACGGTTACAGCTCACGACGACAAGTCCGGGCTCCCCGCAGAGGCGTATTCTTTTAACGGAGGAGCCTTCACTTCTTCGAACTCAGCCAAGATTACTTCCAACGGCGACATAAGCGTTAAGGTCCGCGACACCGCCGGCAACATCACAGAGACCGTGATTCATGTAGGCAACATCGGCAGAGATCCCGCAGTAGTGGAAGCCGAGCGCAGAGAGGCAGCCCGTCTCGCCGCGGAAAAAGAAGCTGCCGAGAAGGCCGAAGCCGACAGAATCGCCGCCGAGAAAGCAGCCAAAGAAAAGTCATCCAAAAACTCCAAAAAGTCGGACAAGACCGCACTTGACAAGAATTCAAAGACCGGCGACAAAAACTCAAAGACCGTGGACGGCAAGAAGGCTAAAATCGACGAAAAGGCGGTTAAAACCGCAGTGAAGAAATCTGTCAAAGCAATAGTTGCCTCTTCACAGATGCGTGATGCCGAGGGCAAGCTCATTACAGTCAAGGACATCACCAAGGCTTCACTTAAGGAACTTGAAGCGGGAGATGTTATTGAATCCGTGAATGATTTGAAGGGCACAGCCGATTCTCAGAGCGATGCCGATTGGCAGGAGGGCGGCGCAAGTGTCGGCGGATTTTCAATTTTGAAAGCCTCCGTCGGTGGAGTTGCAGTGACTGTCGGAGGAATTCTTCTTTTGCTCGGAGCGTTTGTAATCTCACACTTTAACTACGTATACATCTTACAGGGCGGCAAGAAGCGCATTATCTGCAGATGCCGCGTAATTCCCGACGGCGACAAGCTCACCGCAGTGGTTCCCAAGGCTAAGCTTAAGGGACACGGCAAGTACCTTCTTTTTATCTCTCCTTGGAAGAAGGGCTTCAAAAAGAAAGCGTCCGTAAGTGTTAAGCTTGAGGGCGAGGACCACTTGATTCCTACGGATGAGGGTGTTGCATTTAAATATTAGTACAGGCGTACCGTGACCGGTCGGCGGATTACATCCGCCGGCCTTTTGCGTGCGTAGAGACATTAACTATTGAAATAATATGAAAAACCCTTTAAACTGAATGAGTATTTTCTTAAAGTAATAATGAAAGGATGTGTACAATATGTGGGAAGATTACGTGAGAAAGGTTGAGCCTTACGTTCCCGGTGAACAGCCTAAGGTTTCCAATCTTATTAAGCTTAATACCAATGAGAATCCGTATCCGCCGGCTCCCGGTGTTTTCGAGGTTTTAAAGCATGCCGATGCCACGGAACTTAAGAAGTATCCCGACCCGACCTGTTCGGTGCTTGTGGATGCCCTTGCGGATTTTTATCATGTGGACCGCGAGAAGATATTTGTGGGCGTGGGTTCGGATGATGTGTTAAGTATGGCTTTTCTCACGTTTTATAACAGCGATGTGCCCATTCTTTTTCCGAATATTACGTATTCTTTCTACGATGTGTGGGCTAATCTCTACAGGATTCCTTACAAGCAGATTCCGCTTATGGAGGACTTCTCGGTTCGCAAGGAAGACTACTATCAGGCCAACGGCGGCGTAGTGCTGGCCAATCCCAATGCGCCTACGGGTGCCAATCTTCCGTTTAAGGATGTGGAGGATATCTTGGAGCACAACCGCGACGTTGTGGTAATTGTGGATGAAGCTTATGCGGACTTCGGCGGTGAGTCGGTGCTTCCGCTTATCGATAAGTACGATAACCTTCTGGTGGTGCAGACGTTCTCCAAGTCACGCTCGCTCGCGGGACTTCGCATCGGTTATGCGTTTGGCTGTAAGAAGCTTATCAAGTACATGCTTGATGTTAAGTTTTCTTTTAACTCTTATACCATGAACAGACCTGCGCTTGAGATGGGTGCGGCTTCTCTTCGCGACAGAGCATACTTCGAGGAGAAGGTGGCAGCAGTCATCAAGACCAGAGAGTGGACGAAGGGTGAGCTTAAGAGACTGGGATTTTCTTTTGCCGATTCGAAGACCAACTTTATATTCGCGCGTCATGAGTCGGTGCCGCGTGACTATATCTTCACGCGTTTGAGAGAGGAAAATATTCTGGTGCGCGCTTTCAAGGGCGACATTGTTAAGGATTATTTACGAATTTCCATAGGTACAGATGAAGAAATGCGTGTTGTAATAGAGACGCTTGAAAAGATTTTGAAAGAGAAGTAGGAGATTTAAATTAATGTTTAAGAAGTATTTGGTAGTATTTTTATGGTCGATGGTTCCGCTTGTGGAATTAAGAGGAGCGATTCCTTTCGCATATGGGTTTAAGGCTGCCGATCCTGAATTCAATTTGCTTTGGGCGTATATCATTATTGCGATAGGCAATATGCTTCCGGTTCCCTTCATTTTCTTCTTTGCACGTAAGGTGCTTGAGTGGGGAGCCGACAAGCCTGTAATCGGTAAGTTTTTCACCTTCTGCCTTGAGAAGGGACATAAAGGCGGAGAAAAGTTAAAAGAAAAAGCAGGCAGAAGCCTTTTTGTGGCGCTCCTTCTTTTTGTAGGAATTCCGCTTCCCGGAACCGGTGCGTGGACGGGTACGCTTGCCGCATCCATCCTCGATATGGATTTTAAGTCAAGTATTCTTGCTGTAATACTTGGTGTTGCTTTGGCAGCAGTAATTGTCAGTGTAGTATGTTTACTTGGATTCGGAGCGTGGCTCGGAATCGCGGGGTAATGCATTTTTATGGAAGCTTATACGGATTTTGCGAGCGTATATGACGAATTCATGGAGGATACGCCTTACGACGAGTGGTGCGCGGATATCGTGGATAACTTGCGTGGTTTCGGCATCACCGGTGGATTAGTGTGCGAACTCGGCGCGGGAACCGGCGAGATGACGAGGCGACTGCGCGATAAGGGCTTTGATATGATAGGTATCGATTCTTCGGAAGAGATGCTTATGAAGGCTCGTGAGAAGGAAGGCGATTCTTCCGATATCCTGTATCTGTGTCAGGATATGCGCGAGTTTGAATTGTATGGTACGGTTGCCGCGGTTGTGAGCGTGTGCGACTGTATTAACTATATTCTTGAAGAGTCGGAACTTGTTACGGTGTTTAAGCTTGTGAACAATTATCTCGATCCTTCGGGAATCTTCATTTTTGATTTTAATACCAAACATAAATATCGTGATGTTATCGGGGAAAGCACCATTGCCGAGAATCGTGAGGATGAGAGCTTCATCTGGGAGAATTTCTATGATGAGGAGAGCGATATCAATGAGTACGATATCACTTTCTTTGTCCGCGAGGGGGAACTGTTCAGGCGATTCACGGAGACGCATCTTCAGCGCGGGTATGAGCTTTCTGAGATGAAGGCGGCTATTGAAGCGTCCGGGCTTGTGTTTGTGAAGGCTTATGATGCGGACACGAAGGGCGAGGTGACCGATGACAGCGAGCGAGTTGTAGTTATAGCAAGAGAGTGTGGAAAATGAGTGATTATATAGTACGTGCAACGGCGGCTAACGCCAATATAAGAATATTTGCGGCAGATACGCACGAAATGGTGGAGCATGCAAGGCAGGCGCACAATACCAGCCCTGTCATGACGGCGGCTCTTGGACGTTTACTTACTGCGGGCGCCATGATGGGTGTCATGCAGAAGGGCGACGCGGATTTGCTTACGCTTCAGATTAAGGGCGGCGGTCCCGCGAAGGGTCTCACCGTTACGGCGGACTCTCACGGACGCGTTAAAGGTTACGCTGTGGTGCCCGATGTTATGCTTCCTCCCAATGCGGCAGGCAAGCTTGATGTAGGTGGCGCGCTGGCTCCCGGATTTTTAACTGTTATCAAGGACTTGGGACTCAAGGAGCCTTATATCGGCGAGACAATGCTTGTTACCGGAGAAATCGGTGACGATTTGACCGAGTACTTCATGTCCAGTGAGCAGGTACCTTCTTCTGTCGGCCTTGGTGTCCTCATGAACAAGGACAATACCGTAAAGCGTGCCGGCGGCTTCATCGTACAGCTGATGCCTTTCGCCGATGAAGAGGTTATCTCGCGCCTTGAGGAGAACCTTAAGAAGATTACATCTGTGACCGCGCTTCTTGACGGCGGCGCTACTCCAGAGGATATCGTGAAGATGATATGCGATGGTTTCGATATCGAGTTTAACGATACCATTCCCACTTGCTTTTACTGCAACTGCTCCAAGGAGCGCTTCGCCCAAGGCCTTATCTCCTTGAATGATCAGGACATGCAGGAAATGATCGATTCCGGCGAAACAATCGAAGTCAACTGCCGATTCTGCGGCAAGCACTACTACTTCGATACGGAAGAATTGAAAGAGATTAATAACTTACGTAAATAACTTGTGGGTGAAACCGCTTCGCCGGCTCCGTGCCGGCCGCCTGCGGCCGTGATCGGCCGTTTATCGGTCGCAATCG
This sequence comes from Lachnospiraceae bacterium YSD2013, assembly GCA_900100895.1. Classification (GTDB taxonomy): domain Bacteria; phylum Bacillota; class Clostridia; order Lachnospirales; family Lachnospiraceae; genus UBA1258. The sequence goes on from FMTX01000017.1 coordinate 77,163, forward strand.
ACCTTTTTGCGGCGGATTTCACCGTAACTATACGCTTATCATACCGGCGGCGCCGTTCCCGGCGCCCCGCTTAAGTCGAAATTCGGCTGAATTTCCAATTTTTTATTTTTACAGTGACTGATTGTTGACCCGCGCGGGACTTTTTGCGTCTTTAGGTCAATTTTTAGATTAAGTCAAATCTAGGGTTTGAGCACTTCATGCATTAAAAAAGATAAGTTGTTGACTAAGAATTGGGTATATGGTGCACTTAGTCAATCTTTTTTCTGTTTTAGCTCCTCTTTAGAAGCGAGCAATTGACTAAGAAACCGCGTAAGTGTCATCTTAGTCAACAGAATATTCGCGTATTGCGTTAAATGAGGACAAATCATTGACTAAGAGGATGTTTTATCAGTCGCTTAGTCAACATTGACCATATAGAAGCATCGAGATAATGACAAAAAGTTGACTAAGTAAATATGGCGCCACTGCCTTAGTCAAAAACAAACACTGATAAGCTGCAGATAAAAAACAAATGCTGACTAAGGAGACATTAATCAATGACCTTAGTCAAGAGGAACATTTCTTAAACACAATATAAAAAGGAGAAGAAAATGCAACAATTATTGAAACTGATGAATCAACGAGCCAATACCTTACGACAGGCAATACGACGAGCAGAAAAAGATGATGGAACATTCGCAGAGGGATGGTTAAGAGTATCTGTGGATAAAGGACGTCCGCGATACTATCGTATCACGGAAAGCGGGGATACGTCGGGCGAATACATAAAAAAGCGAGAAAGAAACCTGGCCCGAAAACTTGCACAAAAGGATTACAACAAGATTTTTATAGAAATGGCAGGCGAGGAATTACGCATGTTGGAAAATAGTATTAAACAGCTAACCGAAGAATCCGCTGATATTGCCTACACCGGACTAAATGTGCATCGACGTGTGCTAATAACTCCATATATCTATACAGATGAAAAATATGCAGAAGAGTGGCTCAAAATGAGTTATAAGACAAACCCATATAAGCCGGAAGAAAAGACGCGTGAAACAAATCGTGGCGATAAAGTGAGGTCTAAGTCAGAGGGATTCATTGCGAATATCTTATTCGATTTGGGAATACCATACCATTACGAGCAGGCTTTGAAACTCAAAAGTGGCAAAATATATTATCCCGACTTTACTCTTCTTAAGAAAAGCACGCGAGAAGTGATATATCTTGAGCACTTGGGCCTTTTGGATGATGAATCATACAGAAAAAGTGTCCTGACCAAGATAGACGATTACAGAGCCGACGGAATATATCTTGGTAAGAATCTGCTAATCACATACGAAACTGCAAGCAACCCGTTTGATATTGGAGGCACACGGAATATGCTCCAAGCAATCTTTGAATAGATTTTAGCAAAAGAAACCATTTAAGAATGCAAAGTGTTTTTACTTTCAGAAAGTGACTATTGATGAAAATGCGCCAAAGCCTTAAGTCAATCATATTCATGATACTTGCAATAAGCGCATTCTTTTGCAAGCACAGCAAAAAGCATTCCTTCGTCCATCAAAAATGCGGCATCTTTGACTAAGCCAAATGAATGGCAAGAATTTAGTCAAGGATTCCGCCGATTTTACGCCCAGTGCATTGACTAAAAGGTCATATAGCAAAGCGGTTAGTCAAAGAATCCTTCGCGAAGTCCCCCAAATGGGTGCAAATCATTGACTAAGAAGCGCGAGAAATGTCATCTTAGTCAAAGAAGGCGATTTTCACAGAGTGATGACGTGGCGATTATTTGACTAAGGGCGAGACAAAATGATATTTAGTCAAAAAAAGCCCCCCGCATAAGCGGAGGGCCGAAAGCACGAGGCCGGTATTAATACTGAGCCGTGTATGTATATTCGCTTAAAAACTCCACAAACTTCTTTATCAGCTCCGGGTGGGGGGCGTTGGCGATGACGCCGAGGTAGATGTCGTCGCTAAAGAAGCAGGGAACGGAGGTGATACCGGAGTAGGAGCCGATGTTGATTGCGTAAGGCATGTTTACGCTGAAGACCTCGCCGGTTTCAGGGTCGGTGGGAGTGCCCCACAGAACGGCGTCGCCGAGAGCTTCAAGCTCGCTGTCGGAGAAAATCTCGCGAAGGTCGAGATAAATCTCTGCGTTAAGATATCCTTTAATCAAATCACTTGTACTGATTACAACATCAATGTCCGCGCCGGCGATGGCTGCCATGAACTTCTGGGAAGAAGTGTAAGTAACTTCGCTGTAGCTTGACGGGTCGAGATTTATAGAGTAACTGGCATCGAAGACTACGGGGCCGGCTGCAGGATCGAGACCGAGATACTCGGTGCAGACATCGGAATCGGGAATGGCCGAGGCATTAATGAATGCCGCCTGGAACTGCGCGGGCTTGTTACGAATCATGGTAACGATTACAGACACAATAATTGCAAGCGCACAACCTATAATAAGCGTCGGGATACGGTAGTATTCCCAAAAGTACAGAAATTTATATTTGAAGCCTTTGCCTTTAAGCATGTTACGGCTGTCACGAATGTCGTCTATAACGGGCATAACGCACCTCCTTAAATAACAGAATCATTATTACCCAAAGTTATTAACGGGTCAATGACCAAAAAATGAACTTTTTGTTAAATCTGCGAATCTGCCTCAAAATCCTTTTGATTTATTTTGAAATTCTGCTATATTAGTGGTAAGCATTTTCGCAGGGGCCGCGCAGGCGATTGCCCCGCGACAACATACAGAGAAGATTGGAAGGTAACACTATGAGCGAATCATACATTGAGGTAATGGTACAGAGAAAGCCCTCAGGTGCCATGTTATTTCTTAAATACTTACTTATGGGCCTTGCGGTTGTCGTATTCTTCGGTTCATTCTTAACGGGAATCGGAACCCTCGGGCTTATAGTAGCGATAGCCCTCGGCGTCGGCTCTTACTTCGTAGGCATGTATGCCAGCGTTGAGTACGAGTACTTATACCTTGATAAGGAAATCACCATCGACAAGGTCCTCAATAAGGCCAAAAGAAAGCGCGTCGGCACCTACCAGGTAGACAAGATGGAGATACTTGCTCCCATTAATTCCTACCACCTTGATTCCTACAGAAACAGACAGGTCAAGGAATTTGACTACTCAAGCGGAATCGCCGGTCAGCGCGAGACCCGTTACTGCTTCTACTATGAAGGCTCCCAGAAGATAATAATTGAGCCCAATGACGAATTCATAAAGCTTGTTAAAAATGTTGCTCCCAGAAAGGTATTTAGTGATTGACAATACCGGCGGGGTGTGTTACATTCATTAGCAAATTTAAAACTGCCGGTTTGACAAAAGCAATGTTTCCGGCAGTTTTCTTATAAGCAAAAGCAAGGAGGATTAATATGAGTCAGATTATCGGTGAAGGCATTACTTTCGACGACGTGCTCTTAGAGCCCGCTTATTCAGAAGTCATTCCCAATCAGGTGGATGTCACCACTTATCTTACCAAGAAGATTAAGTTAAACGTTCCTCTCATGAGCGCAGGAATGGACACCGTTACCGAACACCGCATGGCTATCGCGATGGCAAGACAGGGCGGCATCGGTATTATTCACAAGAACATGTCTATTCAGGAGCAGGCAGACGAAGTAGACAAAGTTAAAAGATCAGAAAACGGTGTTATCACCGATCCATTTTCACTTTCTCCCGAGCACACCCTTGCGGATGCCAATAACTTAATGGCCAAGTTCCGTATTTCCGGAGTTCCCATTACAGAAGGCAAGAAGCTCGTTGGCATCATCACAAACCGTGATTTAAAATTCGAAACAGACTTTTCCAAGAAGATTAAAGAAAACATGACCTCCGAAGGCTTAGTTACGGCCAAAGAAGGAATTACCCTCGAAGAAGCCAAGAAAATCTTAGCAGCTGCCAAGAAAGAAAAGCTTCCCATCGTAGACGACGACTTCAACTTAAAGGGTCTTATCACCATCAAAGATATTGAAAAGACCATCAAATACCCTCTCGCAGCCAAGGACTCTCAGGGACGTCTTCTCTGCGGCGCAGGCGTAGGTATTACAGCTAACTGTCTCGAAAGAGTGGCAGCACTCGTAGATGCCAAGGTCGATGTAATCGTTCTTGACTCCGCACACGGTCACTCAGCTAACGTTATCAAGTGCGTTAAGATGATTAAAGAAGCATATCCGGACCTTCAGGTTATCGCAGGTAACGTTGCAACAGGCGCAGCTACCAAGGCTCTTATCGAAGCCGGTGCTGACGCAGTTAAGGTAGGTATCGGACCCGGTTCCATCTGTACCACCCGTGTGGTAGCAGGTATCGGTGTTCCTCAGGTTACCGCTATTATGGAATGTTACAAAGTTGCCAAGGAATACGGCATCCCTATTATCGCAGACGGCGGTATCAAGTACTCCGGCGAGATTACCAAGGCTATTGCAGCCGGCGGTAATGTCTGCATGATGGGTTCAATGTTTGCAGGTTGTGACGAAGCTCCCGGCGAGTTCGAACTCTACCAGGGACGTAAATACAAGGTATACCGTGGCATGGGCTCCATTGCAGCCATGGAGAACGGCTCCAAGGACAGATACTTCCAGTCCGACGCCAAGAAGCTCGTTCCTGAAGGCGTTGAAGGCCGTGTGGCTTATAAGGGAAGCGTTGAAGATACAGTATTCCAGCTTCTCGGCGGATTAAGAGCAGGTATGGGCTACTGCGGATGCAAGTCCATTGAAGAGCTCAAAGAGAACGGCAGATTCATCAAGATTTCAGCCGCAGCACTCCGCGAGTCTCACCCTCACGACATCCACATTACCAAAGAAGCACCCAACTATTCATCGGACGCTTTATAAGAAGGAAACCAGAACATTGCAAAGGCGCCTATCCGCACGGATAAGCGCCTTTTTGTGTACTGAGCGAATTGAGTTTAAAAACATCAAATTGAACAAATCGCAATCGTTTTCTTGATAGAAATCAGATGTTATGTTAATATAGTCACGAGGGGAATAAGAGGTATTTTTTGTGGAGAACAATAATACATTCTATCAAAATCCCGGGATGCTTTCCGGGAATCTGACGGTTGATATCATGATCGTTAAGAGGATGGCTATTCGCTTCAGCAAGGTAGCCAACCTTTACATGGTCGGATATAACTCACGCGGAGAGACGCTATGCGAATTGACCGCCGAGCCGCCGGAAGACAAAAAGCTTATCGATCTTATTGGACGGGAAGTATTACAGAACCTTTACGAAAGGGTATCGGGAGACGACCTCGAAGTACAGGCGCTTGAAGACACGTGCATACCTAACATCAAGGCGGCAGGTGTTTCGCTTCATGTTAACCATGAGGCTATTGCGACCTGGGTTTTAATAGGCGTCATGGACGATGCGGAGCTGGTATCACAGCCCGGAAGCATTCCTCCCGGAACTTTCTCAAGGGTAACTTCTCAAGCCAAGTTCAATGATTCTATTGATATTTGCAGGGATACTACCCAGCTTATATTGTGCTCTAAACTTTCTTTGGCCAGTGCCCAGGCAGAGAGCAGAAGGTCCAAGTACTCCGAGGAGGAGGCACTTGCTTCGCTTAAGAGGGTGGAAGCCATTTCCGAGGTGGTGCAGCTTCTTGATTCCAATGACGCAATTGAAGTCATAATGAATGAGATGCTTAAGATTGTGGGCGGATATTTGGATATATCCACTGCTTTTATTGCGCGCGTAAAGCGTGGGCAGGACAGTATGGATATTGCCGCGGAGTGGACGGGTGCCGGAGCGGTGTCCTGCTTTGACCAGCATATGGGACAGCCTCGGTTCCATTTCCTGTACACGGACAAGCCTCTTGTTGTATCGGCCGACTCCGACGCGGACGTGCCTGACAGAGAGGTGCTTAACAAGCTTGGCATGACGGCTGTATGCGTGCTGCCTATTCAGATTGGTAACGGCGTGGCTATGTATTCATGCTTCTTAGACAACACTCCCGACAAGAAGTGGAAGACCGAAGAAGTTAAGTTCTTATACGATGCCATGAAGATTCTTCAGAGTATCCTTACAAAGCGCATTCAGAAGAATTCACTTGCAAGTTCTTTTGCTTCACTTGAGGCAATTTTAGATAACGTGGGAAGCGCAATTTACGTGCGCGATATTGAGACGGGCTCGCCTCTTTTTGCCAACAGGGTACTTAAGAGCGTGTTTGCGGAGGAGTTCGCAAGCGGAAGCCTCGACGAATTATTCGACGCAGCCCTTCCCGAGTCCAAAGAAATCGGAACCTACGAAGTTAACCATGTTGCCAGAAACCGCTGGTACGACCTTCACTACACCTACATTAACTGGGTGGACGGAAGAAAGGTTTCTTTGTGCGCGGCTTACGACGTTACGGACAAGAAGAGCTATCAGCGTCGTATCGAGCAGCAGGCGTATACAGACTTCTTAACGGGTCTTTACAACCGTATGTGCTGCGAGCGTGACCTTGCGATGCACATCGATGCGGCTAAGACTTCGGGTACGAAGGGTGCGCTTTTGTACCTCGACCTTGATGACTTTAAGCATATTAACGACGGTCTCGGTCATCAGTACGGCGACGTGCTCCTTAAGGCAATTTCGCATTCGCTCCAGCGTATCGAGGGTATTAAGAATACCTGCTATCGTATGGGCGGCGATGAGTTTGTCATTATCGTGCCTCCCGAGTCGTATTCGTCATTTAAGCGTATTATCGAACAGATTGAAGATATATTCAGTAAGCCCTGGTATCTTAAGGATGCGGACTACTACTGCACCATGAGTATGGGTGTCGTAGAGTTCCCCGAGAGCGGTGCGAGCGTGCTTGACCTTATCAAGAAAGCCGACATCGCCATGTACGATGCCAAGAAAAGCGGTAAGAACCGCGTGGCTCAGTACTCGGACAACATTGTTTCTTCTTCAAGCGAGCGACTCGGTATGGAGAAGAGCATGCGTGATGCCATGACTTCGGGCTACAGAGAATTTGAAGTATACTATCAGCCGATTGTGGACGTTACCGAGAATAACCGCTGTGTAGGTGCCGAGGCGCTTATCAGATGGAACTCATCCGAGCTTGGCTTTATCGCACCGAGCGATTTCATACCGCTTGCAGAGTATCTGGGACTTATCAATCCCATCGGTAACCACGTACTGAGGAAGGCTTGCGAGACCTGTAAGTCCTGGAATGACAACGGTCATCCGGATTATAAGGTTAACGTTAATTTGTCTGTGGTACAGTTATTACAATCGGATATTGTGGATATCGTGGCACGCACCATTAAGGAGACGGGTATTACGCCCAAGAACCTTACTCTCGAAGTTACAGAGAGCCTTGCCATTAACGATATGGAGCGTATGAAGACCATTCTTAACGGTATCAAGGAGTTAGGTGTTAAGCTTGCACTTGATGATTTCGGAACGGGTTATTCGTCGCTCAGCCACATTAGGGAGATTCCTTTTGACGTAATCAAAGTGGATCAGAGCTTTGTTAAAGACCTTGCCGATTCCGCTTACTCGCAGTCCTTTGTTAAGATGGTTGCGGAACTTGCGGAGACTATCGGTGTTAACGTCTGCGTCGAAGGTATCGAAACCGAGCAGCAATATAAAGTCCTCGAGGGCATGAAGATTAAGATGATTCAGGGATTCTACTTTGACAAGCCCATGCCTCAGGAAGACTTTGTGAATAAATATGTTAAGTAAAGGAGTTTGAACATGGGAGACGGTATTTTATCCGGACTTGATTCTTTTGGTTTATCAGGCCTTGAAGGCATGAGCCTTTTTGAAGAAGAGAAAAAAGCAGAGGAGGCAAAAGCGGCTTACGTGCCCACAGAGAAGGACTTCATTCTCGAAAAGACCATGAAGTGCCCGCTTTGTGACAACGAATTTAAGACCAAAGCTGTAAAAGCAGGTAAGGCTAAGCTTGTGCGTTCCGACAAGGATTTACGTCCGGTTTATCAGGATGTGGATATCGCCAAGTACGATGTTATCATGTGCCCCAAGTGTGGATACACGGCACTTTCCAGATATTTCCCTACACTTTTGAACGTTCAGGCTCAGCGTATAAAGGCCAAGATCTCACCCGCTTTCAAGCCTAAGCCCGAAACCGGCGAGATTTACTCATACGACGATGCTCTCGAAAGATACAAGATGGCGCTTGTAAACGCTATCGTTAAGGGCACCAAGGCCAGTGAGAAAGCATATATCTGCCTTAAGTCCTCATGGATTGCAAGAGGTAAGGCTGAGGAACTTGGCGAGGCCAATCCCGAATATGCCAAGGTTAAGGCAATGGAACTTGAATATTCCAAGAACGCATTCGAAGGTTTCGTAGCTGCCATTCAGAATGAAAACTTCCCTATGTGCGGTATGGATGAGACCACCATTAACTACCTTATCGCAGTGCTTGGTCAGATGACCGGTCACCTTGATGTATCACAGAAGATGATTGCTCTTATTCTTCAGTCACAGACTGCCAATAATCGTATTAAGGATCTTGCAAGAGATCTTAAGGACGAGATTTTAAATAGCAAGAAATAATTTTATATTATGGATCATAGGGGGAGTATAATAAAACGTACAGTTTTATTAACTCGATTCTCCATGTGTGTTGTTGGGCGAAACGGACGATGCCGAAAGGCAACGTCCGTTTCGTTGACTATTTGTGCAATTTTTGTGTTGACAGTACCAAGGTTTTTTATTAATCTAAATCCATAAGGTCTATATGACTGACGGAAGTGGAATTGACCACAGGGAGTATAGATGACTAATGCCGACCGTCTGGGCGAAGCTGCTCAGATTGTCGGCTTTTTTTATTTCTTTGTACCGTAGGAGGTTCTTATGAGAATTTTTGAGTTATCACAGTTACTTAAGACCAATGCCTATCCCGGAAGAGGCATCGTAATCGGCCGTTCCGAGGACGGTAAGAAAGCGGTTATCGCTTACTTTATCATGGGCAGAAGCGTTAACTCCCGCAACCGCGTATTCGTGGAAGAAGGTGAGGGTATTCGTACCGAAGCTTTCGATCCTTCCAAGATGTCGGATCCGTCACTTATTATTTACGCTCCCGTAAGAGTATTCGGTTCGCACACTATCGTTACCAACGGTGACCAGACCGATACCGTATATGACGGCCTTCGTGCAGGCAAGAGCTTCGACGCCGCTCTTCGCGCCCGCGAGTTTGAGCCTGACGAGCCCAATTACACCCCCAGAATTTCAGGAATATTACACTTCGAAGGAGATTCTTTCTCTTACGAAATGAACATACTTAAGTCCAATAACGGCGACGGAAGCGCATGCAACCGTTACAATTTCTTTTACGATAAGCCCCGTATCGGTGAGGGACGCTTCATTCACACTTACATGAAGGATGACACCCCCCTTCCGAGCTTCGAAGGCGAGCCCGAGGTAGTACACATCAGAGGCGACATCGATTCTTTCACACATGATTTGTGGGAGAGCCTTAACTTCGATAACAAGGTATCACTCTTCACACGTTTCGTAGACCTCGAGACAGGCAAGTGGGAGACCAGAATCGTTAACAAAAACACGAAGTAGGAGATTAAGAGAATGAACGAGATTCAGTTAAAATACGGATGTAACCCCAATCAGAAGCCCTCAAGAATTTTCATGGAAGACGGAAGCGACCTTCCTGTTGAGGTATTAAACGGCCGACCCGGCTACATCAATTTCCTTGATGCTTTTAACGGCTGGCAGCTTGTTAAAGAGTTAAAAGAAGCAACAGGGCTTCCCGCTGCAACTTCTTTTAAGCACGTGTCCCCCGCAGGTGCGGCAGTGGGTCTTCCCCTTACCGAGACACTTGCGAAGATTTACTGGGTAGACGACCTCGGCGAGTTAAGCCCTCTTGCATGCGCATATGCGAGAGCCCGCGGCGCTGACAGAATGTCTTCTTTTGGCGACTTTATCGCACTTTCAGATGTCTGCGACGTTGACACCGCCCGCCTCATCAAGAGAGAGGTTTCCGACGGCGTTATCGCTCCCGGCTACACCGAGGAGGCTTTAAACCTTCTTAAGCAAAAGAAAAACGGTAACTACAACGTAATCAAAATCGACCCCACCTACAAGCCCGCAGAGATTGAGCGCAAGCAGGTATACGGCATCACCTTTGAGCAGGGTCGTAACGAGCTTGATATCAATAAAGATTTATTTGCCAACATCGTGACCAAGAACAAGAACATCCCCGACGAGGCTCTTGTGGACATGAAGATTGCGATGATTACTCTTAAGTATACTCAGAGTAACTCCGTATGCTACGTAAAGGGCGGTCAGGCAATCGGTATCGGCGCAGGCCAGCAGTCACGTATCCACTGCACACGTCTTGCAGGTCAGAAGGCTGACAACTGGTATCTCCGTCAGTGCCCGAAGGTATTAAACCTTCAGTTCCTCGACACCCTCGGTCGTGCAGACAGAGACAACACCATAGACGTATACATCGGCGATGAGTACGAGGACGTATTACGCGAAGGCGAGTGGCAGAAGCGCTTCAAGGTTAAGCCCGAAGTCTTCACCCGCGAAGAGAAGAAAGAGTGGCTGTCCGGCAACACCGACGTAACCGTAGGTTCCGACGCATTCTTCCCCTTCTCCGACAACATCGAGAGAGCATACAAGAGCGGTGTTAAATACATTGCCGAGCCCGGCGGCTCCGTACGTGACGATCTCGTTATCGAGTGCTGCGACAAGTACGATATGGTGATGGCATTTACGGGTATACGTTTGTTCCATCACTAAGGCGGAGCATTCCGCATACCGCTTGGCGGTTTGACTCAGAACTTCCGACCACTAAGATAAAGAAAGGGCGCCTCGCTTCGTGCGGGACGCCCTTTCGCTGTTATCGTGTATCACTTAATCATCTTTTCCGTAATGAAAATGTACTTAATATTATCGTTGTAATTCATCTCGGCATTGAAGGAGCCGTCTTTAAGGGCGGTTTCCATGCTGCCTTCTAAGGTGTAGCTAAGCATTTTAAGAAGCTCGGCCGCGTTCTTCTTGGTCTCTAAAAAGGTTCTGTCGGTGGCGGAGAGAATGGTTTTGATGTTCTCATCCAGGGTCTGCTTGCTGGACTCGGTGGCAAGAACCGCTTCGGTGATGCTTTCGTCCTTGCAGGAGTGCACGAACATGAGCATGAAGGGGTAGCTCTTAAGCACCTGCATCTTGGCAGCTTCCATCTGACGAAGGACTGTAAAGAAAGAAGTCTCCTCGGGGTCGATGGCACTTGATAATTCGAGGGAAATGTATCTTACGGCATAATCGTAGACAAAAGAATACACGCCGAGCTTAGAATCGAAGTAATGAAAAAGAAGACCTTTGGAGATATGGGCTTCCTTGACAATATCGTCCGTGCTGGCGTGCTGATAGCCGTTTAACGCAAAAATTCTTAATGCGGCATTAACCATTCTGTCTTGTTTTTCCTGCTTAAGATCAAAGAATTTAGCGTTCATCCAATCGCCCCTCGTACATTATTGACTTAATGAGTCGAATTCAATGTTACCATAGTTTTATTTTCTCTTCAAGAACTCTTTAGAGAAAATTTACCGAATAATCTATTTAAAAATCTGAAAATATTGGTATAATAAATGTAGTTGTAGTTCCAATGAAAGGAGAGTCCCAATGGCTAAAAAAGGAAAAAAATTCTTATCACTCATGGCACTCGCTGCCGCAGCAGCAGGAACATACTGCTATCTTAAGAAGAAAAACTCGAATATTCCCGAAAATATGGAAGACGATGACGATTTTGACAACTTTGACGTAGATGTAGACGACGGCCCTACCTCCAGAGGCACAAGCGGAAAGCGTTCTTATGTATCTCTTGACTTTAACTCAGCCAAGGAAAAAGTTATGGACGTAGCTTCCAAGGTTGCCGAGAAGGCTGAAGAATTAAGCGCTGCAGCAGGCGAGAAGTTCAACGCCGCAGCCGGCAAGGTTGAAGAGTTCTTCGACGACAGAAAAGCATCCGATGATGCTGATGCTCCCGCAGAGAGCGGCGAGCCTTCAGAAGACGATTACGAAGAGCCCAAGGAATGATTTGAATAAAGGATAGGAAAAGCCCCACGGTATGTGGGGCTTTTTTAGTGCCCCGAGAGAAACGATTTACCCAATTGTAACCATTTTGTAAACGCTTTGGCAAAATTTGACATATTTTTAGCATAAGATGATAAGTTTGGTGAACAAAAATACTTAATAATGATAATTACCAAGACTGACGATGGGCAATTTGCACATGTCAGCAAGAAAAACGAAAGGGAAGGGGCATAATATGCACAAAAGATTACACAAAGTAGTCTCACTGGCACTGGCAGGTTTGTTATTTTTAACAAGCACCTTTACCAATGTGGGGCAGTCATATGCGGCCGAGTCCGTGGCAAACGGCGACGTATATGAGACAACTTATGCAATCGCTGAACTCGGAACACCCGGCGGATATCAGTATACGGCCGAGGAAACAGAGGAAGGTATCACCTTCAACTATTCCGCTCAGTATGCAGAAGTTAAATACGCAATCCCCGAAGACGTTGTTAAGGCAGGTCTTAAGGGTTATAGGGTAAGCGTATCATCAACACCTGAGCTGGGACTCAAAATTTATAAGACAGCTGGCGAAGCTGACGTAAATTATTGGTCCGACAGCATTGAATTTACGGGTGGCGTTCCTACCGAAATCGGGTTTATGAATTGCTCTGATGAAGAGAAGACTTTCACATTCTCATCAGTTACATTCGTAACCGAGAGAGAACTCGGAGTTGAAGCTCCTGTTACAGAGCCCGAGGAGCCCGTAGTAGAGCCCGAGGAGCCCGTAGTAGAGCCCGAGGAGCCCGTTGTTGAGCTCACAGATCTCGTATTTAACGAGAATCTTACTTTTGCGGGAAGATGGGACAATACTCCCACAGAGTCAAACGTTCTTACATTCGGCGCTCAGTACAACGAGTTCGTATTCGACCTTGGCAAGACGCTTAATTCAGCCAACATTGAAAGCGTAACCGTTGCTTTTGCGGAGCAGAACGATGATGTTACATTAAAGCTTTACGGCGAGGGATTCGCTGAGAACCTTGCTGTTTATCACAATACGGGAAGCACCGAGTACACACTCGTTCCCAATTTTGACGGCGAGGTCAGATACGTAGGCATTATGTCTATCCCGGAGGGAGAAGAGGCATATCCTTACAGTGTTACTGTATCAAGCATTACGGTTAAGGTTAACAACAAGGCAGTAGAACCTGAGAAGCCTGTTACCGAAGGCTTAGATGAATATACAAATCTTTCTTTTGCCGACAGATGGAGCAACGCTCCCGCCGGTTCCAACGTTCTTTCTTTTGACGGACAGTATCAGGAATACGTTGTGGATCTTGGCAAGACTTATCCTACCAACGAAGTTAATTTCGTTAACGTAGCTGTTTCCGACCAGGGCAATAACGTCTGCATCAAGCTTTATGATTCAGAGATGAATGAGAAGATGCCCAATTACAGCAACAACGGCAAGTCTGAGTACTCAATAGTACCCAATTACGACGGCGATGTAAGATATATCGGTATCATGTCAATGCCCGCTGCAGACGACGGAGTTTATCCTTACAGCATTACCATAGACAAGATTTCTGTTAAATATACACCTGTTGTATATGAAGAGACAGACTCATACGGTCCGGAGGATCTTGTATTTACAGAGCGCTGGGAAGGCGCTGCTGTTGAAGGCAACACTCTTTCCTTTGCAAAAGAATGGACCGAATACTGGTTCGCACTCAGAAAGCCCGTTAAGGCTGACAAGATTAAATCCTTAAAGATCAATGTCAAGGATCAGGGCCTTACAGTAGCATTTAAACTTTACGATGCAAACGGAACCGAACTTCAGGCTTTCTACGGACAAAACGGCAAGACTACATACAGCCTTTCCTATGCAGGCGATGAAGAAATCACCAACATCGCAGTAATGTCTATGAACGGACAGGACGACGTGTTCCCTGCAACAATTACCATCGACAGTGTAGAAATTGTTATCGATACCACACCGGAGACAGAGCCTCCCGTAGAGAAGGGTGTTGAGTATGATATCGTTAACCTTCGTGATGAGATGACAGCTGTTCTCGGAGAAGACTTTATTGTGGGTACAGCTATCAGCTATCAGGAATTTGCGGATTCCATGGAAATGGAACTTGTTACCAAGCACTTTAACGGTGTTACACTCGGTAACGAACTTAAGCCCGATTCAATGCTTAAGCAGAACGCAGAGAGAGTAATGGTTGAGTTAAACGGCGAAGAGATTTTATTCCCCGTACTTGATTTCTCCAATCCTGACAGATACCTTGATTTCTTTGTAAATTGGAACAACGAGCATCCGGAAAAGAAAATCAGAATCCGCGGTCATGTGTTTGTATGGCACTCTCAGACACCCGATTTCTTCTTCCGCGAAGATTATGATACTTCCAAGGGTTATGTTACACCCGAAGTTATGAATAAGCGTCTTGAAGCTTATATCAGAGGTGTGTGCGAACACTACACTTCAGAGGGCTCCAAGTACAAAGATTTATTCTATGGCTGGGACGTTGTTAACGAAGCAGTCAGCGACGGCACAGGCACTTACAGAAATGCAAGCGAGAACTCCACATGGTGGAGAGTATACGGAAGTCCTGAGTTCATCAACAACGCATTCGTATACGCTAACAGATATATGCCCGCCAATATCGCATTGTTCTACAACGACTACAATGCATATCAGCCTAATAAGGCGAAGGGTATCTTAAACCTTATCAGAAACGTACAGGCTACACCCGGCTCCAGAATTGATGGTATGGGTATGCAGGCTCACTACTTCTGTGAGGATACCAATCCTACAATGGAAGCTGTTAAGAAAGCAGCTACAGATTACGGCAAGCTCGTAGATCAGGTACAGTTCACCGAAATCGACTTCAAGGGTAGCACAGGTCCTAAGGACGAGCAGCTTGCTAAGAGATACAAAGATTTATATGACACTGTAAGAAGACTTATCGAAGAAGGTACCAACGTTACCGGTTTCACCATCTGGGGCGTAGTTGACAAGCATTCATGGCTTCAGACAGCTAACGGCGCAGGCGGCGGTTCCAACGGCAACAGCAAGCAGTATCCGTTACTTTTCGATAACAATTACAAGGCTAAACCCGCATTCTACGCTCTTTGCAATGCAGGCGAGTTAGAGCCCGAAATCAGAAACGTATCCATGGTGCAGGAAATTGAAGGATACAATGCCGGTGAGTATTACTCATTCAAAGAAGGCGTTGCTGAAGTTTCGCCTACATGGAACAGTGACGGCCATGTAAATGTTCTTGTAAAATTTAATGAGGAATTGTTAAGCGACGAGGCATTCTTTACAGTTTATGCATCTGACGGTAATGGAATTCAGAGCGTAACCGTTACAAGAGACATGATGGACTCCTTAAGCTATTGCTCAGCATGCTTTGATGTTTCTAAAGAAGCCATTCAGAATAATAAGATTAAGTTTGATGTAGTGATAACAGACGGCGACAAGCAGTATGCTTTCTGCGACACATCATTTAGTCAGGAGACAACTGACAAGTACTATGCAGTAGCAGCAACCAAGCCTTTACTTGGTGTTAAATTTGGTACAGTAAAGGTTGACGGTGTTGCCGATGACGCAGCGTGGGCAAGTGTTGAAGAGATTCCTCTTACCATTAATCTCGGTGCAGATGTATCCGCAACAGCTAAACTCCTTTGGGATACAGAGAACCTTTATGTACTCATGTATGTAAAAGACGCAGTCCTCAATGATGCCGCTTCACAGGCTCACGAGCAGGATTCCATCGAAATCTTTATCGATGAGAATAACGGAAAGTCCGGAAGCTACCAGGAGGATGACAAGCAGTATCGTATCAACTTCAAGAATGTACACAGCTTCAACGGTACGAAGTGCGTAGAGGACAATATTATGTCTGAAGCAGTTCTTACAGAAGAAGGCTACATGGTAGAAGCATCATTCAAGTGGACTGATATTGAAGCAAAGCCCGAAACTCGCGTAGGTCTTGAACTTCAGGTTAACGATGCCAATGCAAACGGAACAAGAAGCGGTACCTTAAGCTGGGCAGACAAGACCGGTAACGGTTGGTCGGCACCCGAAGTATTCGGTACAATCTTCCTTATTGCCGGTGAACCTGAACCCTATGTTCCCGAACCTAAGAACGGTATTTACGAAGAAGACGGCGGCTTATATTTCTATGAGAACGATGTTCGTACATACGCAGGTCTTATCGAAATGTGCGACGGTACCTTCTGCTATGTAAAGGCAGGTGGCGTTGTTGCAAGAGGCCACTACTATGTAACTCACGGCAACGGCATTATGGACAAGTGCCACGCAGACTTCGACGAAGTAACCGG
>FMTX01000015.1 GCA_900100895.1 Lachnospiraceae bacterium YSD2013
TGAGACTATGAGAGTCTTAAAAACGCACAAAGCTCCAGAGGATGATGCGGTATACCGGTTTATTCTGAAGAAAGAAGCTGAAGGAAAATCGAAACGTCAGGCTAAGATAGCGGGACTGAATAAGTTTCTGCGAATTTATTATGCTCGTGTAAGCGAAGTTTACAAAGCATAAAAAAGTAGAAAATACAGCTTATTATTGGCTGATGAAAGTCAGCCTTTTTAGTGTACACAAAAATAATAAGAACAAGGCAAAAAGAAAAACCTGCTGAGAAAAGTAATTTACTCTTGACTTTTCTTAGCAGGTTTTTTTGCGTGATTGTTCTTTCTTTTGCACAATATAGGCAGTTGGCAAAAGAAGAAATATGGGCTATAATAACCCACAGTGTTTTAATAGCAGACAATTTGCTTGTGTGATAATGTGTATCACCGACGCAGAGGATAAATTATGAGTAAATTAGAATTCAGTGCAGAAATCGAAAGACTTGCAGAGGAGGCGGAGCGCGAGTGTAAGCCTTATTTTGAGGCGATTGACAAGGTCGCGTTTCATAATTCCAAGAAAGTGCTTGAGGCATTCCTTGAGAACGGAGTGGCTTATCAGGACTTTCAGGAGGTTAACGGATACGCTTTCTTTGACGAGGCAAGAGATAAGATAGAGAAGGTCTTCGCGGAGGCTCTCGGGGCTGAGGATGCGCTTGTGCGTGCTCAGATTATGTCGGGTACCAATGCGATTTGGCTTACATTGTCGGGACTTTTACATCCCGGTGATACCATGATAGCGATTTCAGGTACGCCTTACGATCCGTTGCAGGAGATTATGGGTACGAGAGGAGACAGTCCTCTTTCACTTATGCGTAACGGTGTTAAGTACGAGGAAATTGCGCTTGTTAACGATGATTTTGATTATGAGAAGATTGAGGCGCGCCTGCGTAAGGGTGATGTAACGCTTGTGGAGATTCAGCGTTCATGCGGATATACGTTAAGACGCGGCACCACCATCGCGCAGATGGAGAAGGTCTGCTCGCTTATCAAGAGCATCGATGAAAATATTATTATTATGTGTGACAACTGCTACGGTGAGCTCGTGGAAGAGAAGGAGCCCACTGAAGTAGGTGTAGATATTATGGCAGGTTCCCTTATGCACAATCTGGGCGGCGGCGTGGCTACTTCCGGTGGTTATGTGGCAGGTAAGGCTCACCTTATCGAGCAGGTGGCAGACCGCCTTACTTCCCCCGGTATGGGCAAGTATCTGGGAGCCAATTACAATCAGAACATAAAGTTCTTAAAAGGCCTCTTTGTGGCACCTCACACAGTAGCCAATGCACTTAAGGTGGCTGCTTTCACAAGCTATATGCTTGAGAAAATGGGGGTCAAGGAGGTTGTACCCAAGTACTCCGAGAAGAGAAGCGACATCATTCAGAGATTCAACTTCGAATCGGAGGAAGCACAGGTACTTTTCTGCAGTACCCTTCAGTCCGTTTCGCCGGTTGATTCACTGTACGAATCAGTACCTTGCGAGATGCCGGGATATCCTCACAATGAGATTATGTCTGCGGGTTGCTTTGCGCAAGGGTCTACCATTGAGCTTACCTGCGACGGCCCCGTTGTGGAGCCTTATACCGTATTTATGCAGGGCGGATTAACTTACGAAACAGGAAAGTTAAGCATTATGGCCGCACTTTCCAAACTTAACTTAATTTAACGGATTGAAAGGAAATTGAATATATGAATACCAATGAAGCAAGCGCAGGCAAGAAGGAAGGCCTTCTTTTGCGTGCCAAAAAATACTTTAGCACTTACGAAAAGCTTTGGATGCTTTCGATGTTTATACTTACCGTTGTACTGGCGATTCTTCTTCCCGAGGATGATGCCAACGGAGTAAGCGGTATAGTAATCACTGTTTTATATGTTTTTGACGTTTTAATCGGACTCTTCTGTGAGCTTCTTTTTTCCAAGCAAAATAAATGGGCGTTCCTCATTTACAACATCGTAGAGATAATCGAGATTACCACAATGATTATCCTGCGTACGAGATTCGCTTCCATGGCGGTTGCGATGTTTTACTGGATTCCCGCTCACACGCTCGGATTCTTCCAGTGGAGACGTTTTAAGGATAAGAAAGATAAGAACGTTACGGTTGTAAGAAAGCTTAAGACCTGGCAGACGGTTCTTATCTTTGTACTTACCGTAGTATGGACACTCGGTATCGGTTACCTGGTAGCAAGATTCAGCCCCGAGACAGACTTTTATTCAAATGATATGCTCGTTAAGGTTATCGCTTACATGGATGCGTGCTTAAGCATCATGAGCATTATCGACGGAATACTCATGTTCTTCAGATCCAGAGAGTCCTGGTGGACCTGGTATCTCTACATTATCGTCGAGACTATCGTAAATATTATTTCAGGTCAGTGGATACTTCTTGTGTACAAGATCGGTTATCTTACCAACACCACTTACGGACTTATCAAGTGGTCGAAGTACATTAAGGAGAATGAAGGAACGGAGCCTGATAAGGCAGCATAAGATTCCTGTATTTCGGACAAAGAAAAAGGGCGGTGCACTCGCAAGTGCATCGCCCTATTATAATGCCTTAATTGATGTTGTATTTAACCTTTTCTTCCTCGGTTAACGCAGCGCCGGGAAATTGTCTTTCAGCTTCCTCGATAAGGGCCTTGTAGTCCTTGTAAGCGGTCTTATAAAGCTTGCCGGAAGAAGCGATGATAAATGACTTCTCAGAGGGGATATAAGCACCACCGTAAGTTACAGAAGCACATACGCCGTAGCTGTTTGTCTCAAGCAGGTACAGGCAGGTAGCGTCACATACAGCGAGGTATCCGTCACCCGCACAGGTAGGACGCTTCAGTTCGAATACCGGGTCAAAAGAATTGGTATAGGTCTTGTCTTCAATATTACGTATCGATGCCTTTAAATCGTCGCCCTGAAGAATAAGGTTCTTATCATCGGGTGCGAAGAAGATAGCACAGTGAGATCTTGCGTAAAAAGGAACCTCGTCGATAGTCTTGCCATCAGCCGCATTGAGGATGCGAAGCTTACCGTCCATACAAGCCATGGCAACGGTCTTACCGTCATGACTTACTGCCACGAAATTAAGGGAGTAAGCATCGGAAACCTCGCGAAGTGCGTCGTTGTCATAAAGAGTTTCGTTCTTGGTAGCAACGTCTATTTTAATAAGATTCATATCTGAAGCGGATACGAATACTGACTTACCGTCTTCGGTCACCACAGCGTTGTTGATGGAAGCGGTGCCGTCGGAATCAAGAAGCATTTTCTTTTGCTCCGTATCTATAACGGTAATGTGGCGATTGTCCCACAATACTGCGTATCGGCCGTTTTCCGAAAGGTAACCGTGGAACAGTTTACTGTCGCTTGAGCCAAGCTTTTCATATGAAATCGAATCAATCTTACCGGTCGAAGTATCGATAGTGTACATGGTCTCGTATGAGAACAACAGTACATTGTCGCCGCGGAAACCATCGAGGATGGTGTAAGTGCTGTCAAGCTGAGCCTCGGCAATAAGCTTACCGTCCTTGGATATTACGAGGTAACTGTCAGCCTTGTCACGTCTGGTAACGAAGTAGTCCGAGCCGAGGGGTGCGGTCTTTAAAGTAGTGAAATAATCCACATAGTCAGCGATTTCGGTAAGGTCACCCGCAGTGTGGTACTTCATAATCTGAATCGCAGATGAATATGCCGAGCGAATCGCTATAACACCGTCCATGATAATAATCTGTCTGATGGACGAGTTAACGTCAAAGGTGTTGTCCTTATAAATAGTGCCTTCGTGAAAGTTAACGGTATATATACGACCGTTGTCGTCGCTTACGAAACCGACTGCGTTGTCTCTTCTTAAATCAAGGGTGACTGTGTCGCCGGGAAGATTCATGGAAGCGACGAGCTTGCTGGTAAGTTCATTGTAAGTAAAGGCTTCTGCTTCCACAGCGATAACTATCTCGGAGAAGGTCTCGCCTGCTGCCGTGTCGTATGAATGAGCCTTGATCTTTAAATCAAAGGTCGCATTGGAGCGAATGGAGCAGGGAACCTCTCTTGTCCACATAATGTTACCGGTCTGAGGATTGATGAGGTCAAGGTATATTGTCTTGACGCCGGTCATTACAAAGTCCTGGTTGCATGAGAGAACCGCAAGGTTGCCAAGCGCGGTGTAGGCATACTCCAGAACGTAGTCGTCGGAAAGTCTGGTCAGATTGAAGGTGTTCTTGTCGATATTGTAGGCGGCGATATCAATTCTTTCGGTATCGGCTTTTCTGTATGTAAAAAGAAGATACTCTTCATCGCGGCTTATATCGATCTGCGAGTAAACCGAACCTTCAACCGGAAACTCTATGGTGCTTATTTCCTTGCCCTTTGAAAGGTCGAGGGAGACTACGGAATTGTCTATAAGAAGGTAGCCAGTATTTCTCTCGGCGCTGATTGTGGCACCGTCTATGTATGAGTCGGACTCGAAACTGAATAACTTTTCGCCTGTAAAGGAGTATTTGTCCAAAGAATAATCGGACAAAATATATAATCCGTCAGCGTCGGCAAAGAAATCGTCAACCTTAACAAGGTAATTATTCTTGCCTACCGCGGGAGAAATCTTGCATACAAGCTCCCAGGTTTCTGCATCCCACACGTAAACATTGTAGCCGTTATCTCTTGTGAGGAGGTGTTTCTTGTCGGTGCTTAACTTCTCATCGAGAGGAGTAAGGTCATGCTCAAGTATTCTGTCAAAGGCCATCTCCTCACCGGTATCGTAAGCGTGAAGCACTTGGCTCAATGCATACTCGGCTTCGGGTACGTAAGGACGTTCATTGCCGGGACCGGGAAGTCCGGCGATTGCTACCAAAGCTGCGTCCTCGCGGTTGCCTTCGTTCATGAGAGACAGAGCTTCTTTGGCAAAGAAGCGGGACTGGTTCTCCTGCTTAAGCTTGTACTCTTCAAGGATTTCGTCGGCAAGCTGTGTCTTTTCGTCGGCAAGCTGAGCCTTTTCATTGGCAAGGGTGGTCATCTTGTCGGCAACGTTGGCGTGGTACAGACCAAACGCAATACCGGCAATCGCAATGATTCCTGCGGCTGCGGATACCAAAGAAACTGTACGTCTTACGATACGCTCTCTGTGGCGCTGCCTTAAGTCGTCGTAGTTACAACCGATGACGGGGGCTACGAGACGGAGAATTTCTGTCTTAAATTTCTTGTTGCGTTCACTTGCCGTTTCACCGCGAACGTCGGCGGCAAGAGGCTCGACGGGGTTACCGTTTTCGTCGTTTAAAAGAAGCTCGGGGAAGCTTTCATTGGGCTCGCCTTCCACCAAGACTGCGAGAACGTTCTCACGTCCGTGAAGCTTGATAAATGTTTCGATTTCTTTCTGAACCCATTCGGACTCGGGAGTTCTGGGGGAGCAGATTACTATGAGGTGCTCGGATTCCTTAAGTGCCTCGCCGATGTTGTCGCTTAAGTTGCTTCCGATGGGGAGCTCTTCCTGATCTCTGAATACGCGCTCGATTTTCTTAATACCGAGACGCTTCTGAACCGACTTGGGAATCTTGTAGGTCTCAAGACCGGTATGGACTTTCTTGGCAATCTCCATGTCGAGAGGAGCGTGCCTGTAACTGATAAATGCATTGTACTTCATAAATTGTATTTCCTTATTGCTTGTATTGCTGAATAGTCCCGGGATTAGTCTTCCGCGGGAGTATAAGTCTTATAGAAGATTTCTCTGTTGATTACATATACGTCAGAGGTGTCGTCGGCCCTTACGGCAAGGAAGTCGCCGGGAGTTCCGAGGTAGTATTTGTGCTCGTCCCATGCCGTGAATACCTTGACTCTATTAGTCAATTCTCTTGCGAATACACCGCTGGAGCTGCAGGATAAGCAACTCTTGGCAAAAGGAAGAAGTGAAATACGCGCGCCGTCCTCCATGTCGATAACCGTAGGAGGATAATCGCCGGGATATACGTACGGATCGGAGAGCTTTTGGTAGGAACGCTTGAAGCGCTCGCCGGTGCAAGGGTAAATCTCGCCCTCGACGCCTATGATGATGTATAAGTCCTCTTCAACATCCACATCCACGTCACCCTCGAGAGTTCTGACGGTAATCTTTCCGCCGGGCTTGGCAAACTTGGAAGCCTCGACATAGCCCACAGATACGGGATTCTTAACGTAGTGGGACATTTGCGATATGTCTTCGTGATGATTTGAAGCGTAGATGATTTCGGAGTCTTTAAAATATTGACTCATTCGGTCATCGATATATTTATCAAGCGATTCCTTCTCATAAGGGATGCTTGCTTTCTCCATCAGGTCTTTCTTAAGAAGACCGCCGGCCTTGTACATGTGACCGCCGCCACCGCCCATGCCTTCCGCAAGGTAAGACGCAAGCTCACCGGCTCTGACTTCCTTGATACAGCTTCTTACCGAAAGCTTAACGCCGAAAGGAAGAATACTGTAGACCAGACAAGTGTCGACACCGCTCACCTCAAGGAACATATCGCTGATGATACCGAGAATGTTGGGGTCGCAGGGAGCGGCCTCGATGATACCGTAGCGGTACTCATCATCGTATCTCGCGCCGTTAAGAGCGTCACCGGCTATGCTGAGCTCCTCTCTTGAAAGGTTAGAGTTCTTAAACATAAGAATGTCGTCAATCTTAAACTTGGCGAAGTCTCTTAAGTCCTTGTCAGCGGGGTGTGATATCTCGGCAAATCCGCCGGTATCGGTCATAAGTCCGTAGTAGAGTGCCGTGGAGACATTAATGTCGGAATTGATGTCCACGTTTTCTTTCTGCAGGAGTTCGTAGAGGATGGTGGAGCAGGAGCCGTAAGCGCTGCGCACGTCTGACATCGCGGGAAGCTCGGATGACACCTGATGGTGATCGATTACCGCAATGTTGTCGGCTTCAAAATAGGTCACGTTGCTTTCCTTGTACTGGCAGTCTACCGTGATGAGCAACTCGGGCTTGTCTATCGAAGTCACGTACTCCGCGGGAATCTCGAGACGCTCGGTCATAAGCAGAAGATTGGCCTTCTGAATGGGGAACTTGCCACCGTAGACGAAGCGCACATCCTTGCCCTGCGACTTAAGGTACGTCGTCAGCGCATATCCGCTGGCCAGCGCATCCGCGTCGGGGTTGTCGTGACACTGCACCACTATATTGTTAAATTTTGTAAAGTCTGATAAGGATAAAGCCATTTATAGCCTCTCTTTCACACTATTTCGAACTTATACTATATCATATTTTCGCAAAAAGTACAGCAACCATACGGTATTGAAAGAATTGCCGCGGCGGGGATTGTACGTGCTTTTTGGGTGTACCCCCCTGCAATGTAAGCTCTTTTACCGTAAGGCCGGGGCTAGGGAGGGGTTTGTTTCTTGAAAAAGCATACCTCGGGAACTGTTTTGGCCATAAGGTATGATTTTTTTGAAAGTGCTTTTGTCAATATTCATACCTTATGGCGCAATTCCCTAAAAAGGTGGGCACAAATAGTGCGCAATCATTCTTCGAATTCATACCTTATGGGGATTTTGGGCAATAAGGTATGATTTCCTTTGGCTGCAGATGGGGCGAAGACTCATACCTCGGAGGCAATTGGGGCAATAAGGTATGATTTTTGTCAAAAGAAGGAGCCATGTCATTCATACCTCGAAGAGGTTTTGGCAGATAAGGTATGAATTTGAGAGGGAGAAGAGTTAAAATCAATCATACCTTTAGGGCGAAATATGGCATAAGGTGGGAAACTGCGCTATAATTGGATTAATTTACAGCGAAAGAAGGTTACAGATGAAAGGGAGATTGTTATTAATATTATTGCTGGGGGTGACGATGATGTTCCTGTTCGGATGCGGCAAGAAGCAACCGCAGTATCAGCTGAAGCTTGACGGCTACGGCCTTGAATCGTCTAAGACTGCATATGCTGAGGGTGAGAAGGTTACTGTGACTTTCCCTGCGGAGTATATAGGAACGGACACCGACTACAACTTCACCGCCGATAGTGAAGATGTGAAGCTAAGCCGCGACTACAGTGGCAAGAAGGGCTATGTCATGAAGTTCACCATGCCCGCGCACGATGTGACGATATCCGTAAGGTCGAGCAACAGCATGAGCTTCGACCCTACAGCGATTGATTATGAAGAGTCCGAGGAAGGTGAGAACACGGACAAAGAAACCGACACTACAAGCGTGGAAGCCGAACCCGCGGAACCCGCACCGGCTACCGAGGAGAAGACTCTTGTAGTCGTATTCTCCGCAACCGGCAATACCAAGGACGTTGCCGAAAAGATTGCAAGCCTCACAGGCGCAGACTTATACGAAATCAAGCCCGCAGTGGAATACACCACGGAAGACCTCGACTGGAACGACAAGAACAGCCGCACCACCATCGAGCAGAACGACCCGAGCTCGCGCCCGGAAATAGGCAGCGAACCCGTTGACCTTACGGGCTACACCCGCATATTTATCGGCTACCCCATATGGTGGGCAATCGAACCTCGTATCATGGATACATTTGTGGAAAGCTATGACTTCGACGGCATCACCATGATTCCTTTCTGCACTTCGGGAAGCAGCAGCCTCGGACAGAGCGGCAAGAACCTTGAGAAACTCGCAGGATCCGGCAACTGGCAGGCCGGCAGGCGCTTCAAAGGCGGCGCCTCCGAGAACGAAGTAAGCAAGTGGCTGGGAACTCTCGAATAATATGAAGAAGACCATTGTAAAAAGAACACTCGACATAATCCTGACAATATTGCTGCTTTTCCTTATGGCTTATCAGGTAACCGGTGACCTCTGGCACGAATGGCTCGGAATCGCGATGACGGTGCTGGTGATAGTCCATCACATACTCAACCGTCGCTGGTACACCGCGCTGTTCAAAGGAAAGTACACCGCCTACAGAACAGTAATAACGGTGGTAGACTGCCTGCTACTAATAAGCTTCGCACTTGCGGCACTTACAGGCATTTCGATGAGCGCCTACGCGGTACCGTTTTTGAATGGATTGATTCCGATGATGACGGCGATGAAGCTGCATCTCGGAGTATCGTGGTGGTCATTTGTACTTATGTCGATTCACATAGGGCTTCACTTGAAACCGGTTTTTGCGGGCTTAAAGGTGTCCGAACGAGCCAAGCTTATTATTAAGATAGTCTTAGCGGTTTTGGGCGCAATCGGCATCCTCATGCTTTCTTTGGAAGGTGCCGGTAACTATTTGACATTCAGGACACATTTCGCAACGCATTTCATCGAAGGTCCGACTATAGTAATTATACTTAAGAACATTCTCATGATGTTGCCGTGGATGGTCACAACAATATATTTTTAGGGATATGGAGAAAAATGATAGAACTTAAAATCCTCGGGGCAGAGAATTTCCCCGAAATAATGGCTTTCGACAAGCTATGCTTCCCCACAGACTGCTGGAAGGAAGAAGATATGAAAGGGCTTCTTGAAGAAGACCGCGCAATTTACTACGCGCTCATGGACGGCGACAAGCTCGTGGGCGACGCATTTATCTACAACTGGAAAGGCGAGCACGACTACGTTAAGCTAATGAATCTCGCCATCCACCCCGACTACAGGGGACAAGGGCTTGCTCACAAGCTTCTTAACCACGTGACCGAAGAAATGGTCAAAGACGAAATGTACCGCTTCTGCGGCGAGACCCGCTCCACCAATTACGGGATGCAGAAAGTCTTCGAAGACTGCGGTTACAAGCTTAACCGCGTGGAGGAGAATTACTTCGACAATCCCCCGGAGAGCGCATACAAATACGTATTACAGATTGAAGACAGTCAAGCTTAGGCTTGGCTGTTTTTATTTTGTGCTTGCAAAAGAAAGCCTTCGGTGCTAATATATCAAACAGATATATCAAAATGATACATATAGGAGACGACAATGGCCAGAGAAAAGAAGATAGACATGGTAGTTTTGGGACTGCTTTCTCACGAGCCCCTTACAGGCTACGATATCAAGAAGGAGATTGACGGAGCAATCAGTTTCTTTTGGAAGGGAAGCTTCGGAAATATATACCCGACTCTTAAGGAACTGGAGGCGCAGGGACTGGTTGCGCGCAGCGCGGGAAAGTTGGGAAAGGCAGAAGACTCCGGGCGCGAGAAGATTGCCTACAGCATCACCGAAGCCGGGCGCGAAGCTTTGAAGGAATGGCTAAACGACGAGAAGGCGAGCAATGAGCTTAGATATGAGACTCTTCTTAAACTGTTCTTTGGCGCCAATGCCGGCAGGGATATTACGCTTAAGAACATCGAGGCTTTTGAGCAGAAGATTGCCGCGGATTTAAAGCTGCTTAAGTTCTACAAGGGAAACCTCGAGAAAGTGCTTGATAATGATGACCATGTTTATTTCTACCTCACGGTTTCTTTTGGCGTGGAGACTTATGAGGCGTACCTTAAGTGGTGCGGGAAGGCTAAGAAACTCCTGAAGGAGAGGATTAAGAGATGAGACAGAAAGTAAGAAAATGTTTGTTGATAGTGTCGTTTTTATTGTTTCCGATTACGATTTACTATTTTTCGCCGGCGCTTATTATGCAGGCGGCAGCGGAGCATATCATTAACGGAAGCTTTATAGTATTTGCGGCGATGCTCGTGTTATCGATGTTTTTCGGACGCGCGTGGTGCGGATATTTGTGTCCCGCGGGCGGACTGCAGGAGTGCGCAGGCATGGTTAAGGATAAGCCCGCGAAGCAGGGGTGGCGCGACAAGATTAAGTTTGTAATCTGGATAGTCTGGATATGCGCGGTGATTGCAACGTTTGTGATGGGCAAGGGCGGTGTGACCATCGATCATTTTTTCATGACCGAGCACGGAATTTCGATTACAGAGATTTACGGGTACATAATTTATTACGGAATCATACTTCTTCTTTTTACACCCGCAATCATTCACGGTAAGCGCGCGACCTGCCATTATCTGTGCTGGATGGCGCCGTTTATGATTATCGGCGGTACAATCGGCAGATGGCTTCACCTTCCGCAACTTCATGTTGAGGCCGACAAATCCGCTTGTATCGGCTGCGGCAGATGTTCGAAAGCCTGCCCCATGGGACTTGATGTGAAGACTATGGTGGAAGAAGGCCGCAACCACAAGTGCTCAGAGTGCATACAGTGCGGCGCCTGCATCGACGAATGTCCTAAGAAAGTGCTGAAGTACAAGGTGCTTTGGACAAAGCAGGAGCAAAAATAATTGTGCGAATTGATTGTATAATTAAAATATAATAAAATGTAGATATAATCTTTATCGATAGAGACCTATTGCACACAGCGAGGTGACAGATGAGACTTTCTACACTTAACAAAGAATTCAAACTCGTAAGACAGGAAGCTATGGACATGTTCGTGAAGTTAAGCCAGGTGGATCCCAATCTTGTGTTGATTGAGGAGTACTGGATTACTTCCGACGAGACCATGGGCAACAGATGCGCGTTCTTTGAGTCCTACACTCAGGCGGAAGAATACGCGTATATGCTCGCAGCCAATCGTGCGTCCCAGAACGCAAACGGCGAGAAACCTTTCATCATCTACGTTAACGGTAAGGAGACCAAGGTAGACGGTAAGCTTAAGCAGTATTTGAAGGGCGATTTTGAATTAAAGAGATAATCAATAGAGCAGAATAAGAGGGCAACAGTCATCCTTTTGACGGGTGATTGTTGCTTTTTGCTTATCAGCCGGCCGGAGAAAGAGTCTCTTGCGAGGCGACACCTTCCGCTCGGGCATATAGTATCCTTATTTCAGATGAAATACTGATTAAGGAAAGTGAGGTTGTTATTTATGTACGGAGCAATTTTAGGAGATATTATAGGCAGCAGATTTGAGTTCGACCGCGGCGGAAAGACCAAGGACTTTGAACTTATTACCCGCGAAGATTCGTGGACTGACGATACGGTAATGACGGTTGCTGTGGCAGAGGCTTTGCTGAGCCTTGACCGCGACGCGGCGGTTTCTGAGATTGAAGAAGCTTGCACTCGGACGATGCAGGATTGGGGCGCTAGATATCCTTTTGCCGGATATGGGCTTCGATTCGGAGCGTGGCTCGGCGCAGAGAATCCGACACCTTACGGAAGCTTCGGAAACGGCTCCGCCATGCGTGTCTCTGCAGTCGGCTGGCTCTACGATACTGTAGAGAGAACACGTGAAGTAGCACGCGCAACAGCCGCTGTAACCCACAATCATCCCGAAGGCCTTAAAGGCGCCGAGTGCACGGCAACAGTAATCTTCCTTGCCCGCACCGGAACCGCTCGCGAGGAAATCAAGGCCTATGTAGACCGCGAATTTGGTTACGATTATTCCGAAACACTCGATGAAATGCGCGCCCGTCACAATCACGACGAATCCTGCATGGATTCCCTTCCCAAGGCACTTCGCAGTTTCTTTGACGGCACTTCCTACGAGGATGTAGTCCGTAACGCAGTCTCTCTCGGCGGCGACACCGATACCCTTGGCGCAATCGCCGGGGCCATGGGAGAAGCTTTCTTTGGCGTGCCGGAGGACCTTAAGCACAAGTGCATGGAGCTGATAGAGTCCGATATGGCCGATGTGGTGAAGAAATTTACTGTGGCAATGAAGAATAAGTAAACTTTTCCCGTGACTTATTGCATAGAAAAACATTAAAAAGTCAATTTCATGACTAAAACAAGTAAAAAGTGTTCGTAGGGTCAACACTCGATTTCATTTTCTTGCGAAAAGAATATACATTGTGAGAAAAACCATTGTAGGGTGGCTCCCTGAGGAGCAGCAAAATATAGTTATGTTAACCAAAACACGTTAATTTATTGACCCCAGAGGCACTGTTTTGCGTTTTTAGTCAACAAGGCCTTTTTTGAAAGGCTCAAATGGAACGAAACGATATATTATCGAGTAACAATTCGCACTGATATGCGAGCAACATAGAGCGCACCTTGAACGGGATGGTTTACATAAGTCAAGCCACCCGTTTTCATTTGTCCATTCTCAACGTTTCTGTTGAACATCACGCGAAATCCATATATCATATAGTAAAACGTTATTATTAGGGTTTTCAGGGTTACCAAAACAGGAGAGGGTTATGAAAAAGAACAAATTGTGGAGTGTAGCGCTGGCAGTGGCGTTAGCCCTGTCGCTCGTGGGGTGCGGCAAGGAAGCGGAACCGGCCAAAGAAGACGGAATACTCTTAGGCGTCAGTCAGATC
This sequence comes from Lachnospiraceae bacterium YSD2013, assembly GCA_900100895.1. Taxonomy (GTDB): domain Bacteria; phylum Bacillota; class Clostridia; order Lachnospirales; family Lachnospiraceae; genus UBA1258. The sequence continues at coordinate 13,189 of FMTX01000015.1, forward strand.
GGTTCCGAGAGTGCGTGGAGAATAGGCAACACCCGCGACATTGAGGAGCAGGCTGACAGGTACGGCATCAACCTCATGATGGAGAATGCCAACCAGAAGCAGGAGAATCAGATTGCCGCGATAAGGCGGTTTATTGCGTATAAAGTTGACGTTATTGCTTTTTCCCCCATAGTGGAAGAAGGCTGGGACAATGTGCTCAAGGAAGCCAAGGACGCGGGCATCCCCGTAATTCTTGTAGACAGAGATATCAACACGGCCAAAGAAGGCCTCACTACCTGCCTTATCGGCGCCGACTTCTACAAAGAAGGCGTCATGGCAGCCGAGTACCTCATCAGAAAGGCCGATGCCCTCGAGATGGATCACGTGAACATCGTAGAGATTGCGGGGACGGAGAATTCTACGCCCATGAGACAGCGTCAGGCGGGCTTCTACGATACGATAGCGGGCGACCCGAGGATGACGGTGCTTGAAAGTATCGACGGCGACTTCCTTAAGAGCCGCGGCGCAGAATGCATGCGCTATCTACTCGAAACCTACGGCGACCAAATCGACGCCGTGTACAGCCACAACGACGAAATGACACTCGGCGCGCTTCCGGAGATTGAAAAAGCGGAATTCGTACCGGGACAGGACATAATTATCATATCCATCGACGGCGGTCAGGAAGCCATCGATGTGCTCAAAGAGGGTAAAATAAACTGCGTTGTCGAATGCACTCCCAAGCTTGGCAAGGCTCTGATGGAGACTGTGCTTAAGCTTAAGAACGGGGAAGAAGTGGATGCTTTGATTCACCCCGAGGAGGAAGTGTTCAGCGACGAGATGGATACATCTACCATTGCACCGAGAGGTTACTAGGCTATAACAAGCGCCGGGTAACGTGGCGCGAAAGGATAGAGTATGGGGAAGGTTAAAAAAGAAAAAAGTATTCTGGGGCAGATAAGCGACCTAAGTCACAGGCTCGTTCTCATGCTGGTGATACCTATTGTCATCAGCCTTGTTCTCATGCTTATTTATGCTGCCAAGTATCATAGTTCCATATCCAGAATGGGCACCATCGCAAGCCTTAAGACCGTGGTGACCGAGGACATACCCGGAGCCGCCTGGAACATCGTAAGCGGCCGCGAAACCCTTGAAGAAAGCGGCATCTACCCATCTATTCATTCAGTTAACGACACCATTGAAGACATCACTGACCGAACCGGTCAAGAGAATAGACTTGCCCTTATCGTGGCAAGCCGAACCATGCAAACGCTTGAAAATTACGTCGATAAGATACGCGACAACATGAAAGCCGACGTTCCGGTAGTGCAGAGCGAAGAGGAACTCGAGGAAGTAAGAGACGTTGCGGCACTCGTAGACAGTATGCTTAACGACTACATCGCTCAGGAAATCGAGTCTACCGCCCGCATGAGCGTGAGCCTCCGACTGGTCATTCTCATGACCGCCATTGCCGAAGTCCTCATAGTAGTCATAGCCCTCTGGTACAGGAACCGTTCGGTAAAAGCAACCGCGACCTCAGTAAGACAGCCCATCGAGCGCCTCGAAGAAGTGGCAGCCAAGATTGCCGAGGGCTCCCTCGATGCAAGACTTGCGGACACCGACGTAACAGAACTGAGAAATTTGACTCATCAGGTCAACACCATGGCGGACCGCTTAAAAAGCATGATGGAAAAGAGCAATCAGGACGCGAAAACCCTGAGAAAAGCGGAACTTCGTACCCTTCAGGCTCAGATAAACCCGCACTTTCTATATAACACTCTTGACGCAATCGTCTGGAAAGCGGAAGCGGGTGAAAAGGACGAGGTAATTCAGCTTACCAGTGCCCTCAGCAATTTCTTCCGAATCAGCCTATCCTCCGGTGCCGACTGGATCCCCATCAGCCAGGAGAAAAAACACATCGAAGGTTACCTTACCATTCAGCAGACCCGTTACCGCGACATCATGGATTACGAAATTGACATCCCTGACGAAATCGGTGACTACTATATACTGAAGCTTCTTTTGCAGCCACTTGTTGAAAATGCGCTGTATCACGGCATTAAGATTAAGAGAGGCGGCGGCATCATCAAGGTAAGTGCGAAGCTTCAGGACAACTATCTTATATTCAGCGTGCGAGATACCGGCTCCGGCATGACACCTGAACAGCTTAAAGAACTCAAAGATAAGATGAAGAAAGGCCAGCCCTCCGTCAGTGAAGGCGGTGGCGGCGGCTTCGGACTTGTAAACGTTAACCTTCGTATCAGACTTTATTACAATCAGACAGACGGGTTACAGATAGAAAGCAGCGAGGAAGGCACCACCGTAAGCTTCAGGGTGCCGCTTAGGACGAGAGAGGAGATATTTGAGAATGAAAGTATTCTTAGCTGATGACGAAATTGTTATCAGAGAGGGGATAAGGGAATCGTTTCCGTGGGAGGAGACGCCCTATGTATTGGTAGGCGAGGCGCCCGATGGGGAAATGGCGCTTCCGATGATCAGAGACACCAATCCCGACATTGTAATCACGGATATCAAGATGCCCTTCATGGACGGTATCGAGTTATGCAGGACGCTTCGCGCCCAGATGCCATGGATAGGCATAATAGTGTTAAGCGGTTACGATGAGTTTGAATATGCGCGCCAGTGCATTCAGTTAGGCGTGCGTGAGTACTTACTAAAGCCCATCAACGCTGAGGAACTTAAGTCGGTTCTCGACAAGGTCAGCGCTCAGATTAAGGCCGAGCGTAACACCTTTGAGCATGCCGCAAGCTTAAGAGCCCGTATGGAAACCGGCGGCAAGTTCGTCAAAGAAAAACTCGTCGGCTCCCTTTTCTCCGACGAAGCGGCCGAGGAAGATGCGCGCCCCGTACTCGAGCAGTTAAGAAACATGGGCTGCCCCGTACCCGCACCTTACTATGCGGTAATTGACGCAGCATTTTCGCCCACAGCGGAAGGACAGGAAGCGGCGGCAGTTCTGGCAGAGAGCAGTAACGGCAAGGTTCTTTGTTCTCCAGGCAGAGTCGGCACGAGATTCCTGGTACTGGGCGACAGCGCGGAAGATGCGGAGGAAAGAGCGTATGCTTTTGCCACATCACTTGCAAGGGAACTTGAACGCTCCGACTGCAAGGACATACGCGTGGGCATAGGCGATATAGTAGGCGAACCCGAGAAGATTTACACAAGCTTTAAGGCCGCAAGACACATCCGTCACCTCCTGGTGGAGCGTACCGACGAGCAGGCCATAATCCTCGGTACCCGCGAGATGGGCGATGTGGCAGACGACAAGGCTCCCGCAATCATTAATGAAGCGAAGCTCTACATGTCGAGCCACTTTACGAACCCTAACCTCATGCTTCAGGACGTAGCCAAGGCCGTTAACATGAGCAACAGCCGCTTTTCTACCGTATTCTCCCAGCAGAACGGCCAGACCTTCACGGAGTACTTAATGTATCTTCGCCTCAACAAGGCCAAAGAACTCTTACGTACCACCGGCACCAGAAGTTCCCAGATTGCCAGAGAGGTCGGATACAACGATGCGCATTATTTTTCCTATATATTTAAAAAGAACACGGGCTTAACCCCCTCGGATTACCGCGCGCAGTATCAAAATCAACCTGAATAAAAAAATAATTAACTTAAGAGAAAATCCCACCGAAAACACAAAATGATTTTTAACCAACTCGAAACGAACCTTGATTTACCTTCCCGCGCAAATACGATATCGTAATTGCAGACGGCCAATGGTGGCCACAAAAACAGGAGGAAAGCAAAAAATGAGAAAGTTAAAATCATTGTTATTGGTGGGATTACTTGTTCTTTCATGCGTTCTTACAGCGTGTGGCGGCGGCAAGAAGGGCGGCAACATCAAAGTCGGTGTTGTTAACAACCCTCCTTCAGAGTCCGGTTATCGTGAAGCTAACGTAAAGGACATGGAAGCAGTATTCTCAGCAGAAAACGGCTACGAACTTAAGACAGCTTACAGCATTAAGAACGACGAGCAGCTTCAGGCAGCTCAGGGCTTCATCACTGAAGGCGTTGACTATCTTCTTATCTCCGCAGCAGAGACAACAGGTTGGGACGAAGTTCTTAAGAAGGCTAAGGAAGCCGGCATTAAGGTTTATCTCTTCGACCGTATGATCGACGTTGACGAAAGCCTTTACGAAGCAGCAGTTGTTTCCGATATGGCCAAAGAAGGCGAGACCGCAGTTAAGTGGTTACTTGACCAGAACCTTTCCGAGTACAACGTAATTCACATCCAGGGTGCTATGGGTTCCGACGCTCAGATCGGACGTACCGGTGCTTTAGACGAACAGTTCGCATCCGGCAAGATGACCAAGGTTGTTCAGCAGACAGCTACATGGGACGAAGCAGAAGCTAAGAACATCGTTGAATCCGTTATCAACAGCGGCGCAAGCTTCAACGTAATCTATGCAGAGAACGACGGTATGGCTAAGGGCGCAGTTGCAGCTCTTGACGAGCACGGTATCACCCACGGTGTTGACGGCGACGTTATCGTTATGGGATTTGACTGCAACAAGTGGGCATTAAGAGAACTCCTTGCAGGCAAGTGGAACTACGATGGACAGTGCAGCCCCTTCCAGGCTCAGATCATCAGCGACCTTATTAAGGGTAACAAGACACCTTCTTCCAAGAAGATTATTAACGAAGAAAAAGGTTTTGACGCTAAGACTCTTACTCAGAGTGACATCGACACCTACGGTTTAGGTGAATAATTAATTAACTGACAAGAAGGCGCAGCTTGGCTGTATAAAAGGCAGCTCGGGTTGCGCCTTTTTAAACGGAGGAAAAGGTATGCAGGAAGAAATTTTACTGCAGATGAAAGGCATAGATAAGAAATTCCCCGGTGTTTTGGCACTTAACGGTGTGGACTTTACTTTGAGAAAAGGTGAAATCCATGCCCTTATGGGCGAGAACGGTGCAGGTAAGTCTACCCTTATTAAGGTACTTACCGGGGTATATCAAAAGGACGGCGGCGAGATTTCTCTCGAAGGACAGAACGTTTCCATCAAGTCCCCTCAGGACGCTCAGAACAAAGGTATCAGCACGGTTTATCAGGAGATAACCTTGTGCCCCAACCTTACTGTGGCTGAGAATATGTTCATCGGCCGTGAGAACGGTTCATGGATTAAGCGTAAAGAACGCGAGAAACGTGCGGACGAAATCCTCGGCGGACTCGGCATTCCCGCAAGAAGCACTCAGCAGTTAGGTGACTGTTCTTTGGCCGTTCAGCAGATGGTTGCAATCGCGCGTGCGGTTGATATGAATTGTAAAGTCCTTATATTGGACGAGCCCACATCTTCTCTTGATGACAAAGAAGTAAACATGCTCTTTGACCTTATGAGAGACTTAAAGAGCAAGGGCGTAGGCATTATTTTCGTAACTCACTTCCTTGAGCAGGTGTACGAAGTCAGCGACCGTATCACGGTTCTTCGTAACGGCGAGCTTGTGGGTGAGTATCCGGTAGAGAAGCTTCCGAGAGTAGAGCTTGTATCCAAGATGATGGGTAAAGATCTCGATGAATTAAGCACCCTCGGAGAGCACGAAGAAAAGAAAACTATTGTAAATGATGTGTTATACGAAGCAGAAGGCCTATCAAGCAGTGAAGCGCAACCCTTTGATTTCTCCATAAGAAGAGGAGAAGTTAACGGATTCACGGGACTCTTGGGATCGGGCCGAAGCGAGAGCGTAAGAGCAATATTTGGTGCCGATAAGGTAAGCGGCGGCACCGTTAAGATAAAGGGCGAGCAGGTTAAGATTACCAAGCCCATCGATGCAATGAAGCACGGAATCGGCTACCTTGCGGAAGACAGAAAGCGAGACGGTATTATCGCAGAGCTTAGCGTACGCGAGAACATCATTCTTGCGCTGCAGGTTATGAACGGTATGTTTAAGCCCATAAGCCGCAGCGAACAGGAAGCTTTCGCGGACGAGTACATTAAGGTTCTTAACATCAAGACCGCAAGCCGCGAAACTCCGGTAGGATCGCTCAGCGGCGGTAACCAGCAGAAGGTTATCCTTGCAAGATGGCTCCTTACTCACCCGGATTACTTAATCTTAGACGAGCCTACCAGAGGTATCGACGTAGGTACCAAACTTGAAATCCAGAAACTTGTGCTTAAACTGGCCGAAGAAGGCGTGAGCGTAACCTTTATTTCGTCGGAAGTCGAGGAAATGCTTCGTACCTGCAGCCGCCTCATCGTAATGCGCGACAGACACATCGTAGGCGAGCTTAAAGGCAAGGATTTAAACCAGACACAGGTAATGAAGACTATTGCGGGAGGAGAAGCTTAAGATGAAAAAGAATAACAAAAAGTTCTTAAGCGGCGGCCTCGGCCAGCTTACAATTCCGCTTATAGCAATTGCATTATTATTTATCTTTAACCTTATAAGAGACCCGGGCTTCTTCAGCATCGGAATCTCTCACAACAACGACGGCAACGCAGTACTTGCCGGCAACTTAATCAGTATCATTAACGGTGCCAGCGAGCTTGCGGTTCTTGCAATGGGCATGACCCTTGTTACCGCAGCCTGCGGCGGACAGGATATTTCAGTCGGTGCGGCAGCAGCCATTGCCGGCAGCGTATTCGTAAAGGTACTTAAGTCAGGCTTCGGCATATCCGGCGGCACAGTGCTTCTTGCTTTTGTCGCAGCATGTATTGTGGCTATGCTCTTCGGTACCTTCAACGGTGTACTCGTAGCGGTGTTTAAGATACAACCGATGATAGCGACGCTGATCCTATACACGTGCGGCCGCTCGATTGCATACTGGATAAACGGCGGCGCGACACCTACAGTCAGCAGCCACATCATTACCGCTATCGGAAGCTTTATCCCGGGCATCCCGATTCCGACACCGGTACTTATAGTTGCGCTTGTAGCAATACTGTTTAAGCTTTTGTTCCACTTCACGTCCCTAGAACTCTTCACACAGTCAGTAGGTATCAACGGAAGCGCGGCAAGACTTAACGGTATCAATTCAACATTTATCAAGCTTTTGTCCTTCATCATCCTCGGCGTGTGCGTAGCGGTTGCGGGCACCATCGGCGTAAGCCGACTCAGCCTTATTAACCACGAAACCCTCCTTCTTGATGTGGAAATGGACACCATCCTTGCGGTTGCCATCGGCGGTAACAGCTTAGGCGGCGGTAAGTTTAAGATAAGCGGCAGTATCATCGGCGCTTACGTTATCCAGATGCTCACAACCACCCTTTATGCCATGAAGGTTTCATCCACGGATGTTAAGGCTTACAAGGCCATCGTAATCGTGCTCCTCGTGGTAATCGGCTCACCCGTAGTTAAGCAGCGCTTCGGTAAGCTTGTGGAGCGCATCTCAAGTAAAAAGAAAATAACTGTGAAAGGAGCGGAAGAATAATGAAGAATCCATTCGGTAAAAGAAAAGAACCGCTCACAGACACACAGCTTCTTATGACCATCACCATCGGCATATTCGTGGTGATGTACATCCTCGCGATGACACTTCTCGGCGGCGGTTTCTTACACGCTCAGCAGATTTTTGACATGCTTAACGACAACGCAAGCTTAATTATCGTATCCTGCGGTCTTACCATCGTAATGATTGGCGGCGGTATCGATATCAGCGTCGGCGCGGTAACGTCCCTCGTAGTAATGAGCTGCGTTCTCTACTTAAACAACGGCGGCAACGTATTCGTCTCGATACTGCTTGCTCTCGGCATCGGCCTTGCATTCGGCCTTGTACAGGGCTTCCTTATCAGTTACCTCGAGATCCAGCCGTTTATCGTAACCCTGGCGGGTATGTTCTTTGCAAGAGGTATGACCACCATTCTTTCGGTTAACCCTCAGAAAGTCGACCATGCTGCTTTTGCCAAGGTGCGCGATACACAGATAGTTATCCCCTGGCTTGGATACACCGCGAAGAACGGTAACCTCGTTCCCGCGCGAATCGAGCTTGGTGTCATAGTTGCTTTAATATGTGTGGTATTTATCTTTATCCTGCTTAAGTACATCCGCCTCGGCCGTAACTTCTACGCAATGGGCGGTAACCAGACAAGCGCCCTGATGCTCGGCATTAATGTCAAAAGAACACGTTTCTTTAGCTACATCTTAAGCGGTCTCTTAAGCGGTATCTCCGGTTTCGTCTTCATGATGCACACCGGCGCAGGTAACGCTACCAACGCAGCCGGCATGGAAATGAATGCAATCGCTTCTTCCATCATCGGCGGCACCCTTCTTACGGGCGGTGTGGGCAATGTCATCGGTACTTTCTTTGGCACCATGACCCTTACCACCATTAAGAAGATTGTAGTATCCAGCGGCCTTAACGATCCCTGGTGGCAGAGTATCACCACAGGCGGCATGCTTTGCTTCTTCATCCTCTTGCAAAGCGTAGTGCTCGGTCGCAGATCCAAAAAGAAAAAATCATAGTTTTTTGTGTAATCCTTCCCACGAAAGGCGTCCCGGTCATCTCCCCGGGGCGTCTTTGTGTTATTATAGATATGTGTCATGAAAAATTTTAAAAAGACCTATTGACCTTACAGTGCACTATAATGATAAAACGGTTTCAGAAAGGAGGATGTGACATGACGATTAAGGAATTTGCAAGTCTTTGCGGCTGCAATCCCCAGACTCTCAGATACTACGATCACACGAATCTGCTGAAACCGGTTAAGGTGGATGAGTGGACGGGGTATCGTTACTATGATGAAGAGCAGGCACTTTCTTTTGTAAAGATTAAGAATCTTCAGACTGCGGGATTTACAATTGAAGAGATTAAGGCGCTACTTGACGCAAGCGATGAAGAAGTCTATGACGCCTTCACGGCTAAGATTGAAGAGCAGCGCGACAGACTGCAGAAAATGTTGGATTTACGTCAGTCATACCAAAACGAAATGGCACAGATGAAAATTAAAATTAAAGAAGTAGTTGATTCTATTAAGAAGGACATGGCAGATTACGATCCTACCGAGGAATTCGGCATGGATAAGGCCACTTATGACAAGCACACCGCAGACGTTACCAAGATGTTTGAGGATATGCTCGATGAGACTAACATCGAGAACGTAAAGCTTCCCGGTGACACCGAAGATTACGATAAGAAGGTCGACATCGACAAGGAATTTCTTAAGAATCCCGTGTGGGAGGTTGTTTATGAGAATCACGGCTGGGACTTTGTTAAGGACTTCTACGATAAGTTTTCACAGCTTGAGGATGGCAAGGAGTATTCCCTTCTTTTCCTGGTAAGAGAGGATAAGAGCAACAGAACGGGCTTCTCGAATACCATCATGAGCATGCTTCTTGACTCTAATGAGGGCAAGAACAGAAAGCTTAACTGCAACGTTTACTTTTCAGAGGATAATAAGAATCACTTCTGGTTGCTTAAGAAGAGAGTATAGTATTTTTCTAAGTAAAGGCGTCGGGGACTGTCTCCGGCGCTTTTTGTTAGGCGACGAGCCAAGCGGCTGATGTGCTTGCACAATCAGACATTTGGCGACCGCATACAATCTCGGATTTCATCTTTAAGAAATCCGATGATTGTGTGGCACCTAAGGGAGCGGTTTGGTATAATACAAAGAAAACAGATTTTTGTGGGGAGAATAATCTATGAAAAAAGGAATAGCAATATCGTTAGTATTGGTATCGGCAATGGCGTTTTCTGCTTGCGCAGACAAGCTTACGCCTGCGACACCTGCGTCTGTCGTATCGGAAACTTCTGTGACTGAGACTTCCGAAACCGAGACTTCGGTATCGGAGACGGTGAGCACGACAGTCGATGAAGAGCCTGCCGATGAAGAATACTATTACGGAGATTACAAGGAACTCAAAGAAGGCGACAGAGCGCCCTGGTTCAAGGCTACGCTTGTCGACGGAAGTTCTTTTGACATTAAAGATAATCTAGGCAAGGTAATTTTAGTCAATTTCTGGGCTACATGGTGCGGACCTTGTGTGGGCGAGATGCCTGCTTTTGAGAGTCTGTACAGTGATTACGGTCCGGACAGCGATGTTGTGATTGTTGCGGTGGATTGCGCAGAGGGCAGCAGAATCGTCGATAAGTTTGTAAGTGAAAACGGATATTCTTTCCCGATAGCTTACGATACTGACGGTGAGATATGCAATCAGTACCCTACCGGCGGAATTCCTTATACCGTAATAATCGGCAAGGACGGATATATTAAGAGTATCCACCTTGGGGCCAGAGATGCCGAATATCAGTATCAGATTTACAAAGAGGACATAGAGGCCGCACTTGCGGAGTAGAGTATGAGCAAAAAACTTATAACAGGGGGACTTATAATAGCGGGCATTGTATTGCTGGCTGTCGGTATTGCGACGGGTGGCGCGAGTGATGTGCTTAATAAAGCCATTCGAATCTGCTATGAGTGTGTCGGTATAGGATGAAGATTGGACGAAGAAGGCTTACGCAGGTAATCGCTGCGGTGCTGTACAATTGCAATTTCACAGGGTTTGCTTCCGGCAGTATCTATAAGGGAGAGCTTAAGAACGCCTGCGTTCCGGGACTTAACTGCTATTCGTGTCCGGGGGCTGTGGGTTCATGTCCGTTGGGAAGCCTTCAGCAGAGCTTAGTGTCGTCTAAGTATAGAGTTCCTTACTATATGCTTGGAATGATTCTTTTGCTCGGAACGTTACTGGGCAGGTTCGTATGCGGATTCCTGTGTCCCTTCGGATTGCTGCAGGAGCTTCTGTACAAGATTCCGACTAAGAAGGTTAAGAAGGGAAAGTGGTCGAGGGCGCTGTCGTACGTTAAGTATGTTGTGCTGGCGGTGTTTGCAGTGGTTTTTCCCTTGGCGTTTGCGGTTCCCGGATTCTGTAAGTATATTTGCCCGCAGGGTATTATTGAGGGCGCGATTCCGCTTGCTATTGCGGACGGCGATGTGAGAGCGATGCTTGGGAAGCTGTTTTCTTTTAAGCTCGTGATTGCAATCGTTATAATTGTGGCGGCGGTATTTATTTTCAGAGTGTTCTGCAGGTTTATCTGTCCGCTCGGCGCTATTTATTCTTTCTTTAACCGTGTCAGCGTCGCAAGGATGGAAGTGGACGAGGCGAAGTGTACGCATTGTAACGCATGCGTGCGGTTCTGTAAGATGGACATTAAGAAGGTGGGCGACACCGAGTGTATTCAGTGCGGCGAATGCGCGGGCGTGTGCGAGGCTTGCGCGATAGCGAGAAAGCCGATAAACACTTGTGTAAAACAAAGGAATAAAGGAGATATAGGTACATGAAAACATTGGTAGTTTACACATCGCAGACAGGCTTCACCAAGATGTATGCTGAGAAACTCGCGGAGAGGCTGCAGGCAGACTGCTTCACCGTTGAGGAATTGAAAAAGAAAGAAGATTCTTTTTTTGACAGCTACGAAGCTATTGTATTCGGTGGCTGGGCGATGGCAGGGAAGGTTGTGAAGGCAGAGTGGTTGCTTGGTAAGGCGCCCGCTTGGAAGGGTAAGAAGCTTGCAATCTTCTGTGTAGGTGCGACACCTGTGGAGAGCCCGCTTGTGGAGCAGGCTATGGCCAAGGTAGTGCCGGATGAGCTTAAGGACAGCGTCGGCGTATTCTACTGTCCGGGCGGTCTTAACTACGATAAGATGAAACTTCCGTCGAGGATGATGATGAAAGCATACGCTTCAATGCTTGCCAAGAAAAAGGATCAGACCGAAGATGACAAGAAAATGGCCGAGATGGTGGCAACATCCTACGATATCAGCGATGTGAAGTACCTCGACCCCATAGTCGAATATATAGAGAAATAAGTCTAAGAGGGAATATTTTCCAAGTTGGAAAATATTCCCTTTCCAATTTGTACAAATGCTGTGTTATAATTGACTTACGGACAATGTACACTTTAACCATAACAAAACAACAGTGAGGTACAGTTATGGCTAATGAACTCAGGTACAGAGACGTAATCAAAGAAAAAAACTACGCAGTATTATTATTTACCAATCTTATCAACAGATTCGGTGATTCCATAGATGCAATTGCTTTTACGTGGCTGGTATATCAGATTACGGGAAGCGCATCTTGGGCGGCACTCATATTCGGACTCAACGTGCTTCCCAACATTGTGGCACAGCCTTTCTTTGGCGCGCTGGTGGAGAAGATGGATAAGAAGAAGGTTATCATCTTCACGCATCTGCTGAGGGTTGCCGTGATAGGTTCTTTTGTGGTTATGTATATGGCCGGTGTTGTGAATCCCTATATTATGGCGGCTTTCACGCTGATAATTACCACAATCGAGTCACTTAATATGCCGGCATCGTCCGCATTCATTCCGCAGATTATCAAGAAGGAGCACATGTCGCACGCAATGAGCCTTAACTCGAGCTTATCCAATGCGGTGGCACTTGTGGGCACAGGTGTAGCGGGCGTGATAATTGCGAAGCTTGGCGTTCAGACTGCAATGCTTATTGATGCGGCTACTTTTCTTGCGGCAGGCATAGGAATGTTCTTTATTAAGGTTAACGGTGAGACGGCAAAAGAAACCGTTTCAGAGCAGGAGCAGACTGCAACGGAAAAAGCTTCCAATGAATCCTATATTTTCCTTCTCAAGGGTGGAATTAAGTATATTGCAAGTAACAGAGTAATCTTAAACTACTGCTTCGTGGCAGTATTGCTTAACTTCTTCATGGTGCCCCTCAATGCGCTTCAGGCGCCTTTGTCGGAAGAAGTATACGGACTCGGCAGTGAACTTTTAAGTGTAATCGGTATGGCGGCATCCGTAGGTGCAATCTTCGGATCGCTTGTAATTCCGAAGCTCATGGCTCGGTTCTCTGCGAGAAAGATTCTTATCTGGTGCGGTTTCGCGATGGGTATATTCTCGTATACACTTTCGCTCGGAAAGCTGGTGCACGGCATGGCGGTTCCGGGATACATTCTGGGAAGCCTCAGCGTTGTGGGCATTACATTTGCTTGCTCGATTATCAGCGGAACATTGAGCGTTCAGTTTGTTAATACGGTTGACAGAGATTACCTTGCCAGAGCGTCATCGGTATTCGGTGCATCGGCAACAGCGGCAATGCCTGTGGGCTCTCTTATCATAAGCTTTGCGGCTACACGATTGAGTACAGAATTCTTAGTAGGAATGAGCGGTGTGCTTGCAATCCTTCTTTTTATAGCAATTGCAATAAGTAAAATGGATTTTGACATGAAAGAGCAAGAAACAGAGGAGTTGGCGGATGCAGCTTAAGCTTTCGGAGAATATCAAAAAGTACAGGAAAGACATGGGTCTTACGCAGGAAGAACTTGCGGATGCCCTGGGCGTTACCATCGGCGCGGTGTCTAAGTGGGAGAACGGCAATAACGTGCCCGACATCATGATGCTCATGGAGATAGCGAATTTCTTTAACGTATCCATGGACGAGTTCCTAGGTTACGACATGTCCTCCAAGAACATGGACGACATGTGCGAGCGAATCAGTGACCTTTGCAACGCACGTAAGTACGAAGAGGCGATTAAAGAGGCCAACAACGCGCTGGTGCGTTATCCTCATAACTTCAAGGTGATTTATTCCTGCTCTCTGTTATACTATCTTAAGGCTTACGAACAGGGCGATGATAAAGACCGCGAAAAGGCGATAGAACTGCTTAAGCGGGCTCAGGAGTTTATCTCTCAGAATAAGGACCCGCGCGTAAGTGAGTTCCTGATTAAGCGGCGCATTGCCGAAATGTACACTAAGTCCGACCCCGACAAGGCGCTGGAACTGCTCAAAGAAATCAACTACGACGATTGTAACAGCACTGCCATTGCAATGATTCTAGCCGAGAAAGATGAGCGGGAAGAAGCGCTTAAATACTACAACACAGCGCTGCTTAAGAACTTTTCCGAGCAGTATTCGATACTTGTAAATGCCTCCATTGCAGTAGCGGCTTCCTGCAAAAGAAAAGACTATCAGACAGCCATAGACTTAATAGATACCGAGATGCAGATACTTAAGCTGTACGGCAGTGACACCGAGAAGAACTACACTTTCAAACTCAGAACCATCCTTCTTATCACGAAGGCATGGTGGCTTTCATGCATCAGGGATTATAAGCACATGGAAGAGTGCGTTAAGGAAGCTTATGCGCTTGCGGTTAAGCTTGACGCTGAGGGCGTGCCTTTTGAATTGTCATCCAGTCTTAAGTTTTATTTTTCCGATGACAAAGCCTACTTCTATGACACGGTGGGTGTCGATGCCGTGGGAGGAATAGAATCGATGTTTGAAAGGGAGAGAGACGGCTCAAAAGCCATAGGCAAGAACTACGACCACATGCAGAAGGTTATAGACTGCTGGAACGAGTGCAAGAAAAATAAAGCCTGATTCCGGTAAGAAAATATTGAAGAGATTTATCGCCCCGTGTTATTCTGATTTAGGCAGAATATCAAGGGGTGATTTTTATGTTTAAAGCGATTAAAAGAGCCGCGGTTGCGTTTCTTGCAATTCTCGGCATATTATTTATATTTGTTATGTTATGGCCGGAAGATGAGGCTTCCAAAGTAGGCGAAGGCAGTGCACAGGAGACTTCGCCGACGGTTTCTGATAGCAGTGTCGAGACAAGCGCCGAGGCAAGCACAGATGCCGGTCTTACCAGAGAAATCGACCCGATTTACGTCGGAAGTGAGGCCAAGTCCGCTACCGTGATGATATACATGAACGGCTCCGACTTGGAGACTCAGAGCGGAGAAGCGTCCACCGATATTTCGGAGATGATTGCTTCGGGTATCGGTAATAACGTTAACGTTGTCATCCAGACCATGGGCACCAAGAAATGGCAGAGTTACGGCATCTCCGCCAAGACCGCCCAGACCTACAGCATTAAGGACGGCAAGCTCAACCTTGTACGCGACGACCTCGGACAGTTAGACAGCACATCCGCCGATACCCTTTCCGAGTTCATAGATTTCAGCAAAAGAAACTATCCCGCCGAGCGTTACATTTTCCTTTTCTGGAACCACGGAGGCGGCCCTGTGTACGGCTTCGGATATGATGAGTGGCAGGGAGAGGATGACAGCCTTACCATTGATGAGATGTCGTCTGCTTTTGCCGCCAACAGCGATGTGCACTTCGACATTATCGGTATGGACTGCTGCATTATGGCGAGCTTAGAGACCTGCTATGCGCTGGCTCCATATTGCAAGTACGCGCTTCTCTCCGAGGACTTTGAATCGGGCCTCGGCTGGAGCTATACGGGCTGGATGAGAGACTTTGAGGAGAATCCGGGTATTTCCACGACGCTTCTCGGTAAGTATATTATCGACAGCATTATAAGTGACAATGAAAGTGACGCGGGCGGCGACTCGGCCTGCATGGGTCTGTTTAATACAGCAACCGCAAGCAGTCTTTACGATACCTGGAAAGCCTGGGCATACAAGAACGAGACGGAACTGCTTAAGAACAACTACAGTAAGAAGCACAAGGCCAAGGGACGTCATAACGGTAAAGGTTTCTGGGACTACTTCGATTCATGGATGTCGGACGACAGCGACGTTACGCTTTCCGATTACTACATAAGCGACGTGCTGGCTATGGTTGAGAACATCGACAATAACAGCGAAGAGGCCAAGGCGCTGACTGCCGCTTTGAAGGCTTCGGTAGCATATTACGGGCACACGTCCGATAAGAACGAGTTAACCGGTCTTGCGGTGTCGCTGCCTTACGGAGACGATTATTTCTACGACAAGCTTTGCGACGTATACGGACAGATAGGCTTTGATTCGGAGTACATTAACTGGCTCGGCAAGTTCGTATCGAGCCATGGCAACAGTAATTACTATGACTACGATGATTTCTCCGACCACTGGAGCGGCTGGGGAGGCTACGAAGAGGATTACGGCTGGAACGGCTACGGCGGCGGTTACGGTCAGTACAGCTGGGACGGCTGGAGCGACTGGGACGACGATTACGGCTGTGACGACGAAGGTTACGCCGATGACTGGGTATATGATTATGAGTCGGAGCTTTGGTACTTGTACGAAGGCGGTACGCTTTATCTCTACGATGATGAGACCAACACGATGTACTACTACGACGAGGACACCGACGAAATCTATTATTACGATGACGATACCGAAGAGTGGTATCTGACAGAAGAGTAACAAAAAGGGCCGTCGCCCGGGACTCACAGAGAGTCACTGAGCGGCAGCCCTTATTTTTATGTCTGTATTAAGCGGTCTTCTCGGTCTTTTCTTCGCCTGCGATGGTAAAGAAAGCCATCTTTTCGCTGAGAGTCTCAGCCATGTCACGAAGATCGTTGGCTGCATTGCTGATAAGAGCGAATGTAGCGTTGAGCTCTTCCATGGAAGCGTTGGTTTCCTCGGTAGAAGCGGCGTTCTGCTGAGAAATAGCGGAAAGCTCGGAGATAATATCAGAGAAGCTTGCCTTCAAATCGTTAAGCATGTGAATCTTCTCGGAAATAATCTTGGTAGAGCCATCGATGTTGTTTACGTTGCTTACTACGACATCCATATCTGCCTTAGTGTTGGTAAGCTGGTAATTCTGCTCCTGCACGTTGTTGCTTAAGGTCTCGAGAGTATCTACGCTCTTCTGAGATTCAGCTACAAGTGTTTCAACAATCTTATTGATTGAAACGGCTGCTTCTTTGGACTGAGCCGCAAGAAGGCCGATTTCGGTAGCTACAACAGTGAAGCCCTTACCATATTCTCCTGCTCTTGCTGCCTCAATGGAAGCATTCAGCGAAAGAAGGTGTGTCTGGCTTGCAATTTCGGTAATAGCGTTTGAAGCCTCGGCAATTTCTTTGACCGAATCGTTGGTAAGGCGAATCTGGGAGTTGATGTTCTGCATGGAAGTCATAACATCTGCGTTCTTACCCATTAAGCTGCCAAGAGTCTCAACGGTACGCTTAGCGCCGTTCATCATTTCCTCGGCAGCGGCACTTAATGCTTCTACTCTGTCGGTGATTTCATCGATGCTGTTACCCATTTCATTGGTATTGTTAACGGAGTTCTCCATGCTTTCGGCCTGCTCGGTTGCACCACGGCTGATGTCTTCAACAGCACAGGTTACCTGCTCTGCAACACGGGTAGCGGCCTCTGCGGAATTGGCAAGGTTAACACCGGACTCTGTAACGTCTGCGGAAAGCTTCTTGGTAGCCGCAATAACGTCCTGAAGCTTATCACGTAACTGAGCGGAGCTTGAAGCGATAACGCCGAGCTCGTCCTTACGATTGAAAGTACGGTCGTGAATGTAGAAAGAAAGCTCACCGTTCTCAAGGCTGTCAAGACCGCTTACAATATCGCCGATGGATCTGGTGGATCTTGTAATAAGTATACGTGCCACTCCCCAGTTAAAGAGGAAGAACACTACGAAAGTAATAACGATAGCTGTGGCAGCAGCCTTCATGTTGTTAACAACAAGAGAGGTATCGCGGCCTGCGAAAATCATACCGGCAACAGTACCGTCGGAGTTTCTTAAAGGAAGGTAGTAAGCGTAGTAATCCTGACCTGCAATCTGGAAATTGGAAGCAAGATACTCGTTTCCTTTCTTTAATACCTCTTCAACAACAACGTCAGATGCCTTGGTGCCTTCCATACGCTGACCTGTGGTAGCGTCGGTAAGGGAAGTTATATAACGGGTATCGCCGTAGAAAACAGTGAAGTGGATACCTGTCTGCGCATTAAGCTTATCTAACTGATTCTGATACAAGTTGTGAATGGGAGTATCACCCTTTAAAAGCTCACCGCTTTCGGAGAGTGACCAGTCACCGGACCATTCATGGGAGATTTCGTCTTCCATAAGTACTGCAGCAGCATGCAAACCCTCTTCGAAAGACGAGAGATATGCCTTCTGAATGTGAGTATATCCGATGTAACCGATTAATCCTGCCATAAGACATGCAAGAGCGGATGCAATAAGGATAATACCGCGAACCATGTTTCTGCTTTTCTTAGTTGTCTTCTTCATACGATACCTTTCTGATTAATAAACCAAACTTTAGCAAAAAAAAAGCACAGGTGACATGTCCCGTGCTCTACTAGAGGAAAATACTGATAGTTGCAACTGGCTGACATGTTAAAGTCCCTATAGCTTTGCGTCACGAGCTTTCGCCCGCTTTGCCCTATTTACAAAACACGCTGAATTATAGCCGATAATAAGACGGTACGCAATATTATTTCGCATCAGCAAAACGTTTTTCTTTCACTTCGACGGTAAAGTATACAAAAACAGACTACGAAAATTGGCGAAAATTCACAATGGGTAAAATAGAGGCTACAAATGACGTCGACGGATACTGTATAATGAGGGAGTCGCCGGCGTTATGTGCAGGCGTACATTATTAATAAGGAGATATTGAGGATGGACGGGTTTCAGTTTGAGTACGATCCCGGGTTATGCAGACACTGTCACAAAAGGTATATAGACAGAAACAGCGGTAACCCCAACGAGTTCTTGTGCAAGGAGTGCAGAGCAGAACTTACTAAATTAAGAATACCTAAATGGTTGCTTTTATTCATGGCGGTGGTAATTACGGCCGCAATCGTAATGAGCGTATATCTTGGGAAAATTGTTATGAACAATTCAACCGGAAGGGCAGCACTGTCCGAGGGCGAAAAGGTTCTTGCAGAGGTAGACGCTTTACTGGCCGAGCATAAGAATTATTCGGCTATGGAAGTATTGTATGAATATCTGGAAGCCAATCCCAACAATACGGAAGTGGCGTTGTCCGGCATAGAAAAGGCAATGGAAATAGGTCAGTATGATTATGCCGCAAGTATCTATAATACTTGCCTGTCTCCAAAGGGCTACACCGATGACGAAATCAAAGAAATTGACAAGATTTATGCCGAATTGAACAGATACTACGGTACTTTTGATAAAGTAGGCGAGGCTTTGTCGGAATATGTAAGCGAAGTCGGTACCGATATGAGTGATGAAAGCAAAGAAGCTTTAAGGAAAAAATGCTACAACAAAGTGCTTGCATTAAAAGATGATGAAGGATGTGAAAAGAACATCATCTATTATTGCGTAGGCACATACCTGACCGGAAACTTAGACGAGTCTGAGCGCTACCTTAAAATGGCCTATAACTACGCACCTCTGACTGACGAAATCGCAGGCAGACTTGCAGTCAACGAAAGACGCAAAGGCTTCATGTCAGCAGCTTGGGAGTGGGTCGACAAAGGCGAAAAAGTAAATGCCGAAGGAATAGAGGTTCGCAGAGCCAAGGCGACCATTCTTCTTGCCGAAGGCAAATATGAAGAAGCATTGTCTGTTATGGAAGAACTATATGCATTCAGTCCTGACGGATCATATGTAAGAGACACGTATTGTATAGCTTTATATGCAACCGGCCACATCGACAAGATGAAGACTGTTATGTCCGAAGCCAAAGAAACAGACTATGAATTTGACGAAGAATTCCATAAGGTTATCAGCAACAGGATGTCGATATATGATTACTATGTAGAGGGGGATGAATAATGTTTCTTATACCAGGTTTTTTAATTTCTTTTGTTACATTTCCCGGAGTTATGATGCACGAGCTCGGTCATCAGCTCGCATGTTGGCTCAGTAAAGTATGCGTATTCCGCGTTCAGTATTTTAAATTTGATGCTAAGGTTGCAGGATTTGTGGAGCACGAGAGAACGGACAATCCTTGGAAATCCTTACTTATTACTTACGGACCGTTCATATTTAATACAATCCTCGGAACCATATTGGTACTGCCCTTGTCACTTATGTGGGCAGCCAATGCCAACCGGGTAATCTTACCCATATGGGTTAGGCCGGTGTGCTACATCATTGCGTACTTCGGCGTTTCGTGCCTTGCCAATGCATTTCCTTCATGGAAGGATGCGCAGAATCTTTTCGAAAGCGTAGTTAAGAACAAAGCGCTTCCGCTTCTTCCGCGAATTCTTGTTGCACCTTTTGTAATAATAATCGGTCTTTGCTCCGCAGCTAAGTTCTTCTGGTTTGACTTTATCTTCGCCTTTGGCGTGCCTGAACTTATATACGCAATAATAACCCACAATCCGCCTCATTTCTGGACTATGTGGTAAGGGGCCAAAGAAATATTAAAAAATTATAAAAAAGTCCTTGACAGGTTAGCCTGCCCTAACTATAATGAAGAACGGTTAGAGCAAGCTAACTTTTCTTTTTGCAAAATAGTTAGCCTCATCTAACCGGGAGAAAAAGGCAGGGAGGAATAATATGATGCCTCTTATTTATGCAGAAGCAGGAGAAACTCAGATTATTAAGAGAATAGGCGGAACGCCTGAAGTCAAGAAACATCTGGAAGACATGGGCTTTAATGTGGGAACCGAAGTGAGCGTCATTAATTCACTCGGCGAGAACCTGATAGTTAAGGTCAAAGAAAGCCGCGTAGCGGTAAGCGATGAACTCGCAAGAAAGATAATGGTATAGGCAAGGAGGAGGAAGCAGTGAAGACACTCAGAGATGTGAAAATCGGAGATACTGTGAAAGTAGTTAAGCTTCACGGTGAAGGCGCAGTTAAGCGCAGAATTATGGACATGGGCATTACCAAGAACACAGAGGTATTTGTGCGTAAGGTTGCTCCGCTCGGCGATCCAATTGAAGTAACCGTAAGAAATTACGAGTTATCACTTCGTAAGGCAGATGCTGAGATGATAGAGGTTGAATAAGAACCATAACCTCTTTATTTTTCGAGTTAGGGTTAGCGAGGCCTAACCAACTAAGGATTATTTTGGAAAGGACAACATAGACATGAGCTTACGTATTGCATTAGCAGGTAACCCCAACAGCGGTAAGACAACCCTGTTTAACGCACTTACCGGTTCCAACCAGTTCGTAGGTAACTGGCCCGGTGTAACAGTTGAGAAAAAGGAAGGTAAATTAAAGAAGCATGACGACGTAGTCATCACCGACCTTCCCGGTATTTATTCACTTTCTCCCTACACATTGGAAGAAGTTGTAGCAAGAAATTATCTTATAGGAGAGCGTCCCGACGCCATCCTTAATATTATAGACGGTACCAACCTCGAGCGTAACTTATACCTCACCACACAGCTTACCGAGCTTGGTATTCCCGTAGTAGTAGCCGTTAACATGATGGATATCGTCAAGAAGAACGGCGACCAGATTAAGACAGAAGAACTCGCAAGACAGCTTGGCTGCAAGGTTGTAGTTCTTTCCGCACTTAAGGGCGACGGTGTTATGGAAGCAGCTGAAGAAGCTATCAAGGCTGCCAAGAACGCCAAGACCGTTCCCCTTCATACATTCTCAGGCCCCGTTGAGCATGCTATCGCTCACATAGAGGAAGCCGTAGTACACGACATGCCCGAAGAGCAGCAGAGATGGTACGCCATCAAAGTATTCGAGCGCGACGACAAGGTTCTTGAGAAGCTTAACATCCCTGCAGACAAGATGGAGCACATCGAGAACGACATCAAGGCAGCTGAGAAAGAACTCGACGACGATGCCGAAAGCATCATCACCAACGAGCGTTACGTATACATCGCTGAAGTTATCAAGTCCTGCTACAAGAAAAAGAACGCAGGTGCCCTCACAACTTCAGATAAAATCGATAAGATTGTCACCAACAGATGGCTCGGCCTTCCTATCTTTGCACTTATCATGTTCCTCGTATACTGGATTGCAATGGTAGGCGTAGGTGCATCCGCAACAGACTGGGCTAATGACGGACTCTTCGGAGACGGTTGGCACTTATTTGGCATCGGCAGCAAGCAGGCTGAGGAAGCAGCCGAGGAATACGGCGATTCTATGAACGCAGTACTTGCTTACTATGATATCGATGTAGAAGACGAAGAATTTGACGCTGACGCAGCACTTGAAGAGATGCGCGCAGTTGAAGGCGAGGCCACATCAACAGTTGAAGTTGAAGACGAAGAAACACTCGCACTTGACGAGATGACCGTATACTTCGACGAAGTTCCCGAAGACGCGGGCGAAGATGTTATCGGCGTATCTTACAAGGACGCTGTAGCTTACTTCGAAGAGAACGGCTTTGACGAGCCCGACCCCGCAGACTATGGCGTATGGGTACCCGGTGTTCCCGTACTTGTAGAGAAGTTACTTGATGCCTGCAACGCAGCAGACTGGCTCAAGGGTCTTATCCTTGACGGTATTGTGGCCGGTGTCGGTGCGGTACTCGGTTTCGTACCTCAGATGCTTGTACTCTTCTTAATGCTTGCATTCCTTGAGGCTTGCGGTTACATGGCACGTATCGCCTTCGTTCTCGACCGAATCTTCAGACGTTTCGGCCTTTCCGGTAAATCCTTCATTCCCATGCTTGTCGGCACAGGATGCGGTATCCCCGGTATCATGGCTTCACGTACCATCGAGAACGAACGTGACCGTCGTATGACAATCATGACCACAACATTTATCCCTTGCGGTGCCAAGGTTCCCTTCATCGGAATGATTGCAGGAGCAATCTTCGGCGGAAGCGCTTGGATTGCAACAGGTTCCTACTTCATCGGTATGGCAGCGATCATCATCTCAGGTGTAATGCTTAAGAAGACCAAACTCTTCGCAGGCGATCCCGCTCCTTTCGTAATGGAGCTTCCCGCATACCACATGCCTACACTCGGTAACGTGCTTAGATCCATGTGGGAGCGTGGCTGGTCATTTATTAAGAAGGCCGGCACCATCATCCTGCTTTCTACAATCGTTGTATGGTTCACAACCTTCTTCGGATTTACCGAGGACGGCTTCAGAATGCTTGAAGAGGAAGAACTTAACCTTTCAATCCTTGCACGCATCGGTAGCGCAATTGCCTGGATCTTCACACCTCTCGGATGGGGTAACTGGCAGGCAACCGTTGCATCCATCACAGGACTTGTGGCCAAAGAAAACATTGTCGGCACAATGGGTATCCTCTATGGTGGCGGAGACCAGAGCGTATACGTAACACTTGCTGAGAAGTTCACAACCGTTACAGGACTTTCATTCTTGGTATTTAACCTCCTCTGCGCACCTTGTTTCGCAGCTATCGGTGCAATCAAGAGAGAGATGAACAACGCAAAGTGGACATGGTTTGCAATCGCATACCAGTGTGGTTTCGCTTATGTAATCGCACTTATGATTACACAGTTCGGTGGCTTGTTCACCGGCAACTTAAATGTAATCGGACTTATCTTTGCAGTATTCTTCCTTATCGGAATGATTTACATGCTCTTCTTTAAGAAGTACAAAGAAGCAACAACACTTACTCAGAAAGTCAGAGTTTAATGCATTTCAAATTCTCCGGGCGGCCACAACGGTCGCTTGGGGAATTTAAAAGAAAGGACTGATATTATGATTGGATTTTTAGAGCAGAATATCGGAACTATAGTAATATCCGCAGGCCTTATCGCAGTAGTAGCTCTTGCGGTAAGAAGCCTTATTAAAGACAAAAAGAAAGGTAAAAGTTCTTGCGGTGGAAACTGTGGAAGTTGTTCCATGGGATGCGCATGCCACAGCAAGTAAGAAAGTCTTTCTTTTGGCGTACTAAACAGGGACAAGGGGAGAAACAATGAAAGGCAATAATTCAACAGAAGATTACCTTAAGTGCATACTGTCCCTTCAGAACGAGAGAGGGAGTGTCAGAGCTGTCGACATAGCTCGCACACTCAAAGTATCCAAGCCTACCGTCAGCGTAACCGTAAGGAAACTCTACGACCAGGACTTGATATGCTTTGATCAGGATGGCCGCATCTACCTTACCATCAGGGGGAGAGAGCTGGCCGAAAAGGTAAACGAGAAGAATATTCTTATCATGAAGGCATTAAAAAGCATAGGTGTCAGCGACAAAACCGCCACCGAAGAAGCGTGCCTCATGGAACATGTAATCGGGGAAGAAACATATAGATGTTTGGAGAGGTTCTTTGAGCGGCATGGGCAGACCGAATAAACGGAATGTACCATGCCATATTACTATAGGGAAATATGTTTATCGGAGGAAAGTATGGAAGAATGTTTTCTTGAAATCAAAGACCTAAAGAAAAGTTTTGGAACGGGAGAAGCAAGGCAGGATGTATTAAGGGGAATGGATTTTACGGTTAAGAAAGGTGAGTTCTGCGTATTGCTCGGACCTTCCGGCTCGGGTAAATCGACCCTTCTTAACATTATCGGCGGCATCGACACGCCGGATTCGGGCTACGTCAGCATCAACGGCGACAAGCTTGAAGAAATGAACGAAAGTCAGCTTACAATGTACAGACGCAAGCACTTAGGGTACGTGTTTCAGATGTACAATCTTATACCCAATCTCAATGTCAAAGAAAATATCGAAGTCGGAGCGTATCTTTCCGACAACCCTTTAGATGTTGAGGAAGTAATATCAACCCTAGGTCTTCAGGACCACAAGTATAAATACCCCAATCAGTTATCGGGCGGACAGCAGCAACGAGTTTCCATCGGCCGCGCAGTCGTTAAGAACCCCGATATCCTTATGTGTGACGAACCTACAGGCGCCCTTGATTATAAGACGTCCAAAGAAATCCTCGCGCTTATCGAGGACTGCAACAAGAAGTTCGGCAACACAGTCATCATGGTAACTCACAACGAAGCAATCAAAAATATGGCAGACCATGTCATCAAACTGCGTGACGGTGTAGTGCGCCACAATGACATAAACGAAAACAAAATATCGGCATTCGAGCTTGAGTGGTAGGAGGTTTACGCTATGAAGAATCCTCTTATCAAAAGAGTTCCGAGAGAACTCAAGTCCGACTGGCACAAATACCTTGTAATCATCGTATTTATGGTGGTTATGATCGGTGTCATTTCCGGCATGTATGTAGGCCACGACAGTATGCTAGCGGCGGTCTACGACGGAAGAGAAACACTTAACCTTGAGGACGGTCGCTTCGAACTTGCCAAGCGCGCATCTCAGTCACTTCTAGAGGATTTAAGCGTAGGCGAGATGGCTGATGTCAGACAGTACTACATCGACAAAGGTATGAAAGAAGCGGACAAAGAAGTCGCCAAAGCCATAGAAGAGAACTTGACTGAAGAAGTCAACAACACTATCGAGGAAGCAGTACGCGCGCAGTGTGCGGCTTACGGCATCACCGACGAAGAAATGGTTAAGGCGCAAATCGACGCTGCTATAGAAGAGAACTTCGACGAGGCAATGAAAGAGGCTCGTGAGACCGACGAGTTCAAAAAGGCGGTGGAAGAAGCCTACGAAGAAGCTCACGAAGAAGTGACCAAAACAGTCAATGAAGAATGGGACGAGGTTGCCGAGAGATACAGCCTTAATGTAGATGACTTTAAACCGGTGCCCATGACGATTTTTGAGCACTTCTACAGAGAAGAAGCCGAAGACTACAACAATGACGGTACGGAAGACGCCAACATCAGAATCTATAAAAGTGATTCGACTATTGATATGGCTTCTTTTAACGAAGGCCGTGCACCGAAGCTTGATACGGAAATCGCTATCGACAGAATGCATGCAAGCAATGTCGGCGTGAAGATAGGCGATACCATTACCGTCGGCGGCAAAGAGTTTAAGGTTGTCGGACTGCTTTCTTTTGCTAACTATCTGACACTTCATGAACACAATACGGATCTGATGTTTGATTCTTTCGGCTTCGATGTCGCAATGGTGACACCTGAAGCATTCAAGAGACTTACATCCAGAATTCACTATAACTACGCATATCAGTACGAGACGGAGCCTGAGGATAAGGTGGCGCAGGCGGATTATTCCGAGAGGTTTTTGAAGGCGCTTATCACTCAGACGCTGGTACATGACAACGAGATAGATGATTATCTGCCGGAATATTTGAGACAGGCTACGAACTTCGCAGTCTCCGATATCGAGGGAGATTCGGCGGCAACGGCTATTCTATGCTACATTCTGATAGGCGTTATTGCGTTTATCTTCGCAATCACCATCAGCAACACCATTGACAAAGAAGCCTCCGTAATCGGAACCCTCAGGGCATCGGGCTACAGCAAGTCGGAACTCGTGGTTCACTACATGACGATGCCACTTATCGTTACGCTTCTCGGCGCGATAATCGGTAACGTGCTCGGTTACACGGTATTTAAGGATATAGCCGTTAACCTTTACTATGAAAGCTATAGCTTGCCGAGCTGCCATGCGGTATGGAGCAACACCGCTATCATCAAGACTACGGTTATTCCGCTGATTCTGATGTTCTTTATCAACCTTTACATCATAATCAAAAAGCTGCAGCTAAGCCCGCTTCGTTTCTTACGACACGATCTTGTCAAGACCAAGCGCACCAAAGCAAGAAGACTCCCGAGATGGTCGTTCTTAAGACGATTCAGACTTCGCATTCTTTTTCAGAATATGCCTAACTACATGGTGCTTGCTTTTGGCGTGATATTTATCGAGCTTATGATGTGCTTTGCCTTCGGACTTCCCGATTCACTGAATCACTACGCTGACAACGCTACAAGCATGATGTTCACCGAGTATCAGTACATGCTCATGGACTACAGGGATGACGACGGCAACGTGATAGAGACTTCCGAGGCATCGGCTGAGAAGTTCAGTATGAAGAGCCTTCTCTACCCGAAAAAGAAAAGCACCATGCGCACCGGTATGGGCAGTGGTGGCGACGAAAGCGTAACTGTATACGGAATTACCGACGGAAGTGAATATATAAAACTCGGAAGCACGGCGAACACCGAAGAAGTTTACGTTTCGACTGCTTTTTCCAAGAAATTCGACCTTAAGATCGGCGACAGCATAACCCTTAACGAAGAGTACGAGAACAAATCCTACAGCTTCAAGGTTGCGGGCGAAGTAGAGTACGACGGCAGTATCGCAGTATTCATGCCCAAAGAAAACTTCGACAAAGCCTTTAACAAGAAAGCAGACGAGTTCTCGGGATTCTTCTCCCACCATGAAATAACCGACATCGACGAGCAGAGCATCGCTACTGTTATCACAGCCGAAGACATCACCAAGGTTACGACACAGCTCGACCATTCACTCGGCGGAATAATAGACATTTTCAAGTACGCACTCGTAGTCCTGGCGGCAGCGCTTATCTACCTTCTTGCCAAGATTATCATCGAGAGAAACGAGCACTCCATTTCCATGGTTAAGATTCTGGGCTTTAAGAACGGCGAAATCGGTGCCCTCTACATCGTGCCCACGGCTATAGTGGTGACAATCGTTGCGATTATCGGATTTGTGGCAGGATATTATCTTATGCTTTGGATTTTCAAGGCGTTCATGATGCAGATGGACGGATACTTTGCATTTTATTTAAAGCCGGTATCGGCAGTGCTTTCTGTAGTGTACCTCTTGGTCGGCTACCTGTTCGTATCAGCCATCGACTACATCAGAATCAAGCACATACCTATGGATGTGGCACTTAAAAACGTGGAATAAATTATTTTAAAGGAGGTTTAGTTATGAAGTTAAAAGGAATCGGATTGTTTGCACTGGGAACTTTATTCGGACTGGAGGGTATCAAACTGTTATCTTCCAAGGATGCCAAGAAAGTGTACGCAAAGTGCACGGCAGGAGTATTGAGAGCGAAGGATTCTGTGGTAACACAGGTTACGACTCTTCAGGAAAACTGCACCGACATCTACGAAGAAGCAAAGGCTATCAATGCAGAAAGAGCGGTTAAAGATGCCGAAGCGGAAGTTTCGGAAGAAGAATAACCCGTCAAATGCATAAAGAAAGAAGCCTTTAACTATGAAGTTTACTATTAAACATGAGATTAAAGGCAGACTCAGAGTACACCTTCCCATGAAGCGGTTAAGCTTCAGGGAGGCGGACACTCTTGAGTACTACCTGAGTAATTTCGCGGAGATAATACAGGCCAAGGTATACGAAAGAACAGCGGATGCCGTGGTCACCTTTGCGTGCGACAGAGAGCGCATTATAGGGATATTGAAAGATTTTTCTTTTGACAAAGTAAATGTGCCCGAAAAGGTATTCGAATGTTCGGGCAGGGAACTTGCGGCCGAGTATTATGACCGACTTGTGACGACGGTAATTCTGCACTACGGAAAGAGGCTGGTATTACCGATATCCGTGCGCAGGCTGTGGGTAATGGCTAAGAGCATCAAATATGCGTGGCGCGGCATCAAGACGCTTAAGAATAAGAAATTGCAGGTTGAGCTTCTTGATGCAATGGCCATAACGGCTGCCGTACACACAGGCGACTTCAACACGGCTTCATCGGTTATGTTCCTGTTAAAAATCGGTGACATACTTGAAGACTGGACGCATAAGCGTTCCGTTGACGATCTTGCCAGACGCATGTCACTCAACATCGATAAAGTGTGGCTCCTTACGGATGACGGAGAGGTCCTGATTGATTCGTCCGATGTAAAATGCGGCGATAAGGTCATTGTTCGTGTGGGCAACATGATACCTTTCGACGGGGAAGTGGCAGCCGGCGAGGCTATGGTGAATCAGGCTTCCATGACAGGAGAATCTGTGGCGGTGCATAAAGGCATAGGAATGAGCGTATTTGCCGGGACGGTGGTGGAAGATGGCGAATTGACTATTTCAGTCACTCAAACCGAGGGCAGCGGTCGTTTTGACAAGATTGTAAAGATGATAGAGGAGTCCGAAAAACTCAAATCTTCGCTCGAGAGCAAAGCTGAGAGGCTGGCGGACAAACTCGTCCCTTATACACTTCTGGCGTCGGGATTGACCTGGCTGGTCAGCAGAAATGTTACCAAAGCGGTGTCTGTTTTGATGGTAGATTACTCCTGCGCGCTTAAGATGGCCATGCCGATATCCGTTCTTTCGGCAATAAAGGAAGCTTCTGAATACGATATTACGGTTAAGGGAGGCAGATTCCTTGAAGCGGTGGCAGAGGCCGACACAATCGTGCTGGATAAGACGGGTACGCTTACAAAGGCTCAGCCTACGGTAGTCAGGGTGGTTTCTTTTGACGGAGAGTCTGAGGATGAATTACTCCGTCAGGCGGCGTGTCTCGAGGAACATTTTCCGCACTCTGTGGCAAGAGCTGTAGTCGAAGCTGCGCAAAAGAAAGACCTGCTTCATGACGAACTTCACACTAAGGTGGAGTACATCGTGGCGCATGGAATCGCATCGGAAATCGATGGCGAAAAAGCAGTTATAGGAAGTTATCACTTTGTGTTTGAAGATGAAGGCGTAAAGATACCCGAAGATAAGAAAGGCTTATTCGAAGAGCTTCCGGACGAGTACTCGCATTTGTACTTTGCCAAGAGCGGAAGGCTGGCAGCCTGCATATTGATAGAAGACCCTATGCGCGAAGAGGTTAAGACCGTTGTGGAGAAACTTCGCACTCAGGGATTTGAGCATATTGTCATGATGACGGGTGACAGCGAGAGAACAGCGCGAAAGATTGCAGCGGAAGCCGGTATAACCGAGTATTACGCTGAGGTTCTTCCCGAGGACAAAGCGGGCTATATAGAACGTGCCAAGGCTGAAGGACGAAAGGTAATCATGGTAGGTGACGGAATCAATGACTCGCCCGCACTTTCCGCATCCGACGCAGGTATAGCAATAAGCGAAGGCGCCGAGATTGCAAGGCAGATAGCCGACATCACCATAAGCTCTTCCAACCTTGAAAGCATAGCGATATTGCGTGAGATAAGCATGCTTCTTATGAAACGAATAAAGTTTAACTATAGGACGATAGTGGGCTTTAATACGGCACTTATCGGCCTCGGAGTTGCGGGCATATTGCCGCCTGCAACATCGGCGATGCTCCATAACGGTTCCACCGTGGCTTTGGGGCTTAAGAGCATGACAAATTTATTACCGGAGGATAAAAATGAAAGCGGATTATAAGAATTGGATGCCTAAGGGCATGGTACTGGGGATGTTAGGCGGGGCGATAGCGGCTCTGATTCTTTACATCGTATTCGGAATTTCGCCCGTTCTTAAAGCGGGCACTTTAAAGACTGTGCTGGGAGCAGTGTTCCTGATACTTACAGTATTCCTTACACTTGTGACACTGTGGATGTTCCTCATGTACAGAGCATTTTCGTACAACGGCAAGCGTCAGATGTCTCGTAAGATTATAAGCGGCGTGGCATCATATGTGACGATTCCCGACGGCGGCAAGGGCCTTGACGTGGGCTGCGGAAGCGGAGCGCTCACAATAGCCTGTGCCCAAAGAAACCCTAACGCCACCATGATAGGAATCGACCGCTGGGGCAAAGAATACGCTTCTTTCAGCAAGACATTGTGCGAGAATAACTCAAAGGCTGAGGGCGTAAGCAATACATCCTTTGAGCAGGGTGATGCCTGCAAGCTTGCTTTTGCCGATGAGACATTTGATGCAGTGACCAGTAATTACGTATATCACAATATTCCAAGCAGTGACAGGCAGGCCATCTTGCTTGAGACACTTCGCACGCTTAAGAAGGGCGGAACCTTCGCAATCCATGACATTATGTCACGGGCTAAGTACGGCGATATGAATGCTTTTGCCGAGAAGCTTAAGGCGATGGGATATGCGGAAGTAAGACTTGTAGATACCACAAAAGGAATGTTTATGACAAGCTTTGAGGCTTCATGGATGGGGCTTTCGGGTTCAACAATATTGGTTGGGAGGAAATAATTATGGGGTTATTTAAAAAGTTTGTGAGTCAGACGAGGAAGCCCGAGGGATTTTTAGGCAAAATGATGGTTAACGGCATGAACGGCGGCCATGCTCAGATGGCTGACTGGGGACTGTCACATCTTACGGACATTGCGCCCAAAGAAATCGTTGAACTCGGTTGCGGCGGCGGAAGAAACGCGGGAGCACTGCTTGATAAGTATCCGAGCGCCAAGGTTACGGCTATTGATTATTCTGAGGTATCCGTAGGAAAAGCAACCGCTTACAATGCTGAGGCTATTAAGAGCGGCCGATGCAAGGTGCAACAGGGTGATGTATCGGCATTGACACTTCCCAAAGAATCTTATGATCTTGCGACAGCTTTTGAAACCATCTACTTCTGGCCGGGACTTGAGACGTGCTTTTCACAGGTGGCGGGAGTGCTTAAGCCGGGCGGAGTATTCATGATTGTCAATGAATCCGACGGCCACGATGAGACGAGTCTTAAGTTTGAAAAAATTATCGAAGGTATGAAGTGCCACACTATCGAAGATATCGAGAAGTCGCTTATTGCAGCGGGCTTTTCCAAGGTCAAATCAGACCATCACAAGAGCAAGCCCTGGATTACGGTTATTGCCAAGAAATAGCAGTATAAAGAAAATCTGACAGAAAAATATTTTGTGTATTGACAGGCTATGAACATCGATATAAAATGTTCATAGCCTATTTAGTTACCCAAGACTAACCTAAACAAAGGAGACCACATGGGAAAAGCATTTACGGACAAAGAACGCGCAGAGATTAAGGAAAAGCTGAGACGCTCGGGCCTGGAGGTCCTTAAGGAGACAGGTATTAAGAATATTTCCATAAGAGATGTCACGAAGAAAGCGGGAATCGCCCAGGGCGGATTCTACACCTTTTACGGCGATAAGGACGAATTCGTGCTCGACCTTATGTCACTTAGAGTCAGAGAGAAGACCGACATTATGTATGAAAACAGAGCGAAGACTCTGACAGATCCGAGAGGATTTCTTGTAGAGCTTTTCTACAAAGAAGGTATGCATCTTAAAGAGAACAAAGCCTTTAATAACAGCGACGGCGCAACCCTTTCTTTCTGGGACAGGATTGCCAAAAGCGGCAACGATAAAATCGGTGAAGGCTACGCAAGCTTTCTTTCGAAGATGATTGCTTTCTGGGAAGAAGAAGGCTACGCAGTTAAGTGCGACGAGAAGGGGCTCATAAGTGCCGGACTTGCGGCAGGTATTCTTTTTTCAAACTCGCATATGATGCCGAGCGAATACTTTGAGGCTATATACAGAGCATTTTGCGAGGCTGAGGTAGACAGATTCTTCAGCGCAAGAAAGAAAAAATGATATGACAGACAAAAGGGAAGAACGAATCAAAACGTTTACAACTGCGAGCCTATTTCCGTTAGTTGTGAAGATGGCCATACCGTCCATGATCGGAATGCTTGTAGCAACGATATACAACATGACGGACACGTTCTTTGTGGGCAAGCTTAACAATGAAGCATTTACCGCAAGCGTGGGCGTGGTGTTTGCCTTCGTATCCATCATTCAGGCAATCGGCTTCTGGTTCGGATATGGCTCGGGTAATTACATATCAAGGATGCTCGGCAAAAAGGATTACGACGAGGCAGAGCGCATGGCTTCTGTGGGCGTGGCGATAGCTGTGGTAGTCGGAACGGTACTGGCAATCGTGTGCTTTGTGGCTTTAAACCCGCTTATAAGGATTCTCGGCGGAGACACTTCGCCGGAGCTCTTAAACGCGACGAGGCAGTATCTGACGGTGACCGTGGTAACCATTCCTTTCATGCTTTTTTCAAACGTTATCTACAATCAGTTAAGACTCGCCGGCGCCGGCCGAAGCAGTATGCTCGGACTGCTGGTGGGAATGATTATAAATATGGTACTTGACCCCATATTCATTCTTAAGCTGAGCATGGGAGTAAAGGGAGCGGCTTACGCAAGCCTTATCGGACAGGTTACGGGCTGCATCATGCTATATGCAGAAACGCGAAAGCCCGGCAACGTAAAAATATATATCGAGAAAGCGAAGCCCACTTTCTTTTACCTCAAAGAAATACTTTCGGGAGGCGCGCCGAACTTCTGCAGACAGGGCATTACAAGCATTTCCTCTGCACTGCTTAACAACCTTGCGGGAATATACGGGGTGCATGTTATTGCGGCGGTTACGGTGTCACAGAGAGTAGTTTATATAGCCTATGCGCTTGTTATCGGTTTCGGTCAGGGTTTCCAGCCGGTGTGCGCTATAAATTACGGAGCAGGCAGGGAGGACAGGGTCAAAAAGGCCTTCAAGCTGACCTGGCTTACGATTACGGCCTTTTTGCTGATAGCGACACCGATTCTTATGCTTAATGCCGAGGCGCTTACAAGTGCTTTTGCCAAGCAGCCGGAAGTGGTGGAAATGGCGACGCGAATGGTGAAGACACAGTGTTATGTGCTGCCTGTTATGGGCTATTACATACTGTCGGGCATGATGCTTCAGAATATCGGACGCTTCGGGCTCGCCACGTCGGTTACGATAGCCGAGAACGGAACGGTATTCATCCCGGTAATGTTAATAAGCACGTATTTGTGGGGGATGGAAGGTGTCATATATTGCAAGCCGATATCGAGCGTGATTTCCCTCCTATACGCGCTGTTTATTGGTACATATGCATGGAAGAAATATCTTAAGGAGAATGAAGATGAAGTACATTAAAGCATTTAGCGAGATAAAAAAAGATGACATAGCCATTGCGGGGGGAAAGGGAGCCAACTTGGGAGAAATGACTCAGGCAGGGATACCGGTTCCGTCCGGAGTAGTGCTTACGGCTGATGCATATGATTGCTTTATGCAGGAAAACGGAATAGATCCGTCGAAGTTTGAAAAGGCGGCTGATATAAAGAGCGCTATTCTTTCGGCCGGAATACCCGCAATAATCGAGGAGGAAATCAGAGAGTTTTGTAAGAGTCTCGAAGACGGTGCCAGAATGGCTGTCAGATCTTCCGCCACTGCCGAAGACCTTGACGATGCAAGCTTTGCGGGACAGCAGGAGACTTATCTTAATGTAATCGGTATCGACAACGTTCTTCTTAAAGTTCGCGAGTGTTACGCATCTTTGTGGGGCGACAGAGCGGTAAGCTACCGCAAGAATTCCGGTTACGACAAGCAGAAGACTTCCCTTGCCGTAGTTATTCAGGAAATGGTAGAGAGCGAGTCCGCCGGAGTAATGTTCACAAGCGACCCCGCCGGCGACAGAGAAAACGTTCATATCAACGCGGCATACGGCCTCGGCGAAGCGGTCGTGTCCGGAATAGTCAGCCCCGACGAATACATCTGTACCAAAGAAGGAAACGTAATAAAGCAGGTAACCGGTTCCAAGGAAGTTGAAATCATATATGACGCCGAGAACGGCGGCACCGTGAAAGTATCGGTAGATGAGAACAGAAGAAAGCAGTCGGTACTAAGCAATGAGCAAATCGCCGCCTTGGTCAAAGAAGGCGTAAGAATAGAGAAACACTACGGCCACCCCATGGACATTGAATGGGCCTTTAGAGATGGCCACATATATATCCTGCAGGCCAGAAGCATTACAACACTTAAGGAAGACGCAGGCAAATCATATACAGAAAAAGATTTTGAAGGATACCCCAAGGTTAAGCCCGCCAAAGGCGCTATGCGTGAAGCTGTTCTGTTCAATCTTGAAAAAACGCCAACTCCCTATTACCCGCTCGATCATGATTTCGGCGGATGCGTGGGAGACCAGAAAGGTGTTCTTTTTTCAGAAATCGGAGTAGATTTCAAGGGCGGCATGTATCCCATCGACAAGGACGGAATATCTTACCAGTCGGACAATAAGTTCAAGCTTAATAAAAACGTATTTGCTATTCCCAAGTACTTAAAGCTCATCGGCAATATTGACAACAATATAAAATGCGCCGACGAATCCCTTGCAAAATGTCGGGATGAATTTGCCAAGGAAAAGAACCTCGTATTAAACGATGCGGGGGCAATCGGAGAGTCACTTCACAGAATGCGCGACCTCATAGGCAGAACGGCCTACGACAGATTCCTCTATGCTCTGTTCCCCAATGCAATAGAAAGCATGAAGGTTACGAAGATACTTAGCAAGGTTGATGACAGCCTTAACTCATACGATGTTCTCGAGGGATTAAGCTACGTGACGGCAGATATAAACCGTGCCATGAAAGAATTGTGCGAATATATTACTGCCGACTCTTCTATGGCTGAAACGGTTATGAGCGCAGACTATAAGAAAATCTGCAACAAATATCCTGAGCTGGGCAGCAGGTTTGCAGAATTCTTAAATAACTTCGGCAGTAAATCGGACTTTAACTGTTACTGCTTTATTTCCGAAACCTGGAGGGAAAATCCCGACCGATTCATTAACGCTTTGCGCCCCATGCTCAAAAGCGGCGGCGAGGCAGTGGCGACCAAGGAAGAAAGCGAGAAACATTTTACCGACCTGATGGCCAAGATGAAAGACGCTTTACCCGGCAAGAAATATGCTGCCTTCGAAAGAAAGGTTGGCGGCCTCAGACATTACCACTACATAAGAGAAGCTACCCAATACCTTTGGGAGTCTGAATTCGAACACTGTAGAAAACTGCTTAGACTGCTTGCAGAGAAGACAAATGTATCTTATGAAGACTATCTGTTTCTTTTTGCCGACGAGCTCTTTGAAGTATGCAAGCAGGGAAATCTCGGCGATAAAGCAGTACTGATTGCTGACAGAAAAAACAAGCGAGCTTTTGCGGAAGCATACTGGAATAAATGCATGAAAGATGCGCTTGCCGGCGATGACGACTCAATAAAGGGAATAGGCGCTTCAAACGGACAGGTAAAGGGAAAAGTATGCATCGTACATTCACCCGAGGAATTCTATAAGCTTGAAAAGGGCGACATTCTCGTATGTACATACACCGATCCCGAGTGGACACCGCTCTTCGCGCTGGCAGCAGGCGTAGTCGTAGATACAGGCGGAACACTGTCGCATGCGGCAATCGTTGCAAGAGAGTATGGTATCCCTGCGGTACTGGCTACGGGCGATGCCACGACTAAGCTTAAAGACGGTGACATGGTGCTTGTAGATGCCACGGGTGGAAGCGTTACATTATTGTTCTAAAAATAATACAACATTAAATAATAAAAATACTTGAGATTTATAAAGCATGAATATATAATGAAATGCGGTTAGCAGGCGCTAACCGCATTTTTGAGTCAAGGGTTAGTCAAAACTAACTGTAGAGACTCAGGGGCAAAAGGATACAAAGGGGCAACTATACATGAAGAAAAAGAGCAATTTACCTTTTCTTTTTAAGGCCATGGGGCCTTTTCGAATATGTATGTTTTTAAGCATAGTATTCGCCGCAGCTTCGGCGATAGTATCAATAAAGGCTTATACATACGTATACCTTATAGCAGAGGAGCTGATTGCCAACCTGGCAGGAGGCTCGCAAAAAGGGCTGTTCTTAACTCACAGCTACGTTAAAGACACTATGGATGTGACTTATATTACCGAGTGCGGTAAATCGATAGTGTTTGATATCTGCGGTGGGTTCGGTCTTTACGGACTTTCACTTTTATTTTCACACATCACTGCTTTCAATACAGCCGCAAGACTTAAAAGAATGCTGATAGAGCACATCGGCAAGCTCCCGGGCGGTTATCACGACATGAATCCCAGCGGAAGCGTAAGAAAGATTATCGAAAAGAACACGGATGTGACGGAAACACTTATCGCACACCAGATTCCCAACACCACTATGTCAATCGTGTTGCCAATTGCTTTTGTTGTGTTTATGTTTAAGTACAATGTTCTACTTTCGGTGGCATGCATCATTCCCGTAATTATCGGGTTTGTGCTTCTTATGGTAATAATGATGGGCAACGGAAGCGATTTCGTGCGCACATATCAGCAGGCTTCCAAAGACATGTCCAATGCGGCGGTTGAGTACGTAAGGGGCATTCCGGTCATGAAGACTTTCGGTCAGACCGCGGATTCTTTTAACAGGTACAAGAATTCGGTGGATTTCTTTTGCGAATATGTGCTCAAATTTGCGGTATCCATGATGAATGCCGACAGCAGCTACAATACCGCAATAAACTCGGTGTTCTACGCACTTGTTCCGGCGGCACTGATTGCTTTTAACCGCTCAAACGGTTCGGCAAAGGTAATATGTTCATTCATATTCTTCGCCTCCATTATTCCGCTTGAAGTCACCATTCTTAAGCGAATCATGAGCAATTCCTCCGAGACCATAATCGTTGACGAAGCTTTGGGCACGCTCAAAGAAGTTCTTAACGAAAAGCCTATGGAATACGCAGGTAACGAGGTCCCCAAGGGCTACGATATCAGCTTCGACAACGTTTCCTTCAGATACGAGGACAACCTTCCGTACGTTCTTAAGAACGTCAGTCTAACCATGAAAGAAGGCACCACGACAGCTCTCGTAGGCATGTCCGGCGGGGGCAAAAGTACAATTGCGCAGCTCGCTGCAAGGTTAAGAGATACCTGCGACGGTTCTGTTAAGATAGGCGGAACGGATATTAAGAACCTCTCCGAAGACACGCTTAACAACGTAATGAGCATAGTATTTCAGGAGAGCACGCTTCTTAAAATGAGCATTGCCGACAACGTTGCTTTGTATAAAAAGAACGCAAGCCGCGAGGAAATATTGAAGGCTCTCGAAGCCGCTCAATGCGCGGATATAATCGCGAAACTTCCCGACGGAATCGACACAGTTTACGGTGCCAAGGGCGCGCATTTATCGGGCGGTGAAATTCAGAGAATCGCCATAGCAAGAGCAATACTTAAGGATTCGCCCATTGTCATATTGGACGAGGCGACTGCTTTTGCCGATGCCGAAAACGAATACCTTATAAGGAAGTCATTTGAAAAGTTGTTGAAGGGCAAGACGGTCATTATGATTGCTCACAGACTTTCTTCCATCAAGAACGTCGACAATATCTACGTAATCGACAACGGCGTGGCAATAGAAGAAGGCACCCACAAAGAGCTTATGGCAAGGCGCGGACGTTACTTCGAAATGTACAGCGAGTATCAAAAAGCCGTCAGCTGGAAACTTAACAAGGAGGTGCAGGCAGATGCTTAAATGTCTTAAATATATGTCTCCTGTGGGCAAGAAGGCAGTACTTTTCGCATCCTTGTGGCTGGGGCTGTTCCACATTATATGCATGCTCCCGATGATAATGATAATTCATGTGCTGTCGCAGATGTTAAACGCTTACAAAGCGGGCACTACGGTGGATACGAGCATTGTGGTTTATCTCATCGTCGGACTGGTGCTTATAGCAGTCATGTTTTTAACCTACAAGAAGATGTACCGCATGAAATACATTAACGCGGCCAAAGAAAACAATTCGCTCAGAATGGGCGTTGCCGACAAGTTCAGAAGACTGCCTGAAAGCTTTCTTTCGACACACGACTTAAGCGACTTAACATCAACCGTAATGGATGATTTGGGCACAATCGAAGGCGTCCTTGCCAATCAGTTAACGGAGATGATAGGCGGGGCTTTCGGAATAGGCGTGACGCTTATATTTATGTACTTTATCAACGTTAAGATGGCGCTTGCGCTTACGCTGGTGGTTCCGTTTGTAATACTAAGCATGTCTCTAAGCGATACGGTATCGGGCAGGACCCATATGAAGAACCGAATCGCAAGGGTGGCTATTTCCGACACGATTCAGGAGTACCTTGAGAACATCAGAGTGCTTAAGATTTCGGGCAATATCGGGACTTATCAGAAGGGTATCTTCAAGAAAATAAGCCGCCTCATTCCGGGACTTGTGCTCTTTGAGTTTCTTGCCGGTATGTGTGTTTCCATGGCATTTAACTTACTCAGAATGGGTATCGGTGTTGTGGCTGTATACGGCGTGGGACTCCTCGTTAAGGGTGAAATCAGCGTAGAGGTTTATCTGGTATTTGTGCTGATGGCTGTGTGGATTTATGAGCCCTTATCCTACACCTGTGAGTATCTTGGCGCGGTAATTGCAAGCAAGGTTGCGGCTACGCGTATTGAGAATATCATGGAGTATCCGGAGCAGGCGGGTAGCAGTGCGGCTTCTTTTGACGGATACGATATCTGCTTCCGAAATGTTTCTTTCTCATATGCAACTAAGGAATCGGGGGCCAAAAAGAACGTTTTGAATTCGGTGAACTTTACCGCGGGACAGGGCGAGTACACGGCACTTGTGGGACTCTCG
This sequence comes from Lachnospiraceae bacterium YSD2013, assembly GCA_900100895.1. GTDB lineage: Bacteria > Bacillota > Clostridia > Lachnospirales > Lachnospiraceae > UBA1258. Next base: position 51,922 of record FMTX01000015.1, read on the forward strand.
GGAAGCGGCAAAAGCACAATCTGCAGATTGGCCGCAAGACTGTGGGACTACGAGAAGGGACTTATTACCGTCGGCGGAACAGATATTAAAACAGTGCACCCCGAACGACTTTTTGAACTGTTCTCGATAGTGTTCCAGGATGTAACGCTCTTTAACGACACGATTTACAACAACATTCTTGTGGGTAATAAAAACGCCACAAGAGAAGAGGTTTTAAAGGCTGCGGAAGATGCGCAGTGTATGCCTTTTATCGATAAGCTTCCCGACGGAATCGATACCATGATAGGCGAGAACGGACACACATTGTCGGGCGGTGAGAGACAGCGACTTTCGATAGCGAGAGCATTCCTTAAGAACGCGCCTATAGTGCTTCTTGATGAGAGTACGGCTTCGGTGGATCCCGAGACGGAGACCAAGCTTCAGGCTGCCATAGAGAAGCTTACAAGAGGCAGAACGGTTCTTATGATAGCTCACAGACTCAGGTCTGTAGTAAATTGCGACAGAATAGTGGTGCTTGATAAGGGTGAAGTGGTCGGCAACGGTACTCACGAAACGCTTATGAAGGACTGCGATATATACAGGAAACTTTACGAATTACAATGTGAGGACAAAGAAGAAGATGAGCAGAATACGAATTAATCCTGTAGTGCTGATTCTTATTAACGTAATAGCTCCATCCATGTACATACTGATAAACGGCAAGTATCTTCAGTATTTCCTGCTTGCCTTTGCATCCTTTGTACTGATATTGATGGGGCGGTTCAAGAGACTTGCGGGAATGCTTGTAATTTACGGAATAATGATTGGAATATACTCGATTACAATTCAGGATGACAGAGCCAAGTTTATAGGCTTGTTCCTGATTGTGCTGGCACAGTCGGTACCCTGTCTTGTGCTTGCTTCCGTACTTGTAAGCAAGTATAACTCAGCAGAACTGCTGGCGGCGCTTGAAACCATGAGAATACCGAGAATGATGGTGGTAGCGGTAACGATTACCTTAAAGTACATTCCGACTTTCACAAGAGAGTTCAAACTCATCAAAGAATCCATGCGCTTAAGAGGCATTGATTTCACATGGAAGAAACCAATAAGAAGCTTTAAGTACTTTGTGGTACCGCAGCTTTTCAGATGCGCGGCGTTAGCGGAAGAAGTTACGGCGGCGGGCATGGTAAAGGGCATTGATGCGCCGGTAAGACGCAGCTCTTATTTCGAGGAAAGGGTAAGATGGTCGGATGCGATGATTATGGCCATCTTTGTAATAGGACTTGCAGGAGGTATTGTATGGCATACACGCCTGTAATAAAGGCAGAGGGACTTTCTTTTAAATACAACGAGTCCAAAGAAGGAATATTTGACGTAAATTTTGAAATCAATCAGGGCGAGGCTGTCTTAATTACCGGTAACAGCGGAAGCGGCAAGTCTACGCTTCTTAAGTGCTTAAATAAGCTTATCCCCACAATTACCGAGGGTGAACTGAAGGGCAAGCTCTTCATAAACGGTGAGGACTACGACAGCGTTAAAATGTATGCCCTCAACAAAAAAGTCGGGTCGGTGTTTCAGAATCCCCGCTCCCAGTTCTTTACGGAGAATTCCACTGCGGAGCTGGTATTCCCCATGGAAAACTACGGAACTGACAAGGAAGAAATGGGGCGAAAACTCGACGAACTGAAGAAAGACTTTAATCTCGGAAAGATGATGGGAAGGGATATCTTTACCCTTTCAAGCGGCGAGAGGCAGATGCTGGCACTTGCTTCATCACTCACCATGAATCAGAAGGTGCTGATTTTCGACGAGCCTTCGGCCAATCTCGATTACGGTAACGCCATGAGACTCGGGCGCCTTATAGATAAGCTTAAGCACAACGGCTACACAATTATCGTGGCGGACCACAGATTCTATTATCTTAACGGAATCATCGACAAAGTTTTCTTTATGGAGCAGGGAAAGCTTACTTCTTTTGCAAGTGAAGAAGAGTTTAAGAACAGCGGATACGACACCAGAAGCTTCGACATATTTTCTTTGAACATTCCCTTTACGGGAGCGGCAGAAAGCAAGGATAGTGTCGTGGCTGAGCTTAAGGACGTATCGTACAAAGAAATACTAAAGAACGTAAATCTCAAGCTTCACAAGCATGAGGTTGTGGGGCTTGTAGGCAGTAACGGCGCGGGAAAGACCACGCTGGCAAGATTGCTTTGCGAGAGCAACAAGCCCGACGGTGGCAAGGTGGTAAAGGGGTCGTTACCTTTCTTTATTATGCAGGATCCGGACTATCAGCTCTTCGGAACGTCTGTAGATAATGAACTTTCACTTGTTAAGAACGATGCGAAACGAATAGCGGAATGCGTAGACTATCTGGGACTTAAACCCTACAGGTACAAGCACCCGTTTGATCTTTCGGGCGGACAGAAGCAGAGACTTCAGATTGCCATGGCGCTTATCTGCGACAGAGACCTGATTATATTCGACGAGCCCACAAGCGGTCTGGACGTTTATTCCATGCAGAGGGTTTCGGACGAGATAGTTAAGCTTAAAGAAAAATCGAGCGTCCTGGTCATCTCACACGATTATGAGTTCTTAAGGCATGTGGCTGACAGAATTGTGTATCTTAACGACAAGACCATAGAGGATGACTTTATTCTCAACAAAGAAAATGTGAACAGGCTGAATGCGATATTCGGCAAAATGGCGGAAGAAACCGCCTAAAAGATATCGGTTATAGGATTCTTACGGAATCTTTATAATAAAGGATTTATAGGAGGGAAAAATGAAGAAACTCAAAATTAAGGACATAGTAATGATAGCGCTTTTGTCCGCGCTGTATCTGATTTTCTATATGATTTCGGGTACTGTGGTTATGGTGTTTGGGGCATTCGGTCATGCAATCAGCCCCGGAGTATGTGCGATATTTACCGGCACGGTTATGTACTTTATGACCAGAAAGGTTGGTAAATTCGGACAGTTTTTAATTATGCAGGCAATCTGCATGGTACTTTTCTCTATCATGGGAGCCGGATACATTCCGTGGTATATTACATCAATGATCGGAGCACTTGCGGCAGACCTTATCGCTTCAAGAAGCAACAAGCCTGCTGTATGGAAGGTGGCTGTTGCATCAGGCGTATTCCATGTAGGTCAGGCATTTGGTTCCATAATTCCCAGCATGTTCTTCATGGAAAGCTACAGAGAAGAGTGGATAGCAAGAGGGCAGACTCCCGAAGCTATGGATGAGATGATCAGCTACACCACCGGCGCCATGGGTGTATTGGCAACTGCTATTGTATTCGTGCTTGCAGTAGCAGGTGTTTATATCGGATACCTCATCTTAAGAAAGCATTTCGAGCGCAAGGAAGCAGCAGAAGCATAAATATTCAAAAAATTTTCAAAAGCAATTGACAAACGATAGCGAACAGTGTATTCTAACAACGGTGTTAGCGTACAGTGTTCGCTTTTCTTTTGCCAAAGAATGAGAAAGACTTTTGATATATGCCCAAGGACAAGACAGAAAATCACGAAAAGATAATAGCGGCAGCTTATGACGAGTTCATGAAGTATGGCTTTAACGACGCTTCCATGAGGCGCATAGCGGCAGCATGTGATATGAGTGCTTCCGGACTTTACAAGCATTTTCCGAGCAAGGAAGATATGTTTGCGGCGCTGGTGGAGCCTGCTTATGCCGGACTTAAGGATGAGTACGGAAAGGAAGTTATACGCGAACTTGAATCGATAGACGAGTCCTTTGCCGAGACACTTTGGGCGGAGAAGGGCGAGACCGCCTGGGTAATGGAGTATATATACGACAATTTCAAGGCATTTAAGCTTTTGGTATGTAAGTCTCAGGGAACAAGATTTGAGGACTACGTACATGAACTTGCTCTTTTGGAAGAGAAGTCTACCGGACTTTATATGGATAAGGTACGCGAAGTCGGCGGAGAGGTCTACATGGTTCCCTCCGAAGAGTTCCACATGTTTATGACTACATGCATCAATGCCATATTCCTTGCAGTAGAGCATGATTTATCACGCGAGGAGGCCATGGAGTATGCTCACCACCTCGACATATTCTTTGAGGCGGGCTGGGGTGCACTGTTCAAACTTAAATAGATATTAAAAAGACGCGCTAAGCGTGTTTTTTTAAATAGATGAGTTAGCCGCGTCTAACTCAATATGCGCATAGAAGTAACAATGAAAGGAAGGGAAAAATGGACAAAGGAGAAAAAAAGAAAGGGACACTGGCCTGGGTGCTTGAATTCGCAGGGATTAATAAGAGCGCTTACATAATCAGTGTTTTCATGGCAATAATCAGCGTAATTGCCGGCTTTGTACCGTATTGGTACGTAGCTAAGATTGTAAGGGCGTTGATAGAAGGTAACAAGGACTTAAGCTTTTATCTTACCCAGTGCGGGTATATTACAATCTGCTGGCTGATCAACAAGATATTCCACACAATATCGACGACAATGTCTCACAAAGCAACTTTCGGAGTGCTTGCGGAGATAAGAAGACGACTTACTAAGAAATTGAGCGTTATGCCGCTCGGTGATGTGCTCGACGACGCTTCGGGTTCTTACAAGAACACGATTGTGGAGCGCGTGGACTCGGTTGAGACCACACTGGCACATATTATTCCCGAAGTTATTTCAAACGCTATCGTGCCTGTGGGCATATTGGTGCTCATGTTTAATGTCAACTGGAGACTCGCGCTTTTATCACTTATAAGCGTTCCGATTGGCATGGTATTCTACAGCCTTATGATGGTAGGTGCCGACGAAAGCTTTAAGAATACAATCGTTAAGACCAAAGCTTTAAACGACACCGCCGTTGAATATATTAACGGTATCGAAGTAATCAAAGCCTTCGGCAAGACGAAATCCTCCTACGAAAAGTTTAAAACAGCAGCCAAAGAAGGTGCGGATTGCTTCATAGAGTGGATGAGACGCTGCAACCTCTGGCAGAACCTCGCTATGACATTCCTGCCGGCGCAGCTTCTCACCCTGCTTCCTTTTACCGGCTGGTATTATCTTACGGGTCGCGTGGACGGAACAGATGCTCTTATGCTTATAATTCTTACCCTCGGCCTTGTATCACCCTTCATGGTGGTTGCAGGCCACATGGACAATATGTCCAAGATGGGTTCCATCATCGGTGAGGTTACCGCAATCCTTCAGAAGCGAGAGATGGAGCGCCCTGAGACGATGACCAAGAAGCCGGTCGGCAGCGACATAGTCTTCAAGGACGTTCACTTCGGATACAAGGAGCAGGAAGTATTGCACGGAATCAATCTTACGATAAAAGAAGGCACCGTAAACGCTCTCGTAGGGCCTTCAGGCTCCGGTAAGTCTACGATTGCCAAGCTCATTGCTTCTTTCTGGGACGTAGACGGCGGAGAAGTAACGTACGGTGGCGTGAACATCAAGGACATTCCGCTTGTAGACTACAACAAATACATCGCATACGTATCGCAGGACAATTACCTATTCGACGAAACCGTTATGGAGAATATCAGAATGGGTCGCCCCGGTGCAACGGACAAAGAAGTCATTGAGGCTGCCATTGCCTGCGGCTGTCATGAGTTTATCCTAAATCTTGAAAAGGGCTATGACACAATAGCGGGCGGCGCCGGCGGACACTTATCGGGTGGTGAGAGACAAAGAATCAGCATAGCAAGAGCGATGCTTAAGAATGCCCCCGTAGTAATCTTAGACGAGGCAACAGCCTACACCGATCCCGAGAACGAAGCTTTGGTACAGCGTTCTGTAGCCAAGCTTGTGCAGGGTAAGACGCTTATCGTAATAGCACACAGACTTTCTACTATAGCTTCTTCGGATCAGATTATCGTAATCAATGACGGTAAGGTTGAAGCAACAGGTACGCAGGAAGAACTTCTTAACAAGTGCGCTCTGTATCGTGATATGTGGGATGCACATATTTCCTACAAAGATTCGGAGGTGGCATAATGCTTAAGACTTTAAAGATGTACTTTGATTTTTGCAATAAGGTTAATCGTGCCAAGCTTTACAAGGCAATGCTCCTTGGCGTTTTGAAAGCTATGTTTGCGACTCTTCGTATTCCTGCGATTGCGGTAATTCTGCAGGGAATACTTAACAAAGACATGAGCATGAAGAACGTATGGCTTTCTTTGGCACTTATGTGCGCATCAATCCTCGGGCAGGTGCTTGTGGGACTTAAGACCACAATGCTTCAGACCGAGGGCAGCTACAATACATGCAGCGACAAGCGTGTGGAAATTGCCGAGCATTTAAGATATCTTCCCATGGGCTTTTTCAATGCCAACAGCCTCGGGAGAATCACCAATATCACCACCAATACCATGGAGATGCTTGCGGATGTTGCAACCCTCGTGGTAATGATTTCAACTCAGGGAATCATCACAACAGCAGTAATTTTTGTATGCATTCTTTTCTTCGACGTAAGGATTGCCCTAATCCTTTTGGTAGGAATAGTGGTCTTCTCTTTCTTTAACACTTGTATGCAGAAGGCCACTATACCTGCCGCCCCCAGAAAGTCGAGGGCGGATGAGGGACTCGTTACGGCGGTTATCGAATATATTCAGGGTATCGCCGAGGTTAAGAACTTTAACTTAACCGGCAAGATGGCGCACAAGCTTGAAAGCGCCATTTCGGAAAAGCAGGCGGCAGATACCAAGCTTGAGTATTCCGTAATACCGTTTATGTGCTTACAGGGAATCACCACCAAGCTTACAGGCGTTTTGATGGCGCTTTGCTCCGTGATTTTCTTCTTAAATGGCACGATGCCTTTGCTTTACGCCATCATGATGATTATTTCGTCCTTCATGGTATACGAAAGTCTTGATATGATGGGCGGCTTCTCGGCACTCATGAGAAACGTCAACATCGTAGTAAGTCAGGCCAATGAAGTACTGGCGCTTCCTCCCATGGATGTGGATGGTGCTGAGTTAAAGCCTGCCGCAATGGATATTGAACTTCAGAATGTTTCTTTTGCATATGAGGACAAGACTATTATCGACGATGTGTCGCTTAAGATTCCCGCGGGAACCACTACGGCCATTGTGGGACCTTCGGGCGGCGGTAAGACGACGCTTACGAACCTTATGGCACGTTTCTGGGATGTTAAATCCGGTAAGGTGCTCCTCGGCGGGGTGAACGTTAAGGACTACAGTTTCGACTCCCTTATGAAGAACTTCAGCTTTGTATTCCAGAGAGTTTACCTCTTCGAGGACACCATTGCCAATAACATTCGTTTCGGTACACCTGAAGCACCTATGGAGAAGGTTATTGAGGCAGCCAAGAAAGCACGTTGCCACGACTTTATCATGAGCCTTCCCGATGGTTATGACACTATTATAGGCGAGGGTGGAGCATCGCTCTCAGGCGGTGAGAAGCAGCGAATTTCCATTGCCCGCGCCATCATGAAGGATGCACCTATAATCATCCTTGACGAGGCAACGGCCAATGTGGATCCCGAGAACGAAGCCGAGCTTACCAAGGCCATCGAAGAACTCACCAGAAATAAGACCATCATCATGATTGCCCACAGACTTAAGACCGTAAGACATGCAGACCAGATACTGGTGGTTTCCGACGGTAAGATAGTTCAGAAGGGAACTCACGAGCAATTGGCTGCTGAAGAAGGCATCTACAAGAACTTTGTCAGCGAAAGAAAAGAAGCAGTATCATGGAAGATAGCATAGAGTTTATGGAGGGTTAATATGCTTAAGTACAAAGGCACATTTATCACCATGTTCCCGCTTTTGATGAAGAAGTACATGGTGGAGCAGTACGGAAAGAAAGTCACCAAGGCGGCTTTTAAGAAGGCTCCCGCGATTTACAGACAGATGCTTTCGGAAGTCGAGGATATCGGTTCGGAGAATCCTATGGCAGGCAATATCTATATGGCTTTCGTATTCATGGCCATATGGAAAGCGGCGGACGGGGCTATTGATACAGATAGCTACAGGACGGTGGTCAGAAGCTTTCTTACGAAATCTTTTGCAAGAAAGTTCATAGGTAAGAGCGATATGAATAAGCCCGAAGATGTAATAAAGGCCAAAGAAAAATTCAGGCGTATGCAGGCCTGGGCAGACGAACACCCGGAGTACAAGGATAAGACCTGGGACTTTAACTTTGATGAAGCAAGGCACAAAGACGGAAGCTTTTATTACTTCACAAGATGCCCGCTTAACGATTACGCAAGAAAGTACGGCTATCTGGAAGTGCTTCCGGTATGTTGCGAGCTTGACCATCTTCTTACGGAAGCATCCAAAGGAAAACTTATCAGAGAATACACGCTTGCGACGGGTGGCCCGATATGCGATTACTGGATAGTGCCCGATAAGCTTGCAAATCCGCAGTAATGTGATAATAAGTCGGCAGCAGAAATGCTGCCGATTTTTTGTGCGCAGATATTGACAGAAGCAACGCAAAGTGATAATACTATTATCGATAATCCAATTATCAGTAATTCGGCGGAGGACTAAAAATGTCAGTACGCGATACAAGTATCGATCCAAGACTTATAGAAAGCGCCCGTGAAGAGTTCATGGAGAAGGGCTTTCTTAAGGCTGATTTAAAGACCATATGTGACAAAGCCGGAGTGACGACCGGCGCGGTATACAAAAGGTATAAGGGCAAGGAAGAACTGTTTGCCGCAGTGGTTAAAGATTCGATGGATATTATTAACAGCTTTGTGAATGTCAGAAGCGATATCGACTTAAGTGACAAAACAGATGAAGAAATTATAGATTCGTGGACTATGACCGTGGATTACATCATGCCTGTGTTTAAGATGCTTTGGAAGATTCGCGATGATTTCGTTCTTTTGCTTGAAAAATCTGCGGGAACTTCTTATGAAAATTTTGGGCATGATTTTGCAATTCGTATGACCGATGCATATATGCTTTATTACAAGGAAGCAGTGAGACGGGGCCTTACATCAATCGAGATATCCAGGAAGGAAATGCATATTTTATGCACATCTTTCTGGACAGCGGTATACGAGCCTTTTGTTCACGGGATGAAATGGAAAGATGTGGAAGATCATTGTAAGACTCTTTGCAGATTCTTTAACTGGACCAAGGCAATAGGAATGACCGATTAACTATGTAATTAGGCTGCCTAAGGCAGCTTAATAATATACCCAAGAGTTAGCCATGACTAACTACGAGCCGGGCGGGATACCGGCAGAAAAGGAGAGAAAATGTTTAAAAAAGTGGCTCCGTATATCGGAGAGTACAAGAAGTACACCGTATGGGCAGCAATAATGATGGTAATCGGTATAGCTGCCAACGTATTACCGTATTTCTTTTTGTACGAGATAATTGCGCCGCTTACAAGGGGTGAGGGTGTAAGTGTTTCGTTTGTATGTATAAGGGTCGCACTGGTTGCTGTGTGCGAGATTATTTATTCTTTTTCGTACGTGCAGGGACTGACGTTCTCGCATGTGAGCGCGTACAACACGCTTAAAAATATCCGAATATCGCTTCAGGGCAAGCTTGAAAAGCAGCCTCTCGGCAATATCAAAGAACTCGGAACGGGACGTATTAAGAAGGTGTTCACTGATGATATCGACATGATTGAACTTCTTCTTGCTCACGCGATTCCCGAAGGAATTGCCAATACTTTTATTCCGGCAGTTATCATAATAATCATGTTTATTGTGAACTGGAGACTCGGACTTTTATCACTTGTACCGCTTGTTATAGGTCTTTTCGCAATGGGAATGATGATGAAGTCCGGTCTTGAAAAGATGAACGACTACTACGAATCCGCGGCCAGAATGAACAATACGATTATTGAGTATGTTAACGGCATGGAAGTGGTTAAGGTCTTTAACAAAGACGGCGAATCGTACAAGCGCTTCGGCGATGTGGTAAGAGGATACAGAGATTTCACACTTGCATGGTACAAGGTGTGCTGGCCCTGGATGGCTATTTATGCAAGCGTAATTCCTTGCCTGGTGCTTTTGATGCTTCCTTTTGGTTCAATGATGGTATTAGGCGGAACCGTTACACTGGATAAGCTTGTGCTTGTGTTCTGTATGTCTTTCTCAGTGGGACCTTGCGTACTTAAAGCACTTAACTTCGCAGGCAAGTTCCCGCAGCTTGACTATAAGATTACCGAGCTTGAAAACCTTATGGAGCATGCTCCGCTCAAAGAAGGAACCGACGGCTTCAAGGGCAATAACTACGACGTAGAATTTAGCGATGTGCACTTTGGTTACAAGGATGCCGAGGTACTTCACGGAGTAAGCCTTTCGCTTAAACAGGGTACTACAACGGCGCTTGTGGGCGAGTCGGGAAGCGGTAAGTCTACACTGGCTAAGCTCCTTGTGCATTATTACGACATTGACTCGGGCAGCATCAAGATAGGCGGTCAGGACATCACCGACATGTCGCTCGAAGCCCTCAACAATCAGGTGGCTTTCGTATCTCAGGAGCAGTTTCTTTTTAACACAACTCTTTATGAGAACATCTTAATAGGCAAGCCCGATGCGACGCGTGAAGAGGTGCTCGATGCCGCAAGAAGAGCTCAGTGCGATGAGTTCCTTGAAAGATTCCCTGAGGGTATCAATACTCAGGCGGGCGACGGCGGTAAGCGGTTATCCGGTGGTGAGAGACAAAGAATTTCTCTTGCAAGAGCCATCCTTAAAAACGCGCCCATCATCGTGCTCGATGAGGCAACCGCTTTCATGGATCCAGAGAACGAAGAAAAGATGAACGCGGCGCTTGATGAAATCATTAAGGACAAGACCGTTCTTGTAATTGCTCACAGACTTTCCACCATCAAGAACGCCGACAAGATATGCGTTATGAAGGACGGAGTCTGCATAGCTTCCGACAAACACGACAAACTTACAGAAACATGCCCCGAGTACAAGAAACTCTGGGATGCGTCCGTAAGTGCAAGTACATGGAGAATAAAGGAGGCGTAAGGGCATGTTAAAGATATTACACAGAATAATTCGTTTTACAGGAAAATATAAGACAGCTATCCGTATTTCCTACATTCCTTCTTTTGTCAAAGGCATTATGATGAAGGCGCCTTTGGTGCTCTGCTTTCTGGCTATAAACTACTTTATGGAAGGTACCATGGACAAGCAGAAATGCTGGTATTTAGGAATTGCAGTATTACTCAGTGTAGTAATTCAGGCAGTGATGGAACATGTGGTAAACGTTTTGCAGTCCGCGACCGGATACAAGGTATTTGCGGATGTGCGGCTTAAGCTCGGTGACCACTTAAGAAAGCTTCCCATGGGCTACTTCACCGAAGGTAACATCGGCAAAATAAACTCTGTCCTCGCAACCGACATGGTCTTCATAGAGGAAAACTGTATGGGTGTGCTCTCAGAGCTTGTGACATTCATTATTTCCCAGGGAATCATGGTGGTAATGATGTTCTTTATGGACTACAGACTCGGCCTGTTATCGCTTGCGGTAGTGGCAGCGTTCATGATAGTCGGCAACCTTATGCTCAAGGTATCTCTCAGACATTCGGTCATCAAGCAGGAAACTGCCGAGTGCCTCACCGAAGAAGTACTTGATTTTGCAGAGGGTATAGGCATCATTAAGTCCTACAACATGTTAGGCGAACGCTCACACAAGCTTACCGATGAATTCAAAAAAAGCTGCAAGGACAGCATAGACTTCGAAATAGCATACGGCCCCTGGGCAAGAGGCCTGTACTTAACATTCGGTATCGGTACCGCAGCGATGCTTGCACTCTGCGCATACCTTTACAATACCGGCGCAATCTCTCCGATTTACATGGTAGGCATGGCATTGTTCCTCTTTGATATGTTTGTGGCGATCAAGAGCTACTACGGTCAGATGGCCAGACTTACGGTTACGGACGCAAGCTTAGACCGAATCGAGGAAGTTTTCGATGCGGAAGAACTTAATGACAACGGTACATCTTCACTTGGCACCGACACCGATACACCCGAGATTGAGTACGACAACGTTTCCTTCGGCTACACAGACAAGGATGTTCTCAAGAACGTTTCTTTTGCAGTCAAAGAAGGCGAGATGACTGCCCTCGTAGGACCTTCCGGCGGCGGAAAATCTACCATTGCTTCGCTTCTTGCCAGATTCTGGGACATTAAGGAAGGCAGCATTAAGGTTAAAGGTAAGGACATAAGAGAAGTACCCCTCGGAACACTTATGAACCGCATAAGTATGGTATTCCAGAGAGTATATCTCTTCCAGGATACAATTTATAACAACATTTCCATCGGTCGCCCCGACGCGACTAAGGAAGAGGTATATGAGGCGGCCAAGAAAGCAAGATGCTACGACTTTATCATGGCACTTCCCGACGGCTTCGATACCGTAATCGGTGAAGGCGGCGCGTCACTCTCGGGCGGCGAACAGCAGAGAATTTCCATCGCAAGATGTATCCTTAAGGATTCTCCGATAGTCATCCTTGATGAGGCAACCGCAAGCGTGGACGCAGATAACGAGCGCGCTATTCAGGAAGCAATTTCAGAGCTTTGCAAAAACAAGACATTGCTTGTAATTGCGCACAGACTCAACACCATTAAGGATGCCGACAAGATTCTTGTGGTAGAGGACGGAAAGATTGCCGAGCGAGGTAACCATGACGAACTCATGGCAGCAGAGGGTATCTACCATAAGATGTATACAAAACTTAACGGAAATATGAGAGAAGCCTCTTGACAAAAGGGTTTCCGCGATGTAATCTATGATAGCTATCGATGATTACTTACGATTAACGGGAATCTTTTATGCCGAGAGACAAGTCTTTGAGTCATGAAAAAGTGAATAAGGCAATTAAGGAAGAATTCCTTGAGAAGGGCTACGAAGATGCCTCCATCAGAAGTATCGGTGCAAGAGCCGGTATGACTTCCGCAGGTCTCTACAGACACTACAAGGACAAGGAAGCTATGTTTGCCGCAATGGTAGAGCCCCTTATAAAGGACGTTAAGACCTGGACCAAGAGGCACACGAGCCGTAAGTACAAGATTGTGGACGGCGGCAATGCCAAGGAGGAACTCTTCGGAGAGAGCTTCTTTGACCTGATAAGAGATGTTATTCTTCCGAAACGTGATGAATTCATACTTCTTATGACCCGTTCCAACGGCACCAAGTATGAGAATTTCTTACACGATTTTGTGCTTTCCAACCAGAAGGAATTCATGGAGGCCATCGGATATCTTAAGGAAAAAGGATATCCGGTCATCGATATTAACGAAGAGGAGCTTCACATTTTGCTTTCAGCGTATTTGACTGCGTGCTTTGAGCCGATTATTCACGATTATGATGAGATAAAGATAGAGAAATATTTAACCACCATTCAGGAATTCTTTATGCCGGGATGGCTTAAGATAATGGGAGTTAAGTAGAAAAGAGCCGAAAGGCTCTTTTTTATTGCGTAAGTTATCATTTCGAGGTTAGCGATAGCTAACCAACACAAGCCCACAATTCGCCTTAAGGGTGATTTGTATATAGAAAAGGAACAGGAGGAATGTGAATTGGGAAAAACACAAAATTATGATCACATGAAGCTGATCAAAGAATATGCGGGAGGGCACGCCAAGCTTATAACACTCGGCCGTTGCCTTGCAGGTGTAAGTGCAATCCTTACCCTCATCCCGTATTACGAACTATGGAAGATTATCAGGATTGCGGTTAATGGGGACAATACGGACAAAATTACCATGTACGCATGGATTTCCGTAGCTCTCATCGTAGGAGCGCTACTTGTATACATAGCAGCCCTTCTTTGTACTCATGTTGCGGCATTCAGAGTGCAGGCCAACATGAGAAGCTCTCTTATGAGACGAATTATTACCCTTCCCCTCGGCGTATTCGACGAAGACGGAACGGGTAAAATAAGACGAATCGTTAATGATTCCACCGCCGCAACGGAAACTTACATCGCGCATACCCTTGCGGACAAAGCAGTGGCAGCTGTTACCCCTATAGGTCTTATAGTGCTGGTTCTTGCTTTTAACTGGAAAATCGGTCTTCTCTGCATGATTCCCGCTGTAATCGGCTTTATCTGCATGATGAGCATGATGGGTAAAGGCATGCAGCAGAAAATGAAAGAGTACCAGGATGCCCTCGAGACCATGAGTAGCGAGGCTACCGAATATGTAAGAGGTATCCCTGTTGTTAAGACTTTCGGCCAGACCGTACACTCATTTAAGCGCTTTAAAGCTTGCATAGACAGCTACGGCAAGTGGACCATAGACTACACACTGGTATTAAGATGGCCCATGATGGGATTTATGACATGCATCAACGCAATATTTGCTTTTATCGTAATTGCGGCATACATGATTACGAAAGACGGAATTGCCAATGCAGACATTCTTAATATCATGTACTACATCATCATTACGCCCCTTGTAACTATCGCGCTCACAAAGCTTGCATACTCGGGCGAAGCTGAAATGAACCTTATTGATGCACTTAAGCGCGTCGACAAGATTATGGAGATTGAGCCGTTAAAAGAAAGCGCTTCAAGTAAGAAGCCTGCCGACTGCGGCATTACACTTAACAACGTAACATATCGCTACAAAGACGCTACCCGCGATGCGGTAAACGGGGTGTCACTTTCCATTAAACCCGGTGAGCATGTGGCTCTCGTAGGACCTTCCGGTTCGGGTAAGACAACGCTTGCGGAGCTTATGGTCAGATTCTTTGACGTTACATCCGGCGAGATTATGATTGGCGGAGTAAATGTTAAGGATATGTCTTCGGCAGAGCTTATGAAGCAGGTATCTTTCGTGTTCCAGGACAGCAGACTTATCAAGAAGTCAATCTTTGAGAACGTGCGTATGAGTAAGCCTGAAGCGAGTGAAGAAGAGGTGCTTGATGCCCTTAAGAAGGCTCAGTGTATGGATATTATCGAGAAGCTTCCTCAGGGAATTCACACTGTAATCGGTGAGAAGGGTACTTACCTTTCCGGCGGTGAGCAGCAGCGTATTACCATTGCGAGAGCGGTACTTAAAGATGCGCCGATTCTTATACTTGACGAAGCAACTGCTTTTGCCGACCCCGATAACGAGACTAAGGTTCAGGCGGCATTTGAGGAGCTTTCAAAGGGTAAGACTCTTATCATGATTGCTCACAGATTAAGCACGGTTATGAATGCTGACAAGATATTTGTTATGGATGACGGAAAATGCACCGAGGCGGGAAGCCACGACGAGCTTATGAAGATGAACGGTCTTTATAAGCGCATGTTTGACGAATATACAAGATCCGTTGAATGGAAGGTAGGTGCATAGGATGATAGAAAGATTACAACACAAATACGCGCTTTCCAAACAGGGCGCGAAGGATATGGTGAGAGCGTGCGGAGTTGTTACGCTCGCCAATATAGTATTGATGTTGCCTGCGGGCGTTTTGTATACGTTAATCGGCGACCTTTTGAATAACAGGCTGGGTCGCGACAGGGTTTCTTTTTACGTAATAAGCTCGGTAGTGATATTGCTTCTTATCGCGCTTACAAACTTCTTACAGTACAATGCGACGTTTCTTACCACTTACAAAGAGAGCGGCGTGCGTCGTACCACGATTGCCGAGAAATTGAGAAAGCTTCCGCTTTCGTACTTCGGTAAAAAGAACATCGCAGACTTAACCACCAATATCATGGGTGACTGCGCGATGATTGAAACGGCTTCGAGCCACTGGATTCCCGAGCTTATCGGTGCGATTATTTCGGTGACTCTTGTGGGAATCAGCTTATTTTTCTTCTTTGACTGGAGAATGGTACTTGCAAGCTTCTGGGTAATTCCGGTTGCTTTTGCCATTATCATTTCCTGCTCCGGCGCAGAGAAGAGAGCGGTAAGAAAGAATCAGGCAATCAAGCTTTCCATGGCGGACGGTATTCAGGAGTGCCTTGAATCTATCAGAGATTTGAGAGCCAACAATGCCGAAAACGGCTACATGGAAGAACTTGACGGTAAAATAAAAAAGGTTGAAAAGTTCGCACTCTTTACCGAGCTTAAGATGGCTGTATATGTTAACTCTTCCGCCATTATTCTTAAGATTGGTATAGGTACCACGGCGGTTATGGGTGGTATTCTTTTTGCAAGAGGAGAGATTGACCTGCTTACGTTCTTTATGTTCTTAATGCTGGTATCAAGATTGTACGCACCTATGGAGATTACACTTCAGAATTTCGCGGCTATTATCGCTACGGGTATTCAGTGCGAGCGCCTCGACGAAGTGCTCTCTCATGAGATTCAGACCGGTTCCGAGACTCTTAACAATAAGGGTTACGACATTACATTCGACCATGTAGGATTTAAGTATGCCGACGATACCGATGTACTTAAGGATGTAAGCTTCACAGCCAAGCAGGGCGAAGTTACAGCACTTATCGGACCTTCCGGTGGCGGTAAGACTACAATTTCCAGACTTGCGGCAAGATTCTGGGATGTGGGAAGCGGTAAGATTACTCTCGGCGGCGAGGATGTTTCGAAGGTTGATCCGGAGACACTGCTTTCCAAGTATTCTATAGTGTTCCAGGACGTTACACTCTTTAACAACTCGGTTATGGAGAATATCCGTATCGGTAAGAGCGGTGCGACGGATGCAGAGGTTATGGAAGCTGCCAAGCTTGCCAACTGTGATGAATTCGTAAATCTGTTACCGGATAAGTACAACACCGCTATCGGAGAGAACGGAAGCGAGCTTTCGGGCGGCGAACGTCAGAGAATATCTATCGCCAGGGCATTCCTTAAAGATGCACCGGTTATCCTTCTTGACGAAGCTACGGCTTCACTTGATGCGGAGAATGAGACCGCTATTCAGGAAGCTCTTTCAAGACTTATCAAGAACAAGACTGTTCTTATCATCGCTCACCGCATGAGAACCATCGCCAATGCCGATAACATCGTGGTTCTTAAGGATGGTGTGGTAGCCGAACAGGGCAGTCCCGCAGAGCTTTCGGCATATGATAGTATCTACAGTCGTATGACAAAGCAGCAGCTTATTTCTCAGAACTGGAAAATGTAAAAAGGGATTGAGAAACTTAAATAAAGATGTATAATTGAAGAGGTAGTTAGTCGTGGCTAACATGTGTTAACCGGGCTGACTGCCTCTTAAATGTTTATTGGCAAAGGGGAAAGAAAATGATTTTGACAACATTGCTTGTAGGTCTTGCCGGAGCACTTCTGATGTTTGCCGGAGATATGACCTTATATTATGACAAGAACGATTTTAAACATGACGGGACGCTGAATCCGATTATAAATATCATGAGGAAATTACCGCCGAAGCGAGTGATGATCGGAGGCTGGATTGGACCGGTTGCGGCGTTTCTGTATTGTATCGGTTTCTATCATATGGTTCTGATTGCAGACGAGCCACTCTACAAGATTGCTTTTGCGGCATTTCTTTTAAGTTGCATGGGAATCATCGCAGGAGGTGCATACCATAGCCACTGCGCATATCTGGGACTCCTTGGAGCGGATGAGCAAAGGAAGGATCTTGATATCGTTACAGCGTATTTCCAAAAGCTGCCGCTTATCCTGTATCTGGGTGAGGGCTTGGGATTGCTTGCACTGATAGTTTTTATCGTAATCGGCAAGACGGTATTTCCAAGATGGATGGCTATATTATCACCCGGAGTTTTGTATTTGCTGAAACCGCTGTCGCGTAAGCTTCCGAAAGGATTACACATGATTCTCTGCGGCGGCTTTTCAAACGTTGTATTTATCGTATATTACGTTGTTGCAATTATTGTATATGCAACAATGTTGTAAAAATTGAGTGAGGGTACTTATATGCTGAAGAATTATATGAAGGAAGGACAGAAACTTCCGATGTTCGGAGTCGGACCGTATATTGTATACGGCATGGGGATGGTTACCGTAATAGGGATCATTCTTTTGGGATATGTGTTTAAAATCGGGATACTCGAGGCACCGTGGACATTAGTGTTCAGAATAGTCGGCACTGTTCTGATAGCTTTGGGATTAATTATATGGTATATCGGGGCGCTTCGTTCAGATATGGATGAGTCGATAACAGATAATAAACTGCAGACAAAGGGTATTTATGCCTGGGTGCGTAATCCCATGTACAGCGGCTGGTGGATTCTGATGATAGGAATAACACTCATGTGGCATAACGCATGGATGCTGATTCTTCCTGTTATAAACTGGTGCATTATGACGATTTCACTGATAAATACCGAAGAGAAATGGCTTGCCGGTCTTTACGGTAAAGATTATGAGGAGTACAAGAAACGCGTTAACAGATGCATTCCGTGGTTTCCGAGAAAGAAGTAAGCGATGACTGTACATGAATTTGGGCAAGAAAACAATGAGGTTATAGTGCTGATACATCCTTCGATTGTGATGTGGGATTACTTTGAATATGTTATACCGGCTCTTGAGAAGAAGTATCGCGTAATTGTGCCTGCACTTCCGGGGTACGATCCCGATGAAAAGAATGACTTTACAAGCGTGGAAGAAATAGCGTCAGAACTGGCTGAGTGGCTGATAGGACAGAATATTGCGGAAGTGGCGTGCATATACGGCTGCTCCATGGGCGGAAGTATAGTGGCGAGGATGCTTGCGGATAATGCGGTGAATATTAAGAGCGCTGTGATTGATGGAGGAATTACTCCTTATAAGCTGCCATGGATTATCACGAGGTTCATAGCGATTAAAGACTTTCTTTTGATATACACGGGGAAGATAGGCGGGGCGAAACTCCTTGAGAAGGCGTTTGATACCGATGAACTCTCGGAGGAAGATGTCAAATACGCCGCCAAGGTTTTAAAAATGATCAGTGTCAAGACTATTTGGCGCACTTTTGAATCCTGCAATAACTATTCTATGCCCAAGGATGTTCAAACGGACTGCAAGCATATCGAGTACTGGGTTGCGGACAAAGAAGTCAAAGACCGCAAGCCCGACATAGCGCGAATCAAAGAATATTTCCCGCACACGGTATTCAGAAAGGTTAGTGATGTGGGTCACGGCGGACTGGCTCCGTTTAATCCGGAGCGGTTTGTAAGAGGAATAGAAAGAGCGTGCAAAGAGGGGAGAAATGCATGAAAAAGTTAACTTCAAGACAGAAATTATTATTTGCGGTATACGGAATGCTGATTGCCATAGTCGGTGACTATTTGCTCGGGTATAGAACATTCAGCACATCGAATGCACCTGAAGCTTATATGGGTATGGTGGCTAATGTGGTGCCTGACTGGAGATATGCGGCTTCATCAGTGCTGGGATTTGTGTGCGCAGCATTTTTCGCTGTGGGAGCATGCGAATTGTTCCGTGTGATGGAGATTAAGTACAGGCTTGCAGACAGGTTTCTTTATAAGCTTTTTAAGGTGGCTAACTGGGGCGGAATACTTTACTTTGCCTTTATTCATATAGGCATCTGTATGCTGCCGGTTGTTTTCAATGCAGGAATGGAAGTTACCGGCAATATGGCAACATCAATCGATATGACGATGAGAGTGCTTAAGAGCATCGCAGTGCCCATGATTGCGGGCTTTGTAATCTGCGATGGATTTGCTACTGTCGCATGGATTGGGATAGTTATTAAAAAGTTTATACCCGTTAAGCTGTGGATGCTTATCTGTACACCCTTAATAAGTGCACTCATCGGACAGCTCATGAATTATGTTGCGGAGGGTATGGACTCGGGATTTGAGTCGTTTGGCTGGCTGCTTATGTATCTTGTGTGTGCATTAAAACTGGTGGAAAAGGACGAGACAGTCTAAACAAAAGGAGAATGGATCATGCAGACGGATTACAGCAAGCCCGACTGGGACAGAATAGCACATTTATTTAAGCTTGGAATTATAGCATCACTATTGGCACTTATTGGTGGCGATATGCTGCTTGGATGGGGAACGGCAGACCTTTCTTTGGCAGGTATGGAACAGTATTTTTCAAGGTATAGAGATGTTTCCGATACAAGGATTTTTCTGGCGGCAACGCTTGGAATGATAGGAATTTCGGTTGAGTCGCTGTGCTATTTCGGAGTGTACAGGGTTATTGCGGCTAAGTCGGACAAATATGCTCATGCATACAGAGCAGGGCTGATTGGAATGATGATATTTGGTGCGTTTTGCCACGTTATGTGCTGCGCAACGATATATATTCATAATGCTGTAAAACGGATAAATCCGGACGTGGCGATAGATGAAGCTTTGCGGTTTGCAAAGCTGTTCCTTGTGCCGGTTTCAGTTATTTTCTTTGTATTCTTTTTAATCATGAATATAGTCCAGATAGTGGCATTCGCCAAAGAAAAAACACCTTATCCGAAGTGGTGCATGGTATTTACGATGCTGATAGGAATCTTCGATATAGTAATCATGAGAATGGTCGGTAATTTTGCGTGGGCCAACGCCTTGTCAACCGGATGGCTTAGTGTCGGAAGTCTCATTACATTTTCGGGGCTTTTGCTTAATATTTCAAAGGCGAAAGGGGATAAATAACGATGCTTTTGACGGTTTTTCTCGCAATAGTATTTTGCGTGGCTATCACACTAATGATGTTTTCTGCAGTGGCTTTTATACAGGATAAGAAGTTCTTTTCTTCAGCTCCCAAGGAAGCGCAGGAAGCGTTGATACCGCGGGACAAAGAACTCTTTTACGGAGCGAGGGTTATCGGCTGGACACTCATGGTATTCAGTTTCCTGATGATACTTGGCGTAGGCGTTATTTCTATTTGGGACGGCCTTAGAAGCGGGTTTACGTTTTGGCAGTTCTTTTTCAGATTCGTTTTTATTTTCACGGTTTATAAAGTTTATGACATGATATGCTTTGACTACTTTCTGCTCATGAAATATAAGTTCTTTCAGTTTTATTTTCCTGAAGTGGAAAGCGTTTATGCGAACAGGAGGTATGGCTACAACATTAAAAGCCAGTTGCTTAAGCTTTTGATTATCTTCCCGGCGGCCTCGGCACTGGCGGCTTGGGTGTGTACATTGTGATTAATTGCGTGTAAAAAGGGCGTAAATCAGTGCGATAAGATTTTGGAGGTATAATGCAAGAGTAACATGAATACAGTTTCATGGAAGGAAATTTAAAGATGACTAAATATATACCTGAAAAAATGATTATGCAGAGCCGCTTCCGTACATATTACGAAACGTGGGACGAGCCTACGAAGACGCAATTGACGGTCAAACTTCAGCAACTGATTGATGAGAACGCAGAGTATACCGATTCCAATAACTACGGTCACCTCTGCAACCTTCTTACGTCGCTTGCCATGGTGACGGTTCTTAAAGAAAACGGAAAGACCACGGAGGAAGCGGAAAAAGAAGTCGCAGATGCCATGTATGCTTTTCTCGAGCCACAGATCGCTTCGATAGAGAAGCTTGCGAGTCATGGCTGGTTTGTGGGTTTGTTAAAGTTGACTATGCCGGTCAAATTCAAGAAAACGCTTGGATACGGCTGGGATGTGGAGTTTCCTAAATGCCCTAAAGATACATTTGCCATGACGACGCATAAGTGCATCTATCAACAAATATTCACGAAATACGGCATGCCGGAGATGACGGCGGTATTCTGTAAGGTAGATGATATATCGTATAGTAATCTTCCGAGAGCGGAGTTCCTCTACACGGAGCAGATCGGAACCGGCGGAAGTATGTGCGATTATTCTTTTAAGAAAAGATAGAGAGGCAAAAGAAGCTGAGCAATCGGCTTCTTTTTACGTGGGTAAATATTGACAAAAGGAAGCGTTATGATATCATAAAGGTTAGCAACTGCTAACCCGAGCATGGGCCGGCAGCTGCTGTTTTTAAAACACTAAGTTAGCGTACGCTAACCATATAATCCTAACTTATACGGAGGTATATATAATGAGCAAAGTTGCAGTAGTATACTGGAGCGGAACCGGCAATACGGCCGCTATGGCTTCGGCAGTTGAGGCGGGAGCCAAGGACAGAGGAGCGGAGGTTACGGTATTCGGACCCGAGAGCTTCACCGCGGCAAAGGTTGCGGAGTTTGACGGAATCGCATTCGGATGCCCGGCTATGGGCGCCGAGGTTCTTGAGGAATCTTCTTACGAGCCTATGTTCACAGAGGTTGAGTCGGCTCTTTCGGGCAAAAAAATAGCTCTCTTCGGCTCCTACGGATGGGGAGACGGCCAATGGATGAGAGACTGGGAAGACAGATGCAACGCTGTGGGCGCGCGTCTTGTATGTGAGAGCGTTATGGCCAATAATGCTCCGGGTGCAGACGATCTTGATGCTTGCAAGAGTTTGGGCGCTGCTTTGGCATAGTTTCTTTGGACGTAGAGGCACTCTGTGTGATACAGGGTGCCTTCTTTTTATGCAATAAAAACTGGATTATCTGTTCCGAATAGGTTAGAATGGAACAATGAAACGCTATTGTGGCACGTAATGAGCCCATGGTAACGGAGGAAGAGGAATGGAACATTTTATTGATGAAAAGACCGTTATGCGGTTTTATCTGGACCTTATGAAGAAGGATGAGATTGTTTTTCTTAAGGGTAAGGATGAGTTAAAGAAAGATATTAAGAAGGCGCTTGAGAAGCTCATTAACGAAGAGAAGATGAACAGCAAGATTCAGATTGCCGTCGGACTCTGGAAGAAGCTTTTTGAAGCTGCTATGAGTAACATATCCCCCAACAAGCAGGGATATGACAAAATCTTTAAGTATTTTGATTCATATGTGGAATTTGAGGAACTGATTTTTGCATCGGATTCTTTTTACAGAGACCATACACTGCACTGCCTTTGGGTATATTTTCTGGGAGAATATCTTCACGAGAAGCCTGAGTTTTCGGAATTATATCGCTCTGAAAGGGAGATGATTGAAGGCTATGAGATACTCAGGGGGCTTGCCGATCAGCTGCCCATAATTAATGACGGCGATGCCGATAAGCTTAAGGATGTTCTTGAATTATTAAAGAGCAGTGAGGAGAAAAACGGTTCGGTAAGATGTATAGCCGCCCTTACCCATGACCTCGGTTATCCGCTTAAGAAAATCGAGAAGATTAATAAGGCCATGAATAAGGTTCTGCCTTATTTTGCTATTCATAACTTTGACAATTTCAAGTTTGAATATGAGAATATACAGCAGCAGTTTGTCAGCCAGTTTATTGATTTTATCGCCAGAAACAGCATTGTAAACGTTTCCAACAAGGGTAACCTGTCCAAAGAAACCCAGGAACTTCTTAAAAAGATATTTGAAAGAGCTGATTACAGTTTCGATAAGGAGGATGCGATAGCGTTCTCGCACAGTTTCGATTCAATTACCGAAGAGGAAAGAGCTCTTATCAAGGATACCTTTAACGTTAATACTCATTTCCACGCATCATTTAGCAAGAAAGCCGCTTATTACAATGACTTCGAAGCATATCAGCACGGAATCATGAGTGCATTTCTGCTTATGAAGAATCTGCAGGCATTTCAGGATATCGACTTCTGTCGTCCGGACCAGGAACTTCCTTTTGCCAATACGAGGATTCTGGAATTACATGATATATTGACTTCAATTTCCGACCATACACGCGACAGCTTTAGGATAAGCGCAATCAATAGCGGTTCGTTCCTTACTTTTGTGGATGAACTTGAAGAGTTTTCAAGAATCTCCAGAGCGAGCCAGAACAGAGAGTATGTGGAGGAATTCTGCGACACGGCTCTTTACATGGAAGACGGTTGGCTGAATGTGGTATTTGAATTCAATAACGATAAGCTTGATAACCTCGACCCGGAGATTTCTTTTAAGGGAAGGTGTAAGAGGTTTCTTTCGCTGTTTGATATTGCGAACCTTGATAAGTATTTAAAGATCAGGGTCAAAATCGTAGGCAAGCTTCCCACAGATGAGAATGAATATGTTCTTGAGATTGCTCATAAGCACGCCGACATTAGAATCAACGGTGAGTCTCAGATCATTCCCAAGTACCTTAAGTCCACGCAGTATTACACCAAAGAAGAATATGCTCAGATGTAACATATTTACAGAGGAAGTTGCCTTACCGGTAGCTTCCTTTTTTGTTTCAATAAACTTATAAAAAAGTACTTGAAAACAATTTTTAATCATATTAGCCTTTTCTTAGGACGTCTGAATCTTACCTAAGAGGAGGCTTTTTATGACCAAAGAACAACTTCACAAGTACATTGAAAACAGCACAGGCAACGAGTCAAATATATGCCAGATTTACGCACTTAAAGGCGGTAAGACGGTGTATGAGGATAGCTGGCACGGCTATAAGACTGCGGATGCGGTGAACGTCAATTCCGTGACGAAGGGCGTGATGGCGCTGCTTGCGGGAATTGCGATTGATAAAGGATTTATTAAAAGTGTGGATCAAAAGGTGATGGATTTCTTCCCGGATTATACGGTTAAGCGGGGCGAGAAGACCATTTATGATGTGGCGGTTAAGCATCTGCTTACGATGACGGCGCCGTACAAGTATAAGTCCGAGCCCTGGACGAAGGTCTGCACCTCGCAGGACTGGACGCTTACGGTTTTGGATTATCTCGGCGGGAGAAAGGGAATAACCGGCGAGTTTAAGTATGCGACGCTTGGGATACAGATTCTGGCGGGCGTGATTGAGCGCGCGACCGGGGAGAAGTGTCTGGATTTTGCGAATCGGTTTCTTTTTACACCGGTGGGTCTGCCTGAGAGGGTGGCGCATGGGGACAGTTCCAAAGAAGACCAGTTTGATTTCTTCATGAACAAGAACCCGCGGGGGTATGAGTGGTACACGGATCCGGCAGGGGCTGTTACGGCCGGCTGGGGAGTGTGTATGTCGGCGCGGGACATGGCTGTGATCGGCGCGGTTGTGCTTGGCGGTGGCGAGTATGCGGGGCAGAGGATTGTGTCGCAAGGATATGTGGACGAGATGCTTTGGCCGCACTTGAAGCTCGGGGAGCGGTTCGGGTACATGAACTACGGGTATTTGTGGTACAAGCCATATGATGACCGCGAGGTATATGCGGCAATCGGTGACAGCGGCAACATAATATACGTGAACCGCGAGAACGGCGTGTCTGTGGGTATTACGGGCACTTTTAAGCCGAGGATATTTGACAGGGTGGAGTTTATTGAGAAAATGGTTCTGCCTGTGGTAGACTGAGATAGAATGAATTTGGGCCAAGGAGTAAGTATTTATGAGTCTTTATTATGAGCAGGACGGAATTAAGATATACAGGGAAGACAATATTGAATTGCTGCGCTCGCTTCCGTCCGATTCGGTGAACTTGATATATTGCGATATTCTGTACAATACCGGCAAGGTATTCGATGATTATTCGGATAACCTTGGTGCGCCGGATGAAGCGACTGAGTGGTACAGACCCCGCATTGAGGAGATGAAGAGGGTACTTGCTCCGAATGGCAGTATCTTCATACATTGTAACTGGCGCATGGACTCTTACATGCGTATATTGATGGACGAGATATTCGGTACAGGATGCTTCCGCAACAGAATCTATCGCCAGCACAGCAAAGAAAGAGGGTTCTTTGCCAACTTCGACTCGCAGGTGGACATTATCCTGTATTACGTTAAGGATTCCCGCAACTTCGTATTCCATGAACTTCGCGGCGAAAGCAAGCAGATTGTGCCGCTGTTCGAGAACGGAGATCTTGCGGGACGCGATGATGTGCGTGAGTTTGAGGGAGAGGCAATAGACTTGAAAGCCTTGAACAAGCACTGGCTTATCAGCAACGCGCAGTTTAACGACATGAAGGTGGCTGGAGAAGTGCAGCTTATAGACGGTCTTCCTTACCGTTTCTCTAATGTCATACCTGTCGGCAACCTCTGGAACGAGCCTGAGATGTATGACACATATACCCGAACCGATGTGGCCGATGCGTACGATACACCCAAGCCTGAGGCGGTTCTTGACAGAATCATCAAAGTGGCTTCGGAACCCGGGGATTTGGTGGCCGATTTCTTTTTAGGAGGCGGCACAACGGCTGTCGTGGCGCGGAAGCTCGGAAGAAAGTTTGTCGGTTGCGATATATCGGTGAAGGCGTGCGAGGTTACGGTGAAGAAGCTGGAAGGGATTAAGTAGTTTTTGGCGCAATAAGGTTTTGACTTTACGCGGTGGCGATTTTTCGTCACCGTTATTTTTTTTGTTGCACGTACGCAATGTGTGTGATAGTATGGTTGTAATGATATACGCAATGAGTGTGAAAGGCGGCGAGTTTATGAATAGTCAGGAATGCTTAATTAAACTTAGAAAAAGCACAGGCATGTCACGCAAAGAGTTTTGCGCATACTTTGAGATTCCGTACAGAACCATGCAAGACTGGGAACTGGGCAACAGGACTATGCCGGAATACCTTTTAAGATTGATGGCGTACAAAGTTGAAATGGAAAAATTGGCAGAGAAGAATAAAGATAAAAGGGGTTAGAGGTAATGCCTGACAGAGTACAATTATTTGAAGATCAACCAATCAGGACAGCGTGGGTTGAGGATGAAGAAGAGTGGTATTTTTCGATAGTGGATGTAGTGCAGGTGCTGACGGACAGCGCTGACGGAAGAAAGTATTGGAATAAACTTAAACAGAGGCTTTTGGAGGAAGGAAGTCAGTTGGTGACAAATTGTCACCAACTGAAACTGAAATCACCCAAGGATGGAAAAAGATACAATACTGACGTTGCGAATACAGAGCAACTTCTTCGCATTATCCAATCCATTCCCTCTAAGAAAGCGGAACCCTTCAAACTCTGGCTTGCACAAGTAGGTCGCGAGAGAATTGAGGAAACGATTGACCCTGAGCTGTCAATCGACAGAGCTTTGGAAACATATGCAAGGCTTGGGTATGATGCTGACTGGATTAACCAGAGACTTCAGACTATACGTGCCAGAAAAGAACTTACGAATCAGTGGAAGAGCCACGGAGTTAGCCAAGGCAGAGAATTCGCTATTCTTACCGACGAAGTGACAAGAGCATGGTCGGGAATGACTACCAGAGAATATAAGAATCTAAAAGGGCTCAAGAAAGAAAATCTCAGAGATAACATGAGTACGCTGGAACTGGCGCTTAATATGCTGGCAGAAGCTACTACCACAGAACTTACAAAGGTTCATAATCCCGCAGGACTGGAAGAGAATAAGGCTATAGCTCAAAAAGGCGGGCAGATTGCGGGCAACGCGCGTAAAGATATTGAGCAGGAAACCGGGAAGCCTGTAATAACAAGTAAAAATGCAACGCAGTTACAGAACCTGGTTACGGGATTGATTGAATCAAATCTCGATTTAGAATGATACGAATGGGGGTTATAGAGTGATTAGGACAAAGCAATTTCAGATACTTACAGATATCGGGCTTGTATACAAGCTCATGATAGAAGTTTACAATCATGAGGAAAGCAACGGACCGGCGGAGCCGTTCTTTGAGTATGCGATAACATCACCGTGGGTGGAGAGAGACTTTCTTCGGCTAAACAGATTCTGGCTGGATGGGGACAATCCGGTTGGGTTTGTATTCTATGAACAGCCGGTGACGGCGCTTTATTTTGTGTTGCGTCCGGGATATGAGTGCCTGGCGGGCGAGATGATTGAATATGCGGAGACGGCTTACCCGAAGTTTGAGGATCCGTTAGAATTAGTGTTTATTTCGGGGCAGACTGCGCTTATTGAAGCGGCTCGTGCGCGGGGGTATGAGCTTGCGTATGAAGAGCCGGATAATTATTTTGACTTTAGTGAGGGGAAGCTTGATTATCCGCTTCCGAAAGGATATCACTTCGTGGACCCGAAAACTTCAGACTCTTTGAAGGTGGCTAAGTGTCTCTGGGATGGATTTAACAAGTGGGAACTCGGCGAGTTTAAGGATTGGGATGTTCCTACCAAGAATGAGGGAAGAAGCCCGTTTGAGCTTTATCAGAATGTGTTGGGAGCGACTATCGCGCCGGCACCGCACGCGACGTACGAGTACACGACTATCATTGCGGATGAGAACGATGATTATGTATGCTTCTCGGGGATGTGGTGGAATCCGGAGACTAAGCTGGCTTATATGGAGCCTCTGTGCACTGTGCCCGAGCATCAGCATAAGGGTCTTGCGGCTGCGGCACTTTCGCACCATGACAGTATACTGCGCCCTCTCGGTGCCGAGATAATGACAGGCGGTGGTAACGAGTTCTACAAGAAGATTGGGTACCAACACACTAGAGTTTATAAGCACTACATAAAGAAGTAACAGAAATGAGCCTCAGTATGAGCTGAGGCTGTTGTCGTATTTAATAACGGTTATGGGAGATTATTTATGCATAAAGCAGAAATAGCGGAATTTCAGTATCTGGTAGCCGGGGATGACTGGACGATTTCTTTGAAATGAGGATGCATTGGAGGATAATATGGAACTTAAAAAACTCACTGAACATATATGGTATATGCCATACGAATCGGAGCGGGACCGCCCGAATCTTTGCTATGTTAAGGGCGATAACTGGAGTCTGGCAATTGACGCCGGTCACTCTGCGGCTCACACACAGGAATTCTATGCACTTTTGGAGGATGAAGGCTTGCCGCTTCCTTCTTTGACCGTTCTTACCCACTGGCACTGGGATCACACCTTCGGCATGCATGCCGTAAACGGGCTGTGCCTGGCCAATGAGAGAACTAACAAGTACCTTTGTGAGTGGAAAGAAAAAATTGAAAAGAACGGGCCGGAAGAATTCTTCGCCATTCATGAAAGCATTCGAAAAGAATACAGCACCGGCGCAGAGGTAATTGTGAAGCCGGCAGATATGATATTCTCAGGTGAGATGACGCTTGACCTTGGCGGCTGCAAGGTAAAGGTTTTGGAGACCGAGGCACCGCATACAGACGATTCTACGCTTGTATATGTGGAGACCGACAAGGTTTTATTCGTGGGCGATTCTACCTGCGACAATTTCTTTACAGGTATCAAAAGGGCTGACCTTTGCGAGAAACTGGCCGACACCATCAGAGCGCTCAATCCGGAAATATCCATGGAAGGCCACTGGGAGCCGGTAGATATGCAGGATACATTGAATGATTTGATGAGCGGTATTTAAGGTAGGAGAATTACAAAGCGGTTATAATATTGGGAGGAAAATATAATGGAAAAGTACATTGAGGGAAACAAAGCGGCATGGGAAGAGGCCTTTGACAAAAGGGACGCCTCTTGGGGTGCCGATATTACAGAGCGCATACAGAAAGAAGAGTACCCGTTTTTTGAAAAAGAAATGGTTGATGTATTGCGAACTATTGATACAGAGGGAAAGACTATCGGTCAGTTCTGCTGCAATAACGGGCGCGAACTGCTTTCTTTGGTGAAAAGCGGAGAGGCTGCGAAGGGAGTAGGCTTTGATATTGCTGAAAATCAGGTTGCTTTTGCCAATGAAAAGGCAAGAGAACTGAACTTGCCTTGTACATTTGAAGCTGTAAATGTCTATGATATCGATGACCGTTTCAAGGAGCAGTTTGATGTTGTGATTATCACTATAGGAGCGCTGTGCTGGTTCGAAGATTTAAATCGCTTCTTTGAGATTGTGGCAAAGTGTATGAAATCCGGAGCCGTGATAGTGCTCAACGAACAGCATCCGTGCACAAATATGCTGGCCTCGGAAGGTGACGCGGAGTTTGACCCTGCGCACAGGACGGAATGTCATTTTTCATACTTCGAGCATGAATGGACCGGAAACGGCGGCATGTACTATATGACACAGAAGAGCTATCATTCTAAGACTTTTACGGATTTTACGCATTCGATGTCGGAGATTATATCCGGAATGTGCAATAACGGAATTGTCGTTACGGGACTTAAGGAGTTTGACAGTGATTTAAGCGGAGGTTTTTCCGTGATAGAAAATAGCGGGTTCCCGCTGTCTATGATTTTGCAGGGCAAGAAATCATAATGAGGTTAGTTACGTATGCTTGAATTTAAGAAGTTCACGGATTTCCCGAGAGGGACAATGTATGACAGGAAGCCTAATGAAACGGAGAGCGCTTATACAGGCGATTATCTGTACTATGAGATAGTGCTTTGATTGGAAAAAGAAGAGGGGTAACAATCATGGATGAAAAGACTTTGCAAGATATATTGACAGTGAATTATGGAATAGAATCCTCTTCTTTGGAATTCTTAAGAGAAGGCGGGGCTGTTACATATATTGTCAACGGAAGCGTTAAATACCTGCTCAAGGTTATCGGGCCTGCTTTTGCCGGGACCGCGAGGCAGTCTGTGTCCATTATGAGATATCTTGAGGAA
The DNA here is from genome assembly GCA_900100895.1 of Lachnospiraceae bacterium YSD2013. Classification (GTDB taxonomy): domain Bacteria; phylum Bacillota; class Clostridia; order Lachnospirales; family Lachnospiraceae; genus UBA1258. Next base: position 82,089 of record FMTX01000015.1, read on the forward strand.
AACGGATTCCCGGTACCTAAGACGATACTTACAAAGAACGGAGAAACTATTGCTGAAACGGAAATTGGCGGTGAGAAGAAACTGATTGTTCTTATGGAATTCATCGCCGGGGATGAGCCTGAACTTGAAAAATGTGCGGCGGAAGTCGGTGCATTGGTTGGAAGATTTCATCAATTGATGGAGGAGTATCCTTCGGAACTTACTTCTCGTGACAAAGAATTCTTTATAGACAGATATCTGGGGTTCCTTCGTAAAAAGAACTACCAGCGTCTGGCGGAATATGAGGAGCTGGGAGAACGCCTTTGGAATAAGGTTAAGCACCTTCCCCGGGAAAATTGTCACGGAGATCTTCACAGAGGAAATTTGTTGCAGAATACTGACGGACACATTTATCTTGTGGACTTTGATACCGCTTGCAAGGCGCCCGCTATGTTCGATGTTATGGTCATGTGTGACATGACGGATTACTTTAATCTGAAGCAGGAAGATATTGAGCTTACCAAGGAAGTGTACCGGAAGTTTCTTTCAGGATATGCAGGTTATCATAAGTTGAGCCGTGAAGAAATTCTTTCATTTGCGGATTGGGTGGCAATCAGACATTTTCAATTGCAGGCTACAATCCTTGAAATATATGGAGTGGACTGCATAGATGAAGGCTTTATAGATGGTCAGCTGTACTGGCTTGATAAGTGGCAGAAGAATTGGAATGCAATACAGGATGTTTAAAGATGCAGATATAGAAGGTCTGGCAGAGGCGATGGCTGAAGCTTATTCGGAAGAACCATGGAACGAGAAGTGGAGTTCGGAGCGGGCCGTTCGAAGAGTGCAGGCCATATTAGGTAACTTCGAATCCATTGGGCTGGTTGCAGAGGATGAAGACACGATAATAGGCGGCCTTCTGGGCTATGTGGACCCGTATGCGGACGAGGATTTCTTTTACGTGTCGGAACTCTTTGTCATTCCCGAGTATAAGCGGCATGGCGTTGGAAGAAATCTGTTAAAAGAACTGGAAACTGAATTAAAGAAAAAAGGAATTTCTGTAATTCAGTTAATGTCTATAGAACCGAATGAAGTCTTTTACGGGAAATGCGGGTTGAGTAAGGATGATGTGTCGGTTTTGTTTAAGAGGTGCTGATTTATTAAATCTGAAATAGGAAAATCTCAAATTACTCATTGTGTAAATGAATTAAATGTGGTATCATTTACTCAATGAGTAATTGTCTTTTGGAGGGATTAAATATGCCTGATGAAATTTTCAGCAGTAAGATGAAAGAACTTAGAGAATCGACAGGATTAAATCGTAAGGAATTTTGCGAGAAATTCGATATTCCCTACAGGACCATGACTGAGTGGGAGCTGGGGCATAGGAATGCGCCTCCGTATGTGCTTAGATTGTTGACGTATTATATTGAGATGCAGAAGAAGCTGGCTGAGAATGGGATTGGTGAGAAGGAATTGGGGGAAGACGAGTATGAAGAATGAAAATGAAATTGTATTGTTTGAGACAGAAGATAAGGCGATAAAATTGAATGTGCCGATTGAAATGGATACGGTATGGTTGACGCAGGCCCAGATGATTGAGTTGTTTGACACATCAAAACAAAATATTAGTTTACACATAAATAATTGTTTCAAAGAGGGAGAATTAGATAGAGAATCAGTTGTCAAGGATTTCTTGACAACTGCCTCGGATGGCAAAAATTACAAAACAAATTATTACAACTTGGATGTCATTATTTCTGTCGGCTATCGTGTTAAATCTCAGCGTGGTATCGAATTCCGACGCTGGGCCAATAAAGTATTGAAAGACTATATCATCAAAGGCTATGCCGTTAATGACAAACGCCTTGAGGCACTGCAGAAAACCGTAGAGATTCAGTCAAAAATGATTTCATCCATTTTGGAGATAGACGGAGAAGATGTGCTCAAGGCTGTAACACAATATACTAAGGCATTGACACTTCTGGATCAGTACGATCACCAGTCTTTGGAAAAGCCCAATGGAGAAAGCCCCGTATATCGGATAACATATACAGATTGCAGGAAAATGGTCGACAGCATGGAGGACACTTTCAAATCCGATGTTTTTGGTGTTGAGAAAGAAGCCGGAAAGGTTGAAGGCATTATTGCCGCGGTATATCAAAGCGTATTTGGCGGAGACGTTTATCCATCTTTGGAAGAAAAAGCGGCAAACCTATTGTACTTTATGATAAAAGACCATCCGTTTGCGGACGGATGCAAGAGAATAGCGGCATCACTATTTCTTGAGTTTTTGAACCGTAATAATGCTTTGTTCAAGGCAGGAGAAAAAGTAATAAGTGACAGCGCACTTGTTGCCATAACACTTATGATTGCAGAGTCAGATCCTAAAGAGAAGGATATTATGACGACTTTGGTTATGAACCTTATCAAACTATAGGTGCAAATAATGCACCTGCAATTGCATACTCATTGTAACGGGGGTGCAATATGAGCACAATCCAAAATCTAAGAAAAGAAACTTACCAAACAACAGGTAGTGGAATTACTTGGCATATCCTTAGGCCGAACGGTTTAATAGTATGAATTTGAAGGAGAAAGTATGTTAAAAGATTATGCAATAGATAAGCCGATTCTTGAAACAGACAGATTGATTATTCGTGTGCTTAACGAAAACGATGTGGATGATTTAAAAGAGTGGTTGGGAAGAGATGAAATTTATACATATTGGGGAAGAAAAGCGAGCAAGGGCGAAAAAAATCCTGAACTTCTGTTTGTTGATGCTCGTCCTTGGGTAATAAGAAAACCTTCTCTGGATCTTGATTGGGGAATTGTATTGAAAGAAACCAATAAAGTGGTAGGTATGATCGCGGTATTTGATATCCAAAATGCCAGAATGGGCGATATAGCATATAGGGTTAATCCTGAGTACTGGCGCATGGGAATTACTACAGAAGCTTTGAAGGAAGTGTTACGGTTTGTTTTTAAGAACACAGAAATAGACCGATTGAATGGACGTGTGGATGTAAGAAACATTGCTTCAAACAGAGTTATGGAAAAATGTGGTTTTATAAAAGAAGGAACCATTCGCCAAGGGAAAATGGTTTCGGTTTATTGCGACTATAATATCTACGGATTGCTTAGAGAAGATTATATGAGCATACCCGGAATTATATGAGAAGTTGATACTGCTATGGAATTGGAATTATTACAGGCATCTACAGCAGATGCTTTGACAATAACAGGAATTTCAAGAAGGGCCTTTCACAGTGATGTGGAGGTCGGCGCCAAGGAGAAAATGGGACCGCCGGGATATAATAATGATTTAAAATAAACCAGAAAAATATCTTCCGAGATAACTTAGAAAGACAAATCGTTATTTGTGGTCGCACGATACCATAGTAATTCCAGAATATACATATGGCTTTGAATGCGGTTCAAAAAAAGTACTTTCGAGTGAACATAATGGCTTTGAGTGGTTGACTTACGATGAAGCTATAACAAGGCTGACGTGGGATTCCAATAAAACAGCATTGTATGAATTGAATTGCCGCTTGCTTGAAGCATGTCAAATCGAGGGATTGGAGGGGAAAGCATGTTAGAAATATTAAAAGCGAGGTTTCAGGATAATAAGAATCTTCATATGGAACTGAGTTGGCTTGATGTGGAGAAACGTTTGCTTGAGCATCCAGGCTCCATGGACGTTTTGAGAAGGATGGAGGAGAGCGGCGGAGAACCGGATACCATCGGCTGTGACGAAAAGACGGGAAAGCTAATTTTCTGCGACTGCGTAAAGGAGTCCCCTTCCGGGCGCAGAAGCCTGTGCTATGACGAAAAGGCATTGCAGGGGCGTGCTAAAAACCCGCCGTCAGGCAGTGCCGAATGGAAAGCAAAAGAAATCGGTGTTTTGATCATGACGGAGGAACTCTATCGCCGATTGCAAAGTCTCGGGGAATTTGATTTGAAAACGTCAAGTTGGATCTCTACGCCGGCTGATATTCGCGACAAGGGCGGTGCATTGTTCTGCGAACGACGTTACGGAACGGTTTTCACATTTCATAACGGGGCGGATTCGTACTATTCCGTGCGCGGGTTCAGAGGTTATACTCTTATATAAATTCAAGTTTGCGGGGAGGATTACGTGAAAATAGAAAAAGATGAAATAACAATCCGAGATTTTACGGAAACAGATCTTCCACTCATGTTTAAATGGTTGACAGATAAGAGAGTGCTGGAGTATTACGAAGGTCGTGACGTCAGGTTTACGATGGATACTTTGTCTGCACATTTTTTGGAAGAAATTCCAGATGGATTCAGAATGATCATCGAGTATAAGAAATCCCCCATCGGATATGCACAGGCCTATCAATTGAGTGGTGAGTTGTTCGATGAATATGACTATCCTGACGATGGACATATAGTGTTTGCTATGGATCAGTTTATAGGTGAGCCGAAATACTGGAGTAAGGGAATAGGCTCATCTTTTTTGAAAATGATGGCTTCTCATTTGAAAGAAAATATGGCTGCGGAACGAGTTCTTCTTGACCCGCACCAAGATAATAAAAGGGCTATAAGGGCATACGAGAAAGCCGGGTTTAAAATCATTAAATCACTTCCAAAACATGAGATGTTTGAGGGAGAAAAAGTAGATTGCTGGCTGATGGAATTAGCACTGTAGATTCCAGTTTGTCGGGATGAACGTTGGAACATAAAATTGGAAGTTAATCTTCCTAAGGGGGTGCATTTGCACCCCCCTCTGGAGTGCACCCCCTGGCAAAAATGCACCCCCTAAAAGTGCACCCCCCTCTGCGAGAAATGCACCCCCCTCTCTTGCAAACCGGGGCAAACTGGAGCAATTTGATGCGGTTTTGGAGGTAAGAAATGCCGATAAAAGTATTATTTATCTGCCACGGCACCAGGCAGTCTATGGCTTGCATGTTGGCGCAAAATGGCTCAATATAGGGCATATCTTGCCGAAGAAACATATTCGTACTACTAAAATACTACGCTTCGATAATGATAAATGGCAAGTGCAATATTTGCACTTGCCATTGACAATAAAGTGCAAATATTGCATACCATATGTAATGGAGGTGCAATATGAGCGCTATCAAGGAATTAAGAACAGAAAAGAAACTGACCCAGCAACAGGTGGCAGAAATGCTTGGCATTTCTCTGAGGTCATATAAATCTTATGAGAATGATGCTGATAAGGTTGGTACAATAAAGTACAATTACATTCTTGATAAACTTAATGCAATAAACCCGATAGACGAAGAGAACGGTATTTTGGAATTGGAATATATAAAAGAAAAATGCGAGCGTGTATTCGCGGAGTATCCCATACATTATTGTGTTTTATTTGGGTCTTATGCAAAAGGAAAAGCCGTGGAAACCAGTGATGTGGACTTGCTGGTTTCTTCTGATGTGAAGGGCCTAAAGTTTTATGGCATGGTTGAAAAACTCAGGACTTCACTACATAAAAAGGTAGATGTGCTAAGCCTTGATCAACTTAAAGATAATCTGGAACTGACGGATGAAATCTTAAAGGATGGAATCAGAATATATGGACGGATTTAGAGAAGGGCTTTAAGAATGGGGAATGCATTGAATCTTGAAACTTATTTGGCTGAATTTGATAGCGCAGAAAAGATAGATAGAGGAATGGCCGGAGATGATAAGTATCGATGCCGGTGTGGTACAGACGAGTTCCTTCTCAGAGTTGCAGACGGCGAGGACTATGATGAGAAGGAAAAAGAATTCGCGCATTTAAAACGACTAAGTGATGCGGGGCTGCCGGTTCCCAAGTGTGTGGAATGTGTAAAGACTGATGACGGGACTAAAGTCCTCACACTGTTGTCCTGGGTGCCCGGAGAAGACTTGGAAGGTGTTATTTCAAAGATGCCTTTTAATGAGCAATATGAGGTCGGAAAGCAGGCGGGAAGTATTCTTCGAAGGATACATGATACCTGTCCCGAAAACAGCGTTGAAAAGAGTTGGTATGACCGTTACATCGAAACAATACAGCCTCGTATAGATGCATTTAAGCACGAAGGCGTTTCTTTTGCAGGATGCGAAAAGATTCTTCGGTATTTTGAAGACAATAAGCATCTTTTGAAAGGGCGCTCGATGTGCCGGCATCACGGAGATTATCACACAGGCAATTTGATCATAAATTCAGGGAAGGTTTTGGTAATCGACTGGCATACGATGGATTTTGATAGTATAGGCGACCCATGGTATGAGTTTAACAGGATAGACACAAAGTATCCCGAATATGCAAAAGGGCAGATAGACGGGTACTTTAACGGTGGTATTCCTGAAGAGTTTTGGCGGCTGTTTGCATTATATATTTCTGTGAGCGCTATAACTTCAATAGTTTGGGCAAAGTATTTTGCACCGAACGAATTGGATAGTATTATGGGGCTTAACAAGAGTATTCTTACAATCTTTGATGACATGGAGAATCCGATTCCTAAGTGGTATCGCCGTGATATGTGCGACAGCGTAGCACATATTTGAAACGCCGTTGGAATTTTTACGTACTTTTTGAGGTAAGGAAAAATGATAAAGGTTTTATTTGTCTGCCACGGCAACATCTGCCGTTCGCCGATGGCGGAGTTTATGATGAAGGATATGATAGCGCGGTTGGGCGTTGCGGAGGAGTTTGAGATTGCTTCGGCGGCGACGAGCGATGAGGAGTGCTGGAACGGGGTGGGGAACCCTGTGTATCCGCCGGCGAGGGCGGAACTTGCCAAGCATGGAATCGTGTGCGAGGGGAAGCGTGCGAGGCAGATGACGAGCGCAGATTATGAGAAGTACGATTACCTCATCGGCATGGAAGATATGAATGAGAGGAACATGATGAGGATTCTGGGCGGTGACCCCGACGGAAAGGTTAGCAAGCTTCTTGATTATACGGACCGTGGTGGAAATATTTCGGACCCGTGGTACTCGGGAAGATTTGCTGAGACTTACAGGGATATCGAGGAGGGGCTGAAAGGCTTTATTTGGCACCTGGGGTATGATATTGAAGCGCTGTAGAGAGTGTTCGCGTGTTACATACATGTGTTATGAAAAGCCTTTGAAAAAAACATTTTCACAAGGCTTTTTTTGCTTGACGTGTCCGCTCGTAAAGGATATAATACAAATGACAAAAAATTAACAAAGGGACATAGGCGGACAGTGAGGTTAGGCTGTCCGTTTTGTATGAATGATTATTAAGGAGAGAATGAATGCTTTCGGAGAAAGAGATTAAGACCCTTGACGAGATTCTTGAGCGCTTCGGCCACGATGCTACCAGAGTAATCGGCATCATGCAGGAGATTCAGAAGGTATACCGTTATCTTCCCGAGGAGAGCCTTAGCTATATTTCTAAGGATTTGGGCATCAGCGAGGCTAAGATTTTCGGTGTGGCAACCTTCTATGAGAACTTTTCTCTTGAGCCTAAGGGTAAGTACGTAATCAAGGTTTGTGACGGAACTGCATGCCATGTACGTAATTCCGTGCCGATTCTTGAGGAGTTCAGAAAGGAATTGGGGCTTTCTGACAAGAAGAAGACTACTGACGACCGCATGTTTACGGTTGAGACCGTTTCCTGCCTCGGCGCTTGCGGACTTGCGCCCGTATGTACTGTTAATGACACAGTTCATCCTGCAATGACCCCCGCTAAGGTTAAGGAAATCATTGATGAACTTAAGAGTAAGGAGGTAGAAGCGTAATGGCATTTGATGTTGTTAAGACCAGAGAAGACTTAGACCGTCTTCACAAGAAATTTAAAGCTTCCCTCGACTCACAGCGTAAGCAGATTCTTATCTGCGCAGGTACCGGTTGCGTAGCCGGCGGTTCACTTAAGATTTATGAAAGACTTCAGGAGATATTGAAAGAAAAGGGTATCCCCTGTTCCGTCATGCTTGAAGAAGAGCCTCATGACACTGTCGGCGTTAAGAAGTCAGGCTGTCACGGATTCTGTGAAAAAGGTCCCCTTTTAAGAATCGAGCCTTTCGGATGGTTATATCTTAAGGTTAAGGTTGAGGACTGCGAGGAAATCGTCGAGAAGACCATCATCGGTGATGAGTGCGTAGACCGTCTTGTATACAAGGACAAGGACGGCAACCCTTACAGACAGCAGTCAGAGATTCCTTTTTATAAAAAGCAGACGAGACTTGCTCTTGAGCACTGCGGACAGATTAACGCAGAATCTTTGGTTGAGTATATTGCCGTAGGCGGTTATCAGGCAGTTGCCAAGGCTTTGTTTGACATGACCAGTCAGGAAATCGTGGACGAGATTACCAAGTCTACACTTCGCGGACGCGGAGGCGGTGGATTCCCCACCGGCACCAAGTGGGCACAGGTTCTTGCTCAGGATTCCGAAGACAAATATATCGTATGTAACGGTGACGAGGGTGACCCCGGCGCATTTATGGACCGTTCCATGATGGAAGGCGATCCTCACCGTGTTATTGAAGGAATGATTATCGCAGGTAAGGCTACCAACGCTCACCACGGTTACATCTACGTGCGTGCGGAGTATCCTCTTGCGGTTGAAAGATTGTCGATTGCTATCGAGAAGGCTACCAAGCGCGGACTTCTCGGTAAGAACATCATGAACTCGGGCTTTGACTTTGACTTAAAGATTTGTCAGGGCGCAGGTGCTTTCGTATGTGGTGAGGGCTCGGCTCTTACAGCCTCCATCGAAGGCCACAGAGGTATGCCTCGTGTTAAGCCTCCCCGTACTACCGAGCACGGTTTGTTTGACAAGCCCACAGTTCTTAACAACGTTGAGACATTCTGTAACGTTCCGCCCATTATTCTTAAGGGCGCAGACTGGTATTGTACCTTCGGTCCCGAGAAGAGCCACGGTACCAAGGCATTTGCTCTTACCGGTAACGTTAACAACACAGGCCTTATCGAAGTTCCCATGGGCACCACGCTTAAGGAAGTTATTTACGATATCGGCGGCGGTGTTAAGGGCGGCGAGTTCAAGGCTGTTCAGATCGGCGGACCTTCGGGCGGATGCTTGTGCCTTAACTCCGATGAAGATCACTTGAATATATCCCTTGACTTCGACTCACTTAAGAAAGTGGGCGCGATGATAGGTTCCGGCGGACTTGTAGTTATGAACGATAAGTCCTGTATGGTTGAAGTTGCAAGATTCTTCATGAACTTTACCCAGAACGAATCCTGCGGTAAGTGCGTGCCTTGCCGTGAGGGTACCAAGCGTATGCTTGAGCTTCTTAACGATATAGTTGAAGGCCGCGGTACCATGGAGCACCTTGAGACACTTGAAGAGCTTGCAGATACCGTAAGCAACACCGCTCTTTGCGGACTCGGTAAGTCAGCTCCTTCACCTGTTATCAGTACCATGAAGTACTTCAGAGACGAGTACATTGCTCACGTAGTGGACAAGAAATGTCCCGCAGGTCAGTGTAAGGCTCTTTCGACTTATAAGATTAATCCCGACCTTTGTAAGGGTTGTACCAAGTGTGCCCGTCAGTGTCCTGTAGGCGCTATTACCGGCACGGTTAAGGAACCCCATACAATTGATGTTACAAAGTGTATTAAATGCGGTGCCTGCATGGCAGGTTGCCCGTTTAAGGCAATAGAAGTGGTTTAAGGAGGTACGTGTGATGGAAAAGTATATGATTATCGACGGAATGCGTATTCCTTTTACCGATGAGAAGAATATCCTTCAGGTTATTCACAAGGCCGGAATTCATGTTCCTACATTTTGTTATTATTCAGACATGTCCATCTTCGGCGCATGTCGTATGTGTGTGGTAGAGGACAACAGAGGCAGTATCCATGCTTCCTGTTCCACCCCTCCCAAGGATAAGATGGAGATTAAGACCAACACCCCTCGTCTTCACGAGTACAGAAAGATGATTCTGGAGCTTCTCCTTGCATCTCACTGTCGTGATTGTACTATCTGTGAGAAGAGTGGAAGATGCCGTCTCCAGATGCTTGCGGTTCGTTTCGGCTTAACCGACATCAGATTTAAGAATAATCGTGAGGAAATGGAAATCGACAATTCCTCCGAGTCCATAGTAAGAGATCCCGGCAAGTGTATCCTCTGCGGTGACTGCGTTCGTATGTGTAACGAAGTTCAGAACGTAGGCGCCATCGACTTTGCTTACAGAGGCAGCAAGATGAAAGTTATGCCTGCCATGGGACGTAAAATTGCTGATACCGAGTGCGTTAACTGCGGTCAGTGTGCGGCTGTATGTCCTACCGCTGCCATCCACGTTAAGAGCTCCCTCAAGGCTATCTGGAAGGCTCTTTACGATCCCAAGACCAGAGTTGTTGCTCAGGTTGCTCCCGCAGTAAGAGTTGCTCTTGGTGAAGAGTTCGGCTTAGAGCCCGGTAAGAACACCATGGGTCGTATCTATGCGGCTCTCAGAATGCTTGGTTTTGACAATGTATTCGATACTTCCGTAGGTGCTGACTTAACTGTTGTTGAGGAAGCAGGCGAGCTTATCGAGAAGATTGAAAAGGGTGACAACAAGTATCCTTTGTTCACTTCCTGCTGTCCCGCATGGATTCGCTATGTGGAGACCAAGCACCGTGAGCTTCTTCCTTACGTATCCAGCTGCAAGTCTCCCATGGAGATGTTCGGCGCTACCATTAAGGAATACTACAAGAAAGCAGACGAGGAAGAAGGCTTAAAGACCGTTTCCGTAGCCATCATGCCCTGCGCTGCCAAGAAATACGAGATTACCCGCGAGGAGTTCATCCGTAACGGTATTCGCGATGTAGATATCGTTATCACCACTTCAGAACTTGCCCGCATGATCAAAGAAATCGGTATTCAGTTCAATGAAATCGAGCCTCAGGGCCCCGATATGCCTTTCTCCATCAGCTCAGGTGCAGGTACCATCTTCGGCACTACCGGCGGTGTTACCGAGGCAGCACTCAGAAGAGTTGCCAAGGCTAAGACCAATGAGGAACTCAAGGCTATTGAATACCTTGGCTTAAGAGAATTCGACGGTGTTAAGACCGCCAAGGTTCCTTACGGGGACAAAGAACTCGACATCGCAGTAGTAAGCGGACTGGGCAATGCCGAGAAGCTTATCAAGGCTATCGAGTCAGGCGAGCTTCACTTCGACTTCGTAGAAGTTATGGCTTGTCCTCTCGGATGTGTAGCCGGTGCCGGTCAGCCCTTCGTATATCGTGAAGGTAAGGAAAAGCGTGCCGCAGGCCTCTTCAAGGCAGACCGCTCATCCGTTATCAAGTGCTCCGGTGACAACCCTGTTGTGGAAGATCTTTACCACGGCGGCGTGCTTGAAGGCAGAGTTCACGAACTCTTACACGTAGAGTACAAGTAGAAAAATAAGCGCTGTAATTTGCAGATATAGGCTGATTACAGGAATGGCTTTTTGAAAGCTTTATATGGTATAATGCAAGGGACTCGAAAAGAGTCCCTTGTTTACTATTTAGGGTTAGAGGGTATTACGATGGTACAAAGAATGAGTGAGACGGAACTTCAAATCTCATCCATAAAGAATCTTGATATGGTGAATATCTATCACCTCTTCGACGACGGAAAGTCGCTTTTAGGCATACTTGCTTACTACGAAGGCAGCAAGGTAATCAATCTGTGCGCCGCTGATGAAGGCTTTCCCGTACTTCTTGATAAAATAGTCGAAGTCTATTCTCGTGAGAAACAATACGGAAGAATCGTGTTAGATTATAACACTAAGCAGATACTGGATCGGTCAATTTCGCTTTCGACAGATAACTACGAAAAAATGTTAAGCGGCTATACCGAGACTGCTCAACCGATTTTTCTTGACAAGGCATTTGTGCATATATTGGCGCTTCCTATTGTTAAATACGTTGTTGAAGGGATATACAGTGTTAACGACATGCCCGTCAGCTGGGACATATACAATAAGAGCTGGTACGGCCGCGGAATACTGACTGCATCGGTCAATAAGAAAACGGCCAGATTCCCTTACAGAATAACGCGACAAAACGACAAACTATACCGGGTAATCATTAACGGAGTGCTTAGGCAGAGCAATACGCTTACGATTGATATAATGCACGACATGAAAGGTATCGGAGTAAGCTTTTATGATGCTTTGTGCGGATACGAAGGAAATCTTACCGCAGATATTTCGGAAGCGACACCGACATTACAGTTTAGCATCGATAGTATAGGCAAGAGAGTTTATTACACTGAAGATACCATAACAGAGAGCGATTCCGAAGAATCGGGCAATGTCACGAAGCTTTCTTTTGCGGATACTGAGTTCAAAGAATACAGGCTTCCGTGGGGCGAGAGGATATTCGTAGCCATTGACAATGACAGAACACAGTGCGTATTTGCAGGAAGCAGCGTGGCGGAAACGATTTCATACGGAATATGCAGCGTAGGACTGGATGACAACAAGAAGACCAGGATAGGTCTGGGACTGTTTTCGTATATGTTTTTTGAATCCGCGTCGAAAAAAGAACTACATTTCCTCGATATGGGTTACCCGCAGCTTGCATTGTACAAAGAAAACTACGCGGGAAAATGCTACACACTTAACAAGGGGGTACACCATGGCAATTAAGATTGAATTAGGACAGACACAGGACGAAAAGCGCCTGGATGATTTAATAGAGGTTTTGCAGAAGCGTTCTCAGAAGAGCGCGGCGCTTCAGAGAGTTATTGCTGAGCTCAAGCAGGTTGAGGACGGAAAGAAAGAGCCTGATATTAAGCCGCTTTCTTTGTACGTTGATACGTGGGATGTAATCAGATCGAGCAGAGTGGATGCTTCCAAGTATGATCTTTTGATGGAGAACGCCAAGAAGATTTATGATGACGTCTTCACCCTTGGCGAGCACACGCCGGACTTTGATATGAAGGCGATTTTCTACAGAAACATAATTCACGAAGACGGAGCACTGCTTACCGGCGGGTATGTCGGAGCTTCTTTTGACTATAATCTGTTCGCGTCGTTTGCGGACAAGAATAATTATCAGACGTTGATTCGCGCCATCAAGAAGAGCGACGCGGCAGACAAGGTGCTGGATGCGGTTTCTACTTACGGACTTCGCGTGAGAGAGTACATCATAGACGACTATGGGTATTTAAGCAACCTCCTCGCTGTGACCAAGAAACTTATTGCCACCAATCCCGAAAATTATGAGGCAATAATTAATGAAGCGGCTGCAAAGGTCGAGCGCAGCAACGGAGTGTACGATATTTCTCCCGAAAGACTCGCGCTTGTTGAGAAGAACGTGAGCACTGCAGAAGCTATCGTTGCAAGCGGCAAGGAACTTTTCGACGGTTTGGAGCTTAAGGGCAAGACCTTCGAAGCGATGGCCGACGAGCTTAACGAAAAGGCCAAGAACATTGTCAGAATCTCTGAGGAGACGCTTGATGCCAAGGCTAAGAACGTTAAGGCAGAAGTTGACGTGGCTCTTAAAGAATACATAGCTTCGCAAAAGAAAGCAATCATTATGGAGAAAGACGTTCTCCTTAAGCAGGTATTTTCCGATGCAGAGGCAGAGCTTAACAAATATAAGGCTCTTGCAAAGGCACTTACAAACAATACTTCCGCAGAGATTGCCATGCTCGGTAAGGATGCGGATGCAGTTGTGGACCGCATAGGAAGAACCATTCATAACGATGAGAAAATTAATGAATTCCTGACAAAGGCCAAGGTAGATGAGGCAATTCTTGATAAGATTGAGAAACTCAGTGTGCTTAACAGTGCAAGCATTGAGCGCATGGCAAAGCAGCCGGAGGGCGCGCCTGTTCCGCCCATGCCTGCCATTGAGCCCGGCCCCGAAGCCGGAGCACCTCTCGGCGCACCCGGTCTCATGCCGCCACCTCCGCACGTTCCTCACAGACACAGACATGATGGCCCCATTGAGCCCGTAAGCCCGCTTCTTGACAGGAGTATTCCTTTTGCCGACCGCTTCAGAATGGTTCAGGCGGAGAAGCAGAGAAGAATTGAGCAGGGCGAGCTCTTCCACGAGATGTTTGACGATGTAATCACTGCAGTTATGGAAGATGTTAACCCTTACCTTATCGGACCTTCGGGCTGCGGTAAGACATATATGATAATGCAGGTAGGGCAGATTCTCGGGCTTAACTGCGACGATATCGGCTACATCAATGAAGAATACGATATCCTCGGCTATGTTACGGCTACAGGTGAGTACAGCGAGTCTAACTTCTACAGACTTTACAAGTACGGCGGAATTGCTTTCTGCGACGAGCTTGATAACGGTAACAGCAAGGCTACGGTTAAGCTTAATTCTTTCCTTACCAACAAGATTGATTCAAGCTACAGCTTCCCCGGCGGCGAGCGCGTACAGCGTCATCCCAACTTCCGCGTGATTGCGGCAGGTAACACCGACGGAAGCGGTGCGGACGTTAACTACAGCACCAGAGAGAAGATTGAGGAGTCTGTTCAGCAGCGTATGATTCCTATCTATATCGACTACGATAACCGAGTAGAGAAGGCAATCCTTAAGGACTACCCCGACTGGTTCGAGTTTGTATGCGCTTTCAGAAAGGCTACCGACAAGTGGGGCGAGGTATGTGGAATTCCCGCTTCGGGTATCGTTACCACGAGAGATACGCAGAGAATCAGAACGTATCTTGAAAACGGAAGCTTTACCATCGAAAAGATTCTTATTGTATAAAGAAAACCACGCGATAGTCGCGTGGTTCCGTTGAGCTTAAGAGATGTATTCAGTTTCAATACTCCTAATGTGTATAATCAAAAGCGTGACCTGCCAGTTACGCAAGAAAATACACATTAGGAGGACAGTACATTGTCGGGACAAAATACTGATGCACAAAGTTTAGCACATACGAAATGGAACTGCAAATACCATGTGGTGTTTGCGCCAAAGTATCGAAGGAAGGTATTCTTCAACGAAAAAAGAGAGGATATCAGAGACATAATAAGGACTCTATGCCAATGGAAGGGTGTCGAAATAATAGAGGGCGAGGTATGCCCGGACCACATACACCTTTTACTAAGTATCCCGCCCAAAATGAGCGTTTCGGGTTTTATGGGATACCTAAAAGGAAAGAGCAGTCTCATGATATATCAAAAGTATGGGAATATGAAATTCGCATACCGAAACCGCGAATTTTGGTGTAAGGGATACTATGTAGATACTGTAGGGAAGAACACTGCAGCAATAAAAAGTTATATAGCCAACCAGCTAAAGCAAGATTACGAAATGGATCAATTAAGTATATTCGACCCACAGGACCCGTTTACGGGTAGCAAGTAACACGACGCGTGGCTGGCAGGCCAAATATAAGACCCACTTGTGGGTGGCTAGTAGTATTAGGGCTATGCCCGAAAAAGAAAAACCACCCGCTATGCGGGTGGATGTTTATTT
>FMTX01000038.1 GCA_900100895.1 Lachnospiraceae bacterium YSD2013
GACGGTGTAGGTTCCGTATATGTAGAGCCTGAAACACCTGAAGTTCCCGAGACACCTGAAATTCCTGAAGAGCCTGAGGCTCCTGCAGTTGAGGAAAGCGGTGAAGAAACCGTATCCGGTAACGAAGAGGCTGAAACAGTTCCTGAGGAATAATCGGGAAAGAAACAGTTAAGCAATAACAGAACTAAAAAGAGGAGAGGTAGCGTAAGCTGCCCCTCCTCTAATGTTTTATGTGGGCTTAAGTCTAGATAATTGAAACTTTTCTGTTAGAAATGTATAATAGCAATCAGGTTATGTGATAATGTATTTCAGATTAAGATTGTTTTATATTGAAGAACACAGAGGTTTTAAATGGGTAGAACTCAGAAGAGTGTAAAGAATATAGCGTATGCTTTTGGAGCACAGGGTGTGACGACTCTGTTCAATTTCGTTACAAAGTCCATAATAGCCAGATTGTTGGGCAGCCAGATTGTGGCGTTAAACGGATTGTTTACCGAAATAATAGCGTGCCTGTCACTTGCAGAATTGGGAATCGGAAGTGCCATTGTATACAATTTATACAAGCCACTGGCAGAGGAGGATCATGAAAAAGTTAGTCAGCTTATGACCTTTTTTAAGCAAGCTTATCGGCTGATTGCCCTTGCGGTTATGGGAATGGGGACAATAGCATGCCTCTTTGTGCAGTTTATTATTAAAGAAGATATTACATATCCTTTGTGGTATGTAAGGGTCATCTTTATGCTGTTTGTGCTGAATTCAGCCTGCTCGTACCTGTTTTCATATAAGATTTCTTTGCTTAATGCAGACCAGAAAGTATACATTTTTTCTTTTTATAATACTCTATTTTATATTGTCAGAACGTCAATTAACATAGTTGTCTTACTGTTACTTAATAAGTATGGGGATGATTACAGCTACATAATTTATCTTTCCATATCTATTGTTACGACATTGATATCCAACTATTTAATATCAAGGCAAGTGGATAAGCGCTATACTTATTTGAAAAAAATACCACTTCCCAAAGAAGATAAGAAGAAAGTATTCGACAACGTTAAGAATATTTTCATTAAGGAATTGTCAGGAAAGATTACTACTTCGACAGACAATATTCTCATTTCCATGTTGGTTAGTACTATAATGGTAGCTCCTAACCAGTTTTATACTACATTAACCGGCATTTTTATGAATTTGATATTCCAAGTCGAGGCCGGAATTAAGGCTAGCATGGGTAATCTTTTTGCAGTTGGAAGCGGTAAGGACTGCTCGCGTGTGGTTAACAGACTTACATGGGGGTACGCAATTTTTGCAATCTGGGGGTGCACAGGGTTATATGTATGCTCTGAACCTTTCATCAAAGTATGGGTGGGGGCGCAATATTTATACGAGGACAGAATACTATTTATTATTTTGATTAACCTATTCTGCTATATAGTTTGCAAGCCTATATATACGGCTATGCATGTGAGCGGTCTGTTTAAAGAGGGGCGCAATATTTCTATTTTGGGATCTGTTGTGAACCTTATTGTATCTATAGTGCTGGGAAAGGCATGGGGTATTATTGGCATTTTTCTGGGGACATT
This sequence comes from Lachnospiraceae bacterium YSD2013, assembly GCA_900100895.1. Lineage (GTDB taxonomy): Bacteria > Bacillota > Clostridia > Lachnospirales > Lachnospiraceae > UBA1258. The sequence goes on from FMTX01000038.1 coordinate 1,584, forward strand.
TTGTACATATCTGATTCAAATTGTTATGAAGATATATTATGTGTATAAGTTAAAATTCAAATCATCTTGCTGGGCTTACGCGTTCAGAATGATTATTTATAGTGGACTATTTGTGGCCTGTATGTTTGGATGTAAGATATTAACAGATTGGTGCAATATAGGAAATAGTATTGAAAGTGAAATTGGAAGAGACATTTTGCAATTTGTGGTAAATGGTGTTGTTTCCACGGTTGTAGTAATCCTGGTTACGTTGGTTTGCTTTTCCAGAACAGAGGAATTTAGGTACTATATTGGATTAATCGGGGGATATTTAAAAAAAATAAAGAAAAAGTAATTAATTAAAGAATTACAACTGTGTCAAATTGGTTTGTACTGTAGCAGGAATAAAAGGAAGAAAACTTGCAATGGTATCGATTATTATACCCGTTTACAACGTAGACAAATATTTGGAAGACAGTTTTAACAGTGTATTAAGACAAACATATAGTGACATCGAAGTAATAGTTATTGATGATGGTTCTTCTGACGAGAGTGGTGTTATTTGTGATGCGTTTGCGGCGCGAGATGCTAGGGTCAAGGTGATACATCAAAAGAATCAAGGGGTTTCTGCTGCAAGAAATGTAGGACTTGATAATGCTCAAGGCGAATTTGTGTTCTTTGTTGACAGCGATGATATGGTTGAGCCAAATGCCGTAGAAACTCTTTCTACAATTCAGGAAGAAAGTAATGCTGATTTGGTTATAGGAATGTATTCCTTGATTAATGAAGACGGTTCCCATAGAAAAGATTCCGGTGAACTGCTCATAGAAGGAGAAATTACAGAAAAACAATTCTGGGAGTACGCTGGGAAGAAGTACCTTTCTGTTCTTTTTCCTGTGGCTAAGTTGTATAGCAGGCATTTGTTTGATGATGTTCGCTATCCTGAGGGGTTGATTAATGAAGATCAGTATGTTCTGCCAGATTTGATTCCGAAGTGCAAGAAGATTGTATGCACCAATAAGGTAATATATAGGTATAGGTACAATGATTCCAGTATTATGCGCAGAAAGTTCAATTGGGCTAGAGTTGATACTATAGAGGCATACATCAGGATATTGCAGTACATTTCAGGTAAAGGCTTGGAAGATGCCGAGAGGGAATATGCGCAACTGGGTATGAGAATCCTTGGAAAAGCGGATAGGTGCTTGGAATTGTCTCAGGAACAGAGAGAGGTTCTTAAAGACAAGCATCGGCGATTTAAGAAGGTAATAAGATGCGTACCGCCGGCTTCGATTAAAGAGTGTTTTCAGATCTCGCTTTTTTCGCATTGCTTCAGATTATATTCTGCGATTCATAAGTTCAGGGATAAGGACAGAGAATTGCTGTAGATAATTAAAAGGTAAACGTTTTGATACGTTTACCTTTTGTTTTTGAGGTTGTATAGAAACTTTGTCAATTTGAAATACAGATGCGGAAAGCGTGTAAATATGAATAATTTAAAGCGCTTTTTAACGGAAATATGTGGCGAGAGTTTGAGGGTTAGGATTCGTGTTGATTGGATAATTTGAGCGAACTCGTTTTTGGCGATATTGTTGCTGAGTGATTGACTAGCGTTACAAGTATCTGCTATGGCCTTCTCGACCTTTTTCAGAGCGAAAAGGTAATAGCCCTTTGTGATAAGATGGTCGGCTACCGAGAGTTTTGACTTTGGAACATTAAGTTTTTCTATACTGTAAGCGCTCCTTACCAGGCTTGAAGAAGAAAGCGTCTGTTTGTATGCTATGCAGTCTGATACAAAGATTCGGTCGCACTGTGACACAATGCTGGGAAGGATGAATTCGTCTTCCGCAAAACGAACCATCGGAAAGCGAAGTGTGTCCCATATCTTTCTTTTGAACAGTTTGCCCCATACGGTTACAAATAGTAAATAAGAGGCGTCGGGCTCGGCGTATTTCCAGAAGTCGTCCTCACTAAGGAGACGATTTTTTATTGAATCTGGCATTTGACTTTTCGATATGAGGGCACCGGATTCGTCAACGCGCTCGAAGTTGCCGATGATGTAGTCGGCATCGTGGGCCTTGAGTTCTTTAACTAATACTTGAAGCGTGTTTTCAACGAGATAGTCGTCACTGTCCAAAAAGAATATATAATCGCCGGTCGCGTTATCGAGACCGATGTTGCGAGCTGAAGAAAGGCCGCCGTTTTCCTGGTGTATTACCTTAATGTTGGGGTGATTGTCGGCATATGAACAGCAAACCTCGAGTGAATCATCGGTACTGCCATCATCGATTAGTATGATTTCGGTAGAAACACCGTCCTGATTGAGCGCGCTTGTGATGCAGCGGTCAAGGTAGATGGCTCGGTTGTATATGGGGATGATGATTGAGATTGTATTGTTATTCATAAAAGCGTTTTGTGTTTTTTGATTACTTTATTTGAGATGATGCTTAACAATTCTATTATAACACCCTCGATTAATGTAGTATATGGGTTGGGTGGGGCAATTTTTTTGGCAGAGGGAAAGAATAATATAGGTATAATTGATTTACCTCAGAGGTAAATTGCTTGCTTGACTTACTGCACCAATGGTTATATACTGAATTTACCTCGAAGGTAAATTCGATATTGAGGTGATGTGTTGGAGATAACTTATAGAAGCAGAAAGATTGAGCGTATTTGTACGAATGCCGAGGCTGCGGAACGGGCGTATGGCAGAGATATGGCTGATAAGATACACCAACGTATAGATGAACTATCGGCTGCCGATACGATAGAGATGATGATACAATATCACATTGGACGTTGTCACCTTCTTTCTCAAGATAGAAAAGGACAATATGCTTTGGATTTGGTCCATCCATATAGGTTGGTGTTTTCAAAAAGTGGAGATAAGATACAGATTGCTAATGTTATCGAAATTGTGGATTATCATTAAAAATGGTTGTTAGGTGAGGAGGGAGTTTTATGGTAAGGAGTCGCACTTTCGTTGCTACGCCACCCGGAGTGACGATTAAAGAACAGCTTAATGACAGAGGAATGAGTCAGAAAGAGTTCGCGGTCAGAATGAATCTCTCAGAGAAACATGTGAGTAAACTTGTTAATGGTGAGGTTCAGCTTACACCTGAAGTGGCAGTGAGATTAGAAACGGTTCTTGGAGTTCCTGCTCAGTATTGGAATAATCTCGAGGCGATATATAGAGAGAAGCTCATTAAGGCGCGAGAAGAGAATGAGATGGAGGCCGATGCAGAATTGGCCAAGCTACTTCCGTATAGTGAGATGGCTAAGTTTGGATGGGTTCCGGAGACAAAGGATGCTTTGCAAAAGGCCAGATATCTGAGAAAGTATTTTGAAGTTGTTGGGCTTTCTTTGCTTGAGAATGCACAGCTTACCAAGATAGCATGCAGGAGACTGGCACTTACAGAAAAGAGTGATTTTGCACTTATGGCATGGGCTCAGGAAGCTAAGATTAAGGCAAGAGAGATCAAGACCGGGCCTATAGACGTTAACAGATTGGTGTCTATTTTGCCTAGCATTCGCAAAATGACGCTTATGAGTCCGGAAGATTTCTGCCCTGAAATAAGGGCTTCTTTGGCAGAATGTGGGGTGGCGCTTGTGTTTCTTCCACATCTTAAAGGCTCGTTTTTGCAGGGAGCCACGTTTTTGGACGGGAACAAATATGTAGTCGGGCTCACTGCAGGAGGTAAAGATGCTGACAAGTTTTGGTTTAGCCTATTTCATGAACTTGCACATATAGTATTGGGCCATGTTGAATGTGAGGACGGAACATCTGAAGATGACGAGAGAGCGGCAGATTTGTGGTCGGGAGATGTGCTGATAGAGAGAGATGCTTTTAAAACCTTTAGAGATAACGGGGACTATTCTGAAGCCGGCATCATCAAGTTTGCTAAAGAGCAAGGCATTGCACCCGGAATAGTGGTGGGAAGAATGCAGCGAGAAGGTGTTATAAAGTATAGTATGCATAATGAACTGAAAGAAAAGTATGAGATAGTGGTTTAGAAAAAAGAAATGGGGGCCGCATCGGCCCCCATTTCTTGATGCTTGTCGGCAATAAATCTGATGATTAGGTCTGGCGAGGCCTATTTACAGGGTACCGTCACTACAAATGCACACCCCTTACCCACTTCGCTCTCACATGTAACCGTTCCGCCTTCTTTTTCCACTACTGCTTTAACGATGGCTAAACCGAGGCCGGAGCCGGTGGGAGAGCCGGGAGAGCGGGAACTGGAGACGGTGTAGGTACGGTCAAAGATGTGGGCGAGGGATTCGGCGGGGATGCCGCGGCCGTTGTCGGAGACGGTGATGGTTGCGTTCTTGCCGGAAGTGCGACAGGAAAGCGTGATTGATGTGCCGTCGCCTGAGTACTTGGCAGCGTTGGTGAAGAGGTTGTCAAGCACGCGGATGGTCTTCTGAACGTCTATGTTCACGTGGCAGCTAAGATCCATAGGGATGTCGAGCTGCATATCGTGAGAATCGTATCGGGAATCGATGACAGCGTCGTAGAAGTAACTCTCAAGAAAGGGAGCCAGATCCACGTCTTCAAGGTCAAGCGGACGGGTCTCGTCCTCGACGCAGAACAGAAAATACATATCCTGAATAAGGCTCTCGAGGGTAGACACGCGTCTGTCCATGAGGCCGATGGTGCTCTTAATGTCCTCAGCGGTAGGATTCTCGAGTGTAGAAAGAAGATCGAGCGCGCTGCGGATGGCTGTGATGGGAGCGCGGAGGTCATGAGAGATGTTAGCAAGCATTTCCTTGCGCTTGCGCTCGGACTCGGCGAGCTCGTTATTGGTCTTGGAAAGCTCTTTGTTGGCCGCGGAAAGCTTGGCCGTGGTTTTAAGGAGCTTTTTGGAGAGGGTTTCGATTGTATCGGATTCAACCCCGGGATTCTTAAATGTAGTCTTCTGTGCCATTATTTGGACCTTAATATATAACCTTTCGAATAAACGGTTTCGACAATGTTGTCAAGACCGGTATAGTCTTCCAATTTCTTACGCATACGGCTGGCGGTAACCATTACGGTACGACGGTCGGCTTCGGAATATACGCCAAAGAAAGCGGAGCCGATTTCCTCGAAGGTTACGACGTTGTTTTTTTTGCCCGCGAGCATGTAAAGAAGCTCGTACTCACGGTTGGAGAGCGGGATTTCGGTGTCGTTATAGAAAGCTTTGTGAGCTACAATGTCAATTTTAAGAGGGGGAATGGAAAGAATATTGCTCTGCTCCGGAGCCTTGGCGGTCTTCTTGCGAAGCTGCACGGTAACACGAGCCTTAAGTTCTTTAAGGCTGTAGGGCTTCTCGATATAGTCATCGGCGCCGAGCATGAGGCCTTCGACCTTGTCATCCTCGCTTACGCGGCCGGTCAGGAAAATAACAGGCGCGCCGCCGGACAATTTCTTAATCTTGTCGCAAGCCTGAAATCCGTCGGTGCCGGGCATCATAACGTCTAACAGTATGCAGTCGGGCTTGAACTCGCCGAGTACTCTGTAGGCATCTTCTGCCGATGCGGCGGTGCGGATTAAGAATCCGTCCTGCTCGAAATACTTCTTGTTAACTGCCAATACTTCCGTGTCGTCGTCCACCAAAAGCAATTTTTGCATGCGATAACCTCCCCGGGTGACATTTGGAATATTCGGTAATATCCCTTTCTTTTGATTATAGTACATTTAGGCGTATATAGGAACACCATACAATACTTTAGACCAAATCCCGGACAATATGAATGCCTCAACTTGATTTTTACCCCCTTTATTATATAATTATTTAGTATAGTATTTTAAGCTGCGAGGTACCGATGTCATATACAGCAATGTATCGTAAGTTCAGACCGGCGAGGTTTGAAGATGTTAAGGGTCAGGACCATATCGTCACGACTCTTAAGAATCAGATTAAGTCCGACAGGATAGGTCATGCCTATCTTTTTTGCGGTACGAGAGGAACAGGTAAGACTTCGGTAGCTAAGCTTTTTGCGAAGGCTATTAACTGTGAGAACCGTAACGGCGAGGATCCATGCATGGAGTGTGCTTCCTGTAAGGCGATTCAGTCGGGTTCGAGCATGAATGTGGTAGAGATTGACGCGGCTTCCAATAACGGTGTAGACAACATCCGCCAGATTGTGGAGGAGGTTCAGTATCCGCCGACGGAGGGCCGTTTTAAGGTATATATCATCGACGAGGTTCATATGCTTTCAATCGGCGCGTTTAATGCGCTTCTTAAGACTTTGGAAGAGCCTCCGTCATATGTGGTGTTTATTCTTGCGACAACGGAAGTTCATAAGCTTCCGGTCACTATTCTTTCCCGCTGCCAGAGGTACGATTTTAAAAGAATAAGCGTAGATGACATTGCTGCCAGAATTGAGGAATTGCTCGGAATCGAGGGACTTGAGGCTGAGAGCGATGCGGTGAGATATGTTGCTAAGGCTGCAGATGGTTCGATGCGCGATGCTTTGAGCTTGCTTGATCAGTGCCTGGCATTCAATTTCGGCAAGAAGTTAACTTACCAGATGGTGCTGGATGTGCTCGGTGCAGTTGACAGTGCTGTGTACAGTAATATGGTGCGCGCAATTATCGCGGGTGATGTTTATACATCTATTAAGCTTTTGGAAGACGCGGTGATGGAAGGACGCGAGATATCGCAGTTTGTAAGCGATTTGACCTGGTACCTTCGCAATTTGTTACTTGCCAAGACCTCGGACGATATGTCGATTATCGCCGATATGTCCCGTGAGGCGTTGGAGCGTCTCGTAGATGAGGCAAGACTCGTTCCGACGGAATCGATTATCAGATATATTCGTGTGTTCAGTGAGCTTACCAATCAGATAAGATATGCATCCAATAAGCGTGTGCTTACGGAGATTGCGGTTGTTAAGCTTTGCAAGCCGGAGACCGAGGCTACGGCCGATTCGGTTATTCCGAGGATTGCAAGTATTGAAGACAAACTTGAAAACGGTGTTATAATGAGTGGAGTCGGTGCAGGAGCTGTTCAGGCAGGTGCTGTATCAGGCGATGTGGCGGACGGTAAGCCTAAGCCCAAGCCCGCGGCACTTCCCAAGTCTGTACCCGATGATATTAAGGCAGTTGTGGAAAACTGGCGTAAGATTCTCGGCGCTGTGGATATCTCCCACAGAATGTTTGCCAAGAACGCCAAGCCTTCGCTGGGTGCCGAGGGAGAGCTCCTTTTGGTATTCTCCAAGGAAGCGTGCAGAGCGCATTTTGAGTGTGCCGAGGATACCACCAAGGCCCACGCCGAGCAGAATCTGCAGGACCTTAAGAACACCATAGAGCAGATAGTAGGCAAGGAAATCTCGATTAAGACGGTTCTTGCCGAGGACGAAGTACATTATGAAACTGACTATCCGGACCTTACGAAGATGTTTGGAATGACGGTAGTTGAAGAGGATTAATTATATATTGAGGCGGCAAGGTTTCTTTGGCTGCCAAGAAAACGTTAGGAGGATTTAAAAATGGCAAAGAGAGGCGGATTTCCCGGCGGTATGCCCGGTAATATGAATAATTTGATGAAGCAGGCTCAGCGCATGCAGCGCCAGATGGAAGAAAGCCAGAAAGAAATGGAGACCAAGGAGTTTACAGCCAAGGCCGGCGGCGGTGCTGTAAGCGTTACCGTTACAGGTAAGAAGGAAGTTAAGGAAGTTATTATCGACAAAGAAGTTGTGGATCCCGACGATGTAGAAATGCTTCAGGATCTTATTGTTGCGGCTGTTAACGAGGCACTTAAGCAGGCTGACGACGCAAGTTCAGAGCTTATGGGCAAGATGACAGGCGGACTCGGCGGACTCGGAGGATTCGGATTTTAATGAATCTTTACGGGGGCGAGGTTAACAAGCTTATAGAGGAACTTTCATCCCTTCCGGGAATAGGGAGCAAGTCTGCCCAAAGGCTTGCTTTTCATTTGATAGGATTGCCGGAGGAGAAGGTTGAGAGGATTGCGGGGGCGATGGTCAATGCGCGTAAGAACGTGCGTTACTGCAGTTGCTGTTATACTCTGACCGACTCTGAGATTTGTCCTATTTGCAAGAACCCGAAGAGGGATAAATCTGTGATTATGGTGGTGGAGACTCCACGAGACCTGGCAGCTTACGAGAAGACGGGTCGATACGAAGGGGTGTACCATGTACTTCACGGGGCGATTTCGCCGATGCTTGGTATCGGACCCAACGACATTAAGCTTAAGGAGCTTATAAAGCGCCTTGAGGGAGATGTTAAGGAGGTTATTATCGCTACCAATTCAAGCCTTGAGGGCGAGACAACCGCCATGTACATCAGCAAGCTTATCAAGCCTACAGGTATTAAAGTATCAAGGATTGCCAGTGGCGTTCCCGTGGGCGGCGACCTTGAATACATTGACGAAGTGACTTTACTTCGCGCACTTGAGGGACGCGTGGAATTATAAATATTATTAGGGAGACTAGGAATATGAGCAAAAGACTTTTCGGTACTACCAAAAAGGGCGAGGAAGTATATGCTTTCGAGCTTAAGAATTCTAAGGGAATGAGCGCTGAGGTTATTAACTACGGTGCGATTCTTACCAAGCTTTTTGTACCTGACAAAAACGGGGCGGTTAAGGATGTAGTTCTCGGATTTGACGATGTTGCTTCTTATGAAGTGAATGCAAGCTTCTTTGGCGCGGTTATTGCGCCCAGTGCCAACAGAATCGGCGGCGCAACTTTCAAGATTGATGGTGTTGAGTATAAGGCAGCCGTTAACGACGGACCCAACAACCTTCACAGCGACTATGCTCTTGGAAGCCATAAGAGAGTATGGGATTATGAGGAAGTGGAGAACGGCGTGAAGTTTTCTTTGGCCATGGACGACATGGATATGGGCTTCCCCGGCAACAAGAAATTCACGATTACTTATACGCTTACAGAGGACAATGAAATTGTTCTTGAATATACCGGCGAGAGCGACAAGAAGACCATTATCAACCCTACCAATCATTCCTATTTCAATCTTTCGGGACATGATTGCGGCAAGCTGATTATTGATGATGTGCTTACTCTTAACGCTTCATGCTACACACCTATCGTGCCCGGTGCTATCCCTACAGGTGAGATTGCTTCGGTAACCGGCACAGTTATGGATTTTACCAAGGGTCGCAGGATCGCCGATGATATCGATACGAAGTTTGACCAGCTTGTTATGACCGGCGGATACGATCATAACTTTGTAATTGACGGATATGATAAGACTGTCAGAAAGATTGCTACAGTTGAGGACAAAGAATCCGGACGCGTGATGGAAGTTTACTCAGACCTTCCCGGTGTGCAGTTCTATGCGGGCAACGCTATTGCGCCTCAGACAGGTAAGGGTGGCGCCAAGTATTCAAAGCGCATGGGTCTCTGCCTTGAGACTCAGTTCTTCCCCGACAGCGTCAACAAGCCGAATTTCCCTTCATGTGTATTCGGCGGCGCTGACAAGTATGCGTCCAAGACAGTTTATAAGTTCGTTTAATCGGGACAGTAAAAGGGAAGATTTTTAATGGGACAGAATTCCAACACGATTCAGTTTCCCGGCGCGAGGAATGTTCCTTCGGTTGATGTTGAGGCCAAGAAGAAGATACGTAAGCATAAGCTTGCGAGGGTTTATGCGATTGGTCTGATAACCGTTCTTTTGGCGTCGGTGCTGATAGGTTATTTTATATACGAAAGAAGCAGAATATTTGAATCCATTGAAATCGGGTCCAGTATCAAGCGCAGTAATGTTGACGGTACGAAGATTCTGGAGTTCGCGGGGAGCGTGCTTACGTTTAGTAAGGATGGTGCAAGCGCGATGGATGCGACGGGGAAGCTTCTCTGGAACCAGACTTTCGATATGCAGAATCCGATGATTGCTGTGAGCGGCGGAATGGCTGCTTTTGCCGATTATGGCGGCAGCAGGATTTATCTGCAGAGTTCATCCGGGGAAACGGGTGTGGTCGACACTGACAAGCCGGTTCGTAAGATAACGGTTTCCGATAATGGCTATGTCGCGGCTGTGCTCGAGGATTTGGATGTTACATGGATTTATCTGTATGATTCCAACGGTACCGTTGTGGCGTATTTCCGCACCACGATGGAGAAGAGCGGATACCCGATAGACATTGATTTGTCGCCGGATGCCGAGATGATATGCGTGTCATATTATTACATTGATTGTAATGATTTAAAGAGCAGTGTGGCTTTTTATAACTTTGGGCCGGTGGGTCAGAACAGTATTGACAATTATGTCAGCGGATTTAACTATACGGGTGAAATGATTCCGTATGTGGAATTTCTGGATACGGAGACCGCTGTGGCAGTTTCGGATGCGCGCATAAGTGTATTCGCAGGCGCACACAAGCCGGTGAGCGTTTCGGAAATGTTTATCAATGATGAAGTGCTGTCGGTTTTTGCCGGAACAGATGCTTTTGCCGCGATATACAGCAATCAGGCGAATGGATCCAAGTACAGGCTGGAAGTATATGACAAGGAAGGCAAGAAGACTTGCGAGAAAGCGTTTGACTTCGACTATTCCAATGTGACTTTCGGTAACGGCTGTGTGGTATTGTACGGAGATACGTCGATTTATGTGGGGACGTATGAGGGTAAGCTTAAGTTCGAGGGAGAGTATTCGAAACCCGTTCTTTTGCTGGTGCCGGATAAAGCTTCATATAAATATACGGTTGTGACCGAAGACACTATCGATGCTGTGGAGCTTCGTTAGGATAGAGGGAGGATATGACTATGGATAGTAATTGGTTTTTGGTAAATGTGCCGTTTCTTGTGCTTGTGCTTTTTCTGGTAATCAAGATTATCGTGGGCTTTAAGCGCGGTGCGGTTAAGGAACTGTGTTCTTTCGTGTCGGCAATTATTGCGGCGGTTGTGGTGCTTTTGATTGGATTCGCAATCAGAAAGTATATCGATCAGGACAGGGTTATCTTTATAGTGACGCTGTTGTTACTGTTCCTTATGATTACGATTTACAGGATTTTAAGCCTGTTCTTTACGACACTTAAGATTATTGCTAAGCTTCCGGGCGTGAGCGCTGTGAATAAGCTTTTGAGTGTTCCTGTGGTTATTTGCGAAGTAATTATCGTGACCTGGACGGTTTATTGCGTGGTTATGGTGTTCGATCAGGGTGCTTTTGCCAACTGTATCTTTGATTGCGTGCAGGCCAATCCGATTATGAAGTTCTTGTACGAGTACAATTACATGTATGCGATTGTGGCTAGGTTCAGCCATACGCTTGCGGCGATTGATATTTGGAAGTATATAGGAATGTAGAGATTCAGTGAGCCGTTGCAGGGGATGCAGCGGCTTGCGTTTTAATAGGGGGTTATATGAGATATCCTGAGTTTTTACCGGAAAATGGACGAATCGGGTTGATAGCGCCTTCTTTCGGTTGTACCAGAGTCGAGGACTTGGCGCAGTTAGATTCGGCGATTGAGAGATTTGAGTCTATGGGTTACAACGTTGACGAAGGCCCCAACTGTCGCGTGGCTTTGGGTATTGGCAAAAGCAATACGCCTGAGGAGTGCGCCGAGGAGATTAATGACTTCTTTATTAATAAGAATGTAGATGCGATTATTTCGTGCGGCGGCGGCGAGCTTATGTGCGAGGATTTGCCTTTTGTGGACTTTGAGGGAATCAAGCGTGCTCGTGCTAAGTGGTATAGCGGATATTCGGACAATACGAATCTGACCTTTCTTTTGCCGACACTGTGTGATACTGCGGCGATATATGGGCCGGGGATTAAGCCTTTCGGTATGAGACCCTGGCATGCCTGCGTTGAGGATACGTGGGCGCTGCTTAAGGGTGAGCGGTTGGAGTTTAAGAATTATGACGGTTGGGAGAACCGAACGATGCCGGATGAAGTCCCTGAGGGGGTTACACCGGATTATCTGGCTCCTTACAAAATTAATATGCCTTATGAGCAGACGATTGTGGGGGGAGAAGAGGTTTCTTTTGCCGGAAGATTGATAGGCGGGTGCACGGATTGTCTGGTGACTCTGTGCGGTACGCGATTTGATAAGGTGGCGGAGTTCTGTGAGCGCTATCGCGAGGACGGGATTATCTGGTTCCTCGAGTCGTGCGATTTGAATCCGATGAGTGTGAGACGCGCATTGTGGCAGATGGAGCAGGCCGGGTGGTTTAAATATGTGAAGGGCTTTTTAATAGGAAGACCGCTTCATTATTATGATGACTTCGGCGGGTTTACCTGTCGAGACGCGGCTATAGGAATATTGGAGAAATATGGGGTGCCGATAGTGCTTGATATCGATTTGGGACACCTTTCGCCGAGGCTTCCGATAGTCAGCGGAGCATTGGCTGAGGTGAAGGCTTCGGGCAATGAATTTATGATCAATACTGTGCTTAAATAATTCCTTGAATTTTTGTCAAAAAAGTGGCTCAAATCTGTTGACATTGGGCTTAAATAATGGTAAATTAGAATTCCACCGCGCGACGGTGGAATTTTTCTGTAATTGAAGTAAGTTTGGTTTGAAAAACTTCTTAAAAAAAAGAAAAAATAATGCTTGACGAAAGTCGTTACGAGTGCTAATATATCACCGTTGCGACGAAAACGGAGCAACACAGAACCTTGACAATCAAACAACAATGCAACCCTGAAAATCTTTGAGATTATTCAG
>FMTX01000014.1 GCA_900100895.1 Lachnospiraceae bacterium YSD2013
CGACGCCGGCATTATCGTTCACATAATCGTTAAACTTCTTCATGCCGGACATTTCATAGAAGTATGAGTACTGAGCCATCTCCCTTGCCGCAGCGTCGACGGCATTGGAAATAACCATTTGCGCACGACAATAATTCGCCACATTAAGAATCGTAATAATGACGAACAAAAATCCCACAAATGAAACCAGCGCTTCGACCGTGACAGCTCCGCATTTATCTTTAAATCGAGTAATCATTCGCTTCAGCAAGGTATTCAGCCCCTCCCTCCAAAACATTATTGGGTCAAAGAAACTCTCCCCTGAGGGAATATCTTTCCGCAAGAAGCTTTCACTCCCCGCGGAAAGATGAAAAAACTATTCTATTCCAATAACTTATTTCTAATATCCTAGTCCCCCTGCAAACCCGTATACTCTATTATTCCGTACTTGCTGAGGGCTGTATCATTAATAATCCTTTGGATCTTCTACTATTGTGTATCCCATTTTCTTAGCATAGTCAGCTATTGTGGAACCCAATGACTGATCTTCTGATACGTCAAATACCATCCAGTAGAAGGGTTCGTTACCATTCTTTGTATATGCTGAATAAGCTACGAATTGAGTTGTTATTTCTGTTTTATCATAGTCCCCCGCATGAGTAGCTGTACCAATGTATTTACAGCAATCATACTGACCGATGGTCTCTAGCTCAGTTGAACTGATGCTCATTGTAACATACCCATCTGTATATATATTCCAATAATCTTTCATCCAATATATCGGAGATCCGAATTCTTCTCCATTTTCTATTGATACTTTCAGAATTGATTCTAAATCTGTAATTTCATCTGTATAGCTATTTTCTGAAGCATAATCAAACATAGCAACTGTAGGATCAGTCTGGTACGCAACATGATTAGTCGAGGTTGGAATTAATGAAGGATACTTTATATACATATGGTTATCTCTAGTAACAAAGTCCTTATACGATCCCCACTCGGTCAAATCTTCGCACTTATTGTATACCTCTGCAACATATTTAAGACCTAAGCTTTCACTTATAAACGGCCAGTCATGTCCTTCAAATTTAGGGTCCTTGTTTTCCTCTTTGCTCGTTGAAGTCTCCTCCTTCTTGCTTTCCTTGGAGGTTGAAGTTTCACTCGTTACGGATGTCTGACCTGAATCGTCCTTATCCTTTTTGCCACATGCAATCAGCCCCATGGCCATAATCGCTGTCATAACTAATACAGCAATTTTCTTTGTTACATTTCCTTTTTTCATTTTTAATACTCCCTTTCAATTTATTAATACCCCTGCAAGCCCGTATACTCTATTATTCCGTACTTGCTGAGGGCAGTATCATAGGTTCCTGTCTCATCATCGAATGAACGTCTGAATAAGTCCATGTCGATGAAGAGCATATCCATATCAATCTTTGCATCTATTCCTACATAGGTATAAGCATTCTTCATAAGAAATCCTTGGCCTTTCTTATGCTGATATGTACTGTCACCGGATGCATTTTGAATGTTTAACTGAATCACGTCAGCCATTCTGGTCAGTATCTTGTCACTTCCTGCTTCAGATGCGCTAATCTCGATAAAGGCAAAAAGCATCAGATAGTCCTTGTATCCAAGCTTAATTATTGAGCCAAGCGATTCGCTGTTCTTGCCGTTACCGATTGTATTCCCGATACCGGTTGTTCCATCACCGGGTATATAATTATTTATAAATGAACTTGTATAACTTGTAACTTTTTCCTTAATGGTTGCTGCCGCTTCTTCTGATAAGTCTGCAGAGTAACCTGCGATAGTTGATTGTAGTTCACCAGATATTTCATTAACAGTCTTGTTTACTCCGGAGCTAATATAGCCTTCAATTTCTCTAGAGCCAATAGCATCATCTATCTCCGCTAACGCGTTTTCCTGCCACTCCTTTAGCTTCCCACATATAAGTTCCGTTGCATTTCCATATCCGTCCGGACCCAATGAAAAGTTTTTCGTAATATAGTCCGCAATGTCCACTTTTAAGTCGTCTTTAATCTTATCGCACTTTGTCACAATAAGATTTTTAAGCTCGTCACCAAACAGCGGAACGCCTTCCATCGCTTCATCCAGTTTATTGCTAAGATCTGCACATGCCTCATCTATGGCGGCATTTATTTTTTTAGTTACGTTATCGGCGGATACTATCTCTGTACTATTCAAACCTTGTTGAAGCGTTCCTCTGAATCCGTTGTAGTTGATAAGCGTTATATTGTCTAAAGCCAAAAACAACTGGTTTTCAAAATACTTAAACCCCTGCCCAACTATCTTCTTTAACTCATTGGTTGTGGCAGCTTCTAGGTCTTTTGCCAGCGAATTCACCGCACCTATCAACTCGTCTGCTTTTGCATCCACCACCTTCTGTAGCGCCTCTCCTGCAGATGTTATAGCGCTTTTGGCATATTCGCTTGCGGCTTCGGCCAGATAGTCTCCTACTATCTCTACGCTCTTCTTAATGCTTAAGTTCCATGTTTCTTCGCTTTTAAACAGCACCACACTTATACCGTTACATATAGCTGTTAAGTCTATCGCAGACTCAGCAAAGGCAAGTGCCAGCTGAAGCACTACCTGTACTACCTGATAAGGCACAATATTTAATGTAGCTGCCTGAACAGCAAGACCAATGTTTCTGGTCTCAGTTCTTATGTCAGGATTGGTAAAAGCATATATCATGTTAAAGGCGCAACGGATAGCATATATGGATGCTTTGGCTGAAGTAACGTTCTTACCGATGTCCCGATTACCATATACCATGTACTCTATCTCGGCACCGTAAAGGTAGTTGTTGTATCTGTTAATGGGAACGTTGCTTAGTGTCACAGCCTTGTCTTCATACTTTTCGATTATGCTGCTGTTTCCAAGGGGAGCCTTGGCATCAATAAGATGCTCCACCTTTTCACCTTTGATAATCATGTCCTGCATCATTGTGTTGTATGAGAAGTTCTCAAACATATAATTGATAATGTATATGTTTTCAAGTGATGTGGACGCTATGTTTCCTATTCCGCCTATCGCAGCACTTAAACCGCTTCTGTTAGACTTAAGACTTTGCGATGCTTCTATTTTGTCGCCTTTTTGCTCTATCTTAAGGCTCTGCGTAGTGGTTTCTTTGGCTTTGGCAGTATAAATTGAAGTCGGAAGATCGTCACCGCTTATTTTCTTGCCTTTATACGTGTAACTTAAACCGCTAGTATTGGCTGTGGCGCTTGCTCCTTCCGAAACGTATTGATTGGTGTAATCGTCTCCGTCGGATATCGCTTTACCGTTGTTATCCGACTTTAGATTAGTCATCATTTCCTCATACTTTTTGTTTTCGGTATCATCTGTACTTTCAGATTCTTCCGGATAAGTACGGTCCAAATACACTAAAAACGACAGTCTTATCGGTTCCGGTTCGATAAGGCTTAGTATAAGACCTTGGTCATTAAAAACGTCAAGAAGTACAGACTCTGCATATAGTCCATTAAAAGCAGCGTCGGCATCGCTTTCTTTGACTATATCGGGAAGGGCACTTTCTTTGGTCCCGGCTATCTTTACAGCGGTTTTATAATCACTTATCTCATAGACTTTCTTATTTCCGTACTTAAAGTCACTTGTGCCCGAATCTGTTATGAAGTTATACAAAGTCTGATATTCTTCATCGATTGATTTAACATATGTTATCAGGCTTTCAACTTCTTCTTTGTTGATATTCTTATGTGAAGACTCAATCTCTCCGGCATTGGCGGCACTGAATGTATCGTTACCGTTAGCTCCTATGTATGAATCATTGGAGGCTTTCCAGGATTTAACATTATTTTCGTATTTCTCGACCTCGATTAATATCTGGCTTAAGTTAACCGCAGTCTCCCCCAGTGCCTGCGAAAGAATACATAAGTTATCAACAATCAAAGAAAACTGCTCATCAATCTTTCGTATTTCCTCAGAAACCATATGGGTGGCTGCAGACTGATATCGGGAATAATCGTTCAAATCCCAGATATAGTTTCTGCATAGTGATACATATCGCCCGGTGCAATTCTTATAATCGGCGGCAACGTTTTTTCTTATATCCTGTATTGCTTTCAGTGCTTGTTCTTTGGCCGCTTTATCATCGGCAAGAGGCGTTTTTTCTGTTTCTTTGGCGCTTTTCTTGTCGTTTAACTTATTTATCTTTTCGGTTATGGAAGCAATTTCTGCGGGAGTTGAAGCCTTTTTAAGCTTAGCTTGCTCAGCTTTTATGTCGCTTTCTATATCTGATATTTCGTTTTCAACCTTAGAAAGAGCGCTTGCCGCATTATCGTATTCTTTTTGAGCCTTCGTCTCTTTTTTCTCTAAAATTGAATCATAATTCTTATAGAGCTTATCTAAAACAAAAAGTGCTTCAAACACTTTCTTAACATCTGAATACTTACACTTGGCGCCTTCGGCATCGGCAAGAAACTTCTCGTACTCCACGAATGACTCTATCGCCGCAGATTCTGTTGCCGCGTAGATTAGCTTGTCATCTCCGCTGATATAGCTTTGACTGACAAAATCATACGCCAAGTACGCCTTGGAAATATTGTCATACTCAAGGCCTGAATTGAATTTATTGTATTGAGCGTAGAAATCGCTTCGTGCAGTTCCCTCGTCGGAAGACGTCGAAGCAGAAGCCGATACGCCCGAATCTTTCGTATTTATTCCTTCATCTGTTACAAAATACTCATTGGTACTCTTTTTAATCTGTCCCGTAAGGTACATTCCGTCGGTTTTGGGAGCTTTAAGTAAAAAGCACATGATAAGCTTGTTGATATGCTTGTAATTATTATCCCAGGTAAATTTACCGACTCCGGGAACTTCATATTCTCCGGTTCTGTACTTAAGAATCTGCAGTCTGTAATCTTCCACTTGTACCGGGTCTTTGTCATCTCCGTACTTTTCACGTCCTGCTACCATTCTCCCGCCCGTACGAATGTCCTTAAGCAAATCGTCATACTCACGAATACCTTTAATCGTTACCCGGCATCCGTTCACTACATCCTGCATGCTTTCCTGGGCTTCTACCTGCTTCTCGACCACTTCCGACTGCTTATCGATTGTTTTAAAGCTATTTGCAACATCAAATATACTGAGTCCGAAGTTAATAGGTCCTCGAAACTTCATGTAATCCACTATCTGCTTGCGCATTACACCGGGGTTAGCAAGGGATGATTCTTTGGGTGTAATTACTTTGAAGTCGTCATTTGTCGGAATCTCCATTCCGAGAAGGTTGACAATATCTCCGTTCGGAACTCCTCCCATTAGGTTCTTAAAGTCTCCGAGCAGCGTGTTAAGATAATCACCTGCTCCGGCTTCATCGACCACGCCGTAAGACACAAGTGTGCGTTCAAAATAGCTTCGTATCATTGCCGTGCGCTCATCGTCAGTCATATTCTGCGACATTGCGAACAGGCCATATACATCCTTAACTATGGTATCGTACTTGGAAAGAGCCGTGCTCATCGCAAGATCACCGGCGCTTGCTATTGCAGCTTTTCCGATGTTAACTCTTGATGTATCCACTATGATTCCCGATAAAAGAATTGACGGGATAAGAATAATAATCAGAAGAATAGTAATCGATCCCCTAATTCTTTTTTTACTGAATCGTCTCTTTCTTTTCATACCTTATCACCCCTGAGGGAGTATCTTTCCGCAAGAAGCTTTCGCCCCCCGCGGAAAGATGAAAAAACTTATTTAACTTTTACTTTTCTGAAACGTAAGAAACCGACTGTAGCGCCCGCGCCGACTACTGCTACGGCGCCGAGTGCTATAACTATATTCTTGGCACTTGCCCAGAAAATAACCATTGCATTTTCGGAAACGGTGATGTTCTCGAATCTATAAACTGTCTTATTGGCAGCGTTGGAAGGATACTTGGCCATGTCTTCGCATTCGATATCTACTGAAAGCTTAACGCCTTCGGGAATAGCAAATTCTACAGTTCCGGCATTGGCTTCGAGGTAAGAATTCAGTTCTTCGCCTTCCATACTGAAAGGTGTTGCAATTATCTCGCCGTCGTTGTTATTGACCTTAACGCTGAGCTTACCTACCTTACCGCCGTCATCAAGAGGCATAACCGTTACGGTCTGTGCGCTTGTCTTGTAGCGACCGTTGTTCTCAAGTCCCGCAAGTGTAACTGTAGGTGCTGTTTTATCTACGTCAAATGCGATTTCAAGGTTCTTAACATCGCTGTAAGAAGTTCTTGAAATCTTGTCGACAGATGATGCAACGATGTTGTATTCGCCTTCTTTGTCAAATAAGGCGCCGTTTATTGAGTATTCATATTTGTACCAGCTGTTATCACCGTGTTCCTCTGTAACGGTGTAATCTTTGCCTTCTTTAATCAGTGCACCGTTTACCATGAGTTCGTGAGAGTTAAGTCTGTCCGCGTTAACCTCATAAATTACAAGGTCTGAAGGAACGCTCTGTACATAATAACTTCCTACCGCTTCAAGTGAATCGTCGTCCATCCAGAACACTGATCCTTCTCTGTTTACGGTAAATGTAGTAATAACATCCGTGCTTTCTCCGGAAGATGTGTTGACAGGCTCATTCTCGCCGCCGTCGTATTTAACGGAGTTATAAGAGTTACCCGCAAGGTCAGTTGCTTCAAGGTAAAGCGTGTAAACACCGTCTTCGGGAAGATTATCAACAGAGAATTTCTTACCGTTTCTGATATCCTCGGTCTTTAATTCAACTTGCTTTTTAACAAAGTTCTTTTCTTCTCTGATAACGGACTCGAGTTTAACGACAATTAAGTCGCTGTTGGTATCCGTAACTGTAAGGTTGAATCCAACTTCCTCGCCGTCATTAACGGATTTGTTCAAAACGCCTGTAAGACTTACCGCCGGCATGGTTGTATCAACATCGAAATCATCCGAGAAATTAATGTCGGCTTCATTGCCCGCCATATCGGTAAAAGCAAAACTCCAGTTATAATGAGCGTCACTGTTAAAAGGAACCGACATGGTATGAACATCGCCCGAATTGCTTACTGTAGCAAGTGCCGGAGCCTGAATCGGGATTCCGTTATCGACAGCTGTTGAAGTAAATACAATCTTGTCAGCATTGAAGTTACGCTCTGTCACACGAACAGTAGCCACTCTTCCCATATCGTAATAGTTGCCGTTTAAATAGCTGTTGTTGTCATATGTAACATTGATTACAGGCTTAGTCTTGTCCACAACAAATGTAGAGGGTGACAAGGCATTGCCGAAATTAACGCCTTCTGATGCATTGCCTGCAGCATCGGAGCAGCCGATGGAGAACTCGTAATCTCCGTCCTCTGCAAAAGTAACCGTAGCTACATTGACTCTTCCGTCTCCGCTGCCCGAAGAACTCCAACCGCTAATAATGGGTGCAACACCGGAATAGTTCTTGGCCACAAGACTCACTCCGCCTTCGGTGAAGTTTCTCTCGGTAATTTCAATTCTTGCGGTTCTGGATGCCTTAAAGTAAGCCTTAGGTCCGTATGAGGTAACACCGCTGTTATTGTCATAGGTTACCTTGACGGTAGGCTTAACTACATCAAACATCATGGTTCCGGTCGCTGTAGATGAGTTGCCGGCTCTGTCGGTTACGGTTACGGTAATGGTTGTATCATTGGTGTTATTGGCAGTTGCGCTTACACTTACGTTCGACGAAGAATTGCTTACGATTGCGTTAAGCGGAATAGTTCCGTCGGGTGCAGTATATAATACACCGCTGTCTGTAGTGGTGCTTCCGTTTGAAACAGTGTATGTCACGTTTGCAAGACCGGACGCCATACCTCGCGAATTGGTATCCTTCGTGGTAACTGATACCACAACATCGGTATTGTGAACGTTTCCGTCTATTCCGCCAAGGCTTACTGTCGGAGCCGTATCATCGTACAATAATCCGTCGGTGGAGATATAGCCCTTATTTCCCGCATAGTC
The DNA here is from genome assembly GCA_900100895.1 of Lachnospiraceae bacterium YSD2013. Classification (GTDB taxonomy): domain Bacteria; phylum Bacillota; class Clostridia; order Lachnospirales; family Lachnospiraceae; genus UBA1258. Next base: position 7,944 of record FMTX01000014.1, read on the forward strand.
TTCTATTCTTGCATAGATAATATAATGGTCACCCTTGGGAGCTGCGCCGTTTTCCAAAGAAATCCACTCATTGGCGCTTATATCCATGAGTTCGGCTTCGCTAAGAGCCTTATCATCTCGCTGTACATAATAATCTATCTTATAAATCTCGCTGTATTCATCATCGCCTGTGCTTGAAATCTTTGCAGACGAATTAAGGAAAGTCTCGTATTTAACCGTATTAACAAGACTTCTCCAGGTTGCCTTGCCTACCGCAGAAACAGTTCCTGTAGGCTTGGACTTATCAAGTACGAAATTGACAGCATCCGAAGACTCTCCGTAGTTAACTACGTTAGTGTAGTTGCCGGCTTCATCGGTATAAGCAGGTGCCCAGTCATAGATACCATCACCTTTGAATGTAACGGTAATCTCGTGCTTGTCTTCTCTTGAAGTAGCGCCGGTAGTGTGTGTCCATGCGCTGCATACAATCGAATCTGTGGGGTTTTCTTCACCGTTTTTCTTTTTAATGCTGATTGCGTTATATATAAGATCTCTCTTGGCCTTCTCGCCGTTAAAGCATTCGGAATCGCACAATACGGTGATTACTGCGGTTCTGTCCTTCGAATAATATCCAAGACCATCTGCGTTCTTTCTTACAAGCCCCGCATCATTCATGCTGACAGAAATCTCGGGAAGCACGGTATTAATCTTATAAGCAATATCTTTCTCCGTTACGTTACCTGCGTAGTCCGTAACAGCGAATGTAATCTCGTATCTTCCGTCATCTTCAGCCAAAGAATCAAATACGCCGTTGAAAGACTCTTCGACGTCATCCATGGAAATATCACCCGATTTCACAACACTTCCGTCGAGCTTCGCTTCATATGTAAGTGAAAAAAGTCCGCTGGTGGAATCGAGTGCCTTCACGTCAAACTGAGCCGTTTTATTGTACAAATGGCTTTCCTTGGGCTGTTCGACGGAAATCTCAGGTGCTGTTGCATCTATATATATGGTTTCAGTCTCAAACACATCGGTTGTAGCATCGTTATTTACGTCATAAGCGTAGAAAGAAATCGAACTGGCCCCTTCCGTCATGAGCGCAATATTACCCTCTTCAAAAGATTGTCTGCTAACTGAAATCCAATATCCAATTTGGGGACATAAATTTACCAAGCCCCTATACCAATAGTTTCCGCGCTTGTCCGGGATGGTGTTCTGTGTTCCCTGAACGTTGTATGTATCCACAGAAGCTACAGGCGGAAGTACCTCAAGTTCCAAAGCAGATGACGCCTCGGTGAACCTTTGGTCAGCCTTTTTGGTAACCGTAATATTAGCCGTACCGGGTGAAATAGCCGTTATTTCACCGGTTCTTCTGTTAACCTTGGCCACATCCGAATTGTCGGAAGTATATACTACCTCTCCGTTGGCTCCCTGTACAAAAGAAACCGGGTATACTATTTTTTGTCCCACATAAAGGTTACCTTTCTTGATATACACAGGTGCATCCTGCTTTTTCTTGGATACGCTAAATGTAGTGGTAACCAAATCCGAAGCGGCATAACGTCCGTCAGATGATGCCATAGCCTGAGCTACTATCGTAACCTCGGCCGTTTCTGTATTTATGTTATTGAACTGATTGGATACATGGATTTTCTCGTTATTGTCAATCCATGCATATTCACTGCTATTGTTAGCAACACTGTAAATAATCTTTGAATCTCTTCCATTGGTTACAAAAGCATACGAAGGCACATTTAAAACGTCTCCCAATTCACAATTGCTGACGTCGCCAATTGTAATTACATTTTTGCCCTGAAATACTATCGTGTAGTAAATGTCAGTATCTTTATAGTATAATCCGTCACCCTTAGCCAATGCATGAATCTCGGCCACTTCGGGCTCGTTATCAGTCGTGTGGCCTACAAGTGTAACCTTACCGGAATTGTCAACTTCAACATTGGGATTAGTTGAGGTATAAACAATTTCATCATTGGTTCCGTAAAGTCTGTTTGTAAAGCTGCTCTCGCCCAAAGGAACTATCTTGGTTTCATTTGCGGCGGGATATGCAAACCACACATTTCTCTCAACCGGATCCCCAAATCCGAAGGGCTGTCCCTGGTCGGGATTGCTCGGATGATAATTAGGCTGATTGTTGCTGACGTTATCCGATACATCTGTATTGGAACCTGCAGTAAGCGCCATTATCGAAGGCTCATTCTGCCCCGACAATGTCTCCGTTGCGACATTCTGCAAATTTGTAACGTCTGATTCGTCTGTTGTAAGTTCATCGGCAGTAGCCACGCTTGTTGTAAGCTCTTCGGCCTCAGCCACACTTGCTGTAAGCTCGCTTGCTTCGAACTTGTCTTCAGAAAAGGATAGACCTACAGCATACGCATATCCTACATCTGCCATTGTGCTTGCAAAAGCAATAAGGATAGCCAGTACTAATGCTAATCTCCTTTTAACTCTTCCACTCCCCCTGTAGAATCCTCTTTTCATAATTCCTCCTTATATGTTGATTGTTTCGCTGCTGTGTACAAATGTAATATCTATCTCAACTTCGAATTCGGCAGGTTCTTCCGCCGCCTCCACAGAATAATATTCTTTATCTTTTTCAGCCAGAGAATTAAGCTCGATATCGCTTAATACCGTGGTCTCGCCCATAGTGTACGGGGTACTTAAAACTTCGGTCTCGCCCATAGTATACGGAGTACTTAAAACCTCTGTCTCGCCGATTCCCGATGAAACATTAACAGCGGGTATTTCATTAAGAACTGCGGTCTCACCGACAGGCGTCTCAGCCAATACTGCAGTTTCATTAAATACGGTCTGTTCGTCCAAGACAGATGTTTCGGGGCTTACGAAAGCAGGTGTCGCCGATACATCCGCCACACTCTTTTTTTGTGCCTTCTTATCCGGCTTCGCGGGTTTGGCCGGCTTCATAGGTTTAACCGGCTTTACCGGCTTCACCGGCTTGGCTGCCTTGGCATTTTGTTCATCATCAACAGGTGCCGCAAGTTCAGCGGTATATATCTTCTCTGTCTTAAAGTTACCTGTATCCTTGCCCTTAGCCTTCTTGGCCGCAAGTTTCTGTGAGGTTGCGCCTTTTCTTGAGAAATCGCCCGTTCCCCTATATATTGCATTGGCCATACCTGCGCTGTCGGCGTTGTATTGTTTGATGGCTTTCTTGGCCGTAATTCCGCTGAAATCACCGATTACTGCCGGAATGTTTAACTTAATAAACAACACCAGACACAGGATAAAGAACGCGATGCCGGCTCCCAACAATATTCGGCTTAACAAAATCAATTCTTCGTATGTCATAATTCATTCCTTATTTGGCTGTGCCAATCTTATCAAGAGTTAACTCTATTTCACTTTGAAGCTTCTTAACATCGTCAATAAGGACCGACTTTGTGATTTCCTTACTTGAATCGTATATACCCTGTAACAATCCCGTAAGCGATTCCTTGTCTGTTACTTCAAGCATTTGAACCACTTTGGTATTGATTACCTTGTTAATCTCGCCCCAAATCAAAAGCTTCGAGTCTACGCTTTCCACTTCGCTTTCGCTGTCTTTAAGCGCCTTAAGCTTTTCCCAGAGAATGCCGTATTCTTCATACATTTTCTCGGTCTGTTTAATCTTGGCGCCGTTGTACTGACTTATAAGATTCAGGCATTCCGCCATGTCGCAGTAAATCGATGCTATCTTGTATTTATCCTTACACTCGGCGAACCACTTGGACGCGTAATCATATCTGTCTTTCTCCGACTCTGCCGTGTAGTAGAACAAATACGACTCACCAAAAAGGTATGAAATGTCTTGGTATGCTTCCGGATTATTCTCCTTAAGTACCGACAATGCATCAAAGCGTTCGGAATATCCGCCTTTGCTGACCTTATCAAGACCGGTTTTAAGCTTAAGCACCGCACGGCCCTCTTCCGCATCCATATTGAAGTCGTCTATCACCAGCTCATTAAGCTTCTTATACGCTTCTTCACGCTCGGGCGAAGTCATTATGGCGGTATAACAGTCTTTATAATCGACTGCATTCAAAACGATATTGTCATAGTTGTCTCTAAGCTTCTGAGCAGCCTTGGCATTCGTTACAAATGAGCCTGCAAACAGCCCCACCGCCACGGTTAATGTAGCGGCAAAAGCAAACAGCCTTTTCTTAAGCTTCTTACGATACTCATCATCAATCTCTTCATAGTGCTCAAGATCGTACATTAACTCCGCTGCGCTCTGATACCTGTCCTCAGGGTTCTTCTGCGTACACTTGAGTATGATTCTTTCAAAACCGCTTGAAAGAGACGAGTTAATCTCTCGTATCGGCTTAATCTCGTAAGGTGGCTCGCAAGGGTTCTTGCCGGTCACAAGATGATACAAAGTCGCGCCGAGGCAATAAATATCGGTTCTTGCATCCGTCTGACCCATTCCGCCGAACTGCTCGGGAGCCGCGTAACCTACTGTACCGAGGCACCTTGTGTCTGCAAGATTCTTCTCCTTAAACTCTCGCGCCGTACCAAAGTCGATAAGCGTAACGTTGCCGTCAGGCTTAAGCATGACATTGGCAGGCTTCATGTCTCTGTAAATAATGGGTGGCTTTCTGGTGTGAAGGTACCCCAAAACGTCACACAGCTGCTTGGCCCATTTAATAACATCTTCCTGGGGCTGCGCGCCGTATTCCTCAAGCGCGCTGTTAAGAGAGTTACCCTGAATGTAGTCCATTACTATCAGGAATCTCTCATCATCTTCTATTACGTCGACGATACTCGGAAGGTTAGGATGGCTAAGCTTCTTAAGCATGTCGGTTTCGGCCACGAGGTTCTGCTTGACGGTCTCCATGTCTACCGTTCCGTCTTTTCTGACCTCTTTGATGGCCCACTGTTTATTGGCCTTTTCATTCATCGCAAGGTAGACGACGCTCATTCCGCCGTGTCCCACCTTGTTAAGAATTTTATATTTGCCGTCTACAAGACTACCTATCTCAAGCATGGTTCCTCCTAGAAAGTCCTTACAAGAATCGCCGAGATATTGTCTCTTTCGTTTCTTGACTTATTTAAATCTATTAATTCACGAATATGTTTCTGCATCGTATATTCGTCGTAGTTATTGTATGAACACAACGATTCGTATATCTCTGCAGGCTTAATCTCATGAATGAAACCGTCGCAGCATAGCATAAACGAATCATTCTGTCTGACATCGTCACTGTAAAAAGCAGGATACACGTAGTCCGAAGCTCCCACACACTGCAAAAGAACGCTTCTTCTTGAATCCCTGTGTGCCTCTTCCTCGGTCATACGACCCATCTCGACTTCTCGCGCCACAAAAGTCTGATCCTTGGTAATCTGAATAAGATTATCCCTTAATACGTACGCTCTGGAGTCTCCGATATTCATGCAGAAATACCTGCCGTCCGCAATAAGAAGCGCACAAAGCGTAGTACCCAGAGAAAGTCCAAGGCTTCCTCCGTACTTGTGAAGCTTCACATTATTATCTTGAACGATTTCTTCCCAGTCGCTTTTGACCGCTTCAAAATCAAGGGGTGCCTCCGACAAAGCTCTGAGTCTTACATTGACCCAGTCCTCAAAGGCTTTGACTACGACAGCGCTTGCAACCTCTCCTTTGGCAAGGCCGCCCATACCGTCGCAAAGAAGGGCGAATACCATTCGCCCGGATTTAGAATTAATGACTTTAACGGACAGACTGTCCTGATTGGTAGCCTTAACGTTACCAACGTCTGTATCCGCCGCAACTATGAAATTCATTCAGACCTCCCATGACCCTTTTGTACCCTGATTTTACTTACATAACAATAAATTCAAACTCTTCATTGGCAAGTCTGATGCGGTCGCCGCTGAAAATTTCTTTGTCCGTTTCGGAAGCGATGAGCTTACCGTTTACGAATGTATGATTGGTTGAATTCTTGTCTTTGACAAAATATCTTCCACCGGTGCTTGTAATTACGGCATGAGTTCTGGAAATAGCCGGGTTGTCGGAAATGAAATAGTCCACACAGCTCTTTTCTTTGCCGATTACAAACTGTTCTTTGGCAGAGTTGATTCTCTCGCCGTTCTTTATGCGAATCAAGGTGTAGGAAGACGCTCCGGTAAGAAGCGAACTGTCAAGTACCGATGTCTCACCGAGAGTGCTCGGGCTTAATACAGTCGTCTCGCCGAAATTGCCTGCAGCCGTTACCACAGGCTTGGCTATATTGCTCATAACGTTTTGAGTCTCAACAGGTGTTGCCGTTACTGCTTCGGAAGCAGACTCTTCCGCCTCTTTCTTAACCGCATCGTTAATGGATATTTCCTGTCCGGGAATCGCAAAGCCTGAGCGAGACTTCTGCGGAGCGGGTTTCTTCTTGTCTTCTTTCTTTTTGTCAGCCTTCTTCTCGGGCTTTTCCTTGGGAGCCTTTTCTTTCTTAGGCTTCTCTTCTTTCTTCCCGAAGAGGCCGAAAAGACCCTTACCCTTTTCTTCCGCCTTATTCGCCTTGGCGTTATCCGGAACTGCGGGTGCTGCAGGTGTCGGAATGGCCATACCTGCACTTCCGTTGCCTGCAGGTTTGCTATCCATCATCGGAGCAACCGGCTGAGGCTTCTGTGCCTGAGGTTTCTGAGCGGGTGCGGGTGCGGGTGCAGGTGTAGGCGCCGAAACCGGTCTGTTTACCTGAGAATCCGGCTTGGCATTCTTCAAAATGTTATTTAACGCCTCGATTGTAAGCGCATCCGTTCCGTTTAAGAAATTGATAACCTGTCCGAACACATCATTGGCCCCGCTGTAGTCAAACTGCGAGGAAAACAGCGTTGTCTTAATGGATTCAAACAGATTGTTTCCGGGAACGGCTTCACCGTCCAAAGGTACGCAGATTAAGCTCACCTTCTTAGTCTTGGGATTAATAAATACATAATCAAAATCGTATAGGAACATGCTCTCTTCAAGCATATAGTTCTTGGCACCGATAACCGCTTCCGTAAGGTTCTTGATTACTTCAAGAAATCCCGAAAGCTTAACGGTTCCCTTAAGCGAATTCTTAAGCGGTTCGTATCCTTCAAGCGAGTATGTAAATATCTTAATTTCATCAATCTTGGAAAAAGAAACCTTCGCTACGCCCTCAATATCATTATTGATGAGCATACCGAGGCTCATGGTATCGAGTTCTCTTCCCTCGGTTTCTTTGACCGTCAAAGTGTTGTTTTCATATGTGATGTTCATGTGCATTCACCGCCTAATTTTCGTATAGTAATAACTTTATATAGCTCCAACTGTCCTTCTCTTTAACAGCGGTAACTCCGTTCTCGCTAAAGGGGATACAATCCTCAAAAGTACAATCGATGCAGACCTTTCCGTCTGTATTGATGTAGCCCCAGTAATCGCCTACCTTAACGGGTGCAAGACCTACACAGAACGACTTGGCAGCCTCGTACTGAGGTTTAATCACTACCTGGCCGGTCTTGTCGATAAATCCCCATAAGTCTCCGACTCTTACAGCCGCATATTCCTCGCTTACGAAAGGATATATCTCATCGAACCTTGCCTCGGAAAGTGACGCTCCTGTGGCATCGTAGAGGCCGTATTTGCCGTTTTCTTTGGCAATTACTACTCCGTTGGAAATACATGTATTGAATTCATCGATGTAGATGTCATCGAACTTATAGTCTGTAATCTGTTCAAAAGCGGTATTGATAAGTGCCCATTTCTCGCCCTTCTTAACCGCCGCGATGCTGCCTCTGAAATTGGAAGCATAATCGTATTCAAGCTTCTCGGGAATTACGAGCGCCGTATCCATGTACCCGTATTTTTCGCCGACTTCAACCGGCACTAGGCCGTTGCTGATGTATGAAAGGGACTCAGGTTCTTGGGAACATACCGCAACCTTGTATCCGAGCTCATTAATCATCATCCACTCGCCCTGATCCTTAACGGCGGTAGAATCCCCCGCAAAGAATCCTGCTTCCTCATACTTAGGGAAGATTAAGAACGCTCCGCTGTCCTCGATGAAGCCGTAGAACTCGTCTCTCTTAACTCTGGCGTACTTGCCTAGGAAAGGAGTCGCGTCCGAGAGGCCGCCTTTTATGTATTTATACTTGTATCTTGAGTCCACAAACATCTCTCTTACGGCATCCGTAGCAATGCCCTTGTCCTTGGCCTCAAGCGCTACCTTAAATACGCTCTTATAATCCTGCCCGTCGTAATAGAACTTACAAAGAGATTCGTACTGATTGGGAGATTCCGGGAAACGAACGGCGTAATCATGAATTGCATCATAATAAAAATCTCCGCCCAAAATCTCGCATTGCTTAATATACTCAAGGTATACATTCTCATCTTCACACTTGATATCAAATGCCCTCTCATAGTAGTTGACGGAGTTATAAGGAATATTCTTCTCGGCATTTTTCCTTGCAAGCTCAATATATGAATCGAACTGATCCTGCTTATCGTCATTAACCTTTATAACGGCAAGGAACACCCCGAGTCCCGCCAAAACAACCAAAATTATAGCAAATATCCTAACCTTCATAGGTTAAGCACCTCCAAAACCTCTCAAAGTAAAATTACATTCCCAATGCCAGACATATAGCAAAGCCTATTGCCATAAAAGGCGCCATCGGAACTGCCGTCTTTCTGTCTACCTTCTTAAGCAGCAAAAGAACGATAGCCGTCAAAGCCATGATAACCATGGAAATCAGCAATACCTCATAGCAGTTCTTAAGCCCCAGCATAAGGCCGACCAAGAAAAATAACTTAACGTCGCCCATTCCCAAAGCATTCTTGGATACCAGCATGACAAGAAGCAACAATCCGCCGATTATCAATCCGCCGGCCAGTGAAATAAGCAAGAAGCTCTTGGCATCAGCTCCCACCACAAGGATACTAAGCAGCGCAAACACTACATACATAACCAGTCCCGCAATGATAAGGCTGTTAGGAATAATCGACTTCTTAAAGTCCACTATTGCCGCTAAATATAACACCGAAAGAAGCATAATATACGACATTATAATCACCGTCGCCGCCTTCTCATGATATATTTCAAACAGCCCCGTAAGGATGCCGATTCCAAAGAAAATGCCTGCAGCAACAAGTGCCTTCTTATTCAGTTTTAAATCCAAAAATTTCTTGTCTTCGCCCTCTTCCTTAAATGTGTAATTTAAGAAAAAGTAACCAAGCACTGCCAAAAATGTGGTAAGCACCACGGTTAACACAACATCTAAATAGCTCATCTTCTTTAATCCTTATTCGTTGAAATCAAAATCCTGCATAAGATTTTTCTTTCTCTTTTCATACTGCTCGGCAGTAATCTTGCCTTCTTTGTACATAGCCTCAAGCTTATCGAGAGCCTTTTTGTTCTGCTCGTCGAATACAGAGTTTAACTTGTTGCCAAGTCCGGTAGCCTTCATAACGCCTCCGGTAATCTTGTTTTCAAGCTTTGAGCGCAGTACAAAAAATCCTGTCAAGCCTGCAACTACAACGATTAAAAGTAAAATAATAATGAATAACATGTGTTTCTCCTTTCAATGTGAAATCTTTTATCATAAAACTCAATGAGTTTTATCCATGTAATCAAGATAAGAATCTATCTTTTTCCTTATGCGCAGTTTTTCTTGTTCATTCGGAAACTCGCTATTTTTCTTGGCATTCTCATACATATTTGCAATGTCTTGATATGTAAGATTATCGATACACACCTTTTTCTCTATATATCCTGACTCGAGTCTTGAATAATATGAAATCTCAACGTTTTTTCTGTCTCGGTCATGTAAATTGTGTCCTTCGTTCTTCTCGCAATAGGAATTAATTAACGTTTTTATCTCGTCATAAAAATTCTTAATTACATTTATTTTTCCCGAAATTAGATATATGACATTTTCAAACCCTGCTCTGCCCTCGAATAGTACATCTCCGGTTTCAGACAGCCACACATAATCTGTTCGAGGTGTTATTGCAGGAACAATTCGCTCATTATAAAACAAAACATAATCAACGTATGAATTAGCTTTTCTTGCTTCCGCCGCGGTTGATAAATCCAATCGTCGCTTAGCTTCTTGTGCCTTTTGCTCTCTCTCTATTCGCGATTTTTCTTTGCTATATTCCACGCTAAATTGTAAATATAACTTCTTTAGTTCCTCGTTGGGCAAACCGGCCTGCATGCCCGTGTATTCCTTTATCCTTCGCGAGATATAGGAATACTTTCCCGCTAAATCGCTATATAACTTAAGTGCTTTTTCTTTATCCTTAGCATGATAGTGAACCTCGTTACGCGTCATATTGCCTTCCGTATATGCCACATGATAATACCCATTTGCTTGGTAGTAGCCTACAGACCATCTGCCCATGGGAGTATCTTTAGAAATTTCACCAAGAAGGCTACACTTTGCAATATCGTATAAGAATTCTTTATCGCCTTCATTTTTGAACATTTAAGTGATATCCTCCATTCGATGATTCAAGCAAATTATTGATATTATATATATTTCTCTATTTTTCTTTCGCAATTCCCAAATTTACCATTGTTTGAACAGAAATTGGCAAGGTATATTGTGAACCTCCCCCTGCTTGTCCGAAACACGGGGCTGTCGTTCCCACTATTCCGTATTCGGCATTTTCAGGCGGTTTACCATTAAATGTATCATTTAAATATTTTTGATAATCCGCGCACTCTTTGACAGCTTTTTCATATTGTTCTTTTGTGATTTCGCTACATCCGTTTTTTCTCAATAAGTCATTAATACTTGCCATCGAACAGTCACTATCATTAAGAGCTTGAACAACATCCATATATAAATTTTGATCAAGCGTACCTCTATGATAAGAGTCCTCATTGGGCTCATATGGCAACGACCTTTTTTCCCACGATACCTTTTCGCCATCTGCATAGGGTGAAAAATTTGTTCCCTCTAAACTGCCATATCTATCCCATTCAGCAGGCAAATAAATGGGGCTCTTTATTACCATGTATCCATCTGCAAATCCGGCATTATTCGGCCATTTGTATTTAAAAGTCCCATCCGGTTTAATGGACTCTACAAATTCTAAAGATGCCGGCACAAAATTGTCACCTCTTTGGTCCGCAGGTATCGTGTTATACATATCTGATACTCTTTTTACTTTTTCTTCCAATGTGAGGCCACTGTTAAGTGTATAGATACTTAACGCTGCTTTATATGAATCATAATCAACTATAGACTCTCCAATAGCCGTGTCTATGCTTAGTTGCGTCCATTGTGTTCCTGTCGAGGATAACAACCCTACATTGTCAATGTTTAAACCGTATTGCATTGACAGTGTGTACATTTCCTTTGCCTTTTCAAAATCAGCACCACCGACATTGTTATATCTCTGTACGAATGTACCAAACAGTCGCTCTTTATCTGCAACAGATACTGTGGGATCGCTCAAAATTGCCTCAAGCATGCGACGCGATTCCTCTTCGTCATCTCCGAACACAACGATAATCACAGGAGGGTTTTCTCCGCCTGACACATCCGCTCCCGACACATCGCCGCCTGATACATCTTCTTTAACAACGTCATTTGAGGATGCATCAGCCTGCTCAGGCATAGTACGCTCGGGTGCGGGCTGGACTGCAGCTTGTTGAGAGACTTTTACGGGGTTATCATCACCACCCAGCCAAGCACGGCAGTGTGCTTCTTTACAAATCGGAACGTCGAAAAGCGACTTATCCACAAAGTTGCAAAGAGAAATCTTGTAGTAGCAACGAATATGAATGTCATTTTGTTCTCCCGGTGAGAACATTGTCGAAGTATTGAAGTTCAGTCCTTCAAAGCCACCGACAATACCTAAATTTTCAAGGTACTGCTGGACGGATAATTCTCCGGAATTGATATTCGCGGATGTGAAAAGTTTAGCCAAAGGAGCAGCTATTACATATGACTTAGCGAGGTCTAATGCTTCACCGCTTGCAACAGCCGCAAGACTCTTCATGTAAAGAAGAGGGTTTCTTTCAACCGCATTGAACTTGGCTTCCATTGAATTAATGGAGGCCATTATGTTGGATGAATTCGTATCAATCTTAAGTACCGCGGTTTGAATATCCTGATAGTTAAGACTTTGGTTGTCGACCTTATCAGCCAGATGATTACCGTAGTCGGTAGTATCCGACAAAGCTCCGGATAAAGTAGTGTAAACCGAATTGGTACCGTCTATAACGTCATTAATATTGGCAGCACCTGCTCCGGCATTCTCGTTCACGTAATTATTAAACTTCTCCATGCCGGACATGTTATAAAAGTACGAATACTGCGCCAACTCTCTCGCTGCCGCATCTACTGCATTCGAGATAACCATCTGTGCACGACAATAATTTGCCACGTTAAGAATCGTAACAATAACAAACAAAAATCCGGTAAAAGCAACTACTGCCTCTATGGTGGCCGCGCCACATTTTTCTTTTAAGCGTTTAAGTATTCGTTTTAACACGGTCAAAATCCTTTATTATGTTTTATTTTCCTCTTGTAAGCCGGTTTATCTACTGCCCCGGCTTACATAGGTATTAGTGGAGTTATTTATTTATCGGGATCGTCTACAAGCGTATATCCCATCTTCTTGGCATAATCAGCTATAGTGGAGCCAAGAGATTTATCTTCGGATACATCAAAGACTATCCAATATACAGGTTCATTGCTTCCCTTTGTAAATGTTGCATAACCTACAAAAGGTACATTTTTCTCATTACCGCTTCTTTCCTCAGTGTAGCTTGCTGTACCGATGTAATGACCGCACTCATACTGACCAACAGTTTCCGTGTTGGATGATTCTATGGTCATCGTAACAGTGTCTTCGCCATATAACCCCCAGTGACTATTCATCCAGAAAACAGGCGAAGAGCCATCCTCCGGATGATTTAATGCCGCTTTAAGTATTGATTCCGCATTAGTAATCTCGCTGTCAAAACTTGTTTCGGACGCATCTAAGAACATAACTACAGTATCGTCAGATTGATATGCAACGTAGTTATGGCTGGTAGGTATCAACGAAGGAAACTTAATATATACTTTCGAATGTCTAGCCCTAATATCAGTATATGTTCCCCAATCGGTTAAATCTTCACACTTATTATACGTTTCAACCACATAGTTTCCTATTGTTCCTGCTTCCATGTGCGGCCAATCGTACTCACTGTTTGATTCCTGCTTGCCAGAATCAGCTGTTGAAGAACTTGTTGTTTCTTTGCTACTGTCTACTGTGGATGTAGTGCTTGTAGCAGCTACTTTCTCGGACGAAGTCTTTGACTTGTCTCCGCATGCAATAAGGCCAAGGGCCATTACTGTTGCCATTGCAATTACTGCAATTCGCTTTTTCAAATTTCTTTTTTTCATTTATTATCCGTATTCTGCATATCTTTATGCTGTAGTGATTTACTATTATAAAAATCTAAGATATCAATAGATCACGACTGATATATATCTTCTGCCAATCTACAATTTTTATGCCCTATTGCCTTCCACTATCGTATAACCCATTTTTACTGCATAATCTTCAATAGTAGCACCTAACGAATGATCCTCAGAAACATCGAACACCATCCAGTAAAAAGCTTCATTAGCGCCTTTGGTAAAAGAAGAATATGATACAAACGGAACTACATGTTCAACCGAATCTTTAACATATGTAACCGAACCCTTGTATTTACAACAGTCGTATTGTCCTACTGTCACCTGTTCTGTAGAATCAATTACCATTGAAAATGCTTCATCATGCAACTTCCAGTATTTTTTCATCAGCTTTATAGGCGAGTGGAAATCATCCGGATAATCCATTGATACTTTAACAATAGACTCCAAATCGGTTATCTGATCTGCATAATCGCTCTCCGACACCTGTCTGAACAAAACTACCGTATCGTCACTCTGATAAGCCACATTATTTGTGCCTGTAGGAATTAATGACGGAAATTTGATGTATACCCAATTATCGCGAAGCAAAAAATTGGTATAGGTTCCCCAATTAGTTAAGTCTTCGCATTTTCCATAGGCCTCCACTACGTATTCACTGCCATTGACGCCTTTTTCCATATAAGGCCAGTCATGACCTGTGGCAGTACCTTGTACGTTACCTTCTGTCGAGGAGTCAGCGTTTGTTTCATTACTGCTTTGTGTTGATGAAACAGAAGTTGTTACATTGACCACTTCAATTGATTCCTTGGACTTATCACCACATGCGATAAGTCCAAGTGCCATTACAGCTACCAAAGTAATTAGAGCAATTCTTTTTTTTATCATATTTTTTCTCTCTTACCTTTCATCGGGATCATCAACAAGCGTATATCCCATCTTCTTGGCGTAATCTTCAATTGTTGCACCAAGTGACTTGTCCTCTGACACATCAAAAACCAGCCAATATATGGGTTCATTAGTGCCTTTAGTAAACGTCGCATATCCTGCGAAAGGAATATTTTTCTCTTCACCGCTTCTTTCATCGGTGTAAGTGGCTGTTCCTGTGTAATGGCCACATTCATAATGGCCTACAGTCTCTGTACTTGAAGAATCTATTGTCATAGTCACTTTATCATCTCCATACAGATGCCAATAAGAACTCATCCAAGGAACCGGAGTTCCATAGTCATCTTGATGATTCATAGCAACGTTAAGAATAGACTCCGCATCCGTAATCTCATCAGCGAATGCTTCACTTATCGAAGGCGCAAAAATAACAACTGTATCGTCTGATTGATATGCAACATAATTGTGCCCTGTAGGGATGAGTGAGGGAAATTTAATGTATACCCATGACTTATCAGTTCTGATACGCTGATAATTACCCCATTTAGTTAAATCTTCACACTTTTTATAAGATTCAACTACATAGTATCCGATTGTGCCTTTTTCCATATAAGGCCAGTCATATTCACTGCTTGATTCCTGTACTTCATTGTTTTCAGCTGAAGCCTGAGTTTCTTCTTTGCTACTTTGTGTTGTCGAAGATACCTGTGTAACTCCTTCGCCATCACCTGAAGTTTTGGACTTGTTACCGCATGCAATAAGTCCAAGTGCCATTGCTGTTGTCATTGCAATTACTGCAATTCGTTTTGTTAAATTTCTTCTTTTCATTTTTTATACTCCCTTATTTATTTAATAACCTTGCAAGCCGGTATATTCTATAATTCCGTACTTGCTTAGTGCGGTATCATAAGTTCCGCTGCCATCATCAAATGTACGTCTAAACATATACATATCAATGAAAAGCATGTCTAAATCAATCTTTGCATCTACGCCTACATACGTATAAGCATCCTTCATAAGAAATTCTTTTCCCTTTTTATGTTTAAACGTTCCACTTTCTGATGCATGTTGGATGTTCATCTGTATTACATCACTAACTCTTGCCAGTAACTTATCACTTCCTTCCGGAAAACAAATCTCTATAAAGGCAAAAAGCATCAAATAATCCTTGTAACTAAGCTTTATAATCGATGACAGTGATTCACTATTTTTGCCACCTGCCAATGAGTTCCCGACATTAGAACTACTCTGACTCGGAATATACTTATCTACAAAACTGTTAGTAAAATTCGTAACATTATCTTTAATTTTGGCAGCTGCCTGCTCTGATAAGTCCGAAGTAACTCCGGAGATATATCCGTCTAGTGTCGCTTTAGCCTCACTTTTAATTTCAGAAACTTTAATCTCTACATAAGACGTAATGGACATATCTTCAAATAGTGCAATAACGTCACTGGTTAGTTTAGCCTGCCACTCATTCATCTTTCTACAAATAAGAGTAGTCACATTGCAAGTTTCACCCTGATTGGCAACATAGTTTTCCTTAACATACAGAACTACTTCATCCCTGAATTTCTCGCCCAGTTCTATACCTTTTTGCTTAATCAAAGGTACGAGCGTATTATCGGCAAGCGGTATACCTGTTAATTCGTTACCAAGGCCATTACTGAATTCATCTATAGCAGAATTCAGATATCCTTCTACTATTCCGGTTACCTCATCAACTCCCGGAACACTTATGTATCCTAATCCTTCTCGTACTGTACCGTTATAGCCCGTGTAATCGTGAAGTGATATCTTATCCAGCGCATTGAACAGCTTATTCTCGAGGAACTCAAATCCCTGTCCGATTATATCCGTAATCTCCTTACGTGCCGCCGCACCTAAGTCATCACTCAATTTGGTTACCGAAGCAGCGATATTGTCAACTCCCGAATCTATGACTCTCTGCAGTGCTTCTCCCGCTGTAGAAATAGCCTGACTGGCATATTGGCTGGCTGTGTCAGCAATAAAGTTGCCCGCAACCTTGGTGGCGTGTTTTAGACTCAGATTCCATGTATCTTCGCTTTTTACTACAACAACGCTCATTCCGTTGCTTAACGCCGAAAGATCTATCGCAGATTCAGCGAATGCCAAAGCAAGCTGAAGTACCACCTGTACAATCTGATAAGGAACAAAGCCCATCGTGGCCGCCTGAACCATAAGTCCCACGCTCCTGGTTTCGTTTCGTATTTCTGAATTGGTAAATGCGAATACCATATTGAACAGCGCCCGAATCGCATAAATGCTGGCCTTAGCAGAAGTAACATTTCTTGCTGCGTCGGTATTTCCGTATACTATGTATTCTATTTCCGCGCCATACAAGAAATTGTTATTGGCGTTTTTGGGTATATTGCTAAGAGTTACAGCCTTATCGAGATATTTCGATGTTATCGAGGAATTGTTAAGCGTATTTTTTGCCTTTATAGGCTCAACATCTGCACCTTTATCTATGCCTTCCCCATCGAGGATTAAATCCTGCATCATCGTGTTATAGCTAAAGTTCTCAAAAATATAATTGATAATATAAATATTCTCAAGAGACGTCGAAGCTATATTGCCTATTCCGCTAAGGATGGAACTTGCGCCGCTGTTAACAGCACTAACTCCTCCCGAGGCCTCTATCTTATCTCCACTGGTACCAAGCGCCAGTGTCTTGGCTTCCTTATCTTTGGCATATACAGCATAATCTGCAGAAGGAAGGTTAGCCGTTGGAACAGATTTACCTGAATATGTATAGTTAAGTGGGTTGTTGGTAACAGAATCGCTTTCTCCGCCATCAACAATCTTGGCAGTATAGTCGTCTCCGTCATTTATGCTTTCTCCGCTGTTATCACTCTTCAAATTATCAAGCAGTTGATTATACTGTTCCTTATTCTCTTTTTGTTCAGCGGTAGCTTCTTCTTCCGGCGGATAAGTGGCATTCAAATATTGCAGGAAAGAATTATCAATCATCTTCGGATCTACAAGCGAAAGAAACAAGTCCAAATCGCAGAAAACATCTTCAATAACCGGTTCTTTGTACATTTCCTTGAACATGTTATCTGCATCTGTTTTGGTTACAAATTCAGGAAGTGAGTCTTTTTTCTTTTTAGCTACGTTTTCAGCCTCGGCTAAAGAAGCAATATAGAATATCTTCGTGCCACCATACTTAAAGTTTTCGGAATTAACATCATTTATCGCGTTATACAGTATTCTGTACTCTTCCGCTATGGAATCAACATAAAGAATCAGGCTGTCTACCTGCTTTTTATCTATGTTTTTATGCGATGAATCAATTTCACTCTTATTGGCTGCGCTGAATGTATCATTGCCATTGGCATTTGTATAACTCTGATTGGCACTGGACCAGTCTGCAACTTTCGAGTCATATTCATCAACTGCTGCTTTTATGGTGCCCAAATTGACTGCCGTTGTTTCAAGAGAATTGGTGAGCCATAACAAATTACTGTTGATTTGAGAAAACTGATTGTATATCCACGTTATTTCATTCACAGCAGCGGTTTCGGCAGCCTTTTGATAACGGTCGTATTCATTCAAATCTTGAATGTAGTTAGTACATAATGACGCATATTGTGAACAGGTTTCCTTGTAGTTAGAAGTATTATCTTTTTTTGCTGCTACCGCATTTTCATACGTGCTCGATTTATAGTTATAGTCTTGTAATAACTGCGCTACTTCACTCTCTTTATCACTGATTTCTTGTTGCGAAGGACCACTGGGAGTTGAAGACGGAGTGCTATTCGATTTTTTGCCTGAAGCCCCCGGCGTGGAGCTTGCTGCTTTAGCAGCAGCCTCGGCTGCTTCTTTGGCCTTTTTCATACTCTCCAGTTCGCTGTTGGCTTTATCGTAGGCCTCCTTAGCTTTGTCCATCTCTTTCTTGGCATCTTCTTCGGCCTTAACAAGATACTTTTGAGCATTCTCATAGAATTTGTGCAACTTCAACAGTTCTTCAAAGATAGGCTTGATATCACTGTATTTTACTTTTGCGCCCTCTGCACTTTGAACGAATTTTTCATATTCCACGTAGCATTCAATTGCTGAAGCCTCAGTTTCCTTGACAATGTTATCACCTGCAACGTTTACATAGCTTTGCTTTACAAAATCGTATTCTACATATTTTTGAGCATTGCTCTTATAAGGGTTGCCCGCAAGGAGCGTTCTTTGTGATTCAAACTGACTTACAGCCGAATCTAAAGTATTATTAAGCGAATAATTACCTACCGAAACTCCTGAACCGCTTGTATTAATACCATTTTCGGTAACAAAGTAAGATGTGCTTTGATAGTTTTTCTGATCCTTAAGGTACATGGATGATGTCTTGGGTGCCTTAAGAAGGAAGCACATGATTAATCGATTGATTCTCTCATAGCTGGCATCCCATTTGGTTACTTCGGAATTGTCATCTTCATCTAATCTGTATCTATACAATTGTTCTTTATATTTCATTACCGGAACAGGATTACCGTCTGAATGATTAAGTACGCCTCTTGCCGCCATGCTTCCATCATTAATTTCTTTTAGATTTCTATCGTATTCTCTGATGCCTTCGATAGTAACCTTGCAGCCTTCGGTAACGTCCTGCATGCTTTCCTGCGCAGCAACTTGCTTTTCAACGACCGCACTCTGATCCTGTATGGTCGTAAAGCTTTTTACCGCATCGAAAATACTGAGGCCGAAATTGATGGGGCCTCTGAACTTCATATAATCCACTATCTGCTTGCGCATTACGTCAGGATTTGATAGTGCAGATCTTTCAGGTCTGACAATGGTAAAGTCATTTGCGGGAACCTCAACCCCTAACAACGTTTTGATGTCACCGGAAGGTGTTCCGCCTATCAACGAATTGAAATCTCCGAGTAACGAATTAAGATAGTTTCCCGCCGATTCTTCGCTTGTAACACCGTATGAAACAAGAGTCTTTTCGAAATAATCTCTGATTCTTGCCTTCATTTCTTCAGGCGTTTCATTCTGAGACATGGCAAATAAACCATATACGTCTTTAAGAATTGTGTCGTAATTGGCCAAAGCCGAATTCATCGCCAGGTCTCCCGCACTGGCAATTTCAGCCTTAATCATATTCACTCTGGAAGTATCCACTATTATGCCCGATAACAATATGCAGGGAATCAATATGATAACTAACAGTACCGTTATAGAACCTTTAAGTTTCTTTGACATACGAAATCTCATTATACTCATACCCTTATTTAAGAT
Organism: Lachnospiraceae bacterium YSD2013; assembly: GCA_900100895.1. Taxonomy (GTDB): domain Bacteria; phylum Bacillota; class Clostridia; order Lachnospirales; family Lachnospiraceae; genus UBA1258. Next base: position 27,432 of record FMTX01000014.1, read on the forward strand.
TTATAAATTTAGCGAATGTGGAATTCTTAATCTGTGCGGTAAAGCGCTCCAAGGCGTCTGTAATCTTCTTTAGATGATTACCTGTCATATTGTCGACCTTGACAATTGTATCCACAATCAAATCTGCATTTCTGATTAATTCATCGGGATCCGTCACGCTCTCTGTAGCAGAAGCCGTGTACTCAATTTCGGTAGGAAGCCCGATAAGTGCAAAAAGCTTGGGAATCGGATACGATGCCTTGGCTGTAACCGTAACCTCTTGGTATACGACATAGTTATCTATTTTGCATGTAACAGATTCCGGCGTCAGCTCACGCCACGGAATCTTGGTATTTTTCACTGCTTCATATGTGTGGTCACGAACTAATTGCTCGATTTGACCCTTGTAAGTAAACATTACGTATCTGTAAGGGTGAATGTCCTTGCCGACTCCTGTAAAGCTTGCACCGGAAGCACCCTTGATTTCCATAGTATAGCCATCTTCGTCGTTATAGATGGTTGCTGCTATCTCAGCATAATTGGGGTCGGATACGCATTTGGCTGCGTAAACCGCACCCCTCTCAACTGCCGCATCAAGTGTTATTTTATCGTGTACGAAGAACGCACCGATAATAATAAAGTAAATGCATAGGAAAATAAGAGGCAGCACAATAACATTCTCTACCAGGGAATTTCCTTCTGTTTTCTTTATGAAATTGAAGTAAGTACTGCCTCTTCGGTTCATGGTTATTTCCACTCCGTTCCTACGTCCTTTTGGCCTGTTGACTCAGAGCCGTTAACAATGAGATTGTTCCAGATGTTCTTTACAAGGTCTGCAAGCTTATCCTTGAATGCAAAAGCAAGAATCAACACGATACCGATAATGATAAGTGTTGCGATAAGCTCTGCGCCGCCTGCCTCTTCTTTGAAGAGACGTCTGAAGAATCCGTCAACCTTCATCTTGCCGTAAAAAACACAGTTTTTAACACAGCTGTACATATGAGTTTCCTCCTTTGATTTTTATTCTTTAAAAACCGATTTTTGAGCAAATCGGTACAAGAATCATGATAAAAATACCAATCATTATCATTGTCAGCGGAATCATGAGTTTGCTTGATGCCGCCTCACCTTTTCTTTTGACAAGGTGCTTCTTCTCTTCCCAGCTCAGAGCCGACTCACTTCTTAAAAAGTCCACCAGCTCTTTATTACCTTTGGAAAGGTTCTGCACCAGCATAGATACGAATTTCTTAACTATCGCAACGTCGCATCTGTCGCCGAAGCCTATGTAAGCATCAACTTCCGATACACCGTTGGCCATTTCCTGTGACGCTCTTCTCATTTCTTCGTATAAGATGCCCTCGGAAGAATCGGCTATCTTGTCCCAGGCTTCCTTGGTAATCATTCCGGCATTGATAAGAAGCGCCATTTTGGAAATCATGTTACAGAATTCGTCTGTTATCTTCTCCTCACGTTTCTTGGTGATGTCTGTAATCTTGGTGTCCGCGTAATAGAACATTACAAACGCCACTATCGGTCCCGCGAGGCAGAAAATCGGATTGCCGAATATTAATCCGATAAGCGGTGAAGGCATCAGATATGTGATTAAGTATGTATACCTCTCGGCCATACTTACTCTGAAGTAGTACTCGCCGTACTTCTCACCGAATATAATCTTGCACTGTTCCAGTCTTTTCTTATCCGAATTGGACTGATAACTGTAGTGTATGAGGCTTAAGAATTCAAAGCCTACCGGGTAGAGACTCTTAAGCATGTAGCTCTTCTTATCAAGAGGCTCTATCATATCCGAGTAGTTCTTGCCTCCTTGAATAAGAAGGAAAATCCAAAAGCCTGCAAATACCACATATACTGCCATTAAAGCTATTACCATCTTTGTATCCTCAAATCTTAATATCCAAAATCTTACGGCTGAGTAAATATGCCACTACGAAAAATACAAGCGCTACGGTGACCGACAAGAGGCCTATAGGGGACTCAAGGTCAATTAGGTCTCCGCCCATGCCACGCAGGAAAAGAATGAACACAACGGGCATTACAAGCATGATATTCTGCTCGTTCTTACGACCCGCAACCATTGTTTCGATTTCCATGGAGATTTCGATCTTTTCCTTGATGATGGTGGCTGTGTTGCGCATTACTTCTTTGATGTTGCCGCCCTTGCTGTAACAAGTCGAGAAGACATTCGCAAAGCTTCTTACATCTTCAAGTCCGCTTCTGTCCGCAAAGTTATTAAGCAGGTCTTCAACCGCAAAGTTGTGATTAAGTCCCTGGCATATAATCTTTACTTCACTGACGATATCGGCATCCTCGGTGTACTGAACCGCAAGGTCGTTAATAGCCCCGTTAAACGAGTCATATACGTTCTTGCCCGCGCCGATAGAAGTGGACAAAGTCTCAAGAAGACTTTTAAACTGGCCCACCAGACGTGATTTTCTTTTTGTAATTTTTCTTTGTGTAAATAGGGGGATAAATAAGAATCCCGCCACAATCCCAATGACCGAAGAAATTATGATTCGATCGTAGAAAATTTGTACCACAAACGTTACTGCCGCAAGCCCGATGAGATACCATAGGATTTTCTCACGAGTCTTTGGGGTGTATACGTTATAGTCGACCCCTTCACCTATGAGAGTCTTAATCTCTTCATAGGGCTCTTTATTCTTTTTAAACATCAAAACTCACCCCTGTACCCGTATAATTCTAATTTATGAGTTTGAATCATCTTATTGCCGGTTCTCTTAAGTGACCCCACCACTTTATCGGCTGTGGAAAGCTCTGTGTCTTCCACGAATTCGTATAACTTGTTCAAAGAAAGCTTTCCGCTTCCGTGAGCGATAATCTCGGATATTTCCATCGTCTTACGCGACTTGTCTCTAAGCCTTGATAAGTGGATGATAATGTCTACAGCCGATCCTATCTGATCTCTGATAGCTTCAATCGGAATCTCCGCTCCCTGGATAACCATCGTACAGAGACGTGAAATCATATCCTCGGCGGAATTGGCATGTCCTGTCGAAAGCGATCCGTCGTGACCGGTATTCATGGCCTGAAGCATGTCCAAAGCCTCCGCACCTCTGACCTCGCCGACTATAATACGTTCGGGACGCATTCGAAGAGATGATTTTATCAAATCTCTTATGGAAATCTCTCCGGCGCCGGAAGCATTGGCGTTACGTGTCTCCATTCTTACGATGTTGTCAACACCTGTTATCTGGAGCTCGGCCGAGTCCTCGATGGTAATGATACGTTCGTCCTTCGGAATGTAATTGGATAAGGCATTTAAGAAGGTAGTCTTACCCGAGCCTGTACCGCCGCATACGAAGATGTTGTACTTGGCCTCCACGAGGAGTCTTAATTTCTCGGCGATTTCCTCCGTAATGGATCCGTACTGAATCAGCTTCTCAATCGTCATAGGCGTCTTGGAAAAACGTCTGATTGTAAGTATCGGTCCACTTAGTGAAATCGGCGGAATTACCACGTTAACACGGGAGCCGTCGGGAAGTCTCGTATCACATATGGGGCTTGCCTGATTGACTTCTCTTCCTGACAAAGCAACAATTCTTTGAATAACGTCTTCGAGCTTCTTTTCGCTTTCAAACTTCTTCTCAAGCTTGGTAAGTCGTCCGCTTCGCTCTATGAAGATGTTGTCCGGTCCGTTAACCATTACTTCCGTTATCGACTCATCTTTTATAATGCTGTCGAGTAATCCGAAGCCTCTTAACGAACTGTATACCTGCTCATTAATCGATATGGTCTGCTCGATGGATACGTATTCACCCCTGAGACGTTCCTCGGTCAGTTCCTTAATCTTTAATTCCAGGGCCTCGTCGGAAGTATGCGTCAAATCTATGTTTTCCGATATGAAATTACGTATTTGGACTACAAGTTCCTGTTCTTTTTCAAAAGTCATATCAGGACTCCTTCTTGGCTATAAATACATCGAATACGGGCAAAGAAGAAAGCTCCTCAAGAAGCGCCGCTTCTTCGTACCCTTCGTATCTCTTTATGCCGCCCAGTTCCTTAATGCCGTCAAGAACAATCTTGGATGATACCTTACTGCTGAAACGGTTATATAGAATAGCCGTGTTCTTAAATATCGGAATCTCCATCTGTTCCTCAATAATCTTTAAGGAATCGATTGCTCTCTTAAGCTTGGAATTGGATATGGGCGAGCCGTCTGATATTATAATCAGCTCGTTAAGCTCATTCATAAGCATGAGCGAGTCCTTCTCGAGTGAGAAATCCATATCTACTACTATATATTCGTAGCTTCCGCTGTCCTTAAGGGTCTTAATAATGTCTATGGATTCTTTGACCGTAAGTTCGGCAAAATCAAGCGCAAGAGGAACTGTAGCAAAGAACTCAACTCCGGACTTGTCACGCTTAACCGTTGCAGCGAGCTTGAGTGCAAGATTTCCTTTCTTACTCTTAAGCGCGAAAATAACGTCTCTGAAGGTCTCGGAACCCTGAGCACTGAAATATAAGTTGGGATCGCCCAGTGTCTCGTAGTTCAAATACACGACCTTCTTACCGGCCTTGGCAAGATGCATGGCGCAAGCTGCAGCCGCTGTTGACGAACCCGTACCGCCCGACGCAGACATAAAACCGTATACATTGCATGCGTTACCCGCAAGTCCCGCAAAAGCAGTTATATCGGTTGCCACGTTAGAGAACAGATTGACGATGTTCTTATAAAGTGCCTCTACCGTCTGGTACTTGCATACGGCCTTGATACCCTTATAGGTCTCGATATCCTTAGTGTCTACAAGGTAAGCTACCTCACAGTTCTTGGGAATATCTTCCGAAGCCACTTCGTAATCCGTGGATGTCAAAAAAACATTAATTTTTTCATTGGTGATGCCTTCTATGGCATTCTCATAATTGGTAAAGGAATATATTTCGATTTTCTCGAAGTAATCTTTGAGAAACGCAGACATAAGTTTCTCGAGATACCTCACATCCCTGTCCAATATAGCGACTCTAATTTTCATAGTCTCCTCCCATTCTCATACATTATGAATATATGTTAAATGTGATATTATGTCAATTAATATCATGCGTTATCTTCGCATTGTGATAATACATCTTCCACGCATACTATGTAGTAATCTTTCACAAAGATACTTATTATTTTAGTTAAAGTTAAACAAAAACAAAATGACACTAGATTCATAAGTTTCCATTTACTTTAAATTTTAGAAGGGTGCTTTTTGGGTTATGCACAACTCGTATGCGCAGTTTTTGTGAATTATTTACAATAATCACCTTTTCTGCGCATTAGAGGCGCCGGGTTATTTAGTGAAAATTCAGACAAATTCAAAAATAAAAAAAGACAGACCTTTAATTCTGTCTTTTTCTCGAGTATATGGTGTTATTATGCTATCAATTTAAAGTCTTTTTAATCCCGCAAGCAGTATATCATGATTCAAGAAAAGCTTTCATCGGATCGATATTTTTAGACATATTGAGTATCGTGTTCCATTCATTTTTCACATACTCAGAAAGAACCGACAAGTCTTCATCATTAAAACCTGTATTTTTCACCAGTTTCCCGCTCGGTGCTTCAAATTCCGCGCTCACTGCAACGTCTTCGAATACTACATAAACTATCTTGTCATTTCCCTTCATAACAGGTGCCGAAACACTCATCTTAACATCTTCGCTCATACTTATCCCTCACAGTACTCACCGTACTCACAGCCTACGTTCTTGCAGATTACCTCGTCCACAAGCTTACCCTTATGATACAGTCTGACGGTTCCTTCGCCGTTGCCGCCGTTCCAAAGCCTATTATGGCGTTTGCGTCCGTCGGGAGCCTCATAATTGACTAACAGCATATCCTTTTTAAGACAGGTAACATCAGTAATCATCTTGTTACGCTTAGTCTCCTGCTCCACATGCCACACTATCTTATCATTGGTCTCCCTGCACTCAAACTTAGTCTTAACACCGGTCCAGAACTTCGAGAAGTTAAACTCATAACACTTTCCCTCATGCCAATATGCCGCAAGGAGCTTACGTTCAAGCGCTATCGGTCCCACCTTCGGTCTTCCGCCGCCTATATCAAATACACTGTTTTCAAGCTTCTTACCTGTCACGGTGCTAAACAGATTACACGATGACAACCACACCCAAGGTGACGTAAAATCGCTTCCCCAGTTCTTATCTGCATAGCCATAGCACTCGCCCGGCGTCACCAGATACTTTTCACCGTTAAATATAACTTCACCGTCATACTCGGTCTTCATACCTTCCGCATGCCAGAACATCTCAAACAGCTGCAGGTTTCTAAACAGGTTACCGGCGCCGTATCCGACGTTAAATGCCACCTTCTTATTTATCTTTAAGTTCCAGGACATCTCTCCCGCATCACACATATACTCGGGATGTGCGTCCCTCTCTTCCTCAGTAACCTTTATCCTGCCAAAAGAATAATTTTCATCCAGAAAGCACTCCTCCGCACTCACCGCAAAAGGAATCCTCTCTCTTACCTTAATCTCTTTCCATCCATAGAATCTGTGTAGCTGAACTGCCTTCTCGCCCCATGCTCCGGCCTTGACCATCAGATACGACGGACGCGTTTTGGTCCTCTTATTCTCGGGCAACTGACCGAACACCGGCTTATCCGCACCAAACGCGGGATTACATAGGAAGAACTCGAAAAAGAAAGCTTTCTTCTCTCCCGTTACAGCGTTAACACCGGTAAAAGAATGCCACCACCAGTCATACCCCTTCTTCACAAACTTCCCCGAAGTAAGCATGCACGCATCTCTTGAAATATCATGTCTGTTAAATCCCATGGAAGCCTCCCTAAATGCTTTCTTTAGTCATTATAACATAAAAGGCGTATCGAATTCTCATAGGTTCCGATACGCCTCCGTCAATTATTCCGTATATTTATATTTCTTCATAATACTACCTGATACCACAACCATTACTACACCCGCGACGCCAAGTACAAACATCATAAGCGATGCTCCCGAGCCTTTGCCCGCGCCGAAAAGCGTAGCCCAAATCGTGCCTTCTTTAACCGCCATAAACGGCTCTGCACACTTGTCGGTAAATAATCCGCCTAAGAACAGTCCGATTGGTATGGTAAAGAACTGCAGGGTATTCCTGCACGCGTATACGCGTCCCTGAAGCTTGAGCGGTATGGTATTACGCATAATTACGTTTTGATTGGCACTCATAACGGGCACCAACGCCCAGCCGAGGAACTGTCCGATACACCATATTATAGGGCTTCTTGAAAATGCCAGGAAGAAATTCTCGGTTCCGAGCGAAAACAACATGGTTAAGTATATCACTCGCACTCTGTCCTTGGGCTTTGGCATAAACGTCGGAAGAAAGCTTCCTATCACCATCGCTATTCCCGCGCACGCCGTCACGTATCCGTATACAGTGTTGCCCGCTCTCGGTATTATCAACGCCGGCAGAACAGCATCAAACATCGACGCTATAAGGTTTACACCCGACATAAAAAGAATAACGTTAAGTACAAGCGGCGTCTTCCTAAGGAACGCAAGGCCTTCGCGCGCCAGTACCAGAATGTTTTCTTTGGCCTCCTGTCTCTCCATTTCGGGCAATCGGACAAAGAAAGCGAGTGTCACAAAAGCAATCGCAAATGTAATCATATCCACGCCTATTACAGCGTCGAGACCGGCTATGCCGTATAATGCGGACGCCAATATAGGATTTCCGATAGATATTATCGAGCGTGACAGCGACATAAGGCCGCTGGTCTTCTGATAGTCTTCGGGCGGTGTCAGCATGGTGGTCGCAACTTCCGAGGCTGGTTGCTGAACCGTGTTCATAAGCCCCGAAAAGGCGTTAATCGCATACAAATGCCACATCTGCAATGTATCGGTCTTGTATAGCGCAAATACCAATATTGTGGTCAGTGCCGCAAGTAAATCACAGACAAGCATCGTTTTCTTTTTATTGAACTTGTCCGAAACCGCGCCTGCGAATATACTCATTATTACGTAGGGCGCGTAGGTACATATGGTAAGTGTAGCTGTGCTAAGTGCCGAGCCGGTCTTCTCGTATATCCAGAGCGTCAGGGCGAAACTTGTCATGGCGCTTCCGAGCTGAGATAAGCTCTGGGTGCTCCACAGCTTGTAAAATTCTTTTAATCTATTATGTTTGATATTCATTTCTTTGCTCCTTTACATATCATTATTAAGAGCAAAGTCTGAGGTTAGGTCAATTATCTCCACACAGATTCCTCAAACTCTGCATGGAGAAAAGCACTGCAATTAATCATTTCAGGCTCCTTTATTCTTACTTAGGCCAAAGCAAGCTTTGCTGCTTCTTTGGCATGAATTATAGTAGTATCGTATGTTTTAAGAGAGCTGTCAGCTTCGTGGATAAGCATGCCGATCTCGGTGCAGCCAAGGATTACGCCTTCGGCTCCCTTAGCCTTCATGTCATCTATTATACGCTGATATTCTTTTCTTGAGGAGTCAAGAACGTTGCCGAGGCAAAGCTCTTTGAAGATTACGTCGTTAACCTTCTCGATGTCCTTGGTATCGGGAATAATAACTTCAAGACCTGCACTAAGCAGTCTGTCCATGATAAAGTCCTGTGTCATGGTGAACTTCGTGCCGAGAAGTCCCACTTTCTTGATTCCGTCACGCTTGACCACCGAAGCGGTTGCGTCTGCAATGTGAAGAATCGGAATATTGATTGCTTTCTCTATCTCAGGAACCACCTTATGCATAGTGTTGGTCGCAATTACTATAAAGTCTGCGCCGCCCTTCTCAAGTCTTACCGAAACATCTGTAAGAATCTCTGCGATTCCGTCCCAATCATCCACACTCATCTTAGCTTCAAGTTCCGCAAAGTCCACATTGTACATAAGAATCTTTGAGCTGTGTAAGCCTCCCAGGTTCTTAACTACTTCTTTGTTGAGGATTTCATAGTACGTAATCGTACTCTCCCAACTCATACCACCGATAAGCCCAATTGTCTTCATATCCATACTATCCTTTCGCAGTTTCTTTATAGTCTATAACTTAGCGCATGTATTTGTAAATACCAAACTTCCATTTTTAAGATAAACATAACATGAACCTGTATAAAGCTCGCGCTATGCACGGATTATGCTTTCTTTTGCACGAATTCAAACAGTGTAAAAGCCACAAACAAAAACCCCGCAAGCAAGTCTGACAACTTACCTGCGGAGCTTCATACATTCATTTATGGTCGTCGAGTGTGTTACGTATTAAACAATGCCCTGAGCGTTCATAGCATCAGCAACCTTTAAGAAGCCTGCGATGTTAGCGCCTGCTACGTAGTTGCCTTCAAGGCCGTACTTCTTGGAAGCGTCGTCAAGGTTGTGGAAGATGTTAACCATGATGTCCTTAAGCTTAGCATCAACCTCTTCGAAGGTCCATGAAAGTCTCTCGGAGTTCTGGCTCATCTCGAGTGCGGATGTAGCAACACCGCCTGCATTGGCTGCCTTACCGGGTACGAAGTATACACCGTTCTTCTGGAAGTACTCTGTAGCTTCAAGAGTGGTAGGCATGTTAGCGCCTTCACATACAGCGATTACGCCGTTAGATACAAGTGTCTTAGCATCGTCAAGGTTAAGCTCGTTCTGAGTTGCGCAAGGAAGAGCAACATCAACCTTAACGGTCCACTGGTTGTTCTTCTCGGTAGCCTTGTCGTGGTACTGAGCTGAAGGTCTCTTGGCAGCGTACTCTGTAAGACGTGCTCTGTTAACTTCCTTAACTTCCTTAAGAAGTGCAACATCGATACCTTCGGGATCGTATACCCAACCGGTTGAGTCGGAACATGTAACGGGCTTAGCGCCGAGCTGCCATGCCTTCTCGATTGCGTAGATAGCAACGTTACCGGAACCGGATACTGCAACTGTCTTACCCTTAAGAGAAACACCGTTGCACTTAAGCATTTCATCAGTCATGTAAAGAAGGCCGTAACCTGTAGCCTGGGTTCTTGCAAGAGATCCGCCATAGCTTAAGCCCTTACCTGTAAGAACGCCTTCGTAGAGGCCGGTAAGCTTCTTGTACTGGCCATACATATAACCGATTTCACGAGCGCCTGTTCCGATGTCACCTGCTGGAACGTCGGTGTCTGCGCCTATATGTCTGTAAAGTTCGTTGATAAAGCTCTGGCAGAAAGCCATAACTTCACGGTCTGACTTGCCCTTGGGGTCGAAGTCGGAACCACCCTTACCGCCGCCGATGGGAAGGCCTGTAAGAGAGTTCTTGAAAATCTGCTCAAAACCTAAGAACTTGATAATACCAAGATTTACACTGGGATGAAGTCTCAAACCACCCTTGTAAGGTCCGATAGCACTGTTAAACTGTACACGGAAACCGTTGTTAACCTGAACCTGACCCTTATCATCTACCCACGGTACTCTGAAAAGAATCTGTCTCTCGGGAGTGGTAAGTCTCTCAAGAAGAGCGTCCTTTTTGAACTTCTCTTCGTTAGCTTCGATAACTACTCTCAAAGACTCCAAAACTTCCTTAACTGCCTGATGGAACTCGGGCTGTGCGGGGTTCTTCTCAACCACCAATTTGTACACATCATCAACGTATGACATAAATTATCCTCCTCAAAAGAAAAACTATACATTTTCTCTTTTTTACTTTTCTGATTATATGTCAAAAAAAGGGGTTTATACAACTACTTTATTACATTAAATTAGTAAAATTTTTGTATTTATTTTTGTTCACTTTGTACAATCATACTTGTATACAATAATCCAACGCGCCCTTCAAACCCACTTAATACGTTGCTTTTTCTTGTTTTTTCATGTTCTGCAATAAAAAAGAGACTCTCGCGAGTCTCTTTAAATTACTCCACAAATTCGGACTTTATATAGCCGATCTGGTCGTTAAATTTAATCTTGCACCACTCTCCGCCTTCGACGTATTCCACAAGGTCTACTATCTGGCCGTTGGTAAGTGCTCCGATACGCTGAGCTGTCTGTGACGGCTCGCTTCTTACATTAAGGCTTGCGGTAATAACCGTGACGGTTCCGGATGCCTGAATCTTGCTTACATCCTCAACTTCCTCAAGATATTCACTCTTAATGTAGCCTTCACCGCTGTTGTAACTTATCTTACTCCAGCCGTTGGTCATATGCTCCAAAAGCACATATGTCTCTCCGGCGCCGGCACTTCCGATCTTATCAGCTGTCTGGCTGGCAGACTTTCTGACGTTAACTCTGTCGAGCACCTTCACGCGTCTTACAACGGGCTCTGTGGGCACCTCTTCAGGGTTCTCTTCATTGCCCGATACATCTTCGTTCATCTCGTCTTCAAGCTGAGTCTTAAGCTTGGCCTCAAGAGCCATCTCTTCACTTACAGCAAGATCGAGATTAACCGATAAGTCAGCCCAGAACTCGCTTAAGTCGGGATTGTTCTCCATTGCCTTGTTATATGAAACTCTTGCAGAGTTCTTAAGGTCCACCACGTCGCTCTGAAGGGTTACGTTCTTAATGTAAAGCGCCTCTTCCTGAGACAATTCGCTTGTATTGATGTAGTAAGCACCGTCGTCATTCTTGCAGATATAGAATGCCGAAAGACCGGGAACGCTCTCCTCCTGTCCCACAAGAAATACATCACTCATAACATAAGCAATATATGTATCGATGTAAGGACCGGGCTTGGTATATACGTGAATGTTCTCGTATCTGTCGATGTACTCACACATCTTCTGAAGACGGAGAAGTTCTGTCTGCGTAACGTTACTGTGAATATCAATAAGGATATCGATATCGGCCATCTCAAGGGCTTCATAATAACGATAAATCAGCTTGTTGATGTCGGGGTAAGCGTCTTCTTCGAACACTGTTTCCTTGACTTCCTGAACATCGGTCTTGGCCTCTTCGAGTACGCTCTTAGCCTCCTCTGTGGCCTGCTCCACGCGGTCTCTTGCGTTAAGTGAAATCGCTACGGTAATAAACACCAGTATCACCAAAAGCAAGGGCAACAAAACCTTACCTATATCGGTAATCCACTCCTTAACAAGAAGCAGATTGTCCTGCATTGCGCTGTTAAATTGTGCGAATGAATCCTTAAAGGAATCATGATCTTTTCTATGTTTCTTACTCATACTATATAATCCCTAATGCATCCGACAGGAATCGAACCTGCATCAAAGGCGTCGGAGGCCTCCGTTCTATCCATTATACTACGGATGCGTTCGTTATGACATCATTTCCACGAAATCAACTTCTACATGATATCATAACGGGGCTTAAAAAGTCAATTTAAGATACTCTTAAGCAATCTCCAACAAGCCTGTATTACGCCTGTATCTATACACTGAATCCGACAGGTAATCTGTCTTCTCCACTTCCGAATCATTTATCTCCCTTACCATCGACCCAAGTATCTCGGGATCGTATCCTGACGATACAGGAAGAAGAATCGTCTCATGAATCGAACAGGGTAAAATAAAGAGGTCCGACTCCATCTCATCGCTGAATTCGTTAAGCTTATCATTATCCAGAATGCAAGCCGCACCGAGAGTCTTAGGCCCGTTGGTAAGCACATACATGGGAAGTTTCGACGCCCCCTCGCATTCCTGCATAAACTTCTCGATTTCATCGATGCTCATATGTCTCCTTTCTCTTAATAAGGATATAATCACATCCTCTATATAAGATACGTTTCCGCCGAGGATTCTTATGGTATTTTTTCTCGCATCTTCATAAACCGTATCGACAGACACACCCCAATCCTTAAACTGGTCGTTAGTCACGGTAATTGTACCGCTTCCGAAGGAGCCATCCGAAATAATGGTATAAAACACCACCGCAAGGTCCAGAAAATCTATGTGCGGAACAGTATTAAGATACGCCTTGTTCTTGGCCTTGTTAACCAGCTTGCAAAGCACCCTCTCCTTCATGCACTCGTAGTCCCTGATGAATGAAACATCCACGTCTTCTTTGACCTGCGCGTCATCAATCATATCGGTCATCTTGGAGCATATACCTTCTATGCTTTCACCGTTTTCATAATCCCTGTACAAATCGTTTAAATATATCGTGGGTGAAATATTGATTCCGGTAAAAGAAACCGTAATTCCCCTAAGCGTTACCCCATTATTCTTAACAACATCTTTAACCGTAACGGTTGCTTCATCCTCGTAGTATTCGTTTAAGTGTGAAATAATCTTTTCTTCAAATTCTTTAAAATTCATAATAGTCCTTTCTGATCGCTGAATGCGTTGACGGCCGATATTCGGCCCTTTGAATGGTTCTGACTGTCGACTCTTATATGAACAATAAAAAAGAGACAACAGTAACTGTTGTCTCTCGGCATATCTATGAATCAAATAAGCAGATTAAACTCTGGATAAGTACTCGCCTGTACGTGTATCGATCTTGATAACGTCGCCCTGGTTAACGAAAAGCGGAACTGCAACCTGCGCACCTGTCTCAACAATAGCGGGCTTGGTAGCGCCTGTAGCGGTATCACCCTTGAAGCCGGGCTCGGTATCGGTAATCTCAAGTTCTACGAAGAGAGGGGGCTCAACCATGAATACAGATCCCTGGTATGAACATACCTTACATACTTCGTTCTCTTTAACGAACTTAAGAGCGTCGCCGATAGTCTCGCTGTTAAGAGCGATCTGTTCGTAGTTCTCCATGTTCATGAAGGTATATAAATCACCGTCATTGTACAAATACTGCATATCGAATCTGTCGATACGTGCCTGAGGGAACTTTTCGGTAGGTCTGAAAGTACGCTCTACAACACCGCCGTTGATGATGTTCTTAAGCTTAGTACGTACAAAAGCAGCGCCCTTACCGGGTTTAACATGCTGGAATTCAATAATCTGAAAAATAGCTCCATCGATATCAATGGTAACACCATTTCTGAAATCGCCTGCAGAAATCATTTTAATCCTCCTAAATATGAAACACAAATAATTCCTAAGTATTTTATACTATTATTCACACATTTTCAACTGTTTTTTCAAAGAAAGTGAAAACGCCTATCTGACCGCTCTGGAGGCAATCATCTCCATCGCATGAAGATAACCTTCGAAGCCCTCTCCCACAATCTGTCCGTCGCATGCGGCCCTTGTAACAGACACGCGTCTGAACTCTTCTCTGGTATTTATGTCCGAAATATGTACCTCAATCTTGGGAAAAGAAAGAATCTCAAGCGCATCATGAATCGCATAGCTGTAGTGGGTATATGCACCCGGATTAATAACCAGACCTTCGGTTCCGTCTTCCATTGCATCCTGAAGTCTGTCGATTATGGCGCCTTCGTGATTGCTCTGAAACACTTCGACTGTCATGTTAAGCTCAGAAGCCTTATTGCCTATCATCTGAAGCAAATCATCGTAAGTACGGCTTGAGTATACTGCCGGATCTCTCTTACCGAGCATATTGAGATTGGGTCCGTTGACTACCAGTAGTTTCATGTATTATTCCTCCGTGGGATTAACATCCGCCAAAGCCTTTTTAATGGCCTCCACAGTTCTCTCGACAGACAAATTGCCTGTGTCTATTACAATATCCGCAGCAGCCTCGTAGCGGGCCTTTCTGCGATCAAAAAGCTTTCTGAATGACGCTAGGTCGGTAGACAGCGGACGGTTTGGGTCCTTGCCGGCTCTTGTCCATAATTTATCCGGCGAAGCCTTAAGATAAATAACAGTACCGCCATTCTTAAGCGTCTCAAGATTTTCATCTCTCTCCACTATGCCGCCGCCGGTGGCTATAAGGCGATTCGTCGCATCGGTAAGACAAGTAAGCGCAAATGCTTCCTGATCTCTGAACCAGCTTTCTCCCGCTTTCTTAAATATCTCGGGAATACTCATCTTGGTGTTCTCTTCGATAAACTCGTCAATATCATAGTATTCAAGTGAATACTCCTTGGCAAGAAGCTTTCCTATCGTAGTCTTGCCCGAGCCCATAAAACCGATAAGTATAATGTTATTCATTCTCAAGCTTTCTCCTTACGATATCAATCTGTTCCGCGGTAAGCGCGCAGTTGTTCCAAATTTCATAAGCCTCAACCGCCTGATACAAAAGCATCGAGAATCCGTTGGACCACTTGATTCCCGCAGCCTTGCATCTGTCGAGGAAGTCCGTCGTCTTCATGGGAACGGTCTCTATAGCCGCGCTTAATCTTTCGTAAAAAGAATCATCCGTTATAAGCGCTTCTTCTCCTTTTAACCCGAGTGATGTGGTCTGAATACACACGCTTCCCTGCTCAATAGTGGGGCTTCCGGACAAAGGATATGCTTCAAATACATTAGTCTCAAAAGCCTGATTAAGGCTTAAGCACAGGCTCTGCGCCTTTTCAAAAGTTCTGTTTATAACCAGTACTTTGGAAGCGCCTTCCGCATACAAAGCATAAGCCGCGGCCTTGGCTGCGCCTCCTGCTCCGAGTACTACGCCCTGCCTGCCCTTAACGGTTATATCTTTAACCTTAAAGGTTCTCTTGATTCCTATTATGTCGGTGTTGGTACCGTAATAACCTTTACCTGTGAGTTTTAAAGTATTGACCGCACCTATTTTGCTTGCGGTCTCGCTCACTCCGCAGAGGAAAGGTATTACTTTTTCTTTGTACGGGATTGTAACATTAAGGCCTTTAACGCCGAGCTTTCTGAACTTGGATAATGCGCCCTTGAGTTCAGACTCCTCAAGCTGATACAAATTGTACTCAAGATTGTCACCGCGAAGTTCCGCAAAGGTGTTATGAATAAGCGGAGATTTCGAATGGCCTACTGGATTGCCTATAAGGCCGAACTGCGCTTTCTTTTTCATATATCGTCTGTATGACGCAAGGATAGGCTTCTCGAGGATTCGCTTTAAAACAATCTGAATCTCCTCGTGCTTGTCGATGGGCTTAACAAGAATCGTGTGCATACCCGCTTTATTGGCGCCCCAGACATCAGTAAAGAGCTGGTCCCCCACAAACAGAGTGTTCTCCACGGTACCGCCCAGCATTTCCACAGCCTTAAGATATCCCTTAACGGCAGGCTTGCCGGCTTTATAAATGTACTGAGCGCCTACAGGGTCGTTAAACATCTTAACCCTGGGTTCCTTGTTGTTGGACAAAAAAAGAACACCGAAACCCTTATCCATAAGACCCTTAAGTAACTTCTGCGACTCTTCGGTCTGAGGCGCGCCGTGCTTAACTAAGGTGTTATCGATATCAAAAATTACGTTTCGGTATCCCACGTCGTATAATGTGTCAAAATCAATGCTGTATGTAGATTCCTTCATTTCCGAAGGATAGAATCTTCTGAACATGTATTATCCTCGTCATTGGGGCAAAATATTAGGGCGTCTTCAAAAAGACGCCCTAATTATATCACAAATACCTCTTCTTAACTAATTAAAACTTTACAAATACTTTACCGTCTTCACCGGAATAAGTACTGTTGTCATCATTCTGTGTTCCTACAAAGTACTGATAGTCTTCAAGGATCTTATCCTTGTGCATATCTGAAATCGCTCTGTTGATATCAAGCTTCTCGATTTCAAACTCGCTTCCGAGATAAGAATAATCATCGCCCGTGTTGAATGTAAGGGAGATATTGTCAAGATCTGCGGTCTTGGTACGTAAGTCGGGCTTAGCCGGCTCAATAGGGGTCTCGATCTTGGGAAGTGCCAAAGCTTCCTGTGCTTTGATCTCATCCTGCTTCTTAACCGCCTCAATATCTACCTTGGGGATGTCAGTTACTTTATATGAATTGTAAAATCCGCCGTAATCGGAAAATAAGTTAATTGCCATGTCTGAATCCTCCGTATGAAGGGTTTACATAATCACTATACATATTGATTATAATCCGTTTATTAACGGGAATCAACCCCCAGCATTCCTTTGCTGTCATCTATTATATCGGAGGTCTTGCGCTATAACTTAACCCCTATTTTAAATATTTTGTCTTGGCGGCGTCCATAAGTGACTTAGTGTATTCGTGCTGTGGATTAAAGTACACGTCATTAAGCTCACCCATCTCCACAATCTTGCCGGATTTCATGACCATTACACGGTCACAGAGATTATATATTACTCGCAAATCGTGCGAAATAAAGAGTATCGCAATGCCAAGTTCCTTGTGAAGGCGACGAAGCAAGTCAAGTATCTGGCTCTGAACCGTTACATCGAGTGCCGATACAGGCTCGTCGGCTATTAAGAACCTCGGCTCCTGCATAAGCGCTGCCGCAATGCATACTCTCTGGCGCTGTCCGCCCGAAAGTTCATGAGGGTATCTGTCGAGTATCTCCTCGTCAAGATCGACCTTCTTAAGCATGTCGCGAACGCGACGCTTTCTCTCTTCCTTGTCGAAGTGTCCTTTAACCTTTATAGGCTCCTCCAAAATAAACTCTATCTTTTCCGAAGGATTAAGACTTCCCGCAGGATCCTGAAATACCATCTGGGGGCGCTTGGCAAAATGCTTGACACTGCCTGTAACACCTTTCTTTTGAATTCCTAAGATAGCACGGGATAAGCTCGACTTACCGCAGCCGGATTCACCCGCAAGGCCTAAAATTTCTCCTTCTTTGACATCAAAAGAAACATCGCTTACGGCAAAAAAAGGCTTCTTGTCTTTCTTAAATTCTACGCTTAAATTTCTGACCTCTAAAATATTGCCCATGTTCTATGCCTCTTTAAAGAAAGGGTTCTTGGGGATTGCATTGATAAGTTTCTTCGTGTATTCCTGCTTGGGATTTCTGAATATCTCTTCGCAGTTGCCGCTTTCCACCACAAGTCCGTTCTGCATCACAAGCACACGCTCACAAAGACTGTTAACGAGACTTAAGTCGTGTGAAATGAACAGAATCGCGGTGCCGCGCTCTTTGTTAATACGCTTTAAAAGTTCCACAATTTCCGCCTGAATGGTGACATCAAGCGCAGTCGTAGGCTCATCAGCAATCAAGAGTCTCGGCTGAATAATCATGGCGGCCGCAATCATGGCACGCTGTCTCATACCGCCCGAAAGCTCATGAGGATAGCTGTTATAAACTGCCTCAGGGTTATCAAGCTCCACATCGCGAAGAGCCTGAATGGCGCGTTCTTTCATCTCGGCCTTGTCCATAACCGTATGAACACGAAGGCTTTCCTCTACCTGCCAGCCTACTTTCTTAAGGGGATTGAGCGAGTTAAGCGGCTCCTGAAAGACCATGCTTATCTCGTTACCCTGAATCTTACGAAGAACCTTACGCTCTACTTCAAGAAGGTTAATGCCTTCAAAGGTAATATGGCCGCTCTTCTCCATATCGTGACGACTGAGAAGTCCTGCGATGGCAAGCGCAGTCATAGTCTTACCCGAGCCCGACTCACCTACGATACCTAAGATGTCGCCTTTTTCCATCTCAAGATCGACATCGTATACTAAGGTGTCGGTAGTCTTCTTATCATGAACTTTTATGCACAAATCTTCTACTTTTAACATGCTCATGATTTGTTCTCCATTGCGTCCGAAAGAAGGGAAAATCCAAGTATCATCATAACAATCACAAATCCCGGAAAAATAGCGTTCCAGGGATTGGTGAATATAACCGACTGAGCTTCGGACAGCATAAGTCCGAGACTCGGATTCGGAGGCTGTGTGCCCATACCGAGGTAGTTCATGCCCGCTTCAGCAAGTACGGCATTGTTAAAGCCGATAAGTACGCTCGATAATAAAACCGTACGAAGGTTAGGCAATATATGAACCACAATTATTCTTAAGTGGCTCGCCCCATAAAGGCGCACACACTGAATATAGTCAAGGTTACGAATTCTCAGCACTTCACCGCGCACAATACGCGCAAAGCTCGGCACAAAAGCAATACCGAGAGCGATAATCAAAGAATGTGTACCGCCGCCCAGCACACCGATTACAAGAAGTGCCAGAAGTACCGACGGAAAAGCAAGCACCGCATCGTTAATACGCATGAGTATCTCATCTACCCATCCGCCGAAATAACCTGTAACGGTACCGATGATAATGCCCACAAAAGTACCGATAAACACTACCGTCGCAGACACGAACATCGTCTCTCTTACACCCACAAGCACTCTTGAGAATATATCACGACCGAAATTGTCGCATCCCATAATATGCTTAAAGGAAACGCCCGCGAACTTGGCAGACATGTCCATCGCAAGGGGATCGTAAGGCGTGCAGAAAATACCCGCAATCATCATAATAAAAATGATGCCTACGAGTGTAAGGCCGATTATGAACTTTACTTTTTGATTCTTACTCTTGTCCATCCAAAGCCTCTATACATGAATACGGGGATCGAATTTTTTGTAAAGAAGATCCACGATAAGATTACTTACTACAACTGCAGTCGCCAGCAAAAGAATGATTGCTTCCACCACAGGATAATCTCTTCCCGAAATCGACGTAAGAAGTATACGACCGAGTCCCGGAACACCGAATACCTGCTCCACGATAATACTTCCGGCAATAATATCCGCAAAAGTCATACCAAGGAAGGTAATTACAGGAATAATCGCATTCTTGAGCACGTGCTTGTAGAATACGGCCTTGGTACGGTTACCGCGGGAATATGCAGTACGCACATAGTCCTTGTCAGCTTCCTTGAGCGCTGTATCTTTAAGGAGTTTAACAACCATGGAAATCTTGGGAAGTGCAATCGACAGTGCCGGAAATACCAGATACGCCACGCACTTAAAAAAGTCCCTTTTATATGAAACATAAGCCCCGGGAGTGAATACATGAAGAATCAGTCCGAATATGAGGGTTATGAGAATTCCCGAAAAGAAAGACGGAATGCTCATTATCATCTGGTTAACCGTGGTAAAGAACACGTCGAGCTTAGAATCGCTTTTACGCGCCACATAAATACCCAGAGGAAATGAAAGAATAACCGTAATAAGAATAGCCATTACCGACAATAACATGGTAACCGCAATTTTCTCCGATAAAAGCTGTGTTACCGGAGTGTTGTAACTATATGAAATACCGAAATCTCCGTGCACAATGCCGGCAACCCATTCGCCGAAACGCACAAGTACAGGGCGGTCTAAGCCCATCTGATGATTAAGCTCCGCAATTTTCTCTGCCGTAGCCTCGGTACCAAGCTTAGACAAAGCAGGACTTGCGGGTATAAAAGAAAAAGCAAAGAAAACGAGAGCAGAAACAGCCAAAAGAGTCAGTATCAAAGTACCTATCTTCTTTAAGACATATTTCATGCTCTCACCTTCTTTCTACATATTAAGGGAATAGTCCCTGTTACTTCGCAGGTTTAATCTTAGCGATATCAAGTACATAGATAGGGTAGAACTCGTATCCTGTGTACTTATTGTTGATGGCTACCATCTCGGCAAGGTCCTGGATGTAAACGTTGGCTGCTTCGCGAGCGAGAATCCATTCACATTCCTTGTAGTACTCGGTTGCCGTAGCATCGTCGGTAGCGTTGATTGCGTTATTGAAAGCGGCATCATAAGCGTCGCTCTTAAAGTTAACAAAGTTCTTGCTGCTGTCGGATGTAAATCTTTCAAGCATAGCCTTAGCGGTCATGGTGGAAGCATCTACACCTACAACGGTAGCTTCGAAATCACGTCCCACATAAACGTCTGAAAGCCATGAATCCCACTCAACAAGCTTAATCTCGGCATTGACACCGATCTTCTTAAGCTGCTCTACGATAACCTGCGCGGTATCGATATGAGGCTGATAGTTGGAAGGAACCTTGATTGCAAAAGAAAATCCGTTTTCGTAGCCGGCTTCTTTAAGTAATTCCTTGGCCTTTTCAATATCGGGGGTGTAAACATCGTTAATCTCCTTAACGAAGTACTTACCGAATGCGGGGAACATGGAAGAACCAAGCTCTGTACCCTTGCCGTCAAAAGCAAAGTCAATGATTTCCTTGGGGTCTACGGCATAGCAAAGTGCCTGACGAACCTTCTCGTTGTTGAAAGGCTCAACGGCGTTGTTTAAGTACATAGCCTGAACAAGGTTCATGGTACCTTCTTCAATGTTGAAGTTGGAATCCTTAAGCTGTAATGCCTGTGAAGCGGTAATACGTGCAAAGAAATCTACGGAACCGCCGAGTAAATCCATTGTAATGGAATCTGCATTGGCACAAATCTTTAAGGTTACGTCTTCAATGTATGCCTTCTCGCCCCAGTAATCAGCAAATCTCTTTAAGATGATGTTCTCCTGAGGTGAACGTGATACAAACTTGTAAGGGCCTGTACCGCAAGGCTGTGTGGAAAGATTGTCAACGCCTTCGGGAACAATGGCAATTGTCATGGTCTGTAAGAAGTCGCCGTCTTTCTTGTTAAGAGTGATAACGATGTTCTCTCCGTCAGCCTTATACTCTTTAACATTAGAAAAAGCCGATGCGTTGGCAAGAGTGCTGTCCGGATCGGCGTTACGTTTGATACTGTATAAAACATCGTCCGCCGTTACATCTTTACCGTTATGGAACTTAACACCCTTTCTCAAATGGAAAGTGTAAGTAAGTCCGTCTTCGGATACTGAATATTCATCTGCCACAGCGGGTTTTAAATCACCGTTTGAATCGGGCTTAACCAAGCCTTCATAAATGTTAAAAAGAATCTCTCTTGTTCCTGCCGCCAGAGCTTCATGGGGGTCAAGACTGTCTGATAAATCCTGAGGAATTCCTATGGTGATATGCTTCGAAGCGTCACCCGCCTTGTCGCCTCCGCATGCGCAAAGTGCAACAGTAAGTGTGGCCGATAAGATAATCAGCCTCCATAATTTCTTAAAAGCTTTCATTTCTTATCTCCTTTAGCTTCGTTATTAATTTGACAATGTATTTGTATCTTATTTAGAGTCAAAAGTCAATATAAAAAGGTGCAAAACCCACTTTGCACCTTTAAAAATACAATCTTACTTAAGCATCTTCTTAAGCTCGTCCATGAATGTGTCTACATCCTTGAAATCCTTGTATACGGAAGCGAAACGAACATACGCAACTGCGTCTACATCCTTAAGCTTCTGCATTACGAGCTCACCGATTACGTGGCTGTCGATTTCCTTCTCCTCACGGCTGAAGATTTCGGTCTCGACTTCATCCACGATACGACTGATTTCCGCTGCGGTAACGGGACGCTTATGACACGCTCTCAATACGCCGCCTTCAAGCTTTCTGCGATCGTAGGTCTCACGATTCTTGTCCTTTTTAACGATAATAAGCGGAATCGTCTCCACCTTCTCGTATGTGGTAAATCTCTTGTCGCAGGCGCTGCACACACGGCGACGTCTGATGGAACTGTTGTCATCGGCGGGTCTTGAGTCAATAACACTGGTATCCGGATGACCGCAAAACGGACATTTCATAATTGTTCTCTCCTTTTGGAAAAAGAAACAAACACTGGTTACATAAGTCATTATAATGCTTATGTTAACTTATGTCAATAAGTTATGGTAACCAATCACTTCTTAAGTGTTTTGCTCAAAAGAACGCAACAAGCTATGGAAAGAATCACAATCAAAATTGCATTTGTAAGCAAACCAAACCTTACAAAGAAAGCGGGTACCAAACCTATAAACAAAGCCGCCGTAGTCACGCCGAAAGCAAGCCCCGGACTGGACTTAAGTATACTTAAACACATGGCAAATGTAATGCTCATGGTCATCGAGAAAAAGAAAACGCCTATAACCGACACCACCATTATCTTATCGCCGAATATGAGGAAAGGAATCGCCGCCAGCGTACTGAACACTGCGGTCTTCCACGCTCCTATCCTGTCCACAAAGTATCCGCCGAGTGCTTTACCGAGTCCCATGATTCCGAAAAGAAGTATGGTCTGCCACAGTTCCTTGTTCCAAGAAATCGGTATAGCGTAGCCGAGATAACTCCTTACTGCGGTAACCAGAAAAGCTACCAGAAGAATCGTCCACGGAGAAAACTTTTTTTCAACAACATCGAACGTCGGATATGTACCCTTGCGAACAGACTTGCGCGCTGCGAGGGCGCACACTTCCGATAACACCGCAGGAATAATCAGCCACTGCCAAGGCGCCTGAGCGATACCCATAGTCTGGCCTATAACTATCCCTACTCCTCCGCCGGACACAAAGAGCGCGGACTGAAATATCTTACCTCTGCTCTCCGTAACCGTCGCAATCGCACCGCACTCATGCATGATAGCATTACCGATACCGAGCACTACATAACCGGATATGTGCAGCGCATGCACCGGCGACGCCACTAGGAAAATTGCTCCAAGCATCAAGAGATTACCGATTGTCTCGTAAGGCAGTTTCTTGTGCGATTCTATAAACTTACCGATAATCCCCTGCGGCAGGAATGCAAAGAAGTCATAAGTAAAAGCAATCGTTCCCGCAAGTAACAACGGATAATGAAGCCTTAACAGATAAAAGCAAATGGTCTCAACACAGGCATGTACGATGAAGTATTCAATTCCTGTTATATTATTCTTAAACTTCTTCATTCGTCTGCTCTGCCTCAATATCAGCTTCTTTGTCCACCTGAGTATCGAGTTGTTCCGCTTCTGTTTCTTTTTTTAATTCTCTTTTGATGGCGCGGATGCTGAATCTGAGTATTATTGCCGCAAGAATGACGAATACCACAACTGCCACCCCGCCGAGTATTACTACCAATCCGCCCATTCCTGCATCAAGTAACGCATATTCTACCATATGAAACCTCCGAATAATTTGCTAAAGAACCAGCTTATCCCGTAAATACCCCTATTAGTTAAGAGGCCGGTCACAAACAGTCCAAATATGAATGATGCAAAGTTAGCCGCATATGTTACAAGCAATACTTTGATGCTTGATTTCTTGGATATCATAAAATATAGAACCGCTTCGGCAACAGGAATAAGAGTCAGTTCCGCAAATAGTGTCCAGATGCAGATATCTCTTTCGAGCTTCAATTGCTTAGCCGACATGTCAAAGAGGAGCACAATTATAATTCCCACGTTAAGACATACATTTGTAAGTGCATTGACAGCCACGATATATTTCTTATTGCGAGTAATGCCCGTGCAGTAGATTATAGGGAATTCCACCATAAGTGTAAGCAGTATGGTTCCTGCAAGAAGTGCTATGGGGAACACTAGGATATATAATAATATATACATACTGGTTCCTCCTATTCTTCCGCCTTGTCTTCATCTGCGTTAGTCGTATCAAGGGGCGCTTCCGCTTTTTCCTGCATCTTTGCCTTTTTAACGCCTTTTCTGATAATGATTACGCTTACAATCGCAATAGCAAAGGCAATTACAATAAACGCAACAATCCAATTGATTCCGTGCGCCACACCTTTAAGCGCCGGCTCGGGTGGCATGGCCACATCTAGCAAAACTTTATATTCCATAACAACCTCCTCCGACCTTTCAGTCTAAATAATTTTATCATACATGCAACTTCTTATCTATAAAAATAGTTGTATTTATGCCTTATAAATCGTTTTACTAATTTACAATTTTGATGTATAGTAAAAGAAAAAAGAAAGGATAATTTCCAATGAACATAAAGAACCTTGCACAGTGCAAATTAGTGGGCGACGAGTATTGCGGATTCTATTCCGCGGGACTTACGATGCTTGATAATTCTTCCATGAGACGATTTAACAATACATACGAGAGCGGTTCGCAGACCGCCCTTACCTCAGATGATGGTTTAAAACTTACGGTCTCGTACGAGAAAAGCCCTTACAGCGACGCTACCGAAGTCGTTACTTCTTTTGAAAACGGTTCCGGTGCGCCGGTTACGCTCGAAATGCTTACCTCTTTTCTTTTGCCTGAAGTTAAGGCAGATAAGATTCATCGTATACTCTCCTTCTGGAGTGCGGAGGGTCGGGTAAAGACCGATGATCTTGCAGAGCTTAATATGGAGCATTCCTGGAACAATATGGCTTTCCGTGTGGAGAAGTTTGGTAATGTAGGCTCGATGCCCGTAAGAAAGTATTTTCCCTTTGTGGCACTTGAGGATAGTGAGACGCATTCTTTTACCGCAGTGCAGCTCTACTCTCCCGCTTCATGGCAGATTGAACTTACCGTTCGCGCAGGTGATGTGGTAAGGGTTTCCGGCGGTATTGCCGACAGAGATTTCGGACAATGGACTAAGACCGTTAAGCCCGGCGAAACATTTGTGGCTCCCAAGGCCGTTGTCGCTACGGGTTCATCGCTTGAGGAAGTATGCGACAAGCTTGTTAAAGCTCAGCATCCTGACATCAGCCCCGTTGATAATAAGATGGGCATTACCTTTAATGAATATTGCGCCACCTGGGGTAATCCCACAATTGATAACCTCAAAAAACTTGCCGATAAGATTGCCGGCAAGGGTATTCAGTATCTTGTAATGGACTCCGGCTGGTACTCTGATTGCGGTAACTGGTGGGAATACAGGGGTGACTGGAGCATCAATAAGAATCGCTTTCCTAACGGACTTCGTGAGCTTACCGATTATATTCGCGGTAAAGGCATGATTCCCGGTATTTGGTATGAATTCGAAGTAGCTGCGCCTAAGTCGGGTGTATATGACAACCCCGAGCACTTCGTTAAGAAAGACGGCGTTCCGCTTACCGTTGGCGGGGCGAGATTCTGGGACTTGGAAGATCCTTATGTTGAGGCATATCTCGATAAATATGTTATCGGCAATCTTAAAGACAACGGATTTGGCTATATTAAAGTCGATTATAACGACTCCATGGGTGTAGGTTGTGACGGTCCCGAAGGTCCCGGCGAGAATCTTCGTAAAAAGGTGCTTGCGACTCAGGAATACTTTAAGAAAATGCGTCGCGAGCTTCCCGACCTTGTAATCGAAAATTGTTCAAGCGGCGGTCACAGACTCGAGCCTTCCTTTATGGAGCTTGCATCTCAGGCAAGTTTCTCGGATGCTCATGAGATTTCTTCTCTTCCGCTTATTGCCGCTAACCTTCACAGAGTTATTCGCCCGGAGCAGAGCCAGATATGGGCCGTTATGCGTGCTACCGACAGCGATTCACGCATATTCTATTCCATCTGCGCTACTTTTCTTGGTCGTATGGGCTTAAGCGGCGATGTATATGATTTGTCCGATCATCAGTGGGGGCTTCTTGACGGAGGCATAGATTTCTACCGTGAGGCCGCACCGATTATCAAAGACGGTTACACTTTCTTTAACTGCGCAGACACCAAGAGCTACAACAATCCTACCGGCTCACAGCTGGTGCTCAGAGTATTCGAGGACAAGGTGCTTTGTGTATATCACCGATTTGCCGGTTCGGAAGATATAGAAACCTTTGCCGGGAAATATGGTATAAACATCTTCTCCCATAATCCACTTAGGCGCTATGGCAGAGCTCAAGAGGATTTCTCCGCAGAAGCTTATATCTTTGAAAAATAGTTTTTTGATTTATAAAAGCCGAGGACAAATCCTCGGCTTTTTCTTATTCTACGTAAAGAAAGGCATCTTTATAGCTTCCATCTTGATTTATCTTTTCAATAAATTCCTGCTGTGTAATTCCAAACTCAGTATTAAAATCACCTGTGACATACAAAAATGTCATCACTTTGTCTGCCCCGAATTCTTTAATCAATAAATCCGTAGCCACAGCTGATCCAAAATATGAAAGATGCATGGCAGCATAACTAAAATGGCTTGCTGTTCTTTCCGAACCACCGGAACGTTCGGCTAAACTCCATCCGGGAATAGCCTCTTTATCGGCAATTTCTTGCTGTCCCACTGCCATCGCAACATAGATTTTATCGGTATATTCGTCCCCATACTTTGTTTTTAAATCTAAATATTTTTCTTTCACATCGGTAAAATAGAGCGCCGTATCATCCGGATGACCCCAACCGTTATCAGCCAAATACGTTTTGATATCATCTGCGGTAATCACTTCGTATATCCCGTCCATAGCTTCCAATCCGTCATCCATAAACTTCAACGAGTACCGCACTGCTACACCTTCAGATATCCATCCGTCAATGTACGGACGCCCCTGGCCAAGTACCAGTGCGTGTACATATTCATGTGGAGCTTCGGGCGCACCACTTAAATATATCACTGCCTCCTTGTTGGTAGTGTCTGTAAATGATCTTATTTCATCATCATATAACACTATACTGATATTCTTTTTATTTTTACCCAGATTCTCATACCATGTCGGTGCATCATTTTTCATGTCCTGCACAACAATACGAAATTCGCCTTCCGAATCGTGAATTAAATCATACAATTCGCTTGCATCGTGTATCCAGCTTTCTTTGCCGCATACCCATTGATCGATGCCGATGCAAAAAGCATAGCACCCATCGACATACTCACTTTTGCCCGTATCCAAAAGTTCATCTATCGAATCATATACATATTCGCTCTTGCTTCCGTTTGCTTTAAGCCATTCTTCACGGTAGTTATCTGACATAAACTCAGTAAAAGAATGCGACTTCAGCACATGCTCAGTCAAATAATAAGCATAAGCCTTGGCGTACTCTATTGTTTCCGCATCGCTGTATCTGTCCCAAAAGAAACCTTCGAACAAAGACTCAAAACCGAGTTGTTCACCTCTATCAATAAAAGCAACAACCTCTTCCTCTGAAACAGTCGGAATAATATCAAGCGCCAAAGACGCGATTCCAAATGCCTTCCAATAAGGCAATTCGTAAATGTTCTGAGCCGTGCTGACATAATATTCAATGCCTTTTTCAGCATCTTCACCAGGTTCGGCGACCCCTTCCGGAGAATAATCAAAAATAGCCTGAATAGCTTCTTCCTTAGAAATGTGCGTCTCCTGAGTATCAACTTCCTCTATTTCCGTCTCTTCGGCTTCGGAAATATGAGATGATTCAGAAATAGTTACAGAAGTTTCAGTTGATATAATTGAGTCAGCCTTACCGCATCCGCACAAAAAAAGGATTAAGACAAGAAAAGCAATAAATGCTCTTTTAGAATTCATAAAAATACCCCAAACTCATTTTAAATATTTACACACAAACTGATTTTTTCTTACGGCTCATAAATAAATGCGTCGTTATAACTTCCGCTTTTTCTGATCTCATCCAAGAATTCTTGAATCGTACAGCCGAATTCCCCCTCGAAATCATCTCCATTTCCTAAATAAGTCAGTACTTTATCCGCCCCAAACTTCTGTATCAGCAAATCTGTCGCCACGTAAGCTCCGCCATATGTAAGTTTACTTTCTATAGAATTCTTATAAATGTCCGTAAGCGCTCCATTCCCTACATAGTTTTCGTTTGCTTCATAATATCCATCCGCAATAGTGCCTCCGTTGAACGGTTCTCCCCTTTCAAGTTCCGTTTGTGCTTCAGCTATATACCTATACACCCTATCGACATATTTATCTCCGTGCTTTTCCTTTAACACATTATATTTTGCACGTACTGCTTCAGTATATGCCGGCCATTCATCGCTATTCTCAGCTTTAATCTCCGCCAGATAATCATCCAGGCTTGCACCATTAAGAACATCCTCAAATTTGCTATCGTAAAAACCTAAATCAGCCAAATATTTCATTGAATAACGAACAGCTGCACCTTCCACCAGCCAAGCCATGTTTGGATCTGTGGTGGTATACGAAAGCGCATGTACGTATTCGTGAGTGGCTGCAAATGTATTATGTCCCAGGAAAATCGTTTCCACACCATCTGAAGATAAGTGTGTAAATGAAGCATCTTCAGCTTCAAACAGAGTAAACTTAACAGTTCTTTTACTTGCAACATTTTCAAACCACTCCGGTGCATCAGCTTTCAACTCTTCACGAAGACGTCTTACATCTCTTTCGCTGGTGTGTATTACAGAATAGAGTTCTCCTGCATCCTTAACCCAAGTCTCGTTTCCGCATATCCAGTCATGTTCGCCGACAGTTATAGTATACTGTGTTCTGTCTTTCGTTATTGTTGCCTCTTCCATCAATTCATCGATGTCATCATAGACGTATTCGCTCTTACTTCCCTTTGCCTTAAGCCATTCTTCCCGATAGTTATTATCTGCAAATTCAGCAAAAGAATAATTATCTAAAATATATTTGGTAAGATGGTAAGCATAAGCCTTGGCATATTGAATTGTATTAGGATCACTGTATCTGTCTAAGAAAAAGCCCTCAAAAAGAGACTCAAACCCTTCAGGAGCTCCACCACCGTCTATGAACCTTATTACCATAGCATCAGCCAGTCCCGGATTATGATTGATTACCAAAGAAGCAACTCCATAAGCCTTCCAGTAGGGTAATCCATACATCTCCTGTACCAGTCTCGTATAATAATCCACATCATAAGCTATGCTCTCATCATATTCATTCGGCTCGGTCTTGGTAACGTTAAGAATAGCCTGTATTGCTTCAGGCACAGATTCATCCGACTCTGAAATGTCGGTGACGGCGGATTCTGCTAAGGCTTCGATGGAAGAAACCGATACCTCCGGCTGTGCTTTAGTCTTGCCACATCCACACACAAGAATAGCAAAAGAAATAACCACCATAAAACGTCTTACTTTTTTCATATAAGTACCCCCAGTACCATTTTGTATTATTATACACTAAATATTCTCGATGAGAAATAAAAAACTGCCGCCCGATAATCGGACGGCAGTCTGTCAAATTCTTATTATTTCTTCTTAAGGAAGTCAGGAACCACAAGAGTGGTGGGGTCAACCTTACTGTTAAGCTTGGAAGGTGTGTTCTTGAAAAGATCACTGTTAAAGGTTGCTGTAGGCTGTACAGTCGGTGTGGACTGAGGCAGTACAGGCTTAACCGTAGGAGTCGTGGGAGCAACTGCGGGTCTGGGATTGAGTCCCAAACGGTCGTTATTGTTAACGGAAAGACCGGTTGCAATAACGGCAATCTTACAGGTCTCCTGCTCTTCCTTGGAGTATAATGCACCGAAGATAACGTTAACGTCATCGCCGGCAAGTTCACGAACGTAGTCGGTTGCGTCTGCAACGTCTGCCATGGTGATGTCACCGGAGATGTTAATGATAACGTTCTTGGCACCCGTGATGGTGGTCTCAAGTAACGGAGACTCAACTGCCATCTTAACAGCTTCCATAGCCTTGTCATCGCCCTTACCGTTACCGATACCGATATGAGCAACGCCCATACCCTTCATGACGGTCTGTACATCCGCAAAGTCAAGGTTAATGAGTGCGGGTGCATTGATAAGGTCGGTAATGCCGGATACTGCCTGCTGCAGTACTTCATCGGCTTTCTTAAGTGCATCCGGGAAAGGAGTGCGCTTATCTATAATCTCAAGTAACTTGTCATTGGGAATAACAACAAGTGTATCAACATTCTCTTTAATACGATCGATACCGCTTATGGCGTTAACCATACGCTGACGGGCTTCAAATCTGAAGGGCTTGGTAACTACGCCTACAGTTAAGATACCCATGTCCTTGGCAATCTTGGCAATTACGGGAGCTGCACCTGTACCGGTTCCGCCGCCCATACCGCATGTAATAAATACCATGTCGGCACCGCGAATGGAAGCCTCAAGTACTTCCGCACTTTCCTCGGCTGCTTTCTCACCGATTTCGGGCTTGGCGCCTGCGCCGAGTCCTTTTGTAAGTTTCTCACCTATCTGAATAAGTTTGGGGGCTTTGCAAAGCTGAAGTGCCTGCTTATCGGTATTGACACCGATGAATTCGACTCCCCCTATATCCTCTTCTACCATTCTATTTACAGCGTTATTACCTGCTCCGCCTACGCCGATAACTACGATCTTCGCAGCAGATTCCGCTTCATTACTTATAATCTCCAGCAAGGTATTTCCTCCTTCACTTCACAAAAACTCACCAAGTCTATAATATAATTAAATTGTCAACTTCGCAACTAAAAATCTGACATAAAAACTTATTTTTTTATAAGTTTTTTAAATACGTCACCGCGCTCTTCGAAATTTTTAAAGTATCCGTAACTTGCCGCGGCAGGGCTTAACAGTACCGCTTCTCCCGCTTCCGCTTTGGCCAAAGAAGCCTCTACGGCGCCCTCCAAATCGTTTACAAGTACAGCCTTCGGAGCACTTTCGGACTTATCTAAAGCCTCATACATATCATAAATTCTCTTACCCGATTCATACATGCATACAAGGTATTTGAGACGGCTCTTAGCCACATATTCTACCAGTTCTTCATACTCAATTCCGCGTTCCATTCCGCCCACGAGCAGTATAGCGGAATTCTTAATGCTTTCAACCGCACTTATTGCTGACTTAACGGTTGTGGAAATCGAATCATCGTAAAAATCTACACCGTGGAAATTGCCTGCGTACTCAAGTCTGTGCGGTAAGGGCTCGAAAGTCTCAAGCGCCTTTATAAAGGTTTCCGCACTTACACCATACCTTTTAACCACATCATATACAAAAGCCGCGTTTAAGACGTTGTGTGCGCCTTTAAGCTTAATCGCAGGATAATCTTCAAATGATTTAACAGGACTGTCTTCACGAGCCACATACACGGTCTCGGAAGGCGCCTCGCCCCACTCCTCAATTACCTCGGGAAGTGTATAAAGAACATCCGTATTCTTCTGGAACTTATATATATTCTTCTTGGCAAGACCATACTTCTCTCTGGTGCCGTAATGATCGAGATGATCCTCATATACATTCAGTAAAACTGCTGTATGAGGAGAAGTCTTGATATATTCAAGCTGATGACAGGAAAGTTCGATAACTACAACAGTACCTGACTTGATTTCGTCAGCTATATCAAACACAGGAATACCGATATTACCTGCGAAAACCGTATCCAGACCCGCAGTCTTAAGTACATGATACATAAGTGATGAGGTAGTACTCTTACCCTTAGTACCCGTAATACCGATTATTCTGTCACCGAAAGCCTGCATAAACACTTCGGTCTGTGATGTAATCTCGCACTTATACCCGGCGATATCCTTGTTAAGCACGATTCCCGGGGTCTTAAAGACAACATCGTAATCATCAAGACAATCAAGATATCCGTCACCGGACACACAGGATACGCCGGCCGGAACATCAGCTGACACATCGCGCTTATCACTGACTGTAAGCGACTTGTAACCGCCTGCTTCCATTATTCTTTTGACAGATGACTGACCTTCTCTTCCGTAGCCAAGCACGCACACGCGCTTGCCCGAGATAAGGTCCTTAATAATATTTATCATTTACGTTAAAGCCTCTCTTTAGGGAGCAGTCGATTCCTCTCCGGATTCTTCCGGTTGATTATCGACGGGCATATCAGGCGAATCTTCTTCTTTTTCAAAAGAAGTTCTCTTCGTGGACTCGTCGTAATTCTCCATGCGAAGTGTTCCCTTCATTCCTTCAAGTTTCGAAAGAATGGCATTTAAATTCATAATCTTAATGTCTAAGTCTTTTTCTTTGCCTAACTTAATGGTAATGTCGCCTTTGTAAAGCGTAACCTCGTCAAAGCCCGAAAAATAAATCTTCTCGGCATCAACTTCGTATTTCTCCATAAGCTTGGTTATGTTTAATACTTTCAGGAAAAGGTCTTCGTCCTTGGCCGGAAGCTTCTCGTGAAGTACCACATAGTCAAAATCAATTCCCACAACCTCGGGTATTCCGTCGGTTCTCTCTTCCGAAGCCTCCACCACAATACCGTCTTTGTCAAAATAAATGTACTTACCGAGATACTCGACATATCCCGCAAGGGCCTTTTCATAAACGGTAATCTTGACAGAATCTTTGGAAAGAATCTTAACGTTGATGGTCTCGACAAAAGGAATGTCGGTGACTTCTTTGTTCTTGTACTTGTGGGAAAGATACAAGGAATTGTCACCGTAGTCTCCTGTCATTATGAGTTCTTTGATTTCATCGTCGGTATAGTGAACGTTACCCTCCACGTATACATTGACGACTCTATATGTCTCTAAAAGATACTTGTAGGTGAAATACCCTGCAAGAGAAAGAACTGCAAATACAAATAAAACTATCAGTATCGGCGAGACTCTTTTACGATTCTTAGCTTTCTTCATGAGTCTCTTCCTCTTTCACGCGTCGTTTCTTCTTAACGGGAGGTGCATCTTTAAAGTCGCAGTCTCTCGCAATGCGCATTACTATGCCCATTTCCGCCAAAAGAAAGATTACACTGGAGCCGCCGTAGCTTATGAAAGGAAGCGCAATACCGGTATTGGGAATGGTATTGGTAACAACGGCTATATTAAGTATAACCTGCATCGCAATATGTGTGAAAACACCGCATAAAAGCAGGTTCTCGTAAGTATTCGTAATGTGTGATGAAATATCTCTTATGCGCCAAAGCATAAGAATAAACATGATAATAATCGCAAGGCCGCCGAAAAGGCCCAGTTCCTCACAGATAATCGAAAAAATCATATCGTTGTGAGCTTCGGGAAGGAAGCCTAACTTCTGCATACTCTTGCCGAGTCCCTTACCCCAGATTCCGCCGGAACCGATACCGTAAAGTGACTGTATAGGCTGGAAGCCCTTACCATCCGCATATGCCTCGGGATTAAGCCACGCAAGTACACGCTCGCCTCTGAATCCCAAATGAAGCTTGTCGGGGAACTTAACAAGCGCTATAAAAGCAATCACACCGATTATGGCCACTCCGACAAGAATAATATAAGGTCTTAAATTCTTCTTCTCCGAAAGAGTAATCATCATAAAAGCTATACCGCCCACAATAAATGCGGAACTGAAGTTATCCGTAAGAAAATAGATAACGCCGCTTAAAAGGGCAGCCGGAGCCAGTGTGACAAGGATTCCGCCCCAGGAACGACGGCTGTTCGGAGTCATCCTGTCGATAAGCGTTGCGGATGTAATAATAACACCAATCTTCGCAATTTCGGCAGGCTGAATTGACAATCCGAAAATGTATATCCATCTTCTGGCACCGTGGGATTCGTGACCAAGTCCCGTAAGTACCAGGAATATTGATGCCAAAGAAACAAAATAAATAAGCGGAGCAAGCTTCTTGTAAAGCTCCGTAGGAATAAAGCTTACAACAGTCATAACCGCAAGTCCCAGTACGACCGCTATCGCCTGCTTCCTAAGGAAATACAGCCCGTCTCCGTCATAATTAAGGGATGACACATAAGAGCTTGTGGAATAAATCATTACAAGCCCGAATCCAAGCAAAAAGAGCACGATAAATAAAAGCAGATAGTCAAAGTATCTTCTGTTCTTTACCTGTCTTTTGTCTCCCATGTTCCGAAAATCTCCCGTGTATCAAAAATTAAAATGCTATCGTAGGAATAAACAATAACGATACCGCGCAAAGTACGGCGGTAACGGTTGCAAATACCGCAACAACCTTAGCCTCGGTCCATCCGCCGAGCTCAAAGTGATGATGAATAGGTGTCATTCTGAAAATCCTCTTACCGTGAGTAAGCTTAAAGTATGTCACCTGAATAATAACGCTTAAAACTTCCACAAAATAAATCAATGCGAAAATCGGCAGATACAACTGCAAATGAAGCTTAATCGCAAGTCCCGCCACAAGAGCACCGAGCGCAAGCGATCCTGTATCTCCCATGAATACCATGGCCTTGTTGACGTTGAACATAAGAAAACCCAACAATGCTCCGAGGAAAATAGCGGGAAGCACTGCCACCTCTGACTTTAACCCAATTGCAGTCACCAAAAAGAAAGTCATAATAGCGCTTGTAACGGTAGTCTCAAGGCCATCCACACCATCGGTAAAGTTCGAGCCGTTAACGGTTCCGACTATGATGAATATCGTTACGGGAATCGCCAAAACACCGAAATTAACGGTAGACTCGCCCATGAAAGGAACAAATGCATCAAAGCTCCACGAATCGCTCTTAGTCATATAAAAGCAAAATGCTCCTGCCGCAATAAGCTGCAATACAAGCTTCTGCCATACTCTAAGACCGTCTGCGCGCTTAAGAACCACTTTCAAAAAGTCATCGATAAATCCTATTACGCCAAAAGCAATTGTCAAAAGAAAAATCGGAAGAATTTCCGGATAATCTTTCACACAAAAAGCCATCACTATTGCAGCCGAAATAAGATATATGAACGCACCCATAACAGGAGTTCCGTTCTTCTTAAGATGAGTTTGCGGTCCGTCGTCTCTTACGGTCTGACCAGCCTTAATACGCCTGAGAATGGGCAATATTACAGGTCCCAATACTATACTTAACAAAAATGCTGCAAGTGATGCAATCAAAATGGTGCTTTTCATAATAAAAACTAATTATCTCCTTCGGGGTTATTGGCGGAGGCGTCGGCCTCGGCGTCTTCTTTCTCCACACGGTTGGTGTAGATTGAAAGTTCAAGTGCAAGGAGCTCTTCTCGTTCTTTGTCCGAAACTTCCTCGGTCATGGGGATGTTAAGGTAGGGAAGAATCTCCGTTAAAATCTGTCTTGAAATGATGGATGAGTACTTGGCATCGTCCTGCTCGCGTACGTTGGGACGGTCTACTACCACGTAGCATATAATCTCGGGATCGTCAGCAGGCGCATGGCACATAAAGGAAACCACGTACTCGCCGTTATCACGCGGAACCGTCTCCGCAGTACCTGTCTTACCGCCTATCGAGTATCCCGCGGGCTTAGCACGCCAGCCGGTACCGTCGGTAACAACAGCGTTACAATATTCGATAATCTTCTCCGATGTGGAAGAAGAAACGATTTGCTTAATAAGTCTGGGCTCAATGTTCTTAACAACAGAGCCGCTCGGTGAAAGAATCTTAGACACAACGTGGGGCTCATAGTAATATCCGCCGTTAACAAGTGCCGCGTAACCTGCAGCCATCTGAATCATGGTAACGTTAAAGCCCTGACCGAAGCTGGCGGTTGCAAGCTCCGTCTCATTCATGGACTTTTCATTGAATACAAGTCCGTCGGTACGGCTCTCGCCCGCAAGGTCGATATTGGTCTTAAGTCCTAAATTAAATATATTCTGATAATCAAGGAATGTCTCCTTACCGATCTGAGCCGCCATCTGCATAAGAGCTACGTTACAAGACTTTGCCACGGCTTCTTTGACCGTTAAGTTACCTTCGGCTTTACGTCCGTGACAGTAAATCTTGTGGTCGGCCACCTGAAGGAAACCGCCGCAGTAATAGCTTTCGGAACCGTTCATCTTACCGGACTCAAGGCCCATGGCAACCGTGAACGGCTTCATAACGGAACCGGGCTCATAAGTATCGGTAATGCAGAAGTTCTTCCAAAGCTTATCGTATGCGTCCTTAAGAGTACCGTCCGCTTCCATTTGCTTAATCTGCTCATCTGTGTAAAGATGGCTGATATTCATGGTATCGTTAAGATCGTATGTGGGGTAGCTTGCCATCGCAAGAATCTCGCCCGAATCGGCACGCATTACGATACAGCCTACATTATTGGCACCGAGGCCCTCTCGGTAGTTGTTCTTGTACTCTTCGCAGAAGTTCTTAAGGTGCTTCTCGACTATCATCTGGACATTGGTGTCGATGGTAGTAACAAGTGTATTGCCGTCAACCGCAGGAATAGTGGTAACTTCTACGGTGGTCTCGTCGCTTAAATATCCGTACTTTCTGCCGGAAGTACCGGTTAAGATGTCGTTGTAATATTCTTCAAGTCCGTAAGACGCCTGACCTTCGGACTTGGAAAAACCGATTAAATCGCAAGCCAGAGTCTTCTGGGGATAGTATCTTACGTAATATTTCTCAAACCAGACGCCCTTAACGTTGGAATCGTACAAAGAATCCTTCTCCTGACCTGCCTCGGGCACGGTGATATAGGGAAGGAAACGGCTCATTTCCTCGTAAGTTACATCTTTCTTAACTACATAGTACTGTGAGTCGGGATTGGAATCCATATAGTCCGTAAGCGTCTTACGGTCGGTGCCGAATATCGTACAAATCGCGTCTACAGATGCGTTGCGGACATCGCTACTGCCCTTCTGCTCGTCCGACTGTCTTATCTGCTTGGTATCAAGAATAACGTTGTAACGCTCTTCACTCGCCGCAAGAACATTACCGTTACAGTCCAAAATCTCGCCGCGCTTGGCGTTTATAACCTTGGAATCGTAAGATTGCTGAGATAAAACCTTCTGCCTGTATTCGTTTTTATTGTCTCTTGTAATGGCAAAAAGTCTGAAGCTTAAACCAACAAAAGCCAGGAGCACTACAATAAAGAATACTCCCAGCCTGGTTGATATACCTCTTGCATTGGCGCGTTTTCTCGCCAAAGCTTTTTTCATCTGTTCATCTTTTCTATCCAAAACAAATACCCATCATCAATCTGACAGGCCTGTAAGCTGCCTCACATAATCGCTGTTCTCTCTGGTATAGCTAACGATCTGGTCTTCGGAAGCATAGACCATGCCAAGTTCTTCGATTGCGACTTGTCTAATGTAATCATAGTCAACCGCATTTACAATTTTACTATACTCGTCGTCATTTGCAAGTGTCAAATTGTTGAGAGTCTGTTCGTAGTATGCAATATCATCAACCATTGTTGTGATATCGTTCTGAAGCTTTAAGTAAGATACCAAAGAAGCCGCAAGCACAACAACAGCAAGACCCAAGAATGCCACGTATAAAAAGCCCATGCTCATCTTACTCTGCTTCTTAAGTTCGCCTCTGTACTCTCTTAAAGGCTCGCCTGTGGGTCTTTCCTTAAGTGCCTCTCTTACGTCGATATTTCTTGCAAGATTGTCTCTCATGTAGTTGTTCTTGTAGCTTGTTCTTGCCATTTCTTACTTCCTTTCGAATACGCGAAGCTTCGCGCTTTTTGATCTTGAGTTAACTTCAAGTTCCTCATCGGATGGAACTATCGGTTTCTTGGTAACTACCGTGCCCTTTGATACGTTGCCGCATACACATACGGGAAAGTTCTTGGGGCAGGTGCAGGGGTCTTCATTCTTTTTAAAAGAAGTCTTTACTATCCTGTCTTCCAAAGAATGGAATGTTATAATCGAAAGTCTTCCGCCGGGATTTAAGAAATCTATCATTTCATCAAGTGAATCCCTTAATACGTCAAGCTCGTGATTACATTCAATTCTTATAGCCTGGAAGGTTCTCTTTGAAGGATGTCCTCCCTCTACCCTCATCTTCATGGGTATTGCGGCTTTGATTATGTCGTTAAGTTCGTAGGTCGTTTCAATCGGTTTGATTTCTCTGGCCTGAACTATGTGTTTGGCAATGTTCTGTGCGAATTTGTCTTCGCCATAGTCTCTTATGATTCTGAAGAGTTCTTTAATCGAGTATGTATTGACTATGTCGTAAGCCGTAAGCTTCTGACGTCTGTCCATTCTCATGTCGAGTGCCGAATTCGCTTTGTAGGAAAAACCTCTCTCTGCGGTATCAAGCTGGTAAGAAGAGACGCCTAAGTCAAGTACTATACCGTCCACTCCCCCAATGCCTTTCTCTTTAAGGATGCTCACTGCGTCCTTATAGTTAGCACGGATTGCCGTGATTCTCTCGCTGTAATCTTTGAGTCGCTCCGTCGCTGCCTCGATGGCTGCTTCGTCCTGGTCTATTCCGTAGAGGTGACCGCCTTCTGTAAGGCGCTTGGCGATTTCAAAAGAATGTCCGCCGCCGCCCAGTGTTCCGTCTACGTATATTCCGTCGGGCTTAATGTTCAAGGATTCAATTGTTTCATGAAGCATTACCGAATAGTGATTAAATTCCATTCAAATCCTCTTATCTTAAATTCCCAGGTCTGACATCTTCTCAGCAATTGCTTCCATGTCATCCACTGCCGAAGCTTCCTCGTATTTGTCCTTGCTCCAGATTTCGATTCGTCCCGCAACTCCGATAAGCACTACGTCTTTATCAAGTCCCGCGAAGGTTCTTAAAACCTGAGGAAGAAGTATTCTTCCCTGCTTGTCTATCTCTACCGAAGCGGCACCGGCAAGCATGAATCTCTGGAACTGTCGAGCGTCCTTGTTGGTAAGCGGTAAAGCACGGAGCTTGTCCTCGAATACCTGCCACTCGGAGTTGTTATATCCGAAAAGACATCCGTCAAGGCCTCTGGTAACCACAAACTCGTTACCAAGCTCCTCCCTGAACTTAGCGGGGATAATCAGTCTGCCTTTTTCATCGATTGTATGGTTATATTCACCTTTAAACATTTGTGACCGATTACCTCGTTATGTGGGTTCAAATTTACCACTTTCACCCACTTAAATACCACTTTCTACCACTTACAACCACATTTTATAATAAAATACATCGGAATGCAAGTGTTTTCAAGTTAATTTTTCGTTGATAATACGCCATTTCTTGGCATTTTTTAGGCGCAAAAAAAGCGTCCCCAAGATATTGGGAACGCTTATTAAATCACGTACAATATTTAGTTTTTATTAATAATTACCGAAAAACCTTATTAAAATTCGTGAATTATTTTTTCTTTTAAACGTTAAATCTGAACAAAATAACGTCTCCGTCCTTAACGACGTAGTCCTTACCTTCCATACCTACAAGAGCTTTTTCTCTTGCTGCTGCGAGGGAACCCGTCTCAAGAAGGTCCTTGTAATTAACTACTTCAGCCTT
Organism: Lachnospiraceae bacterium YSD2013; assembly: GCA_900100895.1. Classification (GTDB taxonomy): domain Bacteria; phylum Bacillota; class Clostridia; order Lachnospirales; family Lachnospiraceae; genus UBA1258. The sequence continues at coordinate 66,798 of FMTX01000014.1, forward strand.
AATGAAACCTCTTTCGAAGTCTGAGTGAATCTTGCCGGCTGCCTGAGGAGCCTTGGTACCGATCTTAATGGTCCATGCACGACACTCATCTTCACCTGCGGTTAAGAAGCTCATAAGTCCGAGAATCTTGTAAGAAGCCGCAATAAGCTTATCAAGACCGGATTCCTTAAGACCTAACTCCTCAAGGAACATCTGCTTCTCATCATCGTCCATCTCGGCGATTTCCTGCTCAATCTGGGCGCTGATTACGAATACTTCGCTTCCATCCTTCTTAGCAAACTCTCTTACTGCCTGCACGTACTTATTGGAAGCTCCGTCATCTGCACAATCATCCTCGGATACATTTGCAGCATAGATTACGGGCTTAGCGGTAAGAAGGTTATATGATGCGAACCATTCCCTGGAATCCTCGTCATCGGGTACTTCAAAGCTCTTAGCGAGGTTGCCTGCTTCAAGGAAGTTATATATGGACTGAGCGAACTCTTTTTCCTTGGCGTATTTCTTGTCGTTATTGGCTGCACGGGCAACCTTGGCGATACGTCTTTCAAGAATCTCCATGTCGGAGAAAATAAGCTCGAGGTTAATGGTCTCAATATCTCTTACGGGGTCGATGCTTCCGTCTACGTGAATAATGTTATCGTTGTCAAAACATCTTACTACGTGAACGATAGCGTCAACTTCACGAATATTGGCAAGGAACTGGTTACCCAAACCTTCGCCCTTGGACGCGCCCTTAACAAGACCTGCGATGTCCACGAACTCGATGGTGGCATGTGTAACTTTCTTGGTATTGTACATCTTACCAAGGGCCTCTACTCTCTCATCGGGAACAGGTACGACACCGACGTTGGGATCTATGGTAGCAAAAGGATAATTGGCTGCAAGTGCTCCCGCTTTGGTAAGGGAATTAAACAATGTACTCTTGCCGACGTTGGGAAGCCCCACGATTCCTAATTTCATGTATATTCATCTCCTTTAATAATACGAATTCTAAGTATCTAATTAAAATCAGCACGATGAATTATACACTAACCTCATGCGAATTTCAATGTTTTGCGCCGAAATCCTCTTATACACAAGAAAACCGCCGGCAGAGAAATACTCCGTCGGCGGATACTGTTTCAATTTACTTTTTTGCTGTAGTTTTCTTGGCTGCAGGCTTCTTGGCAACGGGTTTCTTTTCAGCAGGCTTTTTCTCTGCGGGTTTCTTGGCCGTAGTTGCTTTCTTGGGCGCTGCTTCCTTCTTAGGAGCCGCTTCTTTCTTGGCTGCAGCTTCCTTCTTAGGCGCTGCTGCTTTCTTGGTAGCCGTTTCCTTCTTGGCAGGTGCTGCCTTCTTGGTAGCGGTTGCCTTCTTGGCCGTCGTTGTCTTCTTGGCGGTTGTTGCCTTCTTGGGTGCAACGGGCTTTAAGGACTTGGCAAGTGCTACTGCCTTCTCCCAGTTGCCGGCAAAGAAAATGCTTCCTTCTGAAAGTGCGGTTGCGGGATCGAGCTTACCGGACAAAAGCTTAATAAGAGTAGCGGCGCTTGTTCTGATGCGGCAATCATTGTCGTAGTAGTCATAAGGCTCAGCAACTGCCTTGCCGTGATCAAGCTCTATATAGAGAGCTCCCGCGCCTTCTCCTTCAACGTCGATTTCAATGGCAAAGTGCTCTTTGATGGTTGAAGTATCAATCTTCTTGACAGCTGCCTTTGCTTTCTTAACAACCTCTTCGTAAGTCATTGTATTATATTCCTCCTTGGTTAATCGAATACCCTGTATTCTTATTAACCCCAAAACCCTTTTACTTTTATAGATTATATAACATTATTATTATTTTTCCACAAATTTTCAAAAATTCAGAAAATTACCCCAAAACTTTTAAAGCTTTGGGGTAACGTTTAATCGTCTATTCTATTGGCAATAATCACCAGTCTGTGTGTAGCAAGATACAGCGGTGTGCAGGTATAAAGTGTAAGCGTTTCGGTATCCGTCGGCTCAAGTACCGACAGGTCTTCAGGCTCTACTACTTTAATTTCCACGACCGTATAGGAATAAGAATCCGTAGCCGTATCAACATATATCATGTCGCCTTCTTTGACCTCGTTAAGTCGGTTAAAGAAAGAGCCGAAGCTGTAATTGCGATGTCCTGCGATAACGCAATTGCCACCCTCGCCGATGTATGCGGTATCAGGCTCGTGACCGAGGGAATCAGCCAGCACACCGGCGCTTACACCCTCACGGACAGGGTTCTCCGAGTCGATGCACGGAATTCTCAACATATAAAGGATATCGCCCTCTACAGCCGCGCTGCCGCCTTGTGAAGCAACCTCCGTAAGCTCTGATGTCACATCATCTATAGGATGTTCTTCCGGGACCGCTTCGCTTGCGACTACCATATTCTTAAACTCAGCTATTGCGCTCTTCTTCATAGCCTGTTGCCTGATATTGATATAAAGCGAACCTATAACTATGAAGAGTCCGAGTGCAATGAATATGCAGCCGATAATTTTAACTATATATCTAGGTTTCATATTACTTATTTTTCTTTTTCTTGCCTCTTACCATGAACAAGCCGGCTGCCATAAGTGCAAAGCCTGCGCCGTATCCTGCCACGGTACCCATGAATCCGCCGGTCTTGGCAAGTTTCTTACCCGTCGCAGTGTACTCGTCAGCCAATACTTCAACGGACTTTGTAGAAGCAGGTGCCGAATAGCTCCAAGATGAGCCGCCGGGATTAGGTGTAGGTGCGGGTGCGGGATAATCCTTAACCACAAGATTGCCATTTTCATCAATCATTACAATCTTGGATACTTTCTTGCCGTTCTTGTCGATTACGGTAAGGTCGTATTCTACCTGAGGAAGGAGCTTCATGGGAGTGCCTTCGCTCTTAGACCATGCGGGTGTGTCGGAAATGCCTACGGCAGAACCGTCCGCATACTTTCTGGGAGTGAGCACGAAGTCCAAATCGTCCGCCTTCATAGGATCGCTGCCGCTTGCAACAACAGGGTCGACGGTAACGCTATCCGCGGGCTTACTAACCTCCGGCACTACGATTCTGTTGCCATCAACGGTGATATTACCCATGTTGGATGATGTCTCTATCTCAAGAGCACCCTCTGCATTCTTCTTAATTGCAAAAGAAAGTGCCTTGCTCTCGGCTTCAAATCCGAAAGGCGCATCAACTCTTGTGAGCGTGTAGTCACCCTCGGGAAGAGTAACTTCTTTAAACAGTCCTTCGCTTTCAAAGCTCTTAACCACAGTGCTTCCCTGCTTAATCCGGAACTTAGCGCCCTTAAGAGCTCTTCCCTGGCTTTCGGAGATATCGTTAATCATTATGGACATGCTTTCTTTGGCCGTGTCATACATGGTGATGTTGTCGCCGGAAAGCTTTACATCATCGGAGTTTGTCAAAAGAACAAGTTCTCCCGTGCCTTCATTAATCGTAAACTTGTAACCGGACGCAGAATCTCCGTGGTAGCCAAAAGGCGTGGTGGATTCTTTGACAGTGTATTCGGTACCGTATATTGCCTTGAAAGGCTCGGTGCTGTCGGAATTCCATACCTCGGTAGCACCTTTGTATACGGTAATCTTGGCAGGCGTATCGGAAAGACCGGTCAAATCAGTGGTCTTATCTGTACCGTTAAGGAGTGCGAAATTAACTTCACGTGAAGGCTTTGAGTTATAAACTATCTGATTGTCCTTCTCTTCCATAGCGGCGTTGTAGCCTTTGCCCTTGGTCTTAACTACCACACCATCCTTAAGAGTGATGGGGATTTCGTATCCTTCCGGAGCATCGGTTTCTTTGAGGAGATATTCGTGGTTTTCTTTGAGCACGCCTACGAACATTATCTCGCCGTCTTCGTCACTGTCGGCCTCGTCTACAATCTTGTAGTCTTCTTCGGGGTCGAGAAGCTGAAAGTGTGCGCCCGCAAGGATGAGAGAATTGTCGTTCTCATCCTTTAAGCCTGAAATATAATATACGTACTTGCTGAAGTTAACGTTTGAAAAGTCTTTCTCTTCGTACTGAACGTCGGACTTATTGATTGCTCCGTCACCGTAGCCTTTGATTACTACGTTATTGGAGAAGTCCTTGGCCTTGGCTTTAAGCATAAGTGCTGTGTACTCAAGAACATATGCCTTTCCGTCGCCGCTCTTGGGGATTACTACCTGAAGAACGGTCTGAGGATTGGTCTTGTCAACTCTCACAATAGCGTCGGATACCACTGCACCGGGAGTGAGAGATCCATCAGAGTTAACGGTCGCCTCGCTAAGCTTAACTGTGGACTCGTCAAGAACAAGGCTTGCACCCATGGTATCCTGGATTACAACCTCTTCTATGCCGTCTTTGTAAAGCTTCTGGCCTGCTACGTTCAAATCTACTGTATAGTTAATAACTTCTTTGTTACGGGTACCTTTCTTGGCAATTACTTTATTGTCAATCGCGGTGGAAGTCGAAACTACCGTGTCTTTATCGTACTGTGCGCTCTTAACGCTTGCGCTGTTGGGAATTTCGAACTTGGCGTTATTGGCGAAGGTTTCTCCGTCCTTAACCTTGGCATTAAATGTAATCACAGTCTCAGCATCGATACTGCCGAGATTAAAAGTAAGCGTGTTGGTGCCTGCGTCGTAAACCGTTCCTGCAACATTCGAAGAGCCGTCAACATATTCAAGTCTTGAATCGAGAGGATCGGTTATTACCACGTTATCCATAGGCATCTTATTCTGGTTAACCGTAATGGTGTAGGGAATAAGGTGTGTGCTGTAATCGTAACTGCCGGCTTTCTTGGCAATGACTTCACTCTTGAATGTCTGATCCGCGGAATCGGTAACGTCGGGGTTGCCTTTGGATGACAATGTTACTTCGTTCGTATATTTCTTGGATGCGTTGGAAGCCCAGATTTTACTCTCTTCATCCGTAAGCTTGGTAGTAATAATCAATGATGCCGTAACATTTTCAACGCTGTCGCCAAAAGAAACCTTTATGTTCTTAGGGTCCGTAGTATCGATAGCGCTATCATCGAGCGTAACCGCGGCGCCGTCAATTTTAACGTTCTTGATTCCCACATATGTGTGACCTGCGGGAATGGCATCGCTGATGCTTACTTCCTTAAGCGCCTGCTTATTGTTGTTGATTTCGATACTCCAATCCATGGTATGGTTGACTCTGTCGATGCCTGCGGGGCTCTTCTTAACGGCTGCTTTGGCCATAAGACCGGGGCCCTTGAACTCGGCATCCACGCCGGGTCCTTTAACAGGTGTCCACTCTGTACCCTTACCCGTCGCATCGTACTCATAGGTAATCCATGCTGTGTTCTTGGGAACTTCGTGATTGGCCTTCAAATATTCGTCATAGTTCTTAATTGTGGTGTCGTATGTAACTGTATATACGGCATCGCCTTCCATCAAACCGGCAAAGGCGATGGAATGATTGTTGCCGTTTGAATCCTCGTTAAAAGTAACCGTATTGCCGTGTGCGTCCACCACCTTAATATTATCCATCTTAATGGTAACGCCGTTATCGGCCACGATATTGTCATGGAGCACTACATTCTTAAGAGTAAATCCGTTATTCTTAACAACTATTTTCCAAGTTGCCTTACCATTGGCATCAACATCGGTACCTGACTTGTCCACCCATTTATCGACTGTCTTGGAAACATTGCTTCCGGAAGTCGCGGAAATGGAAAGGGCATCGTAATCGGTTCCAGCCGGAGCAGTCACCTTTATATTGTTGGTAACTTCCTTGTTCACAGGAAAATCATCTTCATTGGTATCCTTGGTAAGTGCAAGGAAGTCGATGTGAGTCTTATATGTAAACTGAACAACGTTTGAAGCATCGTTGTTCTTGTATGTCCACTTTACGGTGTTGCCGCTTACGGTAGGAGTAATGGCAGCTCCGCCCACTTCCTCAAGAGAGCCTTCCAAATATGTCTGACCTGTGCTGAAAGTATCGGTCAATGTGTATCCGTCGGCATATTCAATAGGCTTACCGTCATTGGTAAGAGTAACAGTCCAGGTGATGTCTCCGTCTGAATCCATAGTCGAAGAAGACTTCTCAACCTTGGGAGGCTGGGGCATGAACTCGCTGACTCTGACAGTATATGTCTTGTCGCCGAAAGTAAGCTCGTAGTCTTCCTTGTCGCCATTGTCGTCTTTGTTGAGGTTAAGCTTTAAGTCAAATCCCGCTACCGCACCCTCTGCGCTTTCGGGCTCGGTAAATCTGCTGTCGATCTCAAGCGTAGCGCTTCCGTCTTCGGCAAAATGAATCTGTCCGAGTGTCTCCTCGCCGTTCTTAACATCAATGCTGAATCCGCCCGGCTTAACGCAAATCGCAGGAATACCGGGCACCTTATAGTGCTGTCCCACTCTTACGTGGTAGCCGTCTACCTTGTTGTTAACCTTGCCGCCTACCGGAACAATCTGAATAGGATGGTTGAATACATAGCTTACTTTGATGGTGTCATCAAGAGAAACCTTTAAGTCCGCACCGTCCGCAAGAACGGTTTCTTTGCCCTTGGAGTCAACAATCGAGACTTTCATGGATTCAATTAGTGCATTCTCATCAAGTGGCTGATCGGGCTCTGCTTCATTGTCTTCTACCGAAACCACAACGTAAGCCGAGAAATGCTCTGCGGCAAAAGAAACCTCTCCTTCAGCCACAGTCGTATCTACAGCATCGGCGTTATTCAAAGCTTCGTCCATGTGGAAGACCTCAATTGCTTTGTCCGCGTCTTGCATAGCTTCTGTCGTATCAATGTTGGCAATGCTTACCTTAACGGTGCCCTTGCTTGTATCGGGCTGAATCTCCTGTCCTTCGGCATTGTACATTGTAATATCGAATGCACGAATAGCGGTTATGGTCTGATTGTCGGAAAGCTTGTCCGATACGGCATTCTCAATGGAATCCATAGTGCCCGCATCGGTAAGTTCGGTTACAGTAACAGTTGTACCCGAAGGAAATACTCCCGCGGGGGCTTCTACCGTAATCGAAACACCTCCGATTTGTCTCACGCAAACAAGAGCCTCGGATTCCGTGCTCTCTACAGTATCGACAACTTCCGTAACATCGTTGTCGCTTATATCTTCAGTTAAAATGATGGGAGAATCATTGTCGGAAACCGATTCCTCATTAGCGGATACGTCAACTGCATCCACAACCTCGTCCACAGCTGTCGCTACGGTCTCCTCAATATCTGATGCCGAAACATCGACTGATACTTCCTCAGATTCCGAATCGCCCGATACATCACCGGAATTTTCCGTTTCGCTAATCTCCTCGGTCTCTTCCTCAACAGTCTGAACCGGAACCTCTTCGGATATCGTTGTCTCTTCTGTTATTATCTCCGTCTCGTTTTCTGCCTCAACGCAATTGTCGCTATCTACAGCGTATCCGATGATTGCGTCAGATTTGATAAAAATGGTCAGAAAAAGCGCCATGCTAAGCAGCACAGCAACAAAACGTCGCCCCATATGCCCATTCCTTTCACTTGCAAATAAATAATACCATTCCGATAAGCACCCCTGCTTTACACAAGTGAAATGTTTTATGATTTAGATTATAACACTTCTGTCAACTATTTAAATACTTTTTACGAAAAAATAGCCTCAATCAGCGAAGTATTATTACACTGATTGAGGCTTTTCCGTATGATGTATAGCAAAAGCAAACTACATTCTGAGTAACAGCTCGCGACTGATTACCTCTCCGTTTTTTATGTATGTGCGCGGCACTCTCTTGCTCACGGCGCAGGTAAGTTCGTAAGGGATGGTACCCGCAATATCCGAGAGTTCCTCTATCGGATTGTGCTTACCGAATATCTCAATCTCCGAGCCTACGTCTACACCGGGCTTATCGGTTAAGTCTATCATGCACATATCCATGCAGATCTTGCCGCGCTGAGGTGCAAGGCCTTCTTTGGTCATGAGACTGCACTTGTTGGAAAGGCTTCTGAAGAATCCATCGGCATAACCGTAAGGAAGCACGCCGATTCTCTCCCGTTTGTCGGTCTTATAGATTCCGCCGTAGCTGATGGCAGTGCCTTCGGGATATACCTTAACGGTGCTGACAACGGTCTTAAGAGTCATAACGGGCTTAAGGTGCAACTGTCTTGCGTACTCGCCGTAGCCGTAAAGTAACAGGCCCGGACGCACCATATCCAGATAAGTCTCGGGGAATCTTGCAACCGCGCCGGTGTTGGCACAGTGCTTGATTTCAAGACGCTTACCCGTAATAGCCTCAACCTTGCTGCATACGTCTGTAAAGAGTTTAAACTGATGCATAGTATATTCAAGGTTCTCTTCGCCGTCCTCGTCTGCAACCGCAAAGTGAGTAAACGCACCCTCGGTATAAAGCCCCGGCATATTCATGGCATCCGCAATACCCTGAGCACCCGTGTCAAAGAACTCTCCGTCGCACAGATACCCAAGTCTCGACATACCGGTGTCTATCTTAATGTGAATCTTCAAAGTCTTGTTAAGTCTTACGGCTTCTTCGGAATACTCAACGGCCTTGGCCTTACAGGTAACCGCCTGAGTAATGTTGTACTCTATAAGTCTGTCCACCTGCTCCTTGGGAGTGTGTCCGAGGATAAGAATAGGCATCTTAACATCGTTAAGTCTAAGCTCCATGGCTTCGTCGATACTGCTGACAGCCAGATAATCCGCGCCCTCTTCCTCAAGAGTCTTGGCCACCATAACAGAGCCGTGGCCGTATGCGTCGGCCTTTACAACTCCCAAGAATTTGACGTTATCGCCTATTCTTTTCTTAAGTGTTCTGTAATTGTGTATGAGCGCGTCCAAATCGATTTCGGACCACGTTCTTTTAAGTGTGGATTCCATTATCCTGTGAACCCCTTTCGCCCATGTTTAAATTAAAGCTCAAGCTCCATGTAATCGCCCACGCGCTTGTAGCCGACTTTTCTTAAATATACATAACTCTTCGGAATATCCGCAAGGAACCTGCACTTATTCACGCCATCCTTGGAAAGCTCTCTGTAAAGAAACTTGCCGACAGAAAAGTCTCTGAAGGTCTTCGTAACAAAGTCAAGATAAATATCAAGCACTCCGTCGTGACTCTTCTGCCCTATCAATACACCCGCAAGAGTATCCTCGCTGAAAATTAAATAGGCAACATTTCCGGGCAGATTCATGGCATCAAAGCTTGGGAAGAACTCATGTATTTCATCCGCATACTTTTCTATAAAGAATCTGACCATTCCATCTTCAATACCGGTAGCCTTGCTCGAGTATATCTTCTCACTCTTGTCGGTGAAGTGCCTCCATAAAAAGAAGATGTTAATGATAGCCAACGTCGCATTAAGCGCAACAGTCGGATATACGTGCATCAACACACCGTATACCGCAGATATTGCAGAACCGATTGTGTTGATAACTCTTAACTTATATACCGATGACATAAGGAAAGAAATAAGCACCAAAGCGGTTCCCACGTATCCGATTACTTCAAAAATTACTCTAGTTTTGTCCATAGATTGTCCTTTAGTTGTTGCCGTACCACACAAGCTGTGACACGATGTCGGGATAAGGGAAAGAATTATCGGCACGCTTATAGATACCGAATATTTCTCCGCTTCCCGAGAAGTTGTTATTGTCCCACCAGCATACGGGCATTAGGTAACTTCTTGCGTATGCCGTAAATGTTGCCGCATATTTCGCACGATCTTCCGTGTTGCCGTTTCTGTCTCTTGCACCGAATTCATCGATTATGATACCGGTTCCGTTCTTGATGTACTTAACAAACAGATTCATGAAAAGTGAGTTAAGTTCGGAGGTTGCATCTGACTGATTAAAGGTTGCCGTAGCGCCCGACACGTTCGGCTCAGCAAGTGCAAAGAGGTAAGGTCTGTATGCGTGTACCGTCAAAAGAATACGATTCTCTGCCTCTGCATAATCGTCGGTAGGCATCTTAAATGCATCGCAAAGAATATAATCGGGTGATGCACAATAGCCCGGAACGGTAATATATCTTGTCTTATTGTAAGCTCCGGGAGTCTGTCTGATGGTGTCTACAATAAGCTGGTTAAGCTGGTTTACACAGTCAAGAGCTTCTTGAGCCTGCTTGGAATTAAGGTCGGGAATGTTCCACTCAATATCTGTTCCCACAAGTCTGGGCTCGTTTAAGGATTCAAAAACAAGCTTCTCATCACAATCACCGAACTTGGTAGCAATCTGCTCCCACACCTTGCTTACATACTTCTTGGAGTTATCGAGGCATTCGTAAGAAGGATACATGTATTTCTTGAGGTTATCATGGTGAATGTTAATGATAACGTACATATCCTCTTCAAGCGCCCAGTTTACGACTTCATAAACTCTGTCCATCCACTTTTCGTTAATGTTGTAGTCCGCATCAACGTGGTTGTGCCACGAAACTGGAATTCTTATGGTCTTAAAGCCTGCTTCCTTCAAATCAAGGATATGCTGCTTGGTAGTCTTAACGTTCTGCCAGTATGTCTCAAACTGCAAATCATCGCTGAATACATTCTTGGAATCATTGGCATCGAAAGTATTGCCGAGATTGTAGCCCGCACCCATGCTTTCGGTAAACTTAAGAGCCTCGCTCTCGGGTGCTTTATGCTTGGATACAAGTACGTTTACAAGGTTATCGGGTCTCACTGTTAAATCCTTTTCTACTGTTGATGCAGAGGTTTCGGTCGATGCCGAAGTCTCTGTAGAGGCAGATACCTCTGTAGATTCCGAAGTCTCTGTCGATGCGGAAGTTTCTTCCTTGGATACGGAAGTCTCCGTTGAAACGCTTACCGTCTCAGTGCTTGAAGGCGTAACACTCGCCTCGCCTTTGGTACAACCTGCAAGTAAAAGTGTTGCCGCAAGTGCAAGTGCCAAAATTCTTTTTTGTTTTCTCATAATCCACTCCGTCTTTTAGTTTTTGCGTGCCCCTAGTTGGGCAAAAAGCTCCAGATAATTTTCGTATCGAAGCTTGGATATCTTACCTTCACTTACCGCCGCTTTAACCGCGCAATCCGGTTCATTGATATGAACGCAGTCGGCAAATCTGCAGGACGACTCATAATCGGAGAACTCATTGTAAAAATCTTTGAGATTAGACTTGTCCGCACCGAATATATCAAGCGAAGTAAAGCCCGGCGTATCCATGATATAAGTGCCGTCACCCACCGGCAGAAGTTCCGCATGCCTCGTGGTATGCTTGCCTCTCTCGGTCTTGATACTGATATCACCAGTTTCCATTATATCTTTTCTGCATAAAAGATTTATTAGAGAAGACTTGCCCACACCGCTGGGGCCGGCCATTACTGTTGTCTTATTCTCAAGCAAATCTCTTAACGCTTCTACTCCCGCTTTCTCCTTGACGCTGACAAAGAAAATGGGGTAGCCCGCATTAATGTAGGCTTCACGAATTCTGTCTATTTCATCTTCGCTTGCAAGATCGTCCTTATTGAACACTATAATGCACGGAACATTCTCGCTCTCCATATATATCAGGAATCTGTCGAGCAGATTAAAATTGGGGTCCGGACTCTTAATTGCAAAAACAATTAAAGCCTGGTCAACGTTGGCGCAGGCGGGCCTTATCATGCGGCTCTTGCTTTTAAAAACCTTCGTCACGTTACCTAAGCTTTTTTCTTCGTCGATTATGTCGATTTCAACATCGTCGCCCACAAGCGGCTTGGTTCCGGCATTACGAAAAGAACCTTTGGCCTTACACTCAAAGGTTCCTTTACCGTCAACATTTACGTAATAAAATCCTGCAATGCCTTTAATTATCTTTCCTTGCATCAATCACCCGATTATTCGTCAACTTCAAAATTAACATCACGCTTGATAACTTTGGTTTCTTTCTTTTCTTCGGTAATAACGTTACCTGATGCGTCCTTCTCGGCGGGGATCTTCACCTCATAAGAAAGGGTGATGGTACCGCTGTTGGTTCCCGAAATATTGGAAATATTAACGGAAACAGGGAAAGAAGTGGTCCATGTGGACTGCAATACCTTGCCGTCGGTTCCGGCAATTACAATCTCAACCTTGGTACCCATTTCAAATTCGGGGTCTTCAGCCGTAGAGGGTGCATTAATGCTTCCGTTGAATCTGTACAAAACAGTTTCCGGAGGCTCGGGACCCATGCTGGCATGAAGGTCTATTGCTGTACCCTTTGGAACTTCCTTATCGGCTTCTAAGCTCTGATAACAAATCTGTCCCTCGGGAAATACATTATCGTAAACAGGTGCTACGGGATTAACCGTAAGGCCTGCCTCTGTCAAAAGAAGAACTGCCTCATCATTGTCTTTACCAAGTACATTGGGAACCTTAACAAGGTTCTCGGCAGCACCCTGGCTGACTGTAAGCAATACCGTAGAGTTTTCGGGAGTCTTCTCTCCGCCTTCGGGGAACTGAGAAATAATGTTACCCTCTGCAACGGTATCAGAGTACTCCTGCTTAATATCTACCTTAAGATTCAAATCCATCATTGCCTTATTGGCATCTTTGTAATTCTTACCCACTACATCGGGCACAATTACGCTGGTGGAACCGGAGCTTACGTTAAGAACTATCTCTGCTCCGACGTCAACCTTCAGACCGTCTTTAACGCTGGCTGAAATAACTTTATCCTTGGCTACCGTATCAGATTCCTGATACTTAACCGTATACTTTAACTTATTCTTTTCAAGAATCTTAACCGCATCATCGAAATCTTTGCCTTCTACCTTGGGCATAACTACCTGCTCGGGCTTTTCGATGGATTCGGAAATAGGAGTCTTATCGGGATTCTCCTTGCCAAGCTTAATGGCTCCGATGCCCTTACCGATTAAGAATATGGCAATTACCAAAATAGCCGCGCCCATGAATATTGCAAGAATGGTCGTAAGCTTGTCCATCTTTGAATCATATTCGGAATCGTCATCGTTCTGATTGGGGTTAACCTTGGGAAGTTCTCCCGTTAAGTCTTCCGAACCCCTTGTATTCTTCTTGAGTGCCTCAAGCTCGTCCTGAGTAACGGCTCTGGTGGCACCAAGTTCATCTTCGTCTTTAATCTTAACAAAGTCTTCATCCGGTGTGATGAAGGTCTTCTTAAGGTCTTCGATAAGAGCGCCCATGCTCTGGTATCTTCTGTCGGGGCTCTTCTGTGTACACTTAAGTACAATCTGCTCTACGCTTATGGGAATATCGTCAACATATTCTCTGGGCGAAGGCATTTCTTCCTGAATTTGCTTAATGGCGATAGCTACAGTTGTCTCACCGTTAAAAGGAACACGTCCGGTGAGCATTTCAAAAAGAGTAATACCGAGTGAATAGATATCGCTCTTCTCATCAGAATATCCGCCGCGCGCCTGCTCGGGGGATGTATAGTGAACAGACCCCATAACGTTAGAGGTAATGGTGTTGCTGGTGGCAGCCTTGGCAATACCGAAGTCTGTTACCTTAACCTTTCCTTCTTTGGAAATAATAACGTTCTGAGGTTTAATGTCTCTGTGAATAATGTGATTGTTGTGAGCGGCCTCGATGCCCATGCCTATCTGAATTGCTATAGTCACGGCTTCTTTGACCGAGAGACGGGCTTTCTTCTCGATATATTTCTTAAGAGTGATGCCCTCAACAAGCTCCATTACGATATAATTGGTACCGTTCTCCTCGCCGACATCGTATACATTGACGATGTTGGGATGCATAAGTCCCGCTGCCGCCTGAGCCTCTATCTTGAACTTAGAGACAAAGTTGGCGTTCTCGGCAAACTCCTGCTTAAGTACCTTAACCGCAACAAATCTGTTTAATTTATGATCTTTAGCTTTATAGACGTCAGACATACCGCCGGTTCCGATTTTCTCAAGAACCTCGTACCTTTCGCCTATCATCATACCAATTTTAACCATGTGTATCCTCTGTCAGACAATATCGTGCGCCTACGCAAAAGGCTCAATCAGGATAACCGAAATGTTATCCTTGCCGCCCGAATCATTGGCAGCCTCCACAAGTGCTTCCGCCTTGCTTGCTATATCGCGCTCTTTCTTGAGTATCATAAGAATCTCGCTGTCTTCAAGCATGTTGGTAAGACCGTCCGAGCACATAAGCACTATGTCGCCCTTATGAAGTCTTTCGGTGAAAAAGTCCGACTCGATGTCGTCATCCGCACCGACAGCTCTTGTTATGATATTCTTCTGTGGATGAGTTCTTGCGCTCTCGCGGTCAAGGCTTCCCATCTTGATCATCTCCTCGACATAGGAGTGATCCACTGTAACCTGCTTAATATCGTCCCCGATAACATATAATCTTGAGTCGCCGACATTGGCCACTTGTAAACAATCTCCCACAACAGCGGCAAGTACCAGTGTGGTACCCATTCTGTCATATTCGGGATTCTCAAGCGCCTCGGCTCTTATAACTCTGTTGGCCTCTTTAACGGCCTCTGTAAATAACTTACGCGGAGTGGTGGCCTTCGACTCTTCAATGAACTTCGTGACAGTCTCAACCGTGCGAAGAGATGCGTATTCTCCGCCGTTATATCCGCCCATACCGTCGGCAAGGGCAAAAAGATTGGGCAGATTTCCCACAGGCTTTTCGCTTGTGAAAATGTAGTCCTGGTTCATTGTTCGTTTTTTCCCAACATCCGATAAGGAAAAAGTCTTAAGCACCCCTATGCCTCCTCGTGATTTTCGCTAAGGACCTTCTTACGAAGCTGTCCGCAGGCCCCGTCTATATCGCGACCCATTTCCCTTCTAATAGTAACATTTATTCCGCTTTTTTCAAGTTTATTTTTGAATGCAAGGACGTCTGCGTGCGCTGTTTCCTTGTAATCCCGCTCTTTGATGGGATTGACCGGAATAAGATTCACATGGGCTTTAACCCTCCCCGCAAGCTTGATAAGCCCCTTCAAATCTTCGTCCTTGTCATTGACGTTTCTAACCAGCGCATACTCAAATGTAATACGCCTTCCCGTCTTGTCAAAATAATACTCACAAGCCTCCATAAGCTCTTCAATCGAGTACTTATTGGCTATCGGCATAAGCTCCCGCCTCTTCTCATCCGTTACCGAATGGAGCGAAAGCGCAAGCGTAATCGACAGCTTTTCATCCGCCAGACGCTTCATATTCTCCACGATTCCGCAGGTTGATACGGTTACGTTTCTCTGGCTGATATTTAATCCGTTTTCGTCCGTAAGAAGCTTTACAAACTTAAGTATATTGTCGTAATTATCCATCGGCTCTCCGGTACCCATTACGACCACATTGGACACTCTCTCACCGGTTAGCACCTGAATCCTGTATATCTCGTCAAGCATCTCTGACGGAGCCAGATTCCTCGTCAGTCCATCAAGCGTCGAAGCGCAGAATCTGCAGCCCATGCGGCATCCGACCTGCGAAGAAATACACACCGAATTGCCGTGATGATACCTCATGAAAACGCTCTCGACGTAGTTGCCGTCCGCAAGCTTAAAGAGGTACTTTCTGGTGCCGTCAAGCTTGGATTCCTGCATCCTCGCGACTTCGCAAGCGGTTATGTCAAAATGCTCGGCAAGGCTCTTTCGAAGGTCCGCCGAGAGGTTGGTCATCTCGTCAAAAGAAGTCACCAGCTTCTTGTGAAGCCAGTCGTAAATCTGACGCGCTCTGAACTTTTGAAGTCCCAGTTCCTTAATAACCGTCTCAAGCTCATTAAAGTCTAAGGACTTAATATCGATTTTATCCATTACTCTACTCTCTGATAAATCTTGCCACGAAGAATCCGTCGGTTCCGTCAACATCCGGCCTTAACTGAATGTGCGTATCCGTCTTACGCTCCCCCGTAAAAAGAAAGGGCACATAAGGCTTAAGCGAATCCTCTTTAAAGGGCAGATTCTCCGTAATAAACTTAACCATCTTTTCATTCTCGGCCTTATGAACGGTGCAGGTGGAATACACAAGCACACCGCCCGGCTTAACATAGCGCGACACATTGGTAACTATCTTCTTCTGAAGGTCGCATATGTCTTTCATGGCTTCGTTACTGATCTTATACTTAATATCGCTCTTACGTGACATTACGCCGAGCCCCGAGCAGGGAACGTCGGCTATGACAACGTCAAAGCGGTTCTCAAATTCACTGTTAAATTCCGTTGCATCCTGAAGTGTAGGCGTTACGTTCGTAAGCCCCATGCGCTCCACATTGTCGGCTATTAGCGATACCTTGTCCTCCGACACGTCACAGCTTATAACCTCGCCCTTGGGAAGCATTCTCGATGCAACATAAGACGACTTGCCTCCGGGCGCTGCGCATACATCAAGCACCTTCAAATCGTCGCCCACTCGCACGCCCGTGCTCTCTGCGCATATCATGGAACTCACATCCTGTATGAGGAACTTGCCCTCAAGAAATCCCGGAACCGACTCCATTCCTTCGAAAGACTCAAGCTTGTAAGCGTCGGCAACACTTCCTACAGGCTCGTACTTAATGCCCTTCTCCGTCCATTCTTTCTCCAGCATAGGAGCATCGTCGCTTCTTAACACCTTAACATATGTCGGGCGAATCTCTGAAAGGGCTTTAATCAGGCTTTCCGCGTCATTCTGCTCTTTCATGAACATCTTTACTATCCATTCGGGGCAGGAATACTGCACGCTCAAACGCTGTACTTTGTCATTAATTCCATCAAAAGAAAGGGCATTGTCCTTGTCCCTGCAGATGCTTCGAAGCACCCCGTTTACGAAGGGGCAGAAAGCCTCGAAACTTTTCTTGCGGCACAGTTTAACCGCTTCGTCACAGACCGCATTGTCCGGAACCTTATCCATGTAAAGAATCTGATAAAGACTCATACGTAAGATAGCTACCACTGCCGGCTTGCACTTGGCTACGGGCTTGCTTGAATACTTATCAAGCACGTAGTCTAAGGTTATTCTGTTAAAGACGGTGCCCTCACTGACACGCTTTATGAATCCTTTGTCCCTTGCATCAAGGTAATCGTACTTAAGGAGCACGTCTCGAATCAGCAGATGGCTCTTGGCATCCCTTTTCTCAAGCTCCAAAAGAATATCTAAAATAATCTCTCTTGTATTAACACTCATTGACCTAAAAAGTCTCCGCCGGCAAGATGCATTCCTCTTACGAAATCGCAGGCGCCCATGCGCTTCTTGCCTTCAAGCTGTACTTCAATAAGTTCCAAAATACCCTCGCCTGTGGCAACGTACACGTTTCTCTTCGTCACTATTAAAGCTCCAGGCTCAAAATCGGTAGTATCCACAGACTCAAGTCTTTCATGAACTTTAGTCTTAAAAATCTTTAAAAACTTGCCGTTAACCGTAGTATAAGCAGTCGGCCACTTAAGAAATCCTCTCACAAGGCAGTCAATGCTTCTTGCGGATTTCTTGAAGTCTATAAGGCCTTCTTCTTTGGACAGGGGAGGCGCGTAGGTGGCCTTGTCATTGTCCTGAGGGACTGCCACTGCGGTGCCTGCTTCAACGTCCTTAAGTACCTTCAGTAACTCAGGCGCACCGGTCTCGGCCATCTTAAGGTAAATCGTATCTTCATTGTCCGTATCAAGAATGGGAAAAGAAACCGTACTGTAAACCGCGCCGGTGTCCATACCCTTATCCATCTTCATAATCGAAACGCCTGTCTTGCTCTCGCCGTTGGCAATCGATCTCTGAATAGGCGCAGCTCCGCGATACTCGGGAAGCAGCGAACCATGCACATTGATACAACCGTACTTGGGAATATCAAGTATTTCCTGCGAAAGAATCTGTCCGTAAGCAGCCACAACATAAACATCGGCGGGAATAGTCTTAAGTACCTCAACCGACTCGGGGGCCTTAATCTTAACGGGCTGGTAAACAGGAATGCCCTGTGACTCCGCATACTCCTTAACCGGAGGTGCTATAAGTGCTCCGCTTCTACCCTTGGGCTTGTCGGGCTGGGTATAAACCGCCGTAACTTCATGCCCCGCTTCGCATACTGCTTTAAGTATAGACGCCGCAAATTCGGGCGTGCCCATGAATACTATCTTCATTCTTCGGGCTCCTCCTGCTGAAGCATGGAGTTGTCTACAAGCTCACCGATAACTCTCTCAACATAAAGATGTCCGTCAAGGTGCTCAAGCTCGTGGCAGATTGCGCGTGCAAGAAGCTCCTCGCCTTCAAGTTCGAAAGGCTGCATATGCTCGTCAAGTGCCTTAACCTTAACGTAGTTGGGACGCTTAACGATACCGCTCTTGCCGGGTACGCTAAGACACCCTTCATAGCCTTCCTGCTCGCCTGAAGTTTCAAGAATCTCGGGATTGATAAGAACATGCAAATCTTCGCCCGTTGTATCGATTACGACAATTCTCTTAAGAACTCCGACCTGGCATGCCGCAAGGCCTACACCGTCTGCAGCCTGCATAGTCTCTATCATGTCATCGATTAAAAACTTTGTGCGGGGAGTCATCTCCGTAACTTCCTTACATCTCTTGGTAAGGACGGGATCTCCCATTTCTCTTATTTTTCTGAGTGCCATATGTAATACCTCCGTTTAACAAGGTTACTTAATATCCGTTCTGAGGGTCGAAGTCAAAGAATACGCTTTCTTTGAACTGCTTGCGCGTAGAGAGCGCCGCCTCAAGAAAATCCTTTATCTCAACCAAAGCATCGTAGGACTTGTGCTTTAGGTAGAATACCTGTCTGTATACATCGTTGATCTTGGAAACGCTGGCCGGTGCGGGACCGATGACGAGCGTCTTAAAGTGCTCACGTACGCCCATCGCCAGATTAGCTGCTAATGCCTCGCAAGCCTTCTCATCAGCGCCTGTTACAAGCACCGAAAGCATATGCGCCGCCGGCGGGTAGTCCATCAAATCTCTGTAGCCGATTTCTTCTTCATAGAAGCCCTCGTAGTCCTGATCCACGGAAAAAGAAATCGCGTAGTGGTCCGGCTGGTACGTCTGAATCACCACATCACCGGGCTTATCGCCTCTGCCTGCGCGACCCGCTGCCTGAGTAAGCAAATCGAAAGTCTTCTCGGGAGCTCTGTAATCAGCCGCAAACAGTGACATGTCGGCAGCCAGTACTCCCATGAGAGTTACGTTCTTGAAATCGTGGCCCTTGACTATCATCTGTGTGCCGATAAGAATGTCGGCCTCGTGGTCAAGAAACCGGCTCAGGATTTCTTCGTAGCTTTCTTTCTTCTTGGTGGTGTCGGCGTCCATTCTGAGGGTGCGGGCCTTGGGATACATCTTCTGTACTATCTCCTCAACCTGCTCGGTGCCGGCCTTAAAGCCGAGTATATATTTGGAACCGCACTGGGGGCAGTTCTTGTAATTATCCGTAGTATAGCCGCAATAGTGGCATACGAGCTTGCCGTTACGATGAAGTGACAGCGAAACGTCACAATGCGGACATTTTACTACAAAGCCGCAGGCTCTGCAAGACACGAAGCCCGCCATGCCGCGACGGTTAAGAAACAGCATAATCTGCTCGTTCTTATTAAGCCTGTCCTCAATCAGTTCCTGAAGGTCCCTTGAAAGAATGCTTCTGTTGCCCTCGCGCAATTCCTTGCGAAGGTCGGATACGATAACGTTCGGAAGCTGATTGCCCGTAAGTCGCTCTGTTAAGGTAAATAGCTTGTACTCACCGATCTTGGCTCTGTAATATGAATCTATCGACGGTGTGGCAGAGCCGAGAATTACGCTTGCGTTATTCATGCGTGCAAGTTCGATGGCTGTTTCACGCGCATGGTACTTGGGCATTGTCTCGCTCTTGTAGGTGCCTTCGTGCTCTTCGTCGATAATTATCACCCCTAAGTTGTTAAAGGGGGTAAAAAGGGCCGAACGCGGGCCTATAACTATATCAACCTCGCCTTCAATCGCCTGTCTGTAAATATCATATTTCTCGCCTTTGGAAAGGGTCGAGTTCATAACACATACCCTGTCGCCGAAACGCTTGTAGAAACGCATAAGCGTCTGGTATGTAAGGGAAATTTCCGGGATAAGCACTATCGCCTGTCTGCCGCGTCCGATTACGTCATCAATAATCTGCATGTAGACTTCGGTCTTGCCGCTTCCGGTTATCCCGTGAATCAGGTAAGTCTTGTGGATGTTCTTATCAAAATCGTCTCTGACCTCATCCACTATCGTCTGCTGTGCGGGGCTAAGCTTCATGTGCGAATCATGAGCTACGTTCATGCTCACTGCGCCTCGTACTATGCGTTCTTCCTCTATATCTATAAATCCGAGTTCTTCCAGCTTCTTGTATGTACTTGCAAGAATATGAAGCTTGTCGTCCAGAATCGACTTGGGGATACGCTCCTCATCAAGAAGTGCATTTAAAAGTCTTAACTGAGCCGCGTTGCGCTTATTTCCTGTGATATACGCTTCAATTTCTTCCGGCGTTTTCTTCCTGACTACAGTCTTCTTGACGCTTTCTTTGACTTTTTCTTTGACCGGGATGACGGTCTTCAAAGCTGCAATCATGGTGGAGCCGTAATTACGCTTCATCCAGGCCGCAAGGGCGATTCGCTTGTCGGAAAGAGAAATGTCCTTGTCGGGCACATCCGCTATCTCTTTAAGCTTCTCGGGCGCCACATCGGTGTGGTCGGTAAGTTCCACCACGTAGCCTTTCTTAAGCGTATTGCCCGCTCCGAAGGGAACCGAAACCGCGCTTCCGAGATTGACCCGCTCCTTAAGGCTCTCCGGGATAATGTAGGTAAAAGGGCGGTCAACACTCTCATGCGATATATTTATTATTACTTTGGCCAAAGAAAGTTCCGCCACAATTCCTCCATACACTTCATAGTCTCAATATGTCTATGATTTTACCATAATCTTATCTGTAATGCACCATCTGCAGTTGTACGCTGTCGCGCCCCATATAGGTGTTTATCTCTATCCGATAGCATACATCTATTACTACCTTTACCGCATTTCCGCTGTGCAAGCGCTTGGCCGTCTCTTCGTCGTAGATACTTGCCACAAAATCTTCAAATGCTTTCACATCGCCGAAATAAATCATTTCGTAGATGCGTCCCGCGTCGTTCTTAACTTTGTACTTGGCAACTTTGCCTTTCGAACCCATAAGGCGACCGGCAATAATCGTCATGTGCCTTGCGGCAAAAAGAGGCTTCTCGTTGCCCACACCGTAGGGCTCAAGCTTCTCTAGGTCCTTGGCCAGGTTCATGTCAACGTATTCAAGCGGAAGCTCCATATCAACACGCACGGTCTCGACAAAGTCCTTGTCTTCAAGCGTACAGCAATCGTTAAGTGCCTTTCTGAAGTCATCCGGCGTATCCTCTGCCAGCGAAACACCCGCCGCGAGCTTATGTCCGCCGAACTTGGTCATGTGTTCTTTGACCTTCGTAAGTTCCTCATACATATCGTATGCTTCTATACTTCTGCCGCTTCCTTTTAAGCCCTTTTCTGTCTTGGTAATGACAAAAGAAGGACGTACGTATCTTTCCCTAATCTTACCGGCAATAATACCCGCAAGACTCTCGTGACAGTCCGGAAGATATACCACGAGTACTTTATCTATAGTCTCAGCGCTGTCGACGATTTCAAAGGCTTTTGCCGTTTCGTCGAGAGTCATCTGTTTTCTTTCTTCATTAAGGTTTTTAAGTTCTTCTGCCTTGGATATTGCTGTAGCCATGTCGGTTTCAAGGAATAAATCTACCGCTTTTAAGGAGGTATCCAGTCTTCCGCTTGCATTAAGGCAGGGGCCTACTATAAATCCCATACTGTAAGGTGTAAGCTCACGACCCTCCAGGCCTGTAACCTTAATAAGAGCCTTCATGCCTGTATTGCCGCTGTTACGCATAAGGCGAAGTCCCATACAAACCACTGAACGGTTTTCGTCCTTAAGTTCCATTACATCGCACACCGTTGCAAGTGCGGCAAATTCAGTAAGTTCACCTCTTAAATATTTAAATTCATCCGAGTCATCCAGGCCTAATTCCGCACCCAGAGCCATGATAGCCTTAAAAGCAACGAAAGCTCCGCATATTCCTTCAAACGGATACTCTGAGTTCGGAAGCTTCGGGTCTGTGACAGCATCGGCAGGAGGCACTTTATATATCTTCTCGCCGCTCTCCGATATTTCAAAAGGAACTTCGTGGTGGTCGGTGATAACCATAGTCATACCAAGGCTTTTGGCATGCTCGGTCTGGTCGTATGCCGCTATTCCGTTATCGCAGGTGAGTATAGTGTCTACGCCTGCGTTATGGGCATCATCTATAAGACGGATATTGATACCGTAACCGTCTTCCACTCTGTGTGGAATAACATAGTCAGCATTGGCTCCGAGAAATTTGAGTCCTCTGTAAAGAATGTATGTCGAAGCGATTCCGTCTACATCATAATCGCCTATTATTCTTATCTTCGCGCCCGCTTGAATTTTTTCTTTTAAGACGAAAATAACCCGATTCATTCCGGGAAGGGTAATCGGGTCATGAAAAGCCTCCGGCCCCGGAGAAAGAAAATTTTCTATCTCCGAGGGGCTTACGAGGTCTCTGTTTCTTAAAATTCTTGCGGTAACGGGCGAAATTCCATACTCCGAGGCCATTTTCATGAAGTCGGCCGATTTTCGTATTTCAACCCAGTTTTCCATAAGTTATTTTTCCTTTTTAGCGAATTTGCTCCTAAATACGAACCACATTGCACCTGCAAGGCAAATGGATGAATATGTACCGCAAACAATACCTACCATAAGAGGAAGTGCGAATTCCTTAATTGAGCTTACACCGAAAATGTAGAGACATACAACCATTACGAATGTGGTAAGGGATGTGAAAATGCTTCGTGAAAGCGTTGTGGTGATACTGTCGTTAACAATGTCCTTAAGCTGAGTCTTGGGAGCTGCCTCCTTAAGGTTCTCACGGATACGGTCGAAAATTACGATTGTTGCGTTAATCGAATATCCGACGATGGTAAGCATACATGCAACGAATGTTGAGCCTACGCTTACATATGCGATAGCGTAGAAAGCAAGTGTTACAAGTACGTCGTGTGTAAGTGCAAGTACTGAAGATGCACCGAATCTGATGTCCTTAAATCTGAACCAGATGTAAATAAGCATGCAGATACAAGCAACTACCACAGCAATGATGGTCTCTCTCTGAGCTTCCTTACTGATGGTGGAGCTGATGGTCTCTGTCTTGATCATTTCTTTGTCTACAGAGAACTTCTCGTTAAAGTAATCGTTGAGTTCAGATCTCTGATCTGCATTAAGAGTAACTGTCTTAAAGATAACTTCGTTGGAACCCTGAACCTTGGTTGTAACAACGTTGGCGCTTCCGGTGATACCTTCGATATCGGATACCATGAGGCTGTCAATCTCTTCAAGGCTGTAGTCCTGATCGAAAGGAACTGTGGTCTGAGTACCGCCTAAGAACTCAAGTGAGTAGTTAAGAGCGTGTCCTCTGTCTGCATTCTTACCGTTGAGTGCAAGCATGAATACAAGACCTGCGGCAATAACAAGACCTGATAAGCCAAAGAACAAGCCTCTCTTTGAAAGGAAGTCTACGCGCTTTCTTGTCTTAGCCACACCAAAGAGCTTGGGGTTCTTGATGCCTGCGGCAACAAATGCGTTAAGAAGTGACTTGGTAACAACAACTGCGGTAAACATTGATAAGCAGATACCGAGTGTAAGTGTCTGAGCAAATCCTACGATTGAACCGGAGCCCATAATCCAAAGAACAGCGGCTGCAATAAGGGTTGTGATGTTACCGTCCAAGATTGCGCTCATAGCCTTTGAGTAAGCAACCTTGATAGCGGATTCCATTGTCTTGCCTGTAGCAAGTTCCTCGCGCAAACGAGCGAAAATAATAACGTTAGCATCAACTGCCATACCGATTGAAAGGATGATACCTGCAATACCGGGAAGGGTAAGTGTGATGGCAAAACCGTTAATAAGTAATACTTCAAGTCCTGCGTAAAGCGCAAGAGCAATTGCACTTGTAAGACCAAGGAAGTAATAAACAACAATCATGAATACCACAACGATTGCAAAGCCTACAAGACCTGCCTTAACGCTTGTATGAATAGCGTCCTGACCAAGTGATGCACCTACAACGTTGCTGCGGAGTTCTTCAAGTTCGAGTGAAAGTCCACCGATACGGATGGTGCTTGCAAGCTTCTCTGCTTCCTCGGCATCCATAGCGCCGGAAATCTGTGCGTTACCGTCAGAAATAACCGACTGAACACGGGGAACGCTGATGAACTCGCCATCATAGTAAATACCGATTACATCCTTGCCGTTGTTGTAGGCTTCTTCGGTTGCTTCCTTGAAAGCTACCTGACCTGCGGATGTAAGGGTAAGGGATACGATAATCTGCTGATTGTTCATGCTGTCATGAGCAACACCTGCCTGAGCATTGGCAACATCTGTACCTTCAAGTACGATACCGCCGTCAGCCTTAATCTCATCGATAGTCTTGTTAAGCTGCCATTCGTCGGCACTTACCTGTGTGTAGTTGGGTGTGCCGTCGCTGCCGTAATGCTTAATAAAATAAAGAGCACCGGGACGACCGAGATCCTTTAAGATCTTGTCTGCATCATAAACACCGGGGATTTCTACGCTGATACGGTTTCTGCCTTCTTTGTATACAGAAGCCTCGTTGCTGTAGTCATAAATACGCTTCTTTAATTTCTCAACCGTATCGCTCATGTCCTGATCGGAGGGGTTCTCGTCACCCACTACCTGATATGTGATGGACACGCCGCCGGCGAGATCCAGGCCAAGCTTAATATCCTTGGCACTACCTGACTTATTGGCACCAAAGCCTACCACATCCATAAAACCGACAAATACGGTTAAGATAAGGGTAAAGACAATGATCAATATGCCTTTTGACTTACTCATGTTACCAATTCTCCTTTAAATATATTATTCTTCCGCTTCTGATTCATTCTCTTTATGTGGAAGCGTAACAAGCACTTTAACAATACGGTTCATACGGATGCCTTCAACCTTTAACACCGTTCCGTCTTCAAGCGTTACGGTCTCTCCGTCTTCCGGAATACGGTCGAGCTGGTCAAGTACCAGACCGCCGATACTGTCGTAATCTTCCGATTCGAATTTAGTGCCAAGCTCGTCGTTGATATCCTCAAGCTTCATACGCGCTTCGATTAAGTAACCCTCATCGGTTTCCTTGATAAGTCCTTCCTCGTCCTCATCGTATTCATCACGAATCTGGCCGACGATTTCCTCAAGAAGGTCCTCAAGAGTAATCATTCCCACGGTCTCACCGTACTCATTGAGCACAAAAGCAAGAGTCATGGCCGAATCACGCATTTCTATCAAAAGGTCGCTGGTCTTCTTGTACTCGTAAGTATAGAAGGCCTCACGACGAAACTTCGAAACTTCAAAAGCAGCCGGGTTCTTAAGCCTTAATAAGTCCTTAACGTTGATGAAACCGTTAATGTTGCCCGCGTCGCCCTTGTAAACAGGAAGTCTCGTATACATAGTCTCCCTGAATACTTTCATAATGTCTTTGTACGTCGAATCTTCGGGGATGCTGATCATATCGATACGGGGAATCATTACATCCCTCGCGATAGCATCGCTGAAGTCGAATACGTTGTTGATAATCTTCTTTTCATCCGACTCGATGACACCGTCCTCGTGAGAAACATCCACGTAGGTACGAAGCTCGTCTTCGGTAATGGCCTCATCGGCTTCCTTGTTCTGTCTGAAGATGAACAGGAAGAACCTGGCCACATTCTGTATTATAAATACAATCGGGAAAAGAACAATCATTATCCCCTTAATGACAGGAGCAAAAGAAAGCGATAACTTATCAGCGTTTCTCCTCGCCCAGGTCTTAGGGACTATCTCTCCGAAAATAAGTACCAAAAATGTCAAAACGCCGGTTGAAACCGATACATACACATTGCCCCACAGCCTTGCTGTAAGCAAAGTAGCAATAGAGGACGCACTCAGATTGACAATGTTATTGCCTATAAGAATCGTCGTAAGTGCGCGATCGTAATTGTCGTAAATATGATTAAGCGTCTTTGCGTGCTTCTTGCCGGCTTCTTCCAAAGCTCTGACCTTGACTCTGTTAACCGAGGAAATCGCAGTCTCTGCCGAGGAAAAGAAAGCTGAAAGCAAAAGCAAAACAACCAGTACAACCAGCTCAACTATATCTGCAGTACCCAAAAAATTCTCCTTTCAAGCCCTTACTACAGGGGATTAACGTAAAACTCCTTGAAGGTCTCATAGCCTTCAGCGGAAAGCTGTTCCTTCTGGAACTTTTTATTCTTATTCATCTTGGTAACAAGAACCTGCTTGCCCTCTGCTCTAGCCTTCATGGCTTCTTCAAGAACTTCGCAGTAACGAGCCTTGGGCATGTCCTTCTCAACAAGGAAAGCAACCTTCTCTCCGACTCCGGGAATCTTGAAATCCTGCTCCATAAGAAGAAGAACGATTCTTTCAAATCCGATGGAGAAACCGCAGGCAGGTACGTCTGTACCTGTGAAATTGCCTACCATCTTATCGTATCTTCCGCCACCGCCACATGCGCCGCCGAATTCGGGAAGTGCGATTTCAAAAATAGTGCCTGTATAGTAACCCATACCTCGTACGAGTGAAGGATCGAATACCATCTTAAAGTCTGCCTTTTTAACGGACTCGACGCTTTCGATAATTTCGGTAAGGTTGTTGACAACATCTTCTGAAAGGAACTCGCCGAGAGTACCCTTAAGTGCTCTTACTGCCTCTGCATCGGCTCCGATTCCGTCAAATAACTTAACGTATTTCTCGACAGATTCCTCGGTAAATCCTTCTTCGATAAGCTCTGCCTTAACACCGTCAAGTCCGATCTTGTCAAGCTTATCAAGCACGATGCAGCTGGTATCGAATCTATCCTCGGGGAAGCCTGCATACATAGCCATCGCCTTAAGCATGCGTCTGTCGTTGATTCGGATTTCAAAGTTCTTAAAACCAATCTTGCCAAGGGTGGTGGTGGTAGCGAGGATAAGTTCGATTTCGGCCATGTTGGTAGCCTCACCGAAAATATCTATATCGCACTGCATAAACTGACGATATCTGCCTCTTTGAGGTCTGTCTGCGCGCCATACGTTACCCATCTGAAGTGCCTTAAAAGGTGTGGGAAGATTGGCTGAGTTGTTGGAGTAAAATCTTACGAGCGGAACGGTTAAGTCATATCTTAAGCCCATATCGGTTAAGTCTTCTTCCGACTGAGCGGTCTCAAGATTCAACTTTTCGCCTCTCTTAAGTACTTTAAAAATAAGTTTTTCATTCTCGCCGCCCTGCTTGGAGCAAAGGTTCTTAATGTCCTCAAGACAAGGGGTTTCAATCTGTGTAAATCCAAAAGAAGAATACGTATCCTTGATTACTCTCTGAACGTAATCTCTGATAAGCATTTCCTTGGGAAGGATTTCCTTCATGCCGGTAACCGGCTTCTTAACTAATGCCATGATAAATGTACCTCTCTATTCAAGTGCAAATAAATCTTTTTTACGTGTAATCATTTCGTCTATACGGTTAATATACTCGGCGATATCTTTAACATTATCGCTTCTGACGAGCTTACCCTCTCGGGTAATAACCTTCGAAACGCTTCCGGGACCCATGGCAACTATCGGCTCAAGCTCCTCCATAATAAGGATGTTGTAGATGCCAAAGCATCCTTCACGAGCGTAGCCGGTGTTCTCGAAATTGCCCGCCATGTTCTTTTGCCTATATAAATAATAAGGCTTCATGTTAAGGCGACTCGCGCCGTCCATGGCAATCTTCATGGTTTCGTCGGTATTAACCATAGTAGCATATCCGTTCTCAATAATCCATTCATATAATCTCGACCCGCGCTTAATCGCGAGCGAATGGACTGTTAAAGAATCGGGTCCGAGCTTAACAAGCTCATCTATAGTATGGGTAACTTCCGTAACGCCCTCGCCCGGAAGTCCCAGAATAATGTCTGTATTGATATTCGTAAAGCCCGCTTCTCTCGCGTCGTTAAAGGCTCTCACCACATCCTCGACCGTATGTCGTCTGCCTATTAAATCAAGAGTCTTCTGATTCATGGTCTGCGGATTGACGCTGATTCTGGTGACTTTATGATTGAATAACACCTGTAATTTCTCTTTGGTAATGGAATCGGCTCTGCCGGCTTCCACCGTATACTCAAGCAGATTGCTAAGGTCAAGCTTCTGCTCTATAAAAGAAAGCAGTCTGTCAAGTTCCGAAGCGCTTAACGTCGTAGGCGTACCGCCACCTATATAAAGCGTATCTATTATCTGACCCTTGCGAGCCTCTGCGGTAAACTCAATTTCACGCGCAAGACTCTTTAAATAATCATCGACTCTGTCTCTCCACATCGCTATGGGATTGGAGGTAAAAGAACAATACAGGCAAGTTGTGGGGCAGAAAGGAATACCGATATAAATCGAATAACCCTTCTCTCTTAACGGCTTAAGTATCTCTCGCTCGCGCTTGGCAATATCAAGCGCCAGGTCAGCCTTCTCATCACCGATTAAGTAAGTATCCTTCATGTAAGAAAGGATTTCGCTTTCGTCTTTACCTTCATCCAGCATCTTACGCGGAATCTTGGTAGGTCTGATGCCTGTAAGGTCTCCCCACGCAAGAGTCTTATCAAGCTTGCGTGACAGTGCCTTGTATACCAGTCGCTTAACAGCGTTCTTTTCATCGATTCTGGTAGGATTCTCGCAGACAGGCTCCCGCATAAGCACATCGGCGCCTTCCGCCAAAGAAAACTCGCCGACTCCGTATACAACTTCAAACTGAAGCTCGGCTTCCGGAATCTCCTGCGCGCCCTTAAGAATCACCTTGACCTCGTGAGAAGGATAAAACGCTTTCATAAGGGAGTGAATGTCATATTCAAATTTAGCTTCGTTAATAAGTACTGCAATCATCTATCTAAATAAAAGGATTGTTCTGCCTTTCGTCACCGATTGTGGTGGTGCCGCCGTGGCCGGGATAGACTCTTGTATTGTCGGGAAGCTCCATAAGCTTCTTATTGATGGAATCTACAAGTGTCTTCATGCTGCCGGTGGGGAAATCGGTTCTGCCGACGCTTCCCTCAAAAAGCGTATCGCCCGCAATCAGTATTCCTGCTTCTTTAAAATAAAAACATGCGCCTCCCGCAGTATGGCCGGGAGTTGCAATTACCTGAAATGTCATGTCACAAAGGTCGTAAGTGTCGCCGTCGGCAAATAACTCATCGGGCTCCACCGTAACCAAACGGCCCATCATGGCCGAAACATTAAGCTCGGGATCTCTTAAAAGTTCAAGCTCATCCTTGCATGCGTAAACCTTGGCGCCGGATTTTTCTTTAAGCTCCTTGACTCCGTATACATGGTCGAAATGACCGTGTGTTAAGAAAATCGCCTTAACATTGATGCCGTTATCCTGTAGCTTCTCGTAAAGAGCAGCTCCGGAATCGCCGGGATCGAATACGATTGCATCCTTAACATCCTCACGATATACGAAGTAACAATTGGTACCCATGGATCCAAGGGGTATGCGTCCGATTTTAATGTCTCCCATCAGCCTCTTGTCCTTTCTATGTCTATGACACTTTCAATGGCACGAATCTTGTCTATTATACTTGTAAGAGCATCTCTTCCCTCAATTTCAAAAGCAGTGTTCATGGTTACGAGACCCTGCTTGTTGACACGGGTATTAAGGGAAATAATGCTTATGTTCTTCTCTGTAAGGGCTTTTGAAATATCAGCCAGAAGTCCGTTACGGTTATTGGCAAATATTCGAATCTCAACAGGGTACTTGCCGCTGATATCGTCGTTATTTTGCCATTCTGCATCAATTAAGCGTACACGGTCTATCTCGGGAAGAGACAGTATATTGATACAGTCGGTTCTGTGAATGGATATGCCTCGTCCTCTGGTTACAAAGCCCACAATCTCATCGCCCGGAACAGGTGAACAGCACTTGGAGAATCTTACCGCAACATCGTGGATACCTTTAACCACGATACCGCTCTTGCCGACACGCTCCTTGGGACGCATCTTGCCTGCGTCGTTGATGGCTTCTTCAACCTCGGAATCGGACATGTTCTTTCGGCGTGTAGCCTCTAAAAGTTCGGTCATCTTGTTGATAATCTGACCTTCCTTAAGACCGCCGTGGCCGATCGCCGCATATACGGAATCCCAGTCGCGGAAACCGTACTTGTGCATGATGTAGTCCATGTACTCGGGGATAAGAATATCCGACGGATTGATGGAATGGGACTTGCAGAAAGAAAGGAAAGTATCCTTACCCTTGCTGATATTGTCTTCTTTGTACTCGGCTTTGAACCACTGGGTAATCTTGTTCTTGGCCTGAGTTGATTTAACTATGTTAAGCCAGTCGCGGGAAGGTCCCTTGGAGTTCTGGGAAGTGATAATCTCGACGCGGTCACCGTTATTGATGACATAGTCGATTGTTACAAGCTGTCCGTTAACTCTAGCGCCTACCATCTTATTACCTACGGCTGAATGAATGCTGTATGCAAAGTCGATGGGCGTACTGCCTGCGGGAAGGTTCTTAACGTCACCGGTAGGGGTAAAGCAGTATACGGAATCACTGAACAAATCAAAGTCTGACTTAAGTAAGTCAAGGAACTCCTTATTGTCAGCCATGTCCTTCTGCCACTCAAGAACCTGGCGAAGCCATGAAAGCTTCTCTTCTTCCTGCTCGGGTACTTTCTTACCGTCGGACACTTCTTTGTACTTCCAGTGGGCGGCGATACCGTACTCGGCTTCCTTGTGCATCTCTTCGGTTCTTATCTGAATCTCGAAAGGCTGACCCGATGAGCCGATAAGTGTGGTATGAAGAGACTGGTACATATTGGGCTTGGGCATTGCGATGTAATCCTTGAAACGACCGGGAATCGGCTTGTAAATCTCATGAATTACGCCCAGAGCCGCATAACAGTCACGCACCGACTTAACGATGATGCGCACTGCAAATAAGTCATAAATCTGGTCGATGGTCTTGTTTTGATTGACCATCTTCTTATAGATACTGAAAAAGTGCTTAACACGACCGTCGATTCTTGCCTCGATGCCCGCATTCTTAATATGAGAGCTTACCTCGGATACGATGTCCTGAATGTACTTCTCTCTCTCACTCTTTCTTACGGTAATAAGTCTGTTTAATTCCTTGAATGCTTCGGGCTCGAGGTATTTAAGGGAAAGATCGTCGAGTTCGACCTTAATACGGGAAATACCAAGTCTGTCCGCAATAGGGGAATAAATATCAAGCGTCTCCCTTGCGATTCTCTGCTGCTTTTCGGGCGGCATGTGATCGAGGGTACGCATATTGTGAAGTCGGTCCGCAAGCTTAATCAGGATGACTCTGATATCCTTGGCCATTGCAAGGAACATCTTACGAAGGTTCTCGGCCTGAAGCTCGAGCTTCTCCTTGTCCTGGCTTAAAGGATTCTCGGCATTGGTCATCTGGAACTGCTTTAACTTCGTAACACCGTCTACAAGAAGGGCTACGTCGGGACCGAATTCTTTCTCTATTTCTTCCTTGGTAATGATGGTGTCTTCCACCACATCGTGAAGAAGGCCTGCGCAGATAGTCTCTTTATCAAGCTCTAAGTCCGCAAGAACGTTTGCAACATAAAGAGGGTGAATGATATAGGGTTCACCCGACTTACGGTGCTGGTTAAGATGAGCGTCATTGGCCATCTTGTAGGCTTTCTCAATCATGGAAATATCGCCGTTGGGGTGATATTTCTGGACACGATAAATAAGGTCCTTGTAAAGTTCCTCGGGACTTATGTATTCGCCTAACGATTCGATTCGTCCGTCGTCTATGACAAAAGAATCATCCGCCGCTTCATTATTAACTTTTTCTGTCTCTGTAGGATCTTTGATAATCTCAGGTTCCATGAAAAAGCCTTCCGTAAATATAATAAACCGCTGAAGCGCTTTATTATCGGTCGTCTTCGAATAAGACCAATGGTCTTATTCCGACTCAATTGTTTATTTGCCGGGATATGTAATGGCTGAGAAGAGCGGAACGTTACCGATCTTCTTACGGCCTTCGAGCCCTGCAAGCTCCATAAGCACTACAACGCCCACTACCTTGCCGCCGAGTGATTCAATAAGCTCGATCATAGCCTGTGTGGTGCCGCCTGTAGCAATAAGGTCATCAACGATTAATACCTTCTGACCGGGCTTGATGGCATCCTTGTGAATCTCGATTGTAGCTGTGCCATACTCAAGAGCATATTCCTTGGATACGGTTTCACAGGGAAGCTTACCCTTCTTACGGATAAGAACAAAAGGTTTCTTATTGATATATGCAATGGGAGTACCGAAAATAAAGCCTCTTGACTCGGGACCTACCACTACATCGAAGTCAAGATCCTTGATAAGGCCCTGCATGGTATCGATTGCAAGTGTTAATCCGTCTGCGTCCTGAAGCACACTGGTAATGTCCCTGAAAATAATGCCGGGTTCCGGAAAATCGGGAATGCTTCTTACATATTCTTCTAATTTCTTCATACTAAACTCCTCCTGTCTGAAATGCCACAAGGCATTCTACTGACAAATACCATAATATTATATTATTGTTAAAATTTTATGTAAAGATTTTTTTTACGTCTGTAACAGTTTTATTTCAGCCAAAGAAAAAGGTCCGGCAACCCACCTTTTGATGAGTCGCCGGATCTCATTTATAAGAGAGAGAAATGTATTGGTTGGCTTTATTTAACGGTCTTAATCTTGTAGACGAATCTTACGCCGTCCTTAGTTTCTTTACCGTCTGTACCGTAGGAAGCATAGTCTCTCGATACTTCTTTGACAGTGTTGAATCTTTCCACCATACCTTCAAGGGTGTTGTTGACAAGATCGTTAAGCTTTGCAACGCCTTCGTCGTTAAACTGTGTGAGGCCGTCGGAGAGCTTCTTTTCACCGTCTTTAAGTGCCTGAATACCTTTAACGAGTTCAGGCATGTTCTTGTTTAATTCCTTAGCACCAGCATTGGCTTTTGATACGCCGTTAGTGTAAGCGATTACGCCCTGATAATATGTGTTGTAGCTGTCAAGAGATGCCTTGAGGTCAAGAATCTTCTTGTCGCCTGCCGAAATCTGAGCCTGAACTTCTGCTGAATTCTCATACTCGGAAATCTTGGCATTTACTGTCTCCTGAGTCTTGGCATCGATAATGCCTTTAACTTCGTCGGAAGAAAGCTTGCTTGCCTTGGTGGATTCGATTAATGCCTGAACCTCGGGAGTTGCCATCTGTTCTTCAACTTTGGCATTTATTGTTGCCTTAACAGCGTCTGAAGCCATCTGTGCATCAGTCTGTGCGGTTATCATTGCCTTAACTTCATCGGAAGCCATCTTCGCTGCTACGGTCTGATCTATCATTGCGGAAGCTTCGGGAGATGCAAGAGCATCCTCGACTGAAATGCCTAACTGACCTGCAACCGCATCGGCAACCTGATTCTTAACGTTTGACTCAACAGCTGCGGAAACCTGAGCCTCAACATTTGCTCTTACAGCGGCGGTAACCTTCTCTTCTACGCCTGCTCTTACCGCATCTTCAACACCGGATTCAACCTGTGCATTGACTGCATCTGTAACAGCGTTTCTGATTGTTCCTTCGTTTTCTTTGACCTTAGCTTCTACGGTGCTGTATGCAAGCTTCTTGGCATAACCTTCGGAAACTACGCTTGCAAGTACGGAATCGTAATTGTCGATAGTAAGATTGCCTACGTTGATGCCCGAAGCCTTAAGCTGTTCGGAAGCCGTTGCAAGAAGTGTATTAAATACCTGTCTTGAACCATCCACAAGTGCGGCTGAGTTAGAATCAAGGGTATTAAGGCCGCCAGATAACTGATTCATGCCGTCATTGAATTTATTGGCGCCGTCCAAGAGCTTGCCAAGTCCGTTGTAAAGCTCGTCGGAGCCGTTCATCAGTGCTTCCATCGCATCATCGATCTTGCCCAGATCCTCGCGAAGCTCGTCCATCTTTTCGGTTGTATCTATGTCGATTTCATTGAATACGCTATTGGTTACAAGAAGATACATGCCAAACTCTTCGAAGTTCTCAACATCAGCTTCAATTGTGATGGACTCAGGAATTTCAACTTCATTGGCACTTATATCAAGATCCTCTTTAAGTCCCGGGAGCGCTACACCCACAACCGCATATCTTGCGCCGTCGTTGATGACACGCCCGTTTGAAACGGTTACGTTGGAGTACTTTTCACCGTCAAGTGCTGTAACCGCGCTTGCAAGGAAAGGTACGTAAATCTTCTCTTCGTTGCCGTTGATTTCTTTGTACTCATAACGGTTGTTGGTAAAAGAAACCTCTGCTTTCAAATGTCCGCTCTTGCCTGTGAGGGCATCGGGCGCAACTTCCTTGCCGTCAAGCGAGTACTTAACGCTTACGGTGAGAGGAAGGTCTGCGTCGGCCTCGGTCTGAGTCTTGTCTTCACCGTCTTTAATCCAGATGCTGTCCATAACCTTTTCAACACTGCCGTTTGAGTCGGTAAATACGTATACGACTTCATCACCAGAAACATCTTCATCGGGTGCTGCGACCGTGTTCTCGGAAACCGCTTCCTCTACTGTAGTCTCGACGGAAGCATCTTCTTTTTCCTCCGCATATGAAATGTATTCATTGGTAACACCCGCCTTCTCGGCCGCGAAAGCTCCGATTGTGCTTCCCGCAACAACTGCGAGTGAAACGATTATTGCTGTAAATTTCTTTCCTGTCTTTTTCATGACTCTACTTCTCCCTTCTTACTCATTCCGAGTGTAGTGTGTAATACAAGGCCGTCACATAAGAGTAACAAAGCCGGCAAAATAAAGATTACGCAAACCATACTGATTATCGCGCCCCTTGCCATAAGCATGCACATGGAGCTGATGATGTCGATGTTTGAATAAACCGCAACACCGAAGGTCGCTGCGAAAAGGCCCATGCCGCTTACGATGATGGAACAGATTGAAGTCATAAGCGCGGTTCTTACCGCTTCCTTCTTGTCGGCGCCGTTCTTTCTTTCGCTCTTATATCTCGTAGTCATCAATATTGCGTAATCGACCGTTGCGCCAAGCTGAATGGTGCTGATGCAGATCGGTGCGATAAACGGAAGCGTCTGACCGAGGTAATGAGGAAGTCCCAGGTTAATGAAGATTGCAAGCTCGATAACGCTTATCAGGATAAAGGGAAGCGAAATGCTCTTCTCTACTATCATGATGATTACGAATATCGCTGCAATTGATACGATGTTTACAACCTCGAAGTCGTGCCCGGTGGTCTCAATCATATCTTTCATGCAGGGAGCCTCGCCTATCAGCATGCCCTTGTTATCGTACTTCTTTAATACTGTATTGATTTCATCTATCTGAGCGTTAACCGCATCGCTTGCTACCGGGTATGATGAGTTAATGATTACAAGCTTCCAGTTTTCGCTTTCAAGCATATCTCTTACTTTGTCGGGGATAATCGATTCGGGCACCAGAGCGCCTATCTCTGTTTCCATACCGATTACCTTCTCAACGCCTTCAATGCCTTGCATTTCTTCAAGCATCTTACGAGTCTCTTCTTCGGGAAGCTTTGAATCCGTAAGAAGCATATGAGTGGATGCTACGTTAAAGGTTTCCGAAAGCTTCTTGTCTGCCTTCACAACCTCTATGTCCTGAGGAAGGCAGGCGCCCATATCGTAGTAGACTTCTTTTTGCGTGTTGGAATATCCGTAATATGCGGGAATCACAGCCGCTACAAATACCGCCAAAAGAATGGGGAATATCTTCACAATCGCACCGGATAACTTAACGGGCTTCGGAAGTATAGCCTTGTGTCTGGTCTTAAGCAAAGGCTTATCGAGCACCAGAATCAACGACGGTAGTATCGTTACGCATCCGATAACTCCGAGAAGCACGCCCTTGGCCATTACGATACCTAAGTCAGCGCCCAGGGTGAAACTCATGAAGCAAAGTGCAATGAAGCCTGCAATCGTGGTGATTGAGCTTCCCACAACCGAAGTAAGCGTATCCTTAATGGCGTATGCCATAGCTTCTTTGTGATCGTCCATCTTTTCAAGTTTCTCGTTGTATGCATCCCACAGGAATATCGAGTAGTCCATGGTAACCGCCAACTGCAATACTGCGGAAAGTGCCTTGGTGATGTAAGACATCTCGCCGAGGAAGTAGTTGGAACCGAGGTTGTAAAGAATAGCCATGCCGATACTTGCAAGGAAAACAAACGGAACAAGCCAGCCGTCGAGGAAAATCATCATGGACAGCGCCGCAAGTGCAACCGCGATACCGACGTACACGGGCTCTTCTTTTTCACACAAAGCCTTAAGGTCGGTTACAAGCGCAGACATACCGGATACGAAGCAATCCTTGTTGCATACGCTTCTGATATCCTTAATCGCCTGCATCGTCACATCCGCCGATGTAGAACTGTCAAAGAAAACCGCAAGCATCGTGCAATCACCCTTGTTAAAGAGGTCGTACACTCTGTCGGGCAACATCTCCATCGGCACATCCACATCCATGAACGAATCGTACCAAAGCACCGTTTCCACATGGTCAACCGCTCTTATCTTGTCCGCGAGCTCGCTGACCGCTTTATTATCCATCCCTTCTACAACAACAAAAGAAAACGCGCCTTTTCCGAAATCTTCCATGAGAATGTCCTGACCCTTAACGGTATCCATGTCTTTCGGAAGATATGTAAGCATATCGTAATTGATTCTGGTATTAAGCATTCCGAAGAGTGCCGGAACGCACAAGGCAATTGCCGCAATCAGAATCACGAATCTTGATTTAACAACACCTTTTGCAAATTTCATAATTCCCTGTATTCTCCTTCCAAAACATCACATTTCTGATGTTTTATTATTTTGACTGCAGTAAGCACCGTGACCAGGTTCACAACTCCTTCCGCCATAAGTGCGATACCGATCAGTCTTATCAGTACGAGACTTCCTTCGGCCGGCATAAACACAAGTAACAGTCCGCCGATTCCCGCGATGATTGCAAAAGAAAGAATCAACCACCACTTATGTATTCCAAACTCTCTCGCATCCATGGACATCTGAATCTTGAAAAGTCCATCCGCCAGGATTATGATTCCCAGTACGATGCAGAGAAACTCGATTATGTCGCCTCGCTTGATTATCGTTATGATTCCGAGAATCGTAATAAGTATTCCGAATGCCAGATCGTACTGAAACGCAAGTCTGAACAAATCCTTTGAAAAATACCCGATGAGTTTAATGATTCCGAAGATTATCATTGCGACTCCGAGGATATCCGCGAATACTTCTTTGGCCGTTTCCGGACTTATCACAAGCAACAGCCCCAATATAAACAGAATTGCCGAAGAAAAAATGTAACCGGTCTTGGCCGTTCTCATGGGAACCGTATTTCTAATAATGCCGACAGTTTTCATATGAGCCTTCCTTTCTGTCTCGTTCATCATTTCTTAAGTCTAAAATACTACTGCCCCACCGCAATAAAAACGGGCAAAAAATAAGCCTATGTTCAAAAATCGAACATAGGCTTTCAAATACCCAAAATTTAGGCAAACACCCTTGAGTGTCTAATTATTTAATTGACTGCGCTCAATAATCATCTCGGGAATGCCCTTGCAAAGCTCGCATACACGCTTGATGTCGGCGGGGCGTTCCTCGTTCATGCCTGAGTTAAGCCAGTCGTACACAAGTCCGAAAAGTGCACATGACACAAGCCGAACCGCGAGTTCTCTGTCCTCGGCAGGCACATTCGCATCTTTAAATGCAACCTCAAGGTATCTGGCTACCACGTGCCGGCACAGACGCATAGTATACTGCTCGTACATGTCTCGGTTAACGGAATTGTAAATGTGAAATACTGCCATCTTATTCTGAATGGCAAATTCCGTTGCAACCTCCATACCCTTTTCAAGAGATTCTATCTCCGGGTAATTCTCTATAAGTTCCTCTGCCTGCTCGGTGATAATCTCCTCGAGGAGTGCCGGAATGTCCTGGAAATGATAGTAAAAAGAATTACGATTGATACCGCAGTCTTCCACTATATCCTTGACACTTATCTTGGCAAGAGGCTTCTCGTTTAAAAGCTTAACAAATGATTCTTTAATTGCTTTCTTGGTAAAATTGGCCATTTGTGAAAATATATCCTTTCAAAGAACATTTTACCCAATCAAAATGAAAATACAAATTGTACTTAATTAAAGAAATCCTTGTCAAAAGTCTTAACAGCGTTCTCGTCTGCTGTGGTAGCTTCTTCGGTTACGATTTCGGATGCGGGCTTTACAATACCGCTCTGATCATCCTTAAGAACCTTGGCTGTTCCGCTCTGAGCAGTCTTGGAAATTGTAGGAATTGCACCAAGTGCAGTAAAGAAGTAAAGCATAGCAATATCCTTAACAAAATCTCCTGTACTCTCCGCAAGCTTTAAAAGCGAGAAGAACTCCTTGAATACTTCACCGAAAGTTACATCATAAATGGTAGAAAGTTCCTTATAAAATACGTAAGACCATACTGCCCACTCGGTAAGGAAAACAGTGATTACCATAATAACAACGCAGATGATGATTCCCTTCTTGGAAAGCTTACCTGCAAACTTGTCATATAAAAAGAGTGACAAGAAAGCCATAACTACGCCGCTGATAGAAGCAACATATCCAACCTTGGCAAGGATAGCGATAAGTGCCGCGCCTACCAATGCGCCCAAAATTGCACCGATTGTTCCCATAAGAACGTTCTCGCCCTTAACTTCGAGAGCAGGTGCATTGTAATTTGTTCCGTTTAAATTGTTATCCATAAATTTCTCCTTTGCAAGCAATAAGAATCTGTAGGGCAAATTCTTATTTTAAACAACATACCCCACGATTATATATGGTTTTAAAAAATATTTCCATAGTGTATAATAAAAAAAATATTTTTCGGAGCTTTAGATATATGAAAAAACTGCTTAAGTTCTTAAAGCCCTACAGGAAAGAATGCATCATAGCTCCTTCTTTTAAGATGCTTGAGGCCCTGTTCGAGCTTTTCGTCCCCCTTGTTATCAAAAGAATAATTGACGACGGTATCAAGGCCGGTGATGAAAGCGTAATCTGGCACAGCGCGATAATCCTTGTATCTCTCGGTATTATCGGTTTAATCTGCTCTCTCACCGCCCAGTTTTTCTCGGCCAAGGCCGCCATCGGATTTGCCACCGGCGTCAGAAATTCTTTGTACGATAAGATTCTCGGCCTTTCTTACGAGAACGTGGATGCACTCGGCACTTCATCTCTCATCACAAGAATGACCAATGACATCAACGCAGTTCAAAACGGCGTAAATATGGTGTTAAGACTCCTGCTTCGTTCACCCTTCGTAGTGTTCGGTGCGATGATAATGGCCTTCACCATCAATGTTAAGGCTGCTCTTATATTCGTAGTTGTAATTCCCGTGCTATTTATCGCGGTATTTGCAATTACGCTTATCACCATTCCTCTTTACAAAAAGATTCAAAAGTCCCTCGACCTTCTCACAGGTCACATTCGTGAGAATTTGACGGGTGCCCGCGTAATCCGTGCTTTTTCCAGAGGTGATAGCGAAAGAAAGGAATTCACCGAAGAGAACGACAAGATGTATCACCTATCGGTACTTACTTCAAGAATCTCCACTCTTCTTAATCCGCTTACTTTAATTATAGTTAACATCGCGATGTTAATCCTTATCGCAAATGGTGCTGAGCTTGTAGACGGCGGTATTCTTACAAGCGGTGAAGTTTATGCGCTTGTTAACTACATGTCGCAGATACTCGTGGAGCTTGTTAAGCTTGCCAATCTGTTTATTACCATCAATAAATCTCTCGCTTCCGCTTCCCGCGTGGCACTTACATTTGAAGCCGAGAACGCTCTTAAGGATGAAGGAACCGTTGATGCGGCATCCATAGCTGCTACGGATAAGTTACTTGAGTTCAAGGACGTTTCTTTCTCCTATCCCGGTGCCGGCGATGAATCGTTATCCGGTATAAGCTTTGATGTTAAGGCCGGCGAGACCGTAGGTATCATAGGCGGTACCGGTTCCGGTAAGTCTACCGTGTCCAATCTGCTTATGCGTTTCTACGATCCTACCAAAGGCTCGATTCTTTATAACGGAACCGATTTAAGAAAGATAACTCTTTCATCACTCAGAAATGTATTTTCCATCGTGCCCCAGCGAGCACAGTTATTCAGCGGAACGCTCAAAGAAAACCTTCTTTTTGCCAAGCCCGATGCTACCGAAGCCGAGATGAACCGAGCGGTTGATTTATCAGTCTCAAGAAATGTTGTGGATTCCAAGGGCGAAGGTCTTGAGTTTAATATAACCGAAGGCGGCGCCAATCTTTCGGGCGGTCAGAAGCAGCGACTTACCATTGCGCGTGCGCTTGTTAAGAATGCGCCGGTGCTGGTGCTTGACGATTCTTCCAGCGCCCTTGACTACGCTACGGACGCTACTCTTCGCAAGAATTTAAAGACGCTTGGCAACACGGTATTCATTATTTCGCAGCGTATCGTGTCCATTAAGGATGCTGACAAGATTATAGTTCTCGACGACGGTCGTATCGACAGTATCGGAACTCATGCAGAGCTCATCGAACGCTCTTCCCTGTACAAAGAAATCTGCGATTCGCAGAAGTCAAATGAGGAGGGCTCGTTATGAAGAACAA
The DNA here is from genome assembly GCA_900100895.1 of Lachnospiraceae bacterium YSD2013. GTDB lineage: Bacteria > Bacillota > Clostridia > Lachnospirales > Lachnospiraceae > UBA1258. The sequence continues at coordinate 107,353 of FMTX01000014.1, forward strand.
AGCAATTTACTTAAGAATTTTAAAGCTTGTTAAGCCTCATCTTTTCGGAATTATCTTTTCGCTGATACTTGCTACCGCAAGTGTGCTGGCTTCGCTTTACATACCGGTTCTTACGGGTAAGGCCATCGATGAAATGATCGGTGCCGGGCAGGTTTCTTTTGAAGCCATCAGGAAGATTTTGTCGCTCTTCTTCTTAATGCTTATGATAAACGGTATCGCCACATGGCTTATGACCCTTATCAACAACAAAGTTACGTTTAAGATTGTTCACGATTTAAGAAACGAGCTGTTTAATAAGCTTCACAAGGTATCCTGCTTCTATCTTGATACCATGGGACACGGCGATATTTTAAGCCGTTTGATTTCGGACGTTGAGAGATTGTCTGATGGTCTGCTGTTAGGCTTCTCACAGCTTTTCACCGGTGTGCTTACGATTGTTGCCACGCTTGTGTTCATGCTACGAATCAACGGCTGGATGGCGCTTGCGGTTATTGTGCTTACGCCTTTGTCGCTCTTTGCGGCATCGTTTATCTCCAGGAAGACTTACAAGCACTTTAAGAGACAGGTAGCACTTCAGGGCGGTCTTACATCCTACATTAATGAAACAGTTAACGCAGTTCGCCTTATTAAGGCTTTCGGCGCCGAGTCCGTTGAGGAAGAAAAGTTTGATAAGTTAAACAAAGAATACGCGAAAGTTAACCTTAAATCGCTCTTCTACAGTTCCACCACCAACCCTGTAACACGATTCGTTAACGGCCTTGTGTACGCGAGTGTCGCTATACTCGGCGGTTTTCTCGGTATTGCGGGCAAGCTTACAATCGGTACGCTTTCCTGCTTCTTAAGCTACGCAAGCCAGTATACCAAACCTTTTAACGAGATTTCGGGAGTTGTTACGGAGTTTCAGAATGCGGTGGCTTGTGCGGGACGAATCTTTGAGTTCCTGGATGCTCAGGATGCGGTAGATCTTCTTTCGCCGGAATCTTCCGTTACCGAGCTTAAGGGTGATATCGATATTAAGGATTTGTGCTTTAGCTACGATAAGTCCAAGAAGCTTTTGTATGATATAAGTTTTCATGTTGCACCCGGAAGCCATATAGCAATTGTGGGTCCTACCGGTTGCGGTAAGACTACCTTTATTAACCTGCTTATGAGATTCTTTGAGCCGGATGCTGGCGAAATACTTTTTGACGGTCATCGTTCCGACTCGATTAAAAAGTCTACCCTTCGTCGTAACATCGGTATGGTGCTTCAGGAGACCTGGCTTAAGTCTGCTTCCATTGCCGATAACATCGCCTACGGCAAGCCCGATGCCACCCGCGAAGAGATTATCGAAGCCGCCAAAAAAGCTCATGCTCACAGCTTTATTTCTAGGCTTGAAAATGGTTACGATACAATCATTGCTCCCGACGGCGGTAACCTTTCCGCAGGTCAGAAACAGCTTCTTTGTATCACAAGACTGATGCTCTCGATTCCTCCGATATTGATTCTTGATGAAGCTACATCTTCAATCGATACGCGAACCGAGATACGCATTACCAAGGCTTTCCAGACGCTTATGGAGGGCCGCACGAGCTTTATAGTAGCGCACCGATTGTCGACCATCAGGAACGCGGACTTAATCCTTGTTATGAAGGACGGTAACATCATCGAGCATGGCACTCATGATGACCTGGTAAACAAACAGGGCTTCTACTATCAGATGCTTAATTCCAAGTAAATAATAAGCGCACCGGACATGATATCCGATGCGCTTTTATTATGCCTGTATATTCTTTCTTTAACTGTTGGAAGCAACAAGGTTGGCAAGCTCTCGCTTAACGCTTTCAACGTTGGCCATAATCTTGTCGGTAGATGCCGCGATGTCTTCGGTTGCATCGGCAAGATTCTTGGTACGCTTGTTAACTCCGTCGATAACGCCCAGAAGTTTCTTGGTATCATCCACGATAACGTTGATGGATGTCTGAATCTGGTTGTTATTCTTGCTGCTGTCTGCGGCGGTTTCTTTGGAGCTTCCGGCAAGGTTGTTAATCTCGCCCGCAACTACCGCGAAGCCTCGTCCGGCATCACCGGCTCTTGCCGCTTCAATACTTGCATTAAGAGCAAGTAAGTTAGTCTTGGATGCGATGGATACAACCTTTTCGTTATTGTCTGCAAGTGCCTGCAGGAAGCCTAGGATTTCAGCCATGGAAGCGTCCAGATTCTCACAGAACTTAGCTACTTCTTCAACTTCGCCGGCAATCGCTGTACTCTCTTCGGAATTCTTCTTGTTTTCTGCCTTCATGGAATCAACAGAGTTACGCAGGCTCTCAAAATGCTCGTTAATGGTCTCGATAGTCTTAAGCATCTCATCCTGATGCATGCTGATGGCTTTCTTTTCCTCAAGTATTTGATTGGCAATATTCTTCTCTTCTTCAATCTCGCTCTTTAAATAGTGAACACAGTTGTACTTATGGTTGAATCCGTTGAAGATTGCCGTAGCCATATCTTTACAGGTATCGTAACCGCAACATGAACAGTTGATTTCGCGCGAAGCCTTATCGTTCTTCTTCATGTCGGTGAATATCTTATCAAGATCGGAAGCGGTAGGTTCTTTAACCTTGGCATCCCTTGACTTGTCGGTGTAGCTTCTTAAGTAGTCGTTTAGATTAAGCTTGCTAAACTGCTTATTTAGCCTCTCCATGCGCTCTTCGGGTGACAATGCCTTGGACCATGCGCTGTTCTTGTCAAAGTTCTTAACGCTTTCTCTTATGCGTAACAAACTATAGAGAGCATCATCGGTCTCGGAAAGTTCAGGATTGGTACCGGTACCGCAGATACAGCCGTTCTCACAATTGAGGGCATCGATAAAGAGGAAAGGCGTTTTCTTTTTACTGATGCGGTCCTTGTTGGATTTCAAGAAGTTGTACATGCGCTTCTCGCCTTCAATCTGGCGAATGAAAACGCTCTCGCCGAGAAGCCAATATACGTTCTCCTTAAGTCCGCCGGGCATGGGATAGAGTGAACCGAGACCGTACTCGATTTCATCCACGCATGACGGACCGCTTACATGGTTTTCTTTTACGTACTTCATAAGGTGCTCGAAAGTAACGTTATATGTAATGTATCCTTTGTTGTTGGGGTCGTCTATCTCGTTCTTCTTGGCAATACAGGGGCTGATAAAAGCAAGCTTGTCAGCTATGCCCATCTCTTTCTTGGCATAGATTGCCGCGCACATCATGGGGCTTTGTACGGGGAACAGATTAGGAATAAGTTCCGGCATGTAGTGCTCAATATAGCCTACAACTGCAGGGCAGGGCTGCGATATGCCGCCGAGGAACTTGTTCTTTTGAATGTAGTTAATGTATCCCCAGGTAGTAATATCCGCGCCGAAAGAAACACTTATCATACGCCTTACACCGAGTTTCTTAAGTCCGCCGAGTACGCTCTCGTACTGGCTCGGATAATTGGCTTTAAAAGCAGGCGCGATGAGGATTGATATCTTCTCGCCTTTCTTTAAGTCTTCAAAGAAGCGCTCGGTATCATCGTTGTACTCTCTTGCATTATGTTCGCAAGCATCAAAGCACGCGCCACAGGCAATGCATCGATTACCGTCAACATTAATCTTCGAATACTCCTCGCCGGTATACTCCGAAATGTTGGCGCCCATACAACTGCACACCTTAATACACTTATTACATCCCACACAATTGGAATTTGTAAATACCAAAGACGACATATTAAAACTTCCCTCCTACACAAGAAACTAATAATCAGACATGGCAGAACGCCATAATACAAAAGTACCCTCAAAGAGTTAACAAGTCGCTAAATCCTTGAGGGCAATTTGATTATCTAAAATGATTATAGAAGGGTTTTGTCTTCTACTTTTGACTGCTTAATATACTTGGACCATTTGATGTATCCGTAGGTAGTGTTTGTAAAGTATCCAAGCTTTAAAACAAGCAGTACAAACTGGCCGGAAATGATATTGATTGCGCTTTCCAAAGCCGCGCAGATATACCATGCAATCCACTGTTCTCTGAACCTGAACAGAATAAAGAGTCCGTTAGCCACACCGACAGCGCTGGCGCATGCATCAATGTAGCATACAATAACCTCGAGAGTTCTGTTTTTAAAGAAATCAGAGCCCAAATCCAAAGTGGTAAGGAAGTATCCTACACCTATTGTCCACACTACAATGGCCAGAATAATAAGAACTTCCTGCCAGCCTTTAAGGGTACGAACTCTGGTAAGTTCCTCTTCCTCATGATCCGGATGCTTGTGCCAGTTAACAAAGCTGATAATATCGCAAGGTATCCAGAAGAACAGAGTCGAAGCCAAAGTAGCAAATCTGTACATAAGCACAAGACAAATAGCAATCTCTGTAATTTCTACGAAAAGTGACACGATAAAGTTCCACTTGCTCTGCTTGGAAATAAGGAGCTCACACAAAATGTTAAGGAAAGTATCCAGAAGATACAGAGCCATAATTACAAGACCGTTGATACCATTGGCGCTCTCTTCCGGAAAAAGAAGGGAGAACACTGCCGCAAGTACCAGAATCGATACAAACCAAATCTGTTCGTAAGCCGTAAATTGCTTGGCAAACTTCGTCATTACAAAAAGGCCTAATGCTATAAGTCCGAAAGCCATGGCTATTCCGAATACATTACCTGTTTCACTCGCTCTGGCCTCGTGAACGGCCTTATCAATATCATTTACTGTAGCTTCACTCGCAAAAGCAAGCTTGTCGCCTTCCTCAGACTGATATACGTAGCCTTCCGTGGTTACGCCTGAAGGAAGCGCCTCCCACTCGTCATAAGAGTACTCGACAGTCAAAACAGCCGAGCCGTCTTCATTAACAAATTCCACAGGGCAGACCGTCTCGTCTTCGTACTCTTCTTCGCCCTTCTCCGTTGCTCTTTCGAAGGTCTCTGTGCCCACAAAACTGTATGTGGGAACCGGTGCGTTAAGCTCCTTCAAACCTTTAAACAAATAAATGCCTGCCACAACAAGGCACGCTGCGATAAGGAAGCACTTAACGCGCTGCACTGTGGCGTTACTTTGTAAAGCATGAGTTAATCCCATGCCATTCTTTTTATTATCCATATTTATCTCTCTTATAATTTAATCAAATTCTGTTCATAAAGTTTCTGAACTGACATAAGGATACCTATCTTACAGTGTTCCCACGTAAGTCCGCCCTGGAAATAAATAGCATAAGGGGGACGAATAGGACCGTCGGCAGAAAGTTCGATTGATGAGCCCTGTACAAATGCTCCGGCTGCCATTATTACCTCGTCGGGATAGCCGGGAATAGGGCAAGGTTCGGGTGCAATATAACTGTCTACAGGTGCCGCACCCTGTATGCCGCGGCAGAATGCTATCATAGCTTCTGCAGAACCGAGTTCGATACTTTGTATAATGTCGTGTCTGATTTCTGACGAACCCGGAAGTACGTTAAATCCTAATGTTTCGTATACTTTGGCCGCAAATACTGCGCCTTTAACCGCACCTGCAACAACTGTAGGTGATAAAAAGAATCCCTGATAAAGGTTGCCCATAACATGAAGGCTGGCGCCCACATCCTGACCTACACCGGGAGCCGTAAGTCTGTAGTGACATCTGTCGATACACTTCTTCGTACCCGCAATGTATCCGCCGGTAGGTGCAAGTCCGCCGCCGGGATTCTTGATAAGAGAGCCCACAATCATATCTGCTCCCACCTCTGAAGGCTCGATAATCTCCGTAAACTCTCCGTAGCAGTTATCTACCATTACGGTAACCTCAGGCTTGATGCCCTTGATGAAGCTTATCAGCTCACCGATTTCTTTGACCGAAAAAGAAGGACGCATCTGATAGCCCTTGGAACGCTGAATGGTTACTAACTTAGTCTTATCATTAATGGCCTTTTTGATATTCTCGTAGTCAAAAGAACCGTCTTCAAGCAAATCCACCTGTCTGTAGGTGACCCCATACTCCTTAAGCGAGCATGCACTTTCCCTGATACCGATAACTTCTTCGAGTGTGTCGTAGGGCTTACCTACAGGGGATAAAAGCTCATCACCGGGCAATAAATTGGCAGATAATGCAATGGCAAGTGCATGTGTGCCGCAAGTGATGTGAGGACGCACAATGGCTGCTTCAGTCTTAAAAGTAGTAGCGTATACTGCCTCTAAAGTATCTCTTCCGATATCGTCATGACCGTAACCGTTGGTACCCGTTAAGCATGAAGCATCCACACGATTGGCCTGCATTGCCTGCAGCACCTTGGCCTGGTTGTATTCGGCTATAGCGTCAATTTCTTCAAATTTATCTTTAATCTCTTCAAGAACTTTCTCCCCAAGGTCGATAACAGGGTCGGAAAGTCCCAGCTTAAATAATATGTCTCTTCTGATGTTGTTTTTCTTTGAATAATCTTTGTTCATAATAATCTCCTAAATAATCTTTAAAAGACACGACGTGGCAATTATATAACATTTTAATTAATTTTACCACCGATAAATATTACTGCAAAAAACCCGCGGAAAACCGCGGGTTGCGACAAACAGCATATTATGCATTGTTCTTATCTTTCAAAATTGAATAAGCGATGTTCGTCGAGTGGTCGGCAACTCTTTCAAGCCCCGATACAACATCCGAGAAAATCATGCCGGCTTCGGGAGTACATTCGTTTCTGGTAAGACGGTTGACGTGGTTACTCTGTAACTGTCTCTCCATGTTATCAATCTTATCCTCGAGCTCGGTAACCTTGTCGATGTTGGTATCTTTACCGGTCTTAAAGGTCTCGGTTGAAAGACGATAGATTTCATTGACCATATCAAGCATCTGACCGAGTTCTCTCTGCGCTTCCTTGGAAATGGTAACGCCGGTCTCGATACGCGTCCTTGCGGCATCCGCAACGTTCTCGGCATGGTCACCGATACGTTCGATATCGTTAACTACATGGAACAGGCTGCCGATGGACTTTAAGTCTTCGATAGGAAGTGTCGTCTGGTTAATCTTAACAAGGTAATTGGTAATGGCGTGGTTAAGGAAGTTAATGTTCTCCTCAACCTTATATACTTCATCGATATCATCCTGATCGAGGGTTATCAAAGCGTTCATGGCACGGTTGAGGTTCTCACCTGCAAGGCTCGCCATACGGTCTACCTCGTTGATAACGCCTACAACTGCGGTAGCGGGGTTAAGTACTACGTTGTCACCGATGTACTTAAGCTTGAAGTTTTCTCTGTAGCCCACCTTCTGCTCTTCGCCGGGCACAAGAAGTTTGGTAAGCTTAACAATCGGGCCGATGAAAGGTGTCATAAAGATAACCTGAATCACCTTAATTGACAAGTGTGAAAATGCCACAACTCTACCGGCATCATTACCGGCAATTTTACTCATAACTCTTACAAAGCCTTCTACGTCAAAAGCAAAGGCAAAGAACATAACTATTGTACCGATTACGTTAAACAGCACGTGAATCGCTGCGGCGCGCTTAGCGTCTTTCTTACCGTTTAAGGAAGCAAGTACTGCGGAAGTACAAGCACCGATATTGGAACCAAGCGTAATATACATACATATCTCAAGGCTCATAAGTCCCTGATTGGCAAGAAGTACCATAATAGATACCACTACCGAAGAACTCTGCACAACCGCTGTAATAACAAGTCCCAAAAGTACAGCCAGGAAAGGATTCCTAAGGCTTGAGAACAAATTCAAAACAGTTTCGGATTCACGCATGGTGCCCATGGATGCCGACATCGAGCTAAGACCCATGAACAATACACCGAAACCGATAATAATCTCGGCAAACTTCTTAATATTCGATTTCTTACAGAACATTACGATTGCAACGCCTGCAAATAAAATCAGGGGAGCGATTTTCTCTAACTTAAAAGAAACCAAAAGAGCGGTAACTGTCGTACCGATGTTTGAACCAAAGATGACTCCGGCGGCCTGAGTAAGTGTCATAAGCCCGGAGTTAACAAAGCTGACTACCATAACCGTACAAGCCGATGACGATTGAATGGTAGCTGTAAATATTAAGCCTACCAGTATTCCCATAAATCGATTGGTGGTAAGCTTTTCAAGTATACCACGAAGACGAGCACCGGCAAAAGCCTCGATGCTGTCACTCATAACCCGCATTCCGTACAGGAACAGCCCTAATCCGCCCAAAAGCGTCAGTATAATGGCAATCTCCATAATTAACCTCTCAACATGTTCTCAGCGTCTGTCATGTTACCGTTTTTAATAGCTTCACGAATACGGGTGGATGAAATATCCTCGCCCATATACTTAACCTTATCTATAACAATAACCTTAATACCAAGTTCCTCTTCCATACTGCGAAGAAGTTCCACGTTACCGCGACCCTTGTAGCCAAAAGAAAGATCCGGCCCGCAATACACCTCTGCGGCGTGAAGCCTGTCCCTTAACAGTACACGCGCAAACTCCTCGGGCTCCATTCTGGCTGTTGAGTCGTTCAACTCATATTCTACAAGATAATCCGTACCCAGTTCCTCAAACTTCTTACGTCTCTCATCCTCCGATAAGATGCGATTAACGTTGTTTAGGTAAACTTCCGAAGCAAACGTAAAAGTAAAAACCACGGATTTAAGTAAATCCTTATGCTCCGTTACCGTACGTATAAGCTTCTGGTGGCCTGCGTGAATACCGTCAAACTTGCCGATTACCACGCGGGTACGACCCTTATATTCTATTTCACTAAGTCCGTCTGTTACTATCATTACTCACCCAAAAACATCTTAAAGGGCTTAAGGCAACCTTCAGCCTTCACAAATAAATATAACCCTGTAAAGACCTTTTCGTCATTATATATTCTGACGATTTCCCCATCCTTAAGCGTAACTTTATTATCAATCATATGCAAAGCAAGCTTATTTCCGTTATCAAGAAGCTTTCTGAAGTCTTTTCGCACAATAAATGCTTCGTAGTCGGCAAAAGCAAAATCCGTGGGAATAACCGCCTCCGCAAGCCTTCCCTCGTCTTTAAGCACCTGTAAGTCCGAAAGTTTCAACGCTTTATCCGCCGTGAAATTGGACACCGCCGTTCTTTTAAGTGCTGTCATGCAAGCAAGCTCACCGACCTTGGCCGCTATATCTTCGCATAAACTTCTGATGTATGTACCCTTGCCGCACTTAACCCTGATGGTTACATTAGGGTAGTCCATCTTCAAAATCTCTATTTCATAAATTTCGACAAACACGGGCTTTCGCTCGATTTCTTTGCCTGCGCGGGCGAGATCGTAAAGCCTCTTACCATCCACTTTCTTGGCCGAGTACATAGGCGGAAGCTGCTCATATCCGCCTGCAAAAGAAAGAATCGCTTCTCTAAGCGCCTCTTCGCTTACAACGGGCGTACGTTCCTCTATAACGGTACCCCCAATATCAAGGGTATCTGTTTTTTTACCCAACATAAAATCAGCGACATACTCTTTGGTCTTGTCTGTAAGCATGTCGCATAACTTGGTGGCATTGCCTAAGCATACGGGAAGTACGCCTTCGGCCTGAGGGTCAAGTGTGCCGGTGTGACCGACCTTACGCTGACCCGCAATGCCTCGCATAAGGGCGCATACGTCAAAGGATGTATAGCCCTGTTCTTTGTACACATTTATAATTCCGTTAAGCATTAATTAAATCTGTTCCTCAATTAACTTTAAAATCTCTTTAAGTGCAGACCCGGCATCCATGGAAACAGTACAACCCGCCGCTCTCACGTGGCCGCCACCCTTAAAGTTCTGACAAATCTTGGCTACATCCACATAGCTTCTGGAACGAAGGCTTACTTTATTGTCGCCGTTCTCAAGGCCGTACATGAACACAGATGCTTCTACGCCCTTAATAAGGCGCAGCTGATTCACTATTCCATCAAGGTCATAGGACTTAAGCCCCATAGACTGCATAGTCTCATAATCAACCTTGCCAAAAGCAACCTTACCGTCCAGAAACAGTTTGCAATCAGCCATAACCTTGGCCGATATCTGCGTCTGAAGGAGGCTCTTCTCATAGAAAGTCTCATCAATAAGCCTCGGGAAGTCAAATCCGTACTCCACAAGGTCAGCCACGATTCTTAAGGTCTTGGGCGAAGTGTTCGAATACTGCATAACACCGGTATCGTGAATAATACCGATATACAGAGCCATCGCGATGTCCTTGTCGATATACTTCTTGTCAAGAAGGTCGAATATCAGCTCACAAGTACTGGAGGCCTTGGGCACGATGTAATTGTAGTCACCGCATCCGGGATTGGATACGTGATGATCGATGTTAATCGTGGTCTTGGCCGCATCGAATAAATGCTCTGCCGCGCCTAGCCTGGTCTTATCGCAGTCAAGGCAAAAGAAAATATCAAACTCCTCGTCGACATTCTCCGCGTTCTCAATCTCTTCGACTTCTTTGATACAGTCAAAGATGTCTGCGGGCTCTTCAAGAAATGCCCTTACGGTAGCGTCGGGCTTGCTGTTCTTAATATACAAAAACAGACCCATAACGGAGCCTATACAGTCTCCGTCGGGTCTGATATGACCACTTATAGCTATGGTCTTTGCGTTTTCAAGTTCCTTACTCAGATTCACCATTTGTTTTATTTACATCCTCTATAAGTTTAGACATGTTAACGCCATACTCTATGGAATTATCCATAATAAAGGTTATTGCGGGAGTATTGCGAAGGTTAATACGCTTTGCAAGCTGACTTCTTATGAAGCCTTCCGCACTCTTTAAGCCCTGATAGGTGGACTTTCTTGCTTCCTCGTCGCCAAGGACGCTGATGTACGCCTTACAGGTCTTTAAATCGGGAGCCACCTCGACAGCCACCACACTTGTGAGGGGGCTGATACGAGGGTCCTTAATCTCACCGCGTACAATGTTGGCAAGCTCTCTGTAAACTTCCTCATTGATGCGGATATTCTTTATACTGTTCTTTCTCATTTCTTACTTCCTGCCTTTCGCAGTACTGTTCGTCCTACCTGGGAACCTCAACCATAACGTAAGCTTCTACGGTATCGAGTTCTTCGAACTTGTCAAAGCCTTCAAATACAAGACCGCACTCGAAGCCTGCCTTAACTTCCTTGACATCGTCCTTAAATCTCTTAAGGGAAGCGAGGTTACCTTCGAAGATAACGTCGTCTGCTCTCTTAACACGAACCTTACAGTTCTTCTGGAACATACCGTCAAGTACGTAAGAACCTGCGATGTTACCGATTGCGGATGCCTTGAAGATCTGACGAATCTCGGCATGACCGATAATCTTTTCTTCAAATACGGGATCGAGCATACCCTTCATGGCGTTCTCGATATCCTCGATAGCCTGGTAAATTACCTTGTAGAGTCTTACATCTACGCCTTCGCTGTCTGCTGCAGCCTTGGCAACGGGATCGGCCTTAACGTTGAAGCCGATGATGATTGCGTTACTTGCGCCGGCAAGAGAAACGTCGGATTCGTTGATGGCACCTACGCCGCCGTGGATGCACTTAACAACAACTTCGTCGTTAGAAAGCTTGGTAAGTGACTGTTTAACGGCTTCAACGGAACCTTGTACGTCAGCCTTAACGATGACGTTGAGTTCCTTGAGGTTGCCTTCGGAAATCTTGGTGAAGAGATCGTCAAGAGACATTCTGGACTTAATCTCTTCAAGCTTCTTCTCTTTGTTCTGAGCGATAAAGGTCTCGGCATAAGACTTAGCGGTCTTATCGGAATCGTGAGCGATGAATACTTCACCTGCATTGGGAACATCGCTTAAACCGAGAATCTCAACAGGGATGGAAGGACCTGCGGTCTTAACGTTCTTACCCTTGTCGTTGATCATTGCACGTACCTTACCGTGGCATGCGCCTGCGGATACGAAGTCACCCACCTTGAGGGTACCCTTCTGTACAAGTACGGTAGCAACGGGTCCGCGTCCCTTATCAAGTTCGGCCTCGATTACGATACCTCTTGCTTTACGCTTGGGGTTAGCTTTAAGTTCAAGCACGTCTGCGGTAAGAAGGATGGTCTCAAGGAGATCGTCGATACCGTCTCCGCGCTTAGCCGAAATATTAACAAACTCTGTTGTTCCGCCCCAATCGGTAGGGATAAGCTCGTACTCGGTGAGTTCCTGCTTAACCTTATCGGGATTAGCTGCGGGTTTATCAATCTTATTAACTGCTACGATTACTTCAACGCCTGCAGCCTTAGCATGGTTAATAGCTTCAACTGTCTGAGGCATTACACCGTCGTCTGCTGCAACTACGAGTACTGCGATATCGGTGGAGTTAGCACCGCGCATACGCATAGCTGTGAAAGCTTCATGACCGGGTGTATCAAGGAAGGTAATATCTCTGTCCTTAACATGTACTGTATATGCACCGATAGCCTGGGTAATACCGCCGGCTTCCTTGTCGGTAACTCTTGTCTTTCTGATGGCATCAAGAAGGGATGTCTTACCATGGTCAACGTGACCCATTACGCAGACAACCGGAGGTCTTTCAACGAGATCCTTCTCGTCCTCATCATCCTCTTTAAGGAGTTCTTCGATAACGTCAACCTTAACTTCCTTCTCGCAGATGATTTCGTATTCGATAGCGATGTTCTCTGCTTCTTCAAAAGAAATCTCCTGGTTAACGGTAACAATCTTACCCTCTAAGAAGAGCTTCTTAACGATGGCTGCCGGCTGAATCTTCATCTTGTCGGCAAGTTCCTTAATGGTAATAGTCTCGGGAAGAGTGATAACCTTGATTACTTCTTCCTCAACTACAGGCTTAGCCTCGGGCTTGATGAACTTACCCTTCTTACGCTTAACTTCAAGGCTCTCCTCGTCGTCAACCATAAGGTAGTTCTTGTTGCCTCTGGTATCTTCCTTCTGATTACGACGGTTCTGCTGCTTGCCGCCGTCTCTTGTAGGATCGTAATTCTTGTTGTTCTTGGACTTATTGTCTCTTCTGTCGCCTGAAGGCTTACCGGGCATAGCGGGTGCTGCGCCGGCAAAAGAAGAGCTTCCGCCTCTCTGAGGTCTGTCACCCTGAGGACGATTACCGTCTCTGTTAAACTGAGGTCTCTGACCGTCTCTCTGAGGTCTGTCGCCCTGAGGTCTTGCGGGTCTCTGGCCGTCACGAGGCTGCATAGGTCTGTCGCCACGCTGAGGTCTGTCACCCTGGGGTCTCTGACCGTCTCTGTTAAACTGAGGTCTCTGACCGTCACGCTGGGGTCTGTCACCCTGAGGACGGTTATTGTCTTTTCTTAAATACTCCTTCTTGGGAGCTTCCTCAACAATTATGGATACGTTCTTAGCGGGTTCGGGCTTAACTTCGGGAGTATTCTCCTTAACTGCCTCGGGTTCTGCTTCGAACTTATCCGGAATCTTTCTGTTAATTGCTTCCGGTCTGGGCTTAATCAAATGATTGCTGTATGCGTTACCGGAAATTGTGCCGCGTCTGTCGCCTGCGGGCTTCTGGTTACCGTTACCCTGAGGACGGTTGCCCTGTCCCTGAGGTCTCTGACCGTTACCGCCCTGAGGACGATTGCCACCCTGTGACTGACCGGGCATTTTGGAATTGTGAGGGTTGTTTACAAATATGATTTTCTTTTTCTTAACAGGCTGAGCATCACTTGCGGGAGCGGACTTAGCCGCGTCGGTCTTAGCCTCTGTCTTAGCGGGCTCTGCCTTAACGGGCTCAGTCTTAACGGGTTCTGCCTTGACTGCCTCTTTCTTAGAAAATTTCTTGCGGACAGCTGCCACAGCGTCATCGTCGATGCTGCTCTGGGCTGCCTTTACCTCTATTCCCTTTTCATGTAAGAAAGCTATGATGTCCTTGCTCTGAACATCCAACTCCTTTGCTAATTCATGTACTTTCATTCTTTAACCACTCACCTTTCCTGTTCGCTGCATTCATTTAAAAGTTTCTCCAAAGAACGCGCGAATCCTTCGTCACAAACCGTCACAGAGGTCCGTTCTTCTTTGCCTATCGCACGCCCGAGATTGTCCTTGTCGGAATACTCGTAGCATGACACTTTGTAAAAAGAACACATGTTGAAAACATCCTTTTTACTGTTATCTGAAGCGTCTCCAGCCACCAAAACCAGCCTGGCCTTACCGCCCTTAACGGCTTCGTCGGTCTGAAAAGAGCCGCTTTTAATCTTTCCTGCCTTT
>FMTX01000035.1 GCA_900100895.1 Lachnospiraceae bacterium YSD2013
AAAACAAAATGGATGCCTCCTGTAAAGTACAGGGAAGCATCCATGTGTTCAGCCTAGTTCATAAATATGTGTCCAGGATTCTGGGTACATATCAGAGTCGTACAGACTTCACAGGGGTTTTGTATGTTATAGCAGTCGCCAAAGAAACCGTTCCTACATCAGTGTAACTTTCTCGGGAGGCAGATACTTAATGAGCATAGCCTCCAATTCATCGCTCTTAATAGGCTTAGAAAGGTAATCACTGAAGCCTATCTGACGGTACTTTACGTCAGCACCACTTAAGGCGTTGGCGGTAAGTACGATAATCGGGGTATCGGTGTTAAGACCACTTACGGAAATTTCTCTGAAGGTCTCGATACCGTCGGGCGAAGGCATGCGGTGGTCTAGGAAGATACAGTCATATTTCTTTTCATCACACATCTTAATAGCCTGTGCGCCGCCCGTAGCTTTATCGACTTTAACAAGTGTACGCTTAAGAAGTGCCTCCACAACCTTTAAGTTAACCTGCACGTCGTCCACCACAAGAATATTGGCGGTGGGAGCGCGGAAGCTTTCCTGATACTTAGGGCCATTGACTTCGTGCTTCTCCTCAAACGGTCCGAGAGGAGTTTTGTCGACGATGGTCTGCGGCAGGCTGACGTTGAAGGTGGTACCCTTACCCGGCTCACTGGATACGAGAATGTGGCCCTGCATGAGTTCCACAAGTTCCTTGGTAATGGTAAGTCCTAAGCCGGTGCCTTGAATAGTGGCGTTCTGACCTTCGTTGACGCGCTTAAAGGAGTCAAATATGTGAGAAAGATCGTGCTCCGAAATGCCGATGCCGGTGTCGGAAATTTCAATCTTTAACTCAAGCGTTTTATGTGACAGGAAGTTACAATCCACATTGACGGTAACGCCGCCTTCTTTGGTGTACTTGATAGCGTTTGAAATTATGTTGGAGAGTACCTGACGAAGCCTTTTTTCGTCGCCGTAGAGCACCGAAGGCATCTCGGAATCGCAGGTAATCTTGATGTATAAGTCTTTCTCGGCCGCAAGCTGCTCGAAGTACTGTTTGATATCGTTTAGGAGCTTGTGAGGATTGTACTCAACCGGCACAAGTTCCATTTTATTTGCTTCAATTTTGGAAAAGTCGAGGATATCGTTAATAAGGCTTAAAAGTATTGCGCCCGATTGCTTAATCTCCTCGGCATATCCGCGAATTTCGGGATCCTGCTCCGAACGAAGGATCATCTCATTAAGACCGAGTACCGAGTTAAGCGGCGTGCGGATTTCATGAGACATATTGGCAAGAAATGCACTCTTAGCGCGGTTGGCATTGTCGGCATTGTTCTTGGCCTCGTTGATGGTGGCAAGATAATAGATTTCCTCGGTTGTATCCTGAATCAGGAAGTAGGAGCCTATTACGCGGTTGTTTTTATCAGTCAGTTTGCTGAACTTAATCTTATAGTGCTCGGTCTTGGCGATACCGTCGCGGATAGCGTTCTTTATATATGGAATCTCGCCGAAGGTTTCGCCGGTTAAGATGATTTCTTTGATTACCGACGACACGGGCTCGCAAGCGAAATTGTAAGTTTCTTCATCGATATTGAATCGGTTCTTGGCAAAAGCATTGGCATAGATACAGGAATCGTTGATATCAAAAAGAATAAGTCCTTCCTTGATATCATCAAGCGCACGCCCCAGAGATACGTTCATAAGACTTCGAGGCACGAACACCGTAATGGAGCCGTACACAAGTGCACCTGCTACAGCGTAGAAAACAACCGAAATATCCAGCACAAGCGAGAGGGCCATATATAAAAGATTCAGGAATACGACCACCAGGAGACAGGACAGAATAATGCTGTACTTAACACGGTACAAGCTGTAACTCTTTACAATTCTGTACACGATAAACACAAGCGCCGCAAGCATTACCAGGTAGTCTAACGTAAGGTGCGCGTAATAAAACGGTCTGAGGCCGGTAAGAAAATAGGACACACCCGAAGAATCCACATCCTCATAGATGTAGAAATGATGTCCGAATGCGAAATTCAAATAAATGGAAACAGTGTCGACAAGCATCAGGAACACGATAAGCCCCGATGTCTTCTTAAGAATATCGTCGTGCTCGGTGTAGAGCAGACAAAAGCCGTACAGGAAATATAACAGCCAGTCGATGGTCGAAAAATAAGCACAGTAAGCGACAGATGCCATGAGGGCATTGTAAGAAAGGGCAACGAAAATATTTGCCACAACAGCAATAGACCCCATCATAAGTGCCCTTTTAAGCCACTTGGCGTACTCGTGCTTTACGTTGTCAAGCGCATACAGCGTAAAGAACATTATTATAACGGCCAAAAAGTCCACCATTACATATATCGCTTTTGTATACATTGCTTTACCCCTTGTTAAGGAAAATGTTGCAAAAGAATAAACTTTCGCAAAAACTATTGTAACCCATAACTATTAACAAATAAGCGAATCTAGTGACATTGTACCAAATTCTGCCCGCAATTTAAATTATATTGAGGAAGATTACTTTATCTTAAAAACTTCCTAAGAATAAAAAACTTTTCAAGAAGCGTCGCAAGTGGTATTATTTTTCTTGCATATCAACACACAAAAGGAGATTTTTATGTGCGGAATAGTAGGTTATATTGGCGATAAACAGGCTTCACATGTATTGCTTGAAGGCCTTTCAAAGCTTGAATACAGAGGTTACGACTCTGCGGGAATTGCCGTAAGAGACGGAGACAAGCCTGCCGAGGTTGTTAAGACCATCGGCAAGATTAAGAATCTTATAGATACTACAGATAACGGTAACGCAATTGTAGGTAATTGCGGTATCGGTCATACCAGATGGGCTACCCACGGAGCACCCAGCCGTGTCAATGCACATCCTCATGTATCCGGTAATTGTACCAATTCGGGCTCCGGTCTTGTTGAGTCTGAAGTTGTGGGCGTTCACAACGGTATTATCGAGAACTATCAGGAATTAAAGGTAAAGCTTGAACATCACGGCTATCAGTTCTATTCACAGACCGATACCGAAGTGCTTATTAAGCTTGTTGACTATTATTACAAGAAATACAAGATGGGTCCTATCGATGCTCTTGCCAAGACCATAGTACGTGTACGCGGTTCTTACGCACTTGCTGTTATGTTTAAGAATCACCCCGGCAAGATTTTCGTAGCGAGAAAAGATTCTCCCATGATTATCGGTCTTAACGACAAGGAAGCATTCCTTGCATCGGACGTGCCCGCTATTCTTAACTACACCAGAAACGTTTACTACATCGGCAACCTCGAGATGGCTGAGCTTTCCGCAGGTTCCGTTAACTTCTACAACCTTGACGGTGACATCATTGAGAAGGAGCTTACTGAGATAAGCTGGGATGCGGAAGCTGCTCAGAAGGGCGGCTACGAGCATTTCATGATGAAGGAAATTCACGAACAGCCCACAGTTGTAAGTGATACCCTTCACAAGTATGTTGACGAGGATACCAAGAAGATTAACCTTTCTGAGGTAGGCCTTACCGCTGAAGATATTAAGAATTTCTCCGAAGTTTACTTCGTAGCCTGCGGTTCCGCATGGCACGTAGGCATGCAGGCCAAGTACATCTTCGAAGACCTTGCGGACATTCCCGTAAGAGTTGAGCTTGCTTCCGAGTTCAGATATTCAAAGGCCAAGGTAAGACAGGATGCCCTCGTTATTATCATTTCACAGTCGGGCGAGACTGCGGATTCTTTGGCTGCATTAAGAATATCCAAGGAACGCGGCATCAAGACACTTGCAATCGTTAACGTTGTGGGAAGCTCCATCGCAAGAGAAGCCGACTACGTAATGTACACCGTTGCCGGTCCCGAGATTTCCGTTGCCACTACCAAGGCATACAGCTGCCAGCTTGTGTGCGCGGATTTGCTTGCGCTTGAATTTGCAGTAGTGAGAGGTACTTTAACCTCTTATGAAACATATATTGACGAGCTCTTCACCATTCCCGAGAAGATCAACAAGATTCTCGACGACAAAGAACGCATTCAGTGGTTTGCGTCCAAGTACGCCAACGCCAAGGACGTTTTCTTTATCGGAAGAGGCGTTGATTATTCAATCTGCCTTGAAGGCTCCCTTAAGATGAAGGAGATAAGCTACATCCACTCCGAGGCTTATGCGGCAGGTGAGCTTAAGCACGGTACGATTTCTCTTATCGAGGACGGAACCCTTGTAATCGGTGTTCTTACCCAGAGCGACATCTATGAGAAGACCTTAAGCAACATGATGGAATGTAAGTCGAGAGGCGCCTTCTTAATGGGCGTCACCGCTTACGGCAAGTACGATGTTGAAGACAGCGTTAACTTCTCTGTATATGTACCGAAGGTGGACGAGCACTTTATCGGAAGCCTTGCGATTATCCCGCTTCAGCTTCTCGGTTATTACATCAGTGTTTCCAAGGGTCTCGATGTAGATAAGCCCAGGAACCTTGCCAAGAGTGTTACGGTAGAATAATTTGGGTATTGACTTTATACAATTGAATATGGTATAGTACATCTAGTTTAGCGGTTTAAAGTGATAAAATCGCACGCTACGAAGGGACTAATCATGAAAGGTTTAAAGCAGGTTAAGTATTATTATTACTTTACTGAAGCTTGTGTCTTTACAAGCTTTTATTATTATGCTTTTTATCGTAACAAACCGGTGTGTCCCGTAGGAGCGTAAGTACGTATTAGGTATTTGAGCGTCGTTCCTTTCGGGAACGGCGCTTTTTGTTTGCATACCGACAGAGGACAAAGAATGAGCAGTGAATCAATCAAGACAATTAAAGCATCATACAGCGGCATAGAAGGTTCTTTTGCCCACATCGCGACGACTAAGATAGCGCCGGATGCGGAGTACCTGCACTTTAAGAATTTCAAGGATGCTTACGAGGCGACTGTGAGCGGCAAGAGCGATTTGACGGTGCTTCCCATCGAGAACAGTATGGCCGGAGAGGTCGGACAGGTAATGGATATGCTTTTTACGGGACCGCTAATGGTCGAAGGCATATATGAGCTTCCGGTAACCCACTGTCTGCTGGGCGTTAAGGGCAGCAAGCTTGAAGGCATCAAGCAGGTTATAAGCCATCCGCAGGCGCTTGAGCAGTGTGAGAAGTTTATAGAAGCTAACAAGCTTTTGAAGACGAGTTTCGAGAATACAGCCAGGGCGGCTCGCGAAGTTGCGAACCTTAAAGACAAGTCGGTAGCGGCCATAGCAAGTGTCGATACGGCTAAGCTCTACGGGCTTAAGGTACTTAAGAAAGCCATCAATGACAGCAAGGACAACACCACACGTTTTGCGGTTCTTAAGAGAAAAGAAGACGTGACACCCGACAGACCCGATCATGATTCGTTCATTCTTCTTTTTACGGTTAAGCACGAAGCGGGCGCTCTTGCGAGAGCAATCGGCGTACTCGCTGTGTTCGGATACAACATGAGAGTGATAAGAAGCCGCTCTCTTAAAAAGAAAAATTGGCAGTACTATTTCTACACCGAAATCGAGGGCAAGGCAGATACCAAGAATGCCGAGAAGATGCTTAAGATTTTGAAGGGCGAGTGTAAGAGCGTGAAGGTGCTCGGCACTTACAAGCCCGGATGCGTATTGAATCAGTGACGGGAGACTATAGTGAAAGTAAGGATTGAGCGGTCGAAGGCCGCGGGTACCGTAAGCGCCCCTCCCTCTAAGAGCATGGCTCACAGAGATATAATTGCGGCGGCACTGGCTGACGGTACTTCGAAGATTACAAATGTAGCTTACTCGGAAGATATTAAGGCTACCATAGATTGCGTAAGAGAGCTGGGAGCCGAGGTTACGGCAGCTGAAGACAGCGTGACGGTAAGAGGCGCGTTTCCTTTTGGCGAGGCCGGCAGGGAGCGGAGGTTTATGTGTCGCGAGAGCGGCAGTACGCTTCGCTTCATGATGGGCATTGCGCTGGGCCTTGGCGGAAGAAATTCTTTTTACGGAAGCGCCAAGCTCATGACGAGGCCGTTAGGCATTTATGAAGATATCTGCAAGGCGAACGGTATAGTGTTTAATCGGTTCGATGACAGAATAGAGACGGAGGGCAAGCTTTCTTCGGGAGTGTACAAGATTCCCGGGGACGTAAGCAGCCAGTTTATTACAGGGCTTCTGTTCGTGCTTCCGCTTCTTAAGGGCGACAGCGTGATATTGCTGCTTCCGCCGGTTGAGAGCAGATCGTATATCAACCTGACGGTTAAGGCACTGAAGGATTTCGGTGTGGATATTATCTGGCAGGATGACAATACGTTGTTCGTTAAAGGCGACGGCGCGTATGTTTCGCGCAACATTATGGTCGAGGGCGACTATTCAAATGCGGCGTTTCTTGATGCATTTAACCTTTTAAGCGGTAACGTGAAAGTTACGGGACTTGACGCGGACAGCCTTCAGGGCGACAGAGTATACGAAGCATATTATGAAGAATTGTCACGCGGGCATGCCACATTAGACTTGTCGGACTGCCCCGATCTGGCACCGGTACTGATGTCGCTTGCGGCGGCACTTCACGGAGCAAGATTCACCGGCACGAGACGCTTAAAGGTCAAAGAAAGCGACCGCGGCGAGGCGATGGATTCGGAACTTATGAAGCTTGGTATCAAGACAGACTTATATGACAACGAGATAGAAGTTCACAGCGGTACGCTGCAGGCTCCGACAGAGCCGATTGACGGTCACAACGACCACAGAATTGTGATGGCAATGAGCCTTCTTCTTACGCTAACGGGTGGAGAGATTGAGGGTGCCGAGGCAGTGGCGAAGAGCTATCCGAACTACTTTGAAGATATAGAAAAGCTTGGAATAAATGTAAAGAAGGAATGTTGAAATGGAATGGATCAGTGAGAAAAATGTATTAATCGTGGGACTCGGACTTATGGGTGGCAGCTACGCGAGAGCACTTAAGCGTATCGGTTACCACATTCACGCAATCGATGCGAATCCTGAGTCGATAGAGTTCGGCTTATCGAAGGGTATCATCAGCAAGGGCGCGTCCTTCGACGACCCTGAGCTTATCGGAGCAGCGGATTGCATTATCATGGCGCTTTACCCTACAAAGGTTACAAAGTGGATTGAGGACAATCAGAAGCACTTTAAGAGCGGCGTAATGATTACGGACGTGACCGGTGTTAAGAGCCCTATTGTGTACGATATTCAGAAGATTTTAAGACCCGATGCGGAGTTTATTGCGGCTCACCCCATGGCAGGACGTGAGGTGTACGGTGTTAAGAACAGCGATGACAAGATTTTCAGAGATGCGAACTTTATCGTGGTTCCTACGGAAGCCAACAGCGGTGAGGCCATCAGATGGTGCGAGAACCTCGGCGGACTTCTTGGATTTAATCGTATATCCGTTCTTTCGCCGGAAGAACATGACAGTATGATTGCGTATGTGTCTCAGCTTACTCACTGCATTGCGGTAGCGCTTATGACATGTGACGACGATGAGAACCTTGTGAACTATACGGGTGACTCCTTCAGAGACCTTACAAGAATTGCGAACATCAACGAGAATATGTGGTCGGAGCTTTTCTTTTTAAACAAAGAGGCGCTGCTTAAACGCATGAACGATTTTATGGACGAGATGGGCGAACTTAAGCGCATGATTGAAGAAGAAGACGAGGCGGGCATCAAGGAAAAGATGCGACTGTCCACCAAGAGAAGAGCGAGGTTTAACAAAGAATGAATATGAATTTTGAGTTCGTGAGAAGGCTTGCGCTTCCCGCAGAGATTAAGGATATGGTTCCGCTTTCCAAGGAAGCCGAAAGAATTGTGGAGAGCAAGAAAGCAGCGCTTGAAGCGGTGTTGTCGGGAAGAAGCGACAAGACGATTCTTATTATCGGTCCTTGCTCGGCTGACAATGAAGACAGCGTAATTGACTATATTTCAAGGCTTGTGCCGGTTCAGGAGAAGGTTAAGGACAAGATTCTTATTGTGCCTCGTATTTACACTAACAAGCCCCGTACTACCGGTGAGGGTTATAAGGGTATGCTTCACCAGCCCAATCCCAACGAGAAGTCGGACCTTTTCAAGGGTATTATTGCGACAAGACATATGCATTTAAGAGCAGTCGAAGAGACGGGCTTTGCATGCGCGGATGAGATGCTTTATCCGGAGAATTATCAGTATCTTGATGATTTACTCGTGTATGTTGCTGTCGGCGCAAGAAGCGTTGAGGACCAGCAGCACAGACTTACGGCAAGCGGAATTTGTGCGCCCGTAGGTATGAAGAATCCTACCAGTGGCGACTACGATGTAATGCTTAACGCAATACTTGCGGCTCAGCATCCGCATGCTTTTATCTACAGAGGCTGGGAGGTTAAGTCTACAGGTAACCCTTATGCTCACGCCATCTTGAGAGGTTACACCAACAAGCACGGCGAATCGCTTCCGAACTACCATTATGAAGATCTGACAAGACTTTTAAAGCAGTACGGCGAGAGACAGCTGCAGAACCCGGGAGTGATTATCGATACCAATCACGCCAATTCCGGCAAGGATCCTTTCGAGCAGCCTCGCATCATTAATGATGTAATCAATTCCATGAAGCACAACGACGATGTAAGAAAGCTTGTAAAGGGCTTCATGGTGGAAAGCTACATAGAAGACGGTCGTCAGGCGGTTAACGGCGGAGTGTACGGCAAATCCATTACGGATGCGTGCCTCGGCTGGGAGAAGAGCGAGAGACTTATACTTGAACTTGCAGAAAATTTGTAATAATCCTTGACTTTTGTCTGTAAGCTATGCTATAACAGTTTAAACCGATGAAGGAGAGAAGTAATCTCTTGAATATCAGTCACAGAGAATCGCAGGCGGTGAGATTGCGATATTGAAACAAGAGACGAATGGACTCCCGAGGGCCGAGGGAAAAGGTTACTTAGTATCGAGGCCGGGGTAAGATTCCCCGTAATCAAAAATCAGCATATGATTGTATGCATGAGTGGGTACGATTAGTACCAAGCAGGGTGGCACCGCAGGAATTCCTGTCCCGGCAGTTAACTGTCGGGCTTTTTTTATATAAAAAGCACCGACGCACTCAGGAAAGGAGACAGAAAAATGTCAAAAGAAATCCCTTACAAAATTTATCTTGAAGAAAGCGAAATGCCTAAGGCATGGTACAACCTTCGTGCCGACATGAAGAAGAAACCGGCACCCTTACTTAATCCCGGCACTCATCAGCCCATGACTGCAGAGGAACTCTCCGTAGTATTCTGTGATGAGCTTGTTAAGCAGGAACTTGACAACGACACAAGATTCTACGAGATTCCCGAAGAAATCAGAAACTTCTACAAGATGTATCGTCCCGCACCCTTGGTACGTGCATATTGCCTTGAAAAGAAATTAGGCACCCCCGCACATATCTACTACAAGTTCGAGGGTAACAATACAAGCGGAAGCCACAAGCTTAATTCCGCAATCGCTCAGGCTTATTATGCTAAGAAGCAGGGCCTTAAGGGCGTTACCACAGAGACCGGTGCAGGTCAGTGGGGTACCGCTTTATCAATGGCTTGTTCATATTTTGACCTTGACTGTAAGGTATTCATGGTTAAGGTATCTTACGAGCAGAAGCCCTTCAGACGCGAAGTTATGCGTACTTACGGCGCATCCGTAACTCCTTCACCTTCAGAGACCACAGAAGTAGGTAAGAAGATCCTTGCCGAGCATCCCGGTACCACAGGTTCCCTTGGATGCGCTATCTCCGAGGCTGTTGAAGTTGCAGTCGGAACTCCCGGCTACAGATACGTACTCGGAAGTGTTTTGAACCAGGTTTTACTTCACCAGTCCGTAATCGGTCTTGAGACCAAGGCCGCACTTGATAAATACGGCATCAAGGCTGACGTTGTAATCGGTTGCGCAGGCGGCGGTTCCAACCTCGGCGGACTTATCGCTCCTTTCATGGGTGAGAAGCTTCGCGGTGAGGCTGATTACCAGATTATTGCAGTTGAGCCCGCATCCTGTCCGAGCCTTACCAGAGGTGTATACGCATATGACTTCTGCGACACCGGTATGGTATGTCCTCTTTCCAAGATGTACACCCTCGGCAGCGACTTCATTCCCGCTCCCAACCACGCAGGCGGCTTAAGATACCACGGCATGAGCACCATTCTTTCCGAGCTCTACGATCAGGGTCTTATGGAAGCAAGAAGCGTTAAGCAGACCGACGTATTCGAAGCGGCAGAGCAGTTTGCCCGCGTTGAAGGTATCCTTCCCGCTCCCGAAAGCTCACACGCTATCCGCGTAGCAATCGACGAGGCACTTAAGTGCAAGGAAACCGGCGAAGCCAAGAACATCGTATTCGGTCTTACCGGTACAGGTTACTTCGACATGGTAGCTTACGAGAAATTCCACGACGGCAAGATGGACGATTACATCCCTACCGATGAAGAACTTGCCAAGTTCAGAGCAAGACTTCCCAAGGTTGATTAATAGGTAAACAGATACTTTTGAGCCCTGCCAAATCGGTAGGGCTCATTTTATTTTGGCCAAAGAAAGTTTCCGTAAATGATGAAAAATGAGAAGTAAACAGCATTTTTTGATATGCGCGTTCTTTGGCCGATATGTTACCATACTGTAAAATTGCACAGAGTATTGATTAGGAGAAAAGTATGAGTCAAGAGAGAAAACCTTTGGTTACACACATTTTCACAGCAGATCCGTCGGCACATGTATTTGACGGTAAGATATACATCTATCCTTCGCACGACATCCCTCATGAAGGTGAGGACAATGACAGCGGCGATGAGTACAGAATGGAAGATTATCACATTCTTTCCATGGATGACCTCGATGCCAAGTGCGTAGACAATGGCGAGGCTCTTCATGTAAGAGACGTTAAGTGGGCCAGCAAGCAGATGTGGGCTCCCGACGTTGCATTTAAGAACGACACTTATTACCTTTATTTCCCTGCACGTGACAAGGAAGGCTTATTCAGAATCGGCGTAGCTACTTCCAAGTCTCCCGTAGGACCTTTCAAGGCAGAGGACAACTACATTCAGGGAAGCTACAGCATCGATCCCGCTTCTTTTGTAGATGAAGACGGACGTGCTTATCTTTACTACGGCGGTCTCTGGGGAGGCCAGCTCGATAACTGGAAGAAGGGCTACTACGATGCCAAGGATTGCCAGTTAGAGGGCTCAATTAATCCCAACGAGGCAGCTCAGGGACCTATGTTCGCAGAGCTTAACGACGACATGGTTTCTTTTAAAACCGAGCCTAAGAACCTTACCATTCTTGATGAGAACGGCGAGCCTATCAAGGTGGGAGACGAGGACAGACGTTACTTCGAAGGTCCTTGGATGCATAAGTACAACGGCAAGTATTATCTTTCATACTCAACCGGTACCACACACTACCTTGTATACGCTACTTCCGACAGCCCCGCAGGTCCTTTCACTTACGGCGGACGTATCATGGAGCCCGTACTCGGCTGGACCACTCACCACTCAATCGTTGAGTACAAGGGTAAGTGGTATTTGTTCTATCACGATTGCGAGCTTTCAAACGGTATCAACCACAGAAGATGCGTTAAGTTCACCGAGCTTAAGTACAATCCCGACGGAAGCATTATTACAATCAAGCCTTACGAGAAGTAAAATTTTTACATATTGTACACATTGCCCCATTCTCATTGCGAGGATGGGGCTTTTTGTATGCTTCTCAAGCATTTTTTTGACACCTGTTGAACAGATTGCTATCAAAGGTAAAAATAATGCTTGTCGTGAGCGCGCAGATTGCACAAAAGTAAAACGTTTTTTTATGAAAAAACGTACAATAAGTAAAAAATGTACTTGTAGAAGTAAAAAAATATCATTCACTTAAGACAAAATTTGTAACAAAATAAGACATACAGTGCGGAATGAGTCCAATTGTGGGAAAATTTGAAGCAAAGCACCGAATGTATATGAGGGTTAAAAAATCTTTAGTTCTTTTGCTGACATTTAGCATAATGGTTGCAGTCTTTACAGGATGTTCCAAGAGTGATAGTCCTCTCATCGGAGAGTGGGCATACCTTCATGACAAGGAAACCGCCGCATTCACGGTTACATCCAAGGGAAAAGCGGTTTTGGACGGCACCGAGTATGATTGCAAATATGATGATTCCTTCATAACTTTGTCAGCTTCTGATTCCAACACTAAGAAACTCAGATACATACTTACGGACGAAGGTTTGATTCTTTACAAATCAACCGACTATACATATTCCGGCGACGGCACTCCCGCTGATGTGGTAGGCCACTGGGAAGATACAAAAGACAGTTGGAGTTATGACTTTACTTCAGAAGGAGCATTCGTCGAAGACGGTTTCTTTTCCGGAAAATACACGGTTAACACTTCGGAGGGCACGATAGTCCTTGATTACAACGAGGACTTCGACGACACGACGATTTACTACACCTTATCGGGTAACACGATTACAATCGAGTACCCGTGGAAGATGGTAAAGCTTCACTAATTTCGGATATAGGGGGCTGTCCCCTTTATCAATACAAACTTATTTTTTCTAAAGGAGGAAAATTATGAAAAAATTTGTTGCTATGGTTTTAGCAGCAGCCATGGTATGCGGCCTTTGCGCATGTGGCGAAACTAAGACATCTACAAGCACAAGCACAGCTACAAGCACCAGCACAGTAGAAGCAAGCACTGAGACTTCTACCGAGCCTGCTCCCGAACCCGCTACTGACGAGCAGATCTCTCTTAAGATGTGGTGTATCGCTACTGAGAGCGATTCCAACTATCCTGCTTACAAGCAGGCTATCGAAGAGGTTACAGCAGCTCATCCCGAAATCAACTTCGAGTGGGAAGCTACCGAAAACGAAGCTTACAAGACAAAGATTAAGGCAGCTGCAGCAGCTAACGAGCTTCCTGACATCTTCTTTACTTGGGGCGGCGCATTCCTTGGCGATTTCGTTAAGGCTGATCGCGTTTACTGCTTAGACGATGCTTACAAGGCATTCACAGCAGACCTTCCCGAGTCTATGCTTGACAACACCACATACGGTGGCAAGCACTACGGTGTTCCGCTTACCATGAACGTTGTTGGCTTATTCGCTAACATGGACATGCTTGCAGAAGTTGGATACACAGAAGTACCCAAGACTTATGACGAACTCATCGATTGCTGCGATAAGCTTGTTGCAGCAGGCAAGATTCCTTTCGGATGCTCCGGTAAGGAAACATGGTGTGTAACCGAGTACATCGAGCCCCTTCTTGAGAAGACCATCGGTGCAGGCGAACTCGCTAAGATTTTTGCAAAAGAATCTACTTGGAACAACGAAGACATCAAGACAGCTATCGGCTACTTCCAGGATTGGATTGCTAAGGGATACTTCGATCCTTCAGGTATTTCACTTGGTAACGACGAAGTTAAGAACAACTTCCTCCAGGGCAAGTACGCATTCTACCAGAATGGTACATGGAACTGTGGTGATGTTGCAGCAGCAAGCTTCAAGTCTGCAGTATCTGAGTTCCCTGTAATTGACTCCAGCAAGTCAGCTCTTGGCCAGCTCATCGGCGGACCTTCCGACACACTTGCAGTAGCAGCATCTTCAGCTAACCCTGAAGTAGCAGCTAACTTCACATTCGAACTTGGTAGAGCAATCTGCCACTACAGCTATCTTGCAGGTTCAGGTCTTCCTTCTTGGAAGGTAGATTACGAGACTCCTGATGTTAACCCTCTTACTCAGGCAGTTGCAGAAATCTGTAACAAGGCTACCGGTTATGTTCTTTTCGGTGATACCGCTATGGACGCTGATACCGCACAGATCTATCTTGACTACGTAAGCCAGATTTACGGCAGCGAGATCGACGGCGAAGGATTTGTATCCGGCTTAACAGACGATATTGGCTAATTGAGGCTTAAATATCAAAACATCTAAGTAAGATGTAGGCGGCCTTTTACGGACCGGTAAAGGTGCGGAGAGGCCGCCTTTTTTGAAAGGTATATATTAGGATGAATAAAAAAGTCAAAAACGGTATCAACATATTTTTGTTTTTGCTTCCCGGCTTGGCATTGTTCATTGGGGTTTTGATTGCTCCTATTTTCATGTCATTCAGATACAGTCTCCATGACATGAGTCTGTTAGACCCTTTGACCAAAGAAAATTATATTGGCTTTAATAACTACATTAAATTGTTTACAAGCGGAAGTATCCATTTCCCCAAAGCGCTGCTTAATTCACTGCTTCTTGCGGCATTATCGGTGTTTATTCAGTTACCTCTTTCTTTGGGCCTTGCACTTTTACTCGGTAAAGGTATGAAAGGTGAAAGAGGATTCTTATCGGTATACTTTATGCCGGTACTTATTTCGACAATTATCATAGGTCAGTTATGGTTAAAAATATATAATCCCGATTACGGTTTGCTCACCAGAGCTTTATGGGCTTTGCATATTTTGCCCAAAGGCCAGCTGATTCAGTGGTTGGGAGACAAGAAAATAGCGTTAGCATCTGCGTTTGTGCCTATTTTGTGGCAGTACGTAGGCTATCACATGTTACTTATGTATGCAGGTGTTAAGGGTGTATCCCCCGACCTTCGTGAAGCTGCAATGCTTGACGGCGCAACCGACGGTCAGATTAACAGATACATCGTTATCCCTTCCATTAAGCCCATCATTAAAGTCAGCGTTATTTTCGCAGTAACAGGTTCACTTAAATCTTACGACCTTATCAAGGTTCTTACCGATGGTGGTCCTAACCATGCGACAGAAGTGCCTACCACAATTATGATCAACCAGTTGATTCTTCGTAACAAAGCCGGAATGGGAAGTACGATTGCAGTTATGCTTATTGTGCTTTGTTTCTTCTTTGCACTAGTAATCAATAAGGTATTTAAGAAGGAGGATTAAGATGGCTAAAGAATCAAAGACTCCGATGACTATCGATGATTACTATATTAAGAAGACCAACCCCGTAGTTAAGGTGCTCATTTACATCTTCCTGGCATTTTGGCTCTTGGTTAACCTTTTCCCGCTTTACTGGATGTTTACTTTTTCCTTTAAGACCAATGAGGAAATTTATGGTAAAAATGTAGCCGGTTTACCTCATGAATGGAACTGGCAGTATTACAAATTGGCCATGGAAAGAGTTAACATGATTAAACTCTTTGGCAACAGTATTCTTGTTGCGGTTATTACAATCGTAATAACAATAATTGTTTCACTTATGGCTACATACGCACTTACACGTCTTAAATGGAGAGGCCGTACACTTGTAAACAGCTTCTTTATGCTGGGACTGACCATTCCGCTTCACGCGGCGTTGGTTCCCCTTTACAAGGCTATCAAGCTTGCAGGCATATTTGATACCATGTGGGCGCTCATTATTCCTTATGCAGCCTTCTCGCTTGCGATGGGTATCCTTATCAGCACAGGATTTATGGGCGAGATTCCCATGGACCTTGACGAAGCTGCATGTATCGACGGATGCGGTGTATGGGGCACATTCATAAGAATCATATGCCCGCTTATGACACCCGCACTTGCTACTATCGGAATTTACACCTTCTTACAGTGCTGGAACGAGTTCCTTTTCGCAAGTACGTATACCAGCGCGTTTAAGACTATTCCCGTCGGCGTTCAGCAGTTCTTCGGTCAGCATACCACTGACTGGGGCGTTGTCGGTGCTGCACTTGTAATGGCAACTTTCCCTACACTTCTTATCTACGTATTCTTAAGCAGAAAGATTCAGGAAAGCTTCATGGCAGGCGCTATCAAAGGTTAATAAAGATTTTAAAGAAGTCATCAGTCGACGTTAAAACGTTTTGGCTGATGGCTTTTTTTGTCGTGTCGTGGTAAACTGTTTGTGTATTATTTCGGGGTGGTGGATTAAATGGGAACAGGTAAAAGAACAAAAGAAGATAAAAAGCGTTTTTTATCGGGCACGTCGCTGGCAGTAAAGGTATGGTACATTATTGGCGGCGTTTTTTTACTGTTTACCATTATGTTTTCGATTTCGGCCCTTGTACTCAAGGAACGTTCCATCAGAGACTACGAAATAAGAGAATCTGAGACCATCCTTAATTCCATGTCCGGAAGTATCACCGCCAATATAGAGAATTACAAAGACATTTCACGACTGGTTATGCTTAACAAGCAGGTGACTGCCTTCTTAAGAGCCCCGGCAGAAGAGGTGGGGGCAGGTCTTAAGAACGATACCATTTACGGTATCAACGATATTTTTATGGTTTCAGACTATGTCGATTCCGTATTTATATTCAGGTCAGACAATCATTACGTTACTACCGGTAAAGGTTTATACCATATTGATTACGATCTTATGGAAGATGAAACCTGGCACGCGCATATCAAGGAAAGAGAAGGCGGTGCGGCCATTTCTTTAAACGGTAACGGCGCTGTATACAGAGCTAACGGTAACCAGCTTCTTACCATCGGCCGCGACATCTATGATATTTATCTGCAGAAGCCCGTAGGCCTGCTTCTTGTCAATATTTCCACGGGTATGCTTAAAAGCGCAACTGAGAGCCAGAAGGGTTCAAAAGTCTGCATCGTATCCGAAGACGGCACGCTTCTTGCGGGTGATAAGTCTGTAAGTGAGTATTTTACCTCTGACATGGCCATCAGGTACACGATGGTTCATAAGTCCGTAAGAGGTAATAAAAATGTGCGAATGATTTCATCTATCAGGGTTCCCGATACGCCGATTATCGTAATGTGTGCATCCAATGCTTCGGCGCAGTCGATTCCTGTAGAGACCACCGCAGTAATGCTTCTTTTGTTTGTAACTTTTGTAGTATCGATTTCTTTTGCCGCGGTATTCATTTCAAGGAATATTACGCATCCCATATACACTCTTTCCGCCGAAATGGAGAAGACCAAAGAAGCGGGATGGCTTAAGAAGATTGACGCCGAGATGCCTCGTAACGAGCTTTCCATGCTCAAAGAAAGTTACAACAGCATCATCGACTACTTAAATGACCTCTTCACCAGGCTTATTGACAAAGAAAAATCGGTGCAAAAAGCGGAAATGCGAGTGCTTCATGAGCAGATTAAGCCGCACTTCCTGTATAATTCGCTTGAGACCATCAGTTTTATGGCACTTGATGCAGGGGCGAAAGATGTACATTCTGCGCTGGAAACGCTCGGAAGCTTTTACAGGAATTTCTTAAGCAAAGGAAACCGAGAGATACCGCTTAGCCGTGAAATCAGCATTATCAAGGATTATCTGGCTCTTCAGAAGTTAAGGTATGGTGATATAATCAACGATGAGTATGACATTTCGGAGGATACGCTTGATATTAAGATTCCGAAGCTTATTCTTCAGCCGCTTGTAGAGAACAGTATATATCACGGCATCAGGCTTACCGGCGAGCCCGGCACCATCAAGATTACATCGTATCTTGAGGATGACGATATTCATATTATCGTGCGGGATACGGGCGTCGGTATGAGTCAGGACACTATAGATGAATTGCTGGGACGTTCCGAAACGCCTGTCGAGGATCAGAATGCAAGCTTCGGACTGAAGGGCACCATTGAGAGAATAAAGTATTATTGCGATTATAAAGATGTAGTGAGAATCAGAAGCGAAATAGGTGAGTTCACCGAGATAGAGCTTATTATTCCCACCAAACTTAAGGAGGAAGAACGGGGTAATGTATAGGGTTATGCTTATAGACGATGAGCAGTCTGCAAGAAGTCTGCTTAAAGCGTCCATCAACTGGGAGCGCTACGATATGGAAGTGGCGGGCGAGGCCGCAAGCGGCATCGAGGCCATCAACATCATCGACGAAATCGTTCCGGACATAGCATTCGTAGACATCTCCATGCCCTTTATGAACGGCATAGAGTTTACGGAGGTTGCTACCAAAAGATATCCGGGACTCAAAATAATCATCATGACTGCCTTCGATGAATTTGAATACGCAAGGCAGTGCATCAGGCTTCCTGTATTCGATTACATGCTTAAGCCTTTTGTGCGTTCGGAGGTTGAGGAGAACCTTAAGAAACTCAAAGATATTCTTGACAGTACAGTCAAAGACGCGGAGCCTGCGGTAGAAATCGAACCCTCTTCAATCGGCCAGATTAAACGCTACATTGAAGACAACTACACCGATTCCAAGCTTAACCTTACATCGGTGGCCCAGATTTTCGGCTTTAGCGCAAGCTACTTAAGCCGCAAATTCAAGCAGGACACCGGCAAGAACTTCGTCGAGTACTTAACCGAGTGTCGCATGAAGCGCGCTATGGAGCTTGCCGCCGGCAACATGAAAATGTTCAGCGCCTCCAACGAGGTCGGCATTCCAGACCCCAACTACTTCGGCCGCTGCTTCAAAAAATACACCGGCCAAAGCTACTCCGACTACGCCTCCTCCGTCTCCAAATAACCCTCACCCATCCGGGCCGACCCATGTCGGCCCTTTTTTTGCCTCATACTGACCTCCCGGACGCGTCCCGTCACGGGCAAAAGTCTTTCGCAAAAACCCCCTCCCGTTTCGATCTCACGTAGCGGCCGGTCAGACGCTCCGTATAGACTGCGGTCTGCCCTACGCAAAAAGTGGTGCTTGAGGG
>FMTX01000012.1 GCA_900100895.1 Lachnospiraceae bacterium YSD2013
CGTGATGGTGAATATGGGATACATCTTCCGGCCTTCGTCATCAAGGATACAGCAGTCGTGCTTGTCCTTGGCAACATCGATACCAACATAGATCATAAATGTGATCCTCCTTAAAAAGTATTTGATGCTGCTGTTATAAGATCCACAGGGCTCTTTGCACGCTGTAACCTCGTTCTACATAAACCGTCATGCGGTATCTAACTGATTAACAATTAAACAAAGAGACTGTGGTTGGAGCCTCCAAAAAACCGTCTATGCGGTAGGAACAACGGACCAATCCACAGCATCTTTAACAGCATACCCTAACCTGTAGAAAAGGTAAAGAAGGGGTATGACTATATAATACGAGGAATAACATGTCACACAGAGCCACAACTATCGCTATAGTCAACCAGAAGGGCGGCACCGGCAAGACCACCAGCACCGAGAACATCGGAGTCGCGCTTGCCATGGCGGGAAAGAAGGTTCTTTTGGTGGACACCGACCCGCAGGCGTCGCTGACTGTCTGCATGGGCAGTACTCAGCCTGACGAACTTCAGGTGACATTGGCGAGCGTTCTTAACAAGGTTCTTCAGGACAAAGAAATCGACCCGACCGAGGGGATTATGCATCACCCCGAGAATGTCGACCTGATGCCTGCCAACATAGAACTTGCGGGCCTCGAGGTAGGCCTTGTGAATGTGATAAGCAGGGAGTCGGTTCTGAAGGAATATCTTTCAAACGTTGAGAACAAATACGACTTTATTTTGATGGACTGCATGCCGTCGCTTGGCATGCTTACTATTAATGCGCTGGCAGCTGCCGACGAGGTCCTAATACCCGTTCAGGCGCAGTACCTGCCGGCAAAAGGACTCGAACAGCTTCTTACCACCATCAACAAAGTTAAGAAACAGATTAATCCTAAGCTTCACATCGAGGGGATTCTGCTTACCATGGTGGATGGGCGTACGAACTTTTCAAAGGACATAAGCCAATTAATCAGGGAGACTTACGGCCGCAACATTAAGGTGTTTGAGTCGGAGATTCCCAAGGCCACAAAGGCAGCTGAGACATCAGCCATGGGACTCAGTATCTTTAAATACGATGCCGCAGGCAAGGTCGCCGAGGCCTACAAAAACGTTACCAAGGAGGTGATAGCGGATGCCGAAGCAAAACGCAAACTTAAGCTTGAAAAGCTACGATGACATCTTCTCGACGCAGGAAGAACGTGACGAAGCATCGGGAAAGCTCGAGCAGGTTCAGCAGCTTCCGCTTAAGGACCTGTGGCCATTCAAGAATCACCCCTTTAAGGTAAAGGACGACGAGGACATGGAAAAGACGGTAGACAGTATTCGTCAGTTCGGAGTCCTAAATCCTGTAATTGTGAGGCCTATGGATGGCGGCGGATATGAGATTGTGTCGGGGCACAGACGTTGCCACGGAGCAACTTTAGCGGGGCTTGAAACTGTACCGGCGATTGTAAGAAACCTCGATGATGATGCCGCCACGATACTTATGGTGGACAGTAATCTGCAGAGGGAGACGATATTGCCTAGTGAGAGGGCTTGGGCGTTTCGTTTGAAGGCGGAAGCTTTAAAACATCAAGGTGAACGTAGAGATTTAACTTCAGTGCAAGTTGCACCGAAGTTAACAACAGAGCTATTAGGTGAAGAGTCAGGAATGAGCAAAGACAACGTTAAAAGGTTTATTCGCCTAACTAACCTCATCCCCGAACTCCTTGAAATGGTGGATACCAAAGAGATAGCCTTCAATCCCGCAGTTGAGCTTTCCTACATCACGAAGGAACAGCAGAAAGATTTCCTCGAGGCTATGGACTACGCCCAGTCGACGCCTTCTTTATCCCAAGCACAGCGTATCAAGAAACTCAGCCAGGAAGGTATATGTACCCTTGAAGCTATGTGCGCCGTAATGGACGAAGAGAAGAAGCCCGAGCAAGACCACATCACCCTCAAACACGATGTACTCAAGAAATACTTTCCCAAGTCTTACACACCAAGACAGATGGAAGACCAGATACTTAAGCTATTAGATCAATGGCAGAAAAAACGAGAAAGACAAGAGACTTTATAGAAGCGACTTCTTCGGAGGCCGCTTCTTTTTACGTATGAAAGGATAACACTATGAACAGACCACTAGCCTATATAACCGCAGACTTTTCAATCAGAGACGAAGAAGCAGATGCAGCAGCAACCTATTACTGCCGAGCACTTTATGAAGCCGGATACTCACCAATCTGCCCCTTCTTATCGCAGTCCTACTACCTAAGCTCCGCCGTTCCACAGGAATACAAAGACGGCCGAGACATGGCACAGGAACTATTAAGACGTTCGCGAATCCTCGTAGTCTGCGGTTCCAAGCGCTCCAAAGAAGTCCTTGCCGACATAGCTCTTGCTAAGCGCCTTCGCATAGCAACCACAACGCTTGAAGGCATCTTAAATGTGGATAAAGAACGAATCGGGAAGAGATAGATTTAAAACAAAATGTTTTAATAGCCAAATAGGAAAGGAGGCGATAGCATGCAGGAAGAAGTTGAAAACAGAGCCGTTAACCTGGCAATCTCGACTGTGAAACTGACCGCCAGAAGCCTCGCAAGAGGCATGAGGTGGTACGTAGTGCACCGTGGGCAGAAGAAGGCGCGAGAGAAAATGCAGCACCCTTATGAAGAGGGCAAGCAGACTGTAGCGGAGCTTTTGAAGGCGGGTGTATCCACCGACAAGATAGAGCTTCCGGATGGCTCGGCAAGAGATTTTTGCAGGCTGGCGAGGAAGATGGGCGTGGATTATGCGATTCGAAAGGACAAGTCGCAGGAACCGCCGAGGTATGTAGTTTTCTTTAAGGCCAAGGACACGGAAGTGCTCGACCAAGTGGTCAAAGAGTACGCTGCCAGAGCCAACGCCAAGAACGAAAAGAAGAGCCTCCGCGAGGAACTCAAGAAGGAAAAAGAACTTGCCAAGACTCAGACCGAGAAGAAGGAAAAACACAAGCGCAAGCGCCGTAAAGAAAGGACCGAAGGCCGATGACCTTAAAGATGAGAAAGATTATCACGTCCACAATTCCATATGTGCTCATAAGCCTCTTTGCCACGAACTTAGGCGAAGCCATACGCTTGTCGGAAGGAAGAGATGCGTCGGAGAAGACGCTTTCTTTCTTCACGACCGGTTTGGAGCAGGCTTTCGCGAGTATAGCGCCGAGCTTCAATCCGTTTGACTTACTCATCGGTGCGGCAGTGGGAGGCCTCTTACGCCTTGTAGTTTACATCAAAGGCAAGAACGCCAAACACTACCGCCACGGCGCAGAATACGGCACCGCAAGATGGGGCACACCGGCTGATATTGAGCCATTTAAGAATCCAATTTTAAAACAAAATGTTATATTGACCAAGACCGAATCCCTTACCATGGAGTCCCGTCCCGCCAGGCCTAAATACGCTCGTAACAAGAACGTTCTCGTGGTCGGCGGCAGCGGTTCCGGTAAGACTCGGTTTTTTATAAAGCCCAATCTGCTCCAAATGCATTCAAGTTACGTGGTGACAGATCCAAAGGGACAGCTTATCGGCGAAGTCGGCGGGGCCCTTTACCGAGATGGCTACGACATCAAAGTCTTTAACACCATTAATTTCAAGAAGTCGATGCACTATAACCCATTTCGCTACATCCACTCCGAGAAGGACATCCTTAAACTCGTGACCGCCCTCATCACCAACACCAAGGGCGACGGGCAGGCCAATGACCCCTTCTGGGAGAAGGCGGAGACCCTTCTTTATACGGCACTCATCGGTTATATCTGGTACGAGGCGCCGCCGGAGGAGCAGAACTTTGCCACCATGATTGAATTCATCAATTCTTTTGAGGTGCGTGAGGATGATGAGGACTTCAAGAACGCAGTCGACAGAATGTTTGACCGCCTGAAAAAGAAGAATCCTCGCCATTTCGCAGTCAGACAATATGCCAAATTTAAACTGGCGGCGGGTGTGACAACATCTATTTAGTAACGTATATCGTTACAGTTACATAAAAATAGATGTTGAAAGGAGTCCGCAAATGAAGAATATTCATAGATACACCGCATTGTATGAGCGTTTAAGTCATGATGATGAACTACAAGGCGAATCTAATTCTATATCAAACCAAAAGCAACTTTTAATGGAGTATGCAGTATCTCATCAACTTCCCGAACCAAGACATTTTTATGATGATGGTATTTCTGGAACACGTTTCGATAGACCCGCATTTCTTGAAATGATAAAGGAGATTGAAGAGGGCAACATAGGAACAGTTCTAGTAAAGGACATGAGCCGATTGGGACGTGACTATCTGAAAGTAGGTCAGATAGTGGAAATGTTTAGGCAAAAGGACGTAAGACTCATAGCGGTAAATGATGGAACAGATACCCTTTATGGGGATGATGATTTTTTACCATTCAGAAACATCATGAACGAGTGGTATGCGAAAGATACAAGCAAAAAGATTAGGTCTACATTTAAGGCAAAAGGGGATTCTGGAAAGCACGTAGCAAGTGCGCCACCTTATGGCTATACGAAAGATCCAGAAGATAACAACCTATGGATTGTTGATGAAGAAGCTGCAGAGGTTGTTCGTAGAATTTTTAAGCTAACACTTGAGGGAAAAGGTCCATATCAGATATGCAAGATTCTAGAAGCAGATAAGATAGAAATCCCCGCATATCATCAAGCAAAAATCGGTATGGGATTATGGCAATCAAGAGAAATTCTTTACCCATACAGATGGAACAGTTCAACAGTAGCAAGTATTCTAACCAAGAAAGAATACTTAGGACATACAGTTAATTTCAAAACCAGAAAGCATTTCAAAGATAAGAAAAGCCATTATGTGCCACAGAAGTATTGGCAGATATTTGAGAATACGCAAGAGCCGATAGTTGATGAAGAGACATTTAATAATGCACAGAAATGTAGAAAAGGCATTAAACGATATCCTAACGGATGGGGCGAAGCACATCCGCTTGATGGGAAAATGCGTTGCTTTGATTGTGGGGGCTTGATGTATTGTCACAGAACATCAAACGGAAAGCGAATAGCTAATTTTGTGTGTGCTAATTATGGCAAAGTTCCCGTAGGTAGCAAGTGCTCTTCTGGTCACAGAATCAATGCTGATGCAGTAATTGATATTTTGCGAGATACACTCCGGTATCTTAAATCTATGATTGAAGATGATCCAGAGTTTTTTGTTGAACAGATAACACAAGTTGAATCCGACAACAGAGATGCAGAGATTAAGAAAAAGCAAGATAGATTGAAGGTCTGTAAGAAAAGGATTGATGATTTAGAAAAGCTGATTTGTAAAATCTATGAGGACAATGCTTTGGGGAAGATGCCAGAGAGCAGATACGACACTTTGATATCTAAGTATTCAAAAGAGCAGAGCTCATTGAAAGCAGAGTGTGAGGTTATCGAGGAAGATTTAGCAGAGATTGAAGCTAACAGACACAATGGAAAGAACTTTGTAAATCTTATGGCAAGGTACAATAACTTTGATGAAATTACACCTTTTATGGTTAGCGAATTCATAGATAGAATCGAGGTTCATGAGCGAGATAGAAAAGGTTCACAACAGACAACTCAGAAGATAGATATCTATTTCAATTTTATCGGTAATTACTGTATGCCGACACCGGAATTAACACCAGAAGAGATAGAAGAGCGTAATCGTATTGAAGCTATAAAAGACAAGCGACATAAACAGTATCTAGACAGAAAGGAAAAGCAGAAAGCATATGAAAGGGCATACGAACCTAAGAGAAAAGCTAGGATGAAAGCGTTAAAAGAGCAGAATCCCGATACCTTTGGTATTCCTGCAGAGCAATACGACAAGGAACATTATTCGAGAGACAGTGTTGTTCTTGCTAATTCTGAGGAAGCAGATTTTTAGCCAATTTATTAAAAGTTGATACAGTAACTATCGAGAAGATAGAAAGTCTAAAGGCGCTAGTGGAGAAGAATCTATTAGTGCTTTTTTATTTTCTAGAATCACAGTAATTAACATGGAGTGGTTTTCCTTCTCCTTACTTCCCTTCCTTCTTCCCCTAGAAAGAAGAGAAAAGAAAGTAGCAAAGAAAAAGAGAAGAAAGATATACCCTATTATCTATGCTATCTATTCTTTTCCATTCCCTTCCATTCCGATTTTATCAGTTCTCCAGATAAGAAGAGATTGATATTACTCAAGTCAGTATTATTAAGCTTATTATTACTTGGTGGTGATTTTCACCACTCCGGACTAATGATTTTCATTACACAGGAGTAATGATTTTCACCACTCTGGACTAATGATTTTCACCACTCTGGACTAATGATTTTGTTATTGAAAGGCGGTGAGCTTTATGAGCAAATTATCAAAGTATGAGCAAGAAACAATAATCAATTTTAATGTTGCTGAGTCTGATGCAGTAGTTTATACCCGAGATAAAACCGTTATGAGAAAACTTGATGCATTAGTTAACGAGTTCCCAGAGGTTTATAAGTGCTTGAAGGTAACTGATATCGACAAGACATATTCAATGCCGAAAAATTACGTTAGTTATCGTAAGCCAAGAAGGATATCTGAGGAACAAAGGGAAAAGGCACGAAAACACATGAAATCCATTAATAAACGATCTTAAAAACGTCAGAAATATGGTAAAATCTACATGTATGGCGTTTTGTCAAGACTAAATGAAAAGGATGTGATTTGATGGATACTAGAATTGAGTATGATAAAACTAATCCATCATCAATTGAAGCATATGCACAAAAACTAATTGGTAAAACATTTAGGAATGTATGGGAGGAAGATGAAGCTCAGCAAAGATCAGATATACTTGCTGAAGAATCTGAAGAATATGTATCTTCTGATGATGTTGAAAACAAGAAAAACAAAGGAAATCTGGGACAAATAATAGAAGAAAATTTTTTCCATTATGCTTGTAATAGTGATTCAAGACCAGATTTTTATGAAGCTGGTGTAGAGTTAAAAGTTACACCATATAAGATTAATAAAAATGGATCAATATCAGCAAAAGAGAGATTGATTTTAACAATGATTGACTATTTTGCAGTGGTTAATGAGAATTTTGAAACAAGTCATTTTTGGACAAAATCAAAACTAATTTTGCTTATCTATTATCTATATCAGCAGGAAATTAAATACAAGCTCGATTATAAGATTAAGTATTCAAGATTGTTTACTCCGCCTGAACAGGATATAGCAATAATCCGTCATGATTACGATATTATTGTAAATAAAATAAAAGCCGGTAAAGCGCATGAATTATCTGAGGGAGATACATTGTATTTAGGGGCGGCAACAAAAGCATCTTCATCCAAGGATAGGAGAGAACAACCTTATAGTAGTGAACTTGCAAAGCCGAGAGCTTTTGCATTTAAAAGTTCATATATGACATATGTTTTGAATACTTATATTGTTCCAGGCAAACAAACTTATGAACCAATAGTAGCAAACGGATTTGTTGATTCATTTGAGGATTATGTTGTCGGAAAGATAAATAAATATCGTGGATGCACAGTTGATTATTTATGTAAAGAATTTCAGATTGATGTATCGAAAAAGCCGAAGAATTTAGAAGCAATGCTAGCATATAGAATTTTGGGTATTAAAGGAAATCATGCAGAAGAATTTGAAAAAGCGAATGTTGTTGTTAAGACTATTCGTATAGGAAAAAACGGTAAAATAAAAGAGAGTATGTCTTTCCCTAATTTTAAGTTTAAAGAGTTAATTCAAGAAGATTGGGAAAATTCTACTTTTGGAAATTATCTTAGAGAAACACGATTCTTATTTGTAGTATATAAAGCGGATGCAGAAAATATTCTACATTTGATGGGTTGTCAGTTTTGGAATATTCCTTATGAGGATCTTGAGGTTGAAGTACGAAATGTTTGGGAGAGAACAAAAAAGGTTATTGCTGATGGTTTAGAAATTGAAGTTGATAGCCGAGGAAATAATCATACAAATTTGCCAAAGCAAAAAGAGAGTAGAGTAAGTCATGTACGACCACATGGAAGAAATGCAAAAGATATGTATGAGTTGCCAGATGGAAGACTATTTCCTAAACAATGTTTTTGGTTAAATAACACTTATATTTATAGTCAAATAAAAGATGAATTAAAGGTTGATCAATTTTAAGAATGATGATATAATCTAAAGGATGCCGTTGTGCAGTGAATAAAATTTAGGAGTGATTTAATGAAGAAAACTGTTTGTGAATTATTCGCAGGCGTTGGAGGTTTCAGATGCGGTCTGAATAACATAAGAAATATTGATGATACTAAAAAAGATGAGAAATGGGACACTGTATGGTTTAGTCAGTGGGAACCAGCTGATAAGAAAACACAGTGGGCACATGATTGTTATGTGAATCGCTTTGGAACGAATCTTGATTTGAAAGGTAATGATACAACAAATAATGATATCAATACAGTTGATAAAAATGATGTACCAGATCATAACCTTTTAGTAGGTGGCTTTCCTTGTCAAGATTATTCAGTGGCATCATCTTTAGCTACTTCAAAAGGACTTGAAGGTAAGAAAGGTGTTTTGTGGTGGGATATCAGAGATATGCTTGAAGCAAAAAAAGCACCTTTTGTCTTATTGGAAAATGTAGATCGTTTGCTTAAGAGCCCTGCAAGTCAGAGAGGTAGAGACTTTGGAATTATCTTAGCTTGCTTTAGAGACTTAGGATATTCTGTTGAATGGAGAGTTATTAACGCCGCTGAGTATGGATACCAGCAAAGACGTCGTAGAACTTTTATTTTTGCATATCGTGATGATACAAAATATGCAAATCGTATTAATAGTGAGTGTAATTATAACAAGTCTTTTGGTTTAGAATTACACAGAGTAAGTGCTGGAAAAATCATTTATGAAAATGGCTTTTTTGCAAAGAGCTTTCCTATCAATGTAGAGGATAGCAAAAAAATAAAAATTACAGAGTTGCCAGATGGAATTGGTGAGTTATCTGAGAAATTTAGTTTTCTGTTTGAAAACACCGGTGTAATGAAAGATGGAGTAGTTTATACTGCTAAAACAACACCAAGCTATGATGGCAAACAAATTACATTGGGTGACATAATGGAAGATGGAGATATTCCAGAACAATTCTTTGTTCCAGAAGAAAGATTATATTATACAAGTCCAAATGTGAATCATAGTGATGAGACATTAGGTAGATTATCACCAGAAGCTCGTAAGACATGGCAGTATCTTAAAGGTGCAAAGAAACTTCCGAGAAAGGCTTCAAACGGACATGAATATATCTTTTCAGAAGGTCCAATATCTATGATTGATGAATATGATAAGCCTGCAAGAACAATGCTCACAAGTGAGGGCGGTTTTAGCAGAACAACTCATATTGTAAGAGATAAAAAAACACAGAGAATTCGTTTGTTAACACCAATTGAAATGGAACGTATTCAAGGTTTTCCAAGTGACTGGACAAAGGAATGTCTTGTAAATGGCGAAAAGGTTGAAATGCCATTGAACAAGCGCAGATTTATGATGGGTAATGCTTTGGTTGTTAATTTAATCAGTCAGATGGAACCACAATTATCGGAAATATTTGATGCAGAATAAAAAGAGCTACTTATGGCGATTGACTTATTGATAATGAGTCAGTCGCTATTTTTATTTAACGGATGTAATCCTAGAGGAGCATCCGTTTTTTTATTGGAAAGGAGAAGAAAATGATTAACACAGAAATCACAACAACAAAAGGAATTGAGCAAGCCCAGAAACAGATGGAGCAAGCAAAAAATCGATTGGCTATGGAGAAGAAAAAAGCCAATGAGGAACGGAGAAAACGAGAGAATCATCATAAGTACATGATGGGCGGTGTCATTCACAAATACTTTCCGGAGTGCTACTGCTTTGAAGAATCAGAAATTGATGAAATTATCAGAGTTGCGTTTAGAACCGGAGAAGTGCAAAAAACAATATCTGGCATTAAAGCCAGAGCTAATCAAGTCTTGTCTAGTCCTGCCGAAAGTGAGGTGAAAGCGGGTGAATTTGAGAGTAACGAAAGCCGATAACGTGGGCTCACCCAACTTGTTGGGTGCGCACAGATATACCACCCTTCGGATGGTATGTGCGCTCTCCGAGGGGTCTTGCAGACGGCGTTGCCCACAAAAGCCGTGGGCAAAAGGGGAAAATACCTTTCCCCTACGGAGCAAAAAACGCTCCTACCCCTTTGTGCATCCTCAGATAAGAATACCCATAATAAAATATGGCTATCCTGATCTGAGGATTTTTCGTGTGCCCAACCGTAGGTACTAGCCATGCCGAAATGGATGAGCACACGTTTTAGCGTAGTGACGAGAGGTGGCAATAAGCATTGTTCTTGTCCCTCCGCTATTGATGCAGCTGGTTATATCAGCCGTGAAGAACTTTATAGCGAGTATGATGGGCACACATACAAGCCAGATCCTAAAGAGGATTTAGTTCACAAGGAGATTGATTTACCAGAGAATGCACCAAAGGAATATCAAGATAGAGCCGTACTTTGGAACTCAGTAGAGGCTATTGAGAAGCAACATAATGCACAGCTTTGTAGGATGTTTAAAGCTTCACTTCCAAATGATTGGACTTATGAAGTTGCGGAAGAAGTAGTTAGAAAATATGTGAAAGACAATTTTGTTTCTAAAGGTATGTGTGCAGATTGGGCAATCCATGATTCAGTTAATGAAAAAGGACAACGCAATCTGCATTTTCATTTATTGCTAACATTAAGGGCAATTGATGAAAACGGCAAGTGGATGCCAAAGCAAAAGAAAATCTATATTCTTGATAAGGACGGAAATAAAATCCGAACCAAGAAAGGTTACAAGTCCAAGACAGAGAAAACCACAGATTGGGATGAGCCAAGCAAAGCAAAAATGTGGAGAAGGAATCTCACGGAGCTTATCAATGAAACCAATGATGCATTGAAGATAAATGAACATTGGGAGCATAGGTCATTCAAAGAACTAGGCATGGAAGAACTACCAACCATTCATCTGGGAAGTCGAGCTAATGCATTGGAGAAAAAAGGCATTCATACAGAGCGAGGAGATTACAACCGCAAGATTATGGAAATCAGAGGACTCATTGACTTTATCACAAGGACTTCTGCAAGCATTGAAAACTTCAAAGCTAAAATCAAAGATACAAGTAATGAAGTTATCGAGCTTATTGAGTCAGTTTGTAAACGTCATAAGATTTTACAGTTGCCGATTATCAGCGGTAAGTTTTTGAGAAAGGTTTCTCACAGAGAAAGACTCCAAGATCCCAACAACATGGTGGCTTTCGTAGAGTCAAAAAACATCACAACCTTTGATTCTTTGCAGGGCTACCTTGCTGAGCATGAGAAGAAATACGATAGGTTAAATAAAAAGCTCAGCAAGGGCGAAGATGATCCAGAGCATATCAAGAAAGAAATTAAGTCGGAGCTTTTTGATTTAGCTTTTGCTGAGGTTCTTGATTACAACAAGACTAACGAAGACAGAGAGCGAGCAAACGACAAGAGAACTAAAGAGCAACACAAGGTTGAGAGGAAGCATAGACAAGAGAGATAGCTATGCTTTCTCTTTTTTTGAAAGGAGAGTTTATGGAAGAGAAAAAAACTTCAAATCAAATTATAAAAACTATTGGAAAGACCACGTATATTGTGAGTCTGCATTTTAAGGACAAAGGGAAAACTTTTTCTGAAACCTTAAAAAGAGTTCTAAAAGCGGATTCAAAATAGTACACGTTACTATTGACATTTAGTCACTGGCAAGACCGCTAAATCCATCTTAGTCAGCTGTGGCGCCCGCCTTGCCCCCTTCGACATCGAAGAACTTCGCGACATAACAGCATATGACGAACTAGACCTTGATACGCTTGGTGACAGAAAGTCGGCGTTGTTTCTCATCATGAGCGACAACGATCCAACTTTTAATTTTCTCATCGCCATGGTGTACACCCAGCTTTTCAATCTGCTGTGCGAAAAAGCAGACGACAAATACCACGGCCGCCTCCCAGTGCACGTGCGCTGCCTCATCGACGAAGCCGCCAACATCGGCCAGATTCCTCATCTCGAGAAACTGGTGGCCACCATCCGAAGCCGTGAAATATCCGCCTGCCTGGTGCTTCAGACAAAAAGCCAGCTTAAGGCCATCTACAAAGACCACGCGGACACCATCATCGGCAACATG
This sequence comes from Lachnospiraceae bacterium YSD2013, assembly GCA_900100895.1. Lineage (GTDB taxonomy): Bacteria > Bacillota > Clostridia > Lachnospirales > Lachnospiraceae > UBA1258. The sequence continues at coordinate 12,200 of FMTX01000012.1, forward strand.
GATTCCCAGCTCTTCCTCGGCGGCTCCGAGCCCTCAACCCTCAAAGACCTGTCCCAGGCCCTGGGCAAAGAAACCATCGACACCTACAACACCGGCGAGACTCGCGGGCGTGAACAGTCCCACTCCATGAACTACTCAAAACTCGGCAAAGACCTAATGTCCATCGACGAACTCGCAGTTCTGGACGGAGACAAATGCATCCTTCAGCTCCGCGGCGTCCGTCCCTTCCTATCCGACAAATACGACCTAACCCAGCACCCGAACTACCCCCTAACCGCCGATGCCGACGAAAGAAACTACTTCGACACCGAGCGCTTCTTGCATAGACAGATGAGGCTGAAAAGGGAAGATGTGTTTGAGGTGGTGGATGCGGATGCACCTGAAAATGCTGTGATCTAAGCGCAGGTACCAGGCTTATTCGCAAATGTCATTGTACTCATTACAGCAGATTATGAAGGCAAAACATGGGGATAAGTGGCTGCGAAACACCAAAAAGTCTAATTGACAGCCACTTATCCTTTGAATTATAATAGGACCGTAACGGAAGTACATGTTGGAAAAGAGCGAGGAAGCATATGATTGGAAGAGGTAAAGAAACTGCTGAACTTATAGAATTATATGAAAGCGATAAGGCTGAGTTGGTTGCGATATATGGTCGTCGCCGTGTAGGAAAGACGTTTCTTGTTGACGAGACTTTTAAAGGGAGAATTACATTTAGACATGCAGGCCTTTCTCCTATAGAAGATGGTGGAAATGTATCTCAGCCGCTAAAAAAGCAGTTAGAGGCATTTTATTATTCATTGATTACGCAGGGCATGAAAAAAAGTCATTGCCCCAAAGACTGGCTTGAAGCGTTTTTTATGCTGGAGATGCATTTACAGGAAATAGATGACGGATCAAGACAACTTATTTTTTTAGATGAGCTTCCTTGGATGGACACGCCTAAATCGGGATTTATAACCGGGTTTGAAGCGTTTTGGAACAGTTGGGCATGCCATAGAAATGTTATGGTTGTGATTTCCGGAAGTGCTAATTCATGGATGGAAGACAAATTAATCAACAATCATGGCGGTTTGTATGGGCGTGTTACTCATGAGATTAAACTCTCGCCCTTTACTTTAAAGGAGTGCGAACTACTATTTAAGGAAAAAGGAATATCCATTTCAAAATACGATATAGTGCAGAGTTATATGATTTTCGGTGGGATTCCGTACTATCTTAATTATTTTAAGAGAGGGAATAGTCTTGCACAAAATGTAGATGAATTGCTTTTTAAAAAAGGGGCCACACTTTTTTTTGAATATGACAGATTGTTTTCATCGATATTTACAAACCCTGAAATGACAAAAAACATTGTAAAAGTTCTGAGTACGCGAAGCAAAGGATATACGAGGTCGGAAATTATTAAAATGGCTGACGTTTCCGATGGGGGAGGTCTTACAAGGAGTTTAAATGCATTAATAGCAAGTGATTTTATTATTAAGTATGTTCCTTTTGGATGCAGCAAAAGGGAGGAGCATTATAAACTGACAGACCCATTTTGCATTTTTTACTTGAAATTTGTTATAAATAAGAATACTTTGGCTGATGGTTTCTGGCAATCAAATATCGATTCCCAAGTGATTAAAACATGGAGAGGCTATGCGTTTGAAAATGTATGTTTTAATCATGTGTCGGAAATAAAGCGTGCACTCGAAATAGCCGGAGTTAGTTCAACTGAATCTGCTTGGACAAAGACCGGCGATGACGATAAGGGAACACAAATAGATATGCTTATTCAGCGCAAGGATAATGTGGTAAATATGTGTGAAATGAAATTCTACAGTGAGGATGTTTTGGTTGATAAGGAATATGATTCACTTCTTAGACACAGACATGAACTCCTTCAAAAGAATCTTCCAAGAAAAAGCACTATTCAGAACACGTTAATAACCACGTTCGGAATTAAGGATAATGAGTATAAGTGGTCATATGAAAAAGTGATAACTATGGAAGATTTATTTAAATAAATAGTTACGGAAATCCGAAGCTGAAGAAAAAGACATAATTCGGAATAATTGTAAAGAAGATAATATGGTAATCAAGCTCGTTGGCACCCCCAACGGGCTTTTTTATATGCGCGCATACCGCAAGTCAGTCGACGGGCTTGCGGAGCAACTAACAACAAAACCCAAACACTGTTTGGGAAATCATAAGGAGGACAAAATATGTTTTATTCATTCGTGGCCGCTGTACTTAGTGCAGTGGCTTTTATTAATTTCGCGCCATTGTTTTTAGGAGCTGTGACTGCTTGGTTTTCACACCTCTCACCGGTATTTGGTGTGATTTTTAACTATGTCGCAGGCCTTGCCTTCTTCACTTCAGCGACCGGAGTTCTTCAGAAACTGGTGGTAGGACTTGGCGCGGGCCTTGGTATTTGGGGCGTTATAAACCTTATGGAAGGTTACGGCAATGATAACCCCGGAGCTAAGTCGCAGGGTATGAAGCAGCTCATCGCCGGAGGCGGTGTGGCTCTCATCGGTATTACCCTTGTGCCGCTTCTTGCGAACATCTTCTCGTGATGGAGGGAAGTGAATGAGCAGCATTATCGACAGGATAGGTCAGTGGCTGCATGATTTGCTCGTGGATGCGATAATGAACAATCTTACCGGCATGATAGGTGCTGTCAACGACGAAGTTGGCAGCATCGCTGCCGATGTGGCGAGGACGCCGCAGAGCTTCTCGCCGGCGATATTTGGCATGATACGAAACCTCTCAGAGACGCTCATCATACCGATTGCGGGCATCATTATGACGTTTATCGCCTGCGCGGAGCTGATACGGATGATTATCGACCACAACAACCTGCAGAACTTCGAGACCTGGATTTTCTTTAAGTGGATGTTCAAAACCTTCGTGGCGGTTACCGTCATAAGCCACACCTTCGACATTACGATGGCGATGTTTGATCTCGCGCATTACGTGATTTCAAGAGCAGGCGGAATTATAGGAGCATCGACGGCCGTAGATGCATCGGGACTGGCAAGCCTCAGGGACACGATAGATGCCATGGGAAACGGCGCTTTATTTGGCCTCTATACCCAGACCGGAATCATTCAGATAACGCTCTTTGCCCTGAGTAAAGTCATCTTCGTAATCGTCTACGCCCGCATGATAGAGATCTACCTCATGGTGAGCCTTGCACCCATTCCACTTTCAACTTTCGGAAACCGCGAGCAGAGCCACATCGGACAGAACTACTTAAGAAGCCTTCTAGCCCTCGGTTTTCAGGGATTCCTGATACTTATCTGCGTAGGCATTTACGCACTCCTAATTCAGGGACTCACCATTTCAACCGACATCGTGGCATCCCTCTGGGGAATCGTGGGCTATACGATTCTGCTTTGTTTTACGCTGTTTAAGACGGGCTCCCTTGCGAAATCCGTCTTCTCTGCACATTAGCAAAAGAAAGGACTACAAACCATGGCAATGTACCAACCAATTCCAAGAGACCTGTCAAAGGTCAAATCCAAAATATTGTTTAACTTAACTGCCCGCCAGCTCATCTGCTTTGGCCTCGGTGCCCTCGCAGGCGTTCCGGTGTTTTTCATATCAAGGCATTTCGGCGTGGACGTAAGCTCCGCGGTGATGCGGATGATGTATGTGATGGTGCCGTTCTTTCTTTTTGCAATGTATGAAAAGAACGGGCAGCCACTTGAAAAGGTGCTTCGCTACAGATTCCGGGCCATGTTCATCCGCCCGAAGGTGCGCCCGTACAGGACGCTAAATTATTATTCATGCCTCGCAAGACAAGCGAAGGCAAGAGAGGAGATAGCTCAGATTGTTTTTAAAAGAACTCTTCAGGACAAAGAAAAAAACCGCACCCACACTTCCGCCGGGACTAACAAAGGCCGAGCAGAAGCAGGTGCTCGAAATCATAAAGAACGCAGACTGGCGAAATAAAGTGCCGCAGACAGCCCAGGACACCATCCCCTTTATTCAGATGTTTAAAGACGGCACTTGCAAGGTCACGGAAGAATACTTCAGCAAGACCATTGAATACATGGACGTTAACTATCAGCTCGCCCAGGATGACGAGAAGGACGCGATTTTCAAGCTGTTCAAGGGGCTGCTCAATTTCTTTGACAGCGCGCTTAACTTCCAGTTCAGCTACATAGACATTCAGGGGGACGAGGAAGAGGAGAAAAAACAAATTAACATCCCGATGCGGGGCGATGGCTTCGACTCGGTTCGCGAAAGCTACACTGAGGTAATCAGAAGCCAGATGACAAGTGGCAGTAACGGCATCAGGAGACGCAAGTTCTTAACCTTCGGTCTCGAGGCCGAGAGTGTGCGCGAGGCTAGGCAGAGACTTGCGAGTGTTGAGGCTGACATCATCCAGCACTTTAAGAAGATGGGTGCGGTGGCGAAGGCGTTAAACGGCCGGGATCGCCTCGAAGTGATGCACTCTATGCTTCACGTGGGGGAGAATCAGACGTTTTCTTTTGACTGGAAATGGCTTGTGGCAAGCGGGCTGTCGGTGAAGGATTTCATTGCGCCGTCTTCTTTTACATTCAAGAAGAGCAGGGAGTTTCAGATAGGCGAGACCTTCGCGGCCATGAGCTTTGTGCAGATAAGCGCACCGGAGATTTCGGACGAATTCATAAAGCACCTCTTGGAGACAGATTCGGATCTGGTGGTGACGATGCACGTGCGCTCGCTTGACACCACCGCGGCGATTAAGGAGATTAAGCACAAGATTACCGAGCTCGACCGCAGCAAGATTGAGGAGCAGAAGAAAGCGGTCCGCTCCGGTTACGACATGGACATTATTCCTTCCGACCTCGCCACTTACGGGGCGGATGCCAAGGAGCTGCTTCGTGACCTTCAGAGTAACAATGAGCGCATGTTTCTGGTGACGCTTCTCATCATGAATACGGGCAGGACGGAAAAAGAACTCAAGATGAATATCGAGCACACGGTTTCGCTCATCAAGTCCGCGAACTGTAACCTTGTGAGGCTTGATTATCAGCAGGAGGACGGGTTTGTAAGCTCGCTGCCGCTCGCGCTTAACCGCATCGAGATAGAGCGAAGCCTTACGACTTCGTCACTGGCAATCTTCATGCCTTTCACGACGCAGGAGCTCTTTCAGACCGGCCCAGGCGCCCTGTATTACGGCGTAAATGCAGTCAGCCACAATTTAATCATGGCAGACAGAAAGCGCCTTAAAAACCCCAACGGCCTCATCCTCGGCACTCCCGGTTCAGGCAAATCCTTCTCAGCCAAGCGCGAGATTGCAAACGCATTCCTTGCCACCGACGATGACGTAATCATCTGCGATCCCGAGGCCGAGTACGCGCCTTTGGTTAATCGCTTCGGCGGTCAGGTAGTGAAGATAAGCTCCACCAGCAGCCACTACATTAACCCCATGGACATCAACATGAACTACTCGGAAGGCGACAGCCCATTGGCACTGAAGGCGGACTTTATTCTTTCACTGTGCGAGCTGATTCTTGAAGGAAAGTACGGGTTACAGCCCATAGAGAAGACCGTCATCGACCGTGCAATTCATCAGATATACATTCCATACTTCGCAGACCCTCGCCCCGAGAATATGCCGGTTATGGAGGACTTGTATAAGACATTGCTGGAGCAGCCAGAGCCTGAAGCTAAGCGTGTTGCTACTGCGCTTGAAATATACGTTAAGGGTTCTTTGAATGTCTTTAACCACCATACCAACGTTGAGCTTAACAACCGCTTTGTCTGCTACGACATCAAAGACCTCGGTGCTCAGCTAAAGAAAATCGGCATGCTCATCGTCCAAGATCAAGTCTGGGGTCGCGTTACCGAGAACCGCGCTGCAGGAAAGTCCACCAGATACTACATAGATGAGATGCACTTGCTTTTGAAGGAGGCTCAGACCGCAACTTATACCGTTGAAATTTGGAAACGTTTCCGAAAATGGGGCGGCATTCCCACTGGTATCACCCAGAACGTTGAGGACATTTTGAAGTCTCGTGAGGCCCATAACATCTTCCAAAACTCCGACTTCATATATTTGCTTAATCAGGGCAAGGATGACAGAGATGATGTGGCTAAGGCTTTGAATATATCACCGTTGCAGTTGTCGTTCGTAACGAACTCCGGTGCAGGAGAAGGTTTGATTATTTATGGCGGAATGATACTCCCGTTTGTTGATAAGTTCCCGACGGATAACGAACTGTATGGATTGCTGACGACTAGGTTGAGCGAAGTCAAATGCATCTAATAAATGGCAAATTGTATGTATTATTTAAAAACTTCTGATTAATATACACAAATTTGATGGATTATATGGAAATAATAAGATAAATCTATTGACAGTTCATGCTTTCGAAAATATCCTTAAGAAGGCGCAATATAGTTATTCGGTTATATGAAAAGTATGAACTGTCAGTACCTGCATACAATATAGTCGGAAAATTGAGCGGTCAGTTAGGCGGATATCAACAATGTGGTAACCGCTTTTCTTTTCGAAATCAAGTCTTTTGTTAAAAGAAAATGAAAGGTTGGGGAAATGGCAAAACGAGGATTAGAATTTGGCTCAATAAAGCCAGTGTTATTGGACGTAGAGGAATGGTCTTTATGCATAGGGGCAGGAACAAGCGTTCCGCTTCTTCCTGATTGGTATACTTTGGTGGAAAGGATGATAGATAAGTATTGTGATCCTAAAGATAAGATATCAATCGAAACATATAAAAAGATGGGGTTTAGTGCTGATGCAATGATTCAAGCTGTAAGAAATCATATAGGGGGAACAGACGAAGAGTTTGCGAAGAAATTGTCTGAAGAAGTTTATGCACCTATAAAGAGCAAATTGACTAACGAGGAATGGAAATCATTTGCCAAAATTCATGAGAGTATTGGAAATGTATCTGTCACAAAGGCAGATTGGGAAAGATTTGAAAAAATCAAAGATAAATTGCTAAATAATACATCGGCAAATATGCTTGCGGAACCAATTATCAAGGCCATGAATAAAGGAGTAGAACCTAAGTCTATTTTGACCTTTAATGGAGAAGCTATATTTTTGGCTCTTTTAAAATATTACTATCATAAAGAGTGCTGTGGAAAATGCACTGAAAAAGCTAGATTCGATAGAATAGTTAATGGGTTAAACGTATCTCATTCATCAAGGATTCCTTATGTTCATTGCCATGGAATACTTCCTATAAATGGAACAAAGATAAAGAAAGGGTATAAGGCGGATACAAAGTTAGTTTTTACTGAAGAGCGCTATTTGAAAATTGCTAATTCGCCGATGTCATGGCAGGCACTTCAATTTATTGAAAATTGTATGAATAGCAAAATGGTTTTTGTAGGAGTATCACTCACAGATGCGAATATGCGTAGATGGCTCGGCTGGATACATGGAAATAAGATGGATGAATTTGCTGAGAATGGAATACATTGCAAAGATTCTACCGAGCATTTTTGGATAAGAAAGAGACCGGGGACTGATCTGGAAAAGAAATGGATAGAAGAAAGTGTTGCCCATTTGGGCGTGCGCTTGGTATGGATAGATGACTATAATCAGATAGGGGAAGTGTTAAAAAAAATGTTAGGTCTTTGAACTGTTTGATAAAGAAAGTATGTAAGTGGAGTAAAATTAAACTAATTGAGTAAAAAAGCATTTCGGTAATTAGTCGAAATGCTTTTTTGTTACTCAAAAGGAGGTGGTGACAATGGCGGAGAATTGTAGTAAGCCGTCTAGGGAAATGACAAAGAAGAAGCTCTACCGCAAGAAAACCTACGAGGAGGTGAGAAAACGACTAGCGCAGGCGGGAGGAGGAGCGGGGCAGGGAGAGGAGAGAGAGTACGATGCAGGAGATGTGTCGCGGAGGGCGATAGATACGACGGTCACGGCTGTGAGCGAAGTGAGTAAGAAATTGGCGAAGATGATAGCAGAGAACCCGGTGGGAATGCTGGTGGGGGCTCTGCTTTTATTTATTCTTTTGATGGTTCTGACCACTTCGCAGATGGCGGAAGTAATCCTGGGCGGAATGACCAGCGGTGTGAGCGCAGGCACCTACATTGCGGAGGATAGTGATATCTATGCGGCTGAGGCGTATTACGCGGGACGGGAGCGGGCGCTGAGGGCGCAGATTGATAACACGCAACTTCTTTTTCCGGGATATGACGAGTACAGGCTTCCGAGGGTTAGCATCGGGCATGACCCGTGGACGTTAGCTTCGACGCTGACGGTGCTTTATGGGGCTTACACCAGAGACCAAGCGCAGCCGATGATGGACAGGCTTTTCTCCGCACAGTATGAGTACCGGGCGGAGGCGACAACGGAGACCCGCTATCGATGGGAGGAGCGGATAGGGTACCGGCTCGTGGAGGTGCTTGATGAGGACGGAAATGTCGTGGATACGTATTACGAGGAATATACCTACTACGTGCGCGTCCCTTACGAGTATCGCATCCTCACCGTCAGGACGACCAACCGGGGCTTGGACAGCGCCGTAAGCACCCTCGGGCTCGACGAGGACACAATGGAACTTTTAAACTATTTAACCGCCGTCAAAGGCGAGAAAGACTATTTATGGAGGTAGATATGGCAGATTTTAGCAGACTCAACAGGTACAGACAGGAACTCAGAAAGTGCAAAGAAAAACGCATCGAAATGGACGCAAAAATCCGCGACCTTGAACGCAAGTGCAAGGAGGAAGAAAACACCGCGATTCACGACATCGTGCGCGAAGCGAACATGACTCCCGAAGCCCTTGCAAACTTAATTCACATGAACGGCGCCGAGAAGCTTGCGGCCATCAACGCCGACGCGGACAAAGAAAGCGAGGACACTGACTACGATGACGAAAATGATTAAGGCTATATTCCTAGCGGGAATGCTCATAATGGGCGTTCCCGTTTTTGCTTTCGCAGAACCAAAAGAAAGCACCGCACCAATCACTGCGGAAGACCTTCCCGATGGCGCGGTAGTAAGACGGGCGGAGCCTTCAGACGAAACGATTGTCTATACGATGGATGAGGACGGCAATCTTGTGCTCGAGGAAACGGCCCCTGATGCCCCGACCACAGGAGAAGGCTACACGACCACGACTACAGCGACAGACACCTCTGAGCCCGCTCCCATGGGACCGCTTACTCCCGACGGCAACCTCACCCTCGTGGACGACTACGGCTCACCGCAAGGCGTAGGCAAGCAGTTTATTACGGTTACGACCAAGAGCGGCGCGTTCTTTTACCTCATCATCGACCGCGACGACAAGGGCACCGAGACCGTGCACTTCCTGAATCAGGTGGATGAGGCGGACATCCTCAAATACCTTGAGGACGAAGATGAGAAAGCTTACGAAGAAAGAAAGGAGGCTCTTAAGGAGAAACAAGAGGCTCTGGCGGCCGAAGAGCAGGCTTTTTTGACCGGGGATGTTTCTTTCGACGACCCCACACAGGAAGCCCCCGGAGAGCCCACAGAGACGCCTAAAGGCAAGACCAACCTCTCCGAAGCCGACATGCAGAAATACTCATCCTACGTGACCGTAGGCGTGATAGCAGTGGTGGGACTGGTCATTACGATTATGGCGATTAAGAAAAAGAAAAAGGCACGCCCTCAGCCCATGCCCGAGCCCGATGACTGGGATGACGAGGAAGTAGGCGAATACGCGGATGTGCCGGAGGAAGAGGAGGATTCTTTGGATGAATAAGACAGTAACGAGACCGGGAATATTTAAAAAGAAACGCTATACGCCCGTCCATAATCTTCGCACTGATGAGCAAGAAGTTCAAAAGCCACAAGAATCTGACCTGAGCTGGGCGGCAGACCACCTAAGGCAGTGCGAGCTTCTCATGGAAAGCGAGGACATGGAAAACGACCGAATGGACGGGGCAATATTCGGAGAGAGGGTGTTGTGATGAGACAGTACGACAGAGACATTCATATGAGGCTGAAGCAGTCAGACATCGACAAAATCCACCGCCGCATGAATGAGGCCGGTGTCCGTAATCTAAGCGCCTACATGCGCAAGATGGCCATCGACGGGTTCGTGGTGAATCTCGATTTAACCGATGTTCGCGAACTTGTGAGGCTGCTTCGGTATTGCAGTAACAACTTAAACCAGTATACCAAGAAGGCCAACGAAACCGGCAACATCTACAAAGCCGACATCGACGACCTTAAGAGCAGGCAGGAACGCCTTTGGAATATGGCTAACGGAATAATGGAGCGCCTTGCATCAATTATGTGATTCGCAAGCACTTGCGAGACATCCTTGACAGGTTTTTCTACGGATTTCTATACTGTTTTAAAGAACACAAACCCGCGCAGTTACGCGCTTTTTTTAGTCAAAAGAAATGAGGCGACCACATGAAACTTATAAAACTTCCGTTCAAAATTCTGGCAATTCCCCTTATCGCAATCACGTGGCTTGCGAGCCTGATTCTTAAGGCGGCGACATATGTTTCGGCATATTTCTTTGGCCCGGTGATGCTTATCACGGGCATTGTCCTTGTGGTGATGCTCTTTAAGCAGCGCTGGTTCGACGTGGGAATCTGCGGGGCAATCGAGGGAGCATGCTTCCTCATCCTATTCGCTGCTGCATGGATGATTGCGAATATGCAGGACCTAAACGCTTTCTTAATCCGCTTCCTGCAATCCTAGATACTATTAACCCGGGCTGTCCCTTGTGGGGCGGCCTATTTTTATGGAGGACAACTTATGTATATTTCAGTAAAAGCATTCGAAAACGCGGACCGCGATTCCGCAGTAAAAGCAAACGTAAACCTTACCATCGACAACGCCTTTGTCGTAAAGAACTTAACCATCGTGCAGGGCAGAAACGGCATGTTCCTTAACATGCCTCACCACAAATCCAATGAAGTCGGCGCAGACGGCAAAGCAGTCTACAAGGACGACGCATTTCCTTTGTCCAAGAACCTTCGCGACAAGATGCAGGAAGCTGCCATCGAATCCTACGAGCGCGGTGGCGAAGAAGTCCACTTCGAATACGGCGGTCGTGAGAAATCTTCTCCCGAAAAGGAGGGTGCCAGGCGCGGCAAACCTTCGATACTAAAAATCCTTCAGGAGAAGGTTGAAAAGATTCCCGGCGCGGACAAGCCTTTGAAACTGAGCGTTGAGGGAGGGGAGAGGCCCACGGGGGAAGTGCGCTAAGCATATTAACTTTGAGATATGTAACAGATGGTATAATTTATAATAGTGATGAATTTGGGAATATTCATCGCTCCTTTCACAAGAGGGGAACCCTTTCGCAGGGTTCCTCTTTTTTCTTTGTACGGAGGAAAAGAATGAGAAAAGAACTGATTTTTATCGACGAAGAAACCCTTACCCCTGAAGAACTGGAGGCGATTGCTGATGAGTATGAGACCGAAGAATAAAAACGAATACCGCGAAGAACTGGCAGAAAGCTTCGCCCACATCCTTGAGGAGAAGGGCCTTAGCTGGAAAAAAGAATGGAAGGGCGCCGGTGGCGGCGCGCCGTTTAACGCTGTCACGAGGGCGAAGTATAAGGGCTGCAATGCTTTTCAGCTTTCTTTGGCTGGGATGTTAAAGGGCTTTAGCGACCCGCGCTGGGCCACGATGGTCCAGATAATCGACGTCGGCGGCAAATACCACCCCGGCGAAAAGTGGCACCTAAAGAAAGGCTCCGAAGCCACCTACGTGGAATACTGGTACCCCTACGACCTCAAGCAAAAGAAAGCCCTCACCTGGGACCAATACGACGACGAACTCGCCCGCGGCCGCAAGGAGACCGAATTCAAGCTCTCCACCCGCTACACGCCCGTCTTCAACGCCTGCGACATCGAGGGCATCTCGCCCCTGCCCCAAATCAACAACCCGGAGGTCTCCGTCGACGAGCTTGTGACCAAGCTCTCCAAAAACATGCGCGTCGAAATCTTCAACGACGGCGGCAACCAAGCCTATTACTCCCTCAAGTCCGACACCATCCACCTCCCCAAACCCGAAAACTTCACAAGCACCTACGCCTACAACGCCACAGCCCTCCACGAGCTCAGCCATTCCACCGGCCACCCTTCGCGACTTAACCGTCCGCAGGGTGGCTTCTTTGGCTCCGAGGAATACGCCTACGAGGAACTCGTGGCCGAAATCTGCTCCTGCTTCATGGGTGTAGAACTTGGTGCCGAGGCTTCGCCGGAGCATATCGAGAATCACAAGGCATATGTGCAGTCCTGGGTGCAGGAGATTCGCGATAAGCCTGACTCGCTAGTCCGCGCCATCAAGGATGCGCAGGAGGCGGCGGAGTATATGGATTGGATGGCGGAGGTGATTACGAAAGATGAGTATGCGAAGGTGAGCGGATGCGCGATTGAAGCTGAAGTGGGGAAGCGGAGAGAGGCGGAGCTTGCGTGAAGTTGAAAAAAAGATTTGAAGTCAAATGTCGGATATGATTTTGATATCAATATTCATGTAAATGACGATGACGAAAACTATTCTGCAGAAGAGATTAAACGTATACTTAGACTTGCCTTCGACAAGCGTAATCGTAAGTGTTTATGTGAAAGCAATATTTTCTTGACAATCATTATATATGGGAGTAGTATCACATCAAAGAAACGTGGTTTTGTGCCGTACAGCATATGCTCAAGCGGGTTACTACGTTTCTTTTTTTATGTCGATAATATCAAATAAATATTTCTTGCCATCAGCATCACAACGTATAATCATACGCCCTTGATATTCATTCTTCCCGATATAATTCATAGCTGTGACTTTTGCATCGTAACAAAAGATAATAGGAGTTAAAAACCGCTTGGTTCGCCAAGCGGTATTTTTATGGAGGAAACCATGGCAACCACACGACTCATCCCACTGCACCACAACAAAGGCAAAACTATAGCGAAGTGCCTTAAAGAAAGAACCGACTACGCGGAAAACGGAGAAAAGACGAACGGCGGCGAACTCGTGAGCTCGTATGAATGCGATCCGAAGACTTGCGACAGAGAGTTTCTTTTGGCGAAAAGGGAATATCTGCATAGGCACGGATTTGAGCATCAAAAGAATGTGCTGGCTTATCAGATTCGCCAGGCGTTCAAGCCGGGCGAGGTGACGCCGGAGGAGGCGAACCGAATCGGTTACGAGACGGCGATGCGCTGGACGAAAGGAAAACACGCATTCATCGTAGCGACTCACGTGGACCGGGCGCACGTTCACAATCACATAATTTACAATTCCACAACCTTAGACGGCGAAAGAAAATGGATGAATTTCCTTCGTTCCGGGAAGGCGTTAAGGAAGGTAAGCGACCTTGTCTGCGTTGAGCATGGACTGTCGATTGTTGAATCGTTGCAAAAAACTGAAAACACAAAATATAACAAAATGTTATATTTTCCAAGTGCCCGTACGGAACTCAAAGCGGATATTGACGCGGTCCTGGGCACTTCGCCACACAATTTTGATGAATTGCTTTCGGAACTTAAGAAGCGTGATTACGAAATCAGAAAAGGAAAGTGTCTGTCATTTCGAAAGAAAGGACGCGAGCGGTTTTTACGAATCGACACCCTGGGGCGCGAGTACTCGAAAGCGAATTTAAAAAGAAGAATACTTGGCGAGAAAGCTTCTTTGGCTGATGAGGCCGAGGAACGGGACTTTGACCTGATACTGAACATCGAGGAAATCATCCAAAAGAACAAAGGCGTGGGCTACGAACGCTGGGCAAAACGCTACAACCTGAAGCAGACTGCAAAGGCTCTTTGCTTTATCAAGGAGCGCGGCATTAACACGCTTTCCGAACTTATCGACCGAACCGAAAATATAACAAAATGTTATAATTCGCTTTCCGATTCTCTTCACAAAAAGCAAGAACGGTTAAACGAGATAGATGAACTTAAGAAGCACATCACCAATTTTGCCCGAACCAAAGAAACCGCCGATGCATACAAACGCTCCGGCTACAGCAAGAAATTTTTTGAAAATCATAGAGAAGAGTTGCTGCTTCATAAGGCGGCGAAGGATTATTTCTCCGACCACCATTATTCGAAACTTCCCAAAATGAAAGATTTGCGCGAAGAATTTGGGCAGATTCTTGAGGAAAAGAAGAAAGAATATGCCGAGTACAAATCCAAGAAAAGCGAAATGCAAGATTTGCTGATTGCAAGACAGAACCTGGAAGCGTTACTTGGCTCAGAAGCAAAAACGGCGAAAGAAGAACGAACTGAAGAACACCAAGCCCGATGAAATCGGGCGTAGTCGGAAGAGAGAAGCTCTCCGTAGGTTGAGGGTTTGGGGTGTAGCCCCCAACAAGCGAATCGAACGGGTGGATACCCGTTCCCAGCTTGCGACTACCGACTGATGTCGGCGGATAGGGCTTTGAAATTTTAGCCTACGCGGTCAATGACAAACTTAAAGAGCTGTAGGACAATAAATATGAGAACTTAAGGGCAAGAATCAGAAACTGTAATTTACGGGAGGCTCTATGGCAATTCTAATGACAGCAGATAAGGCGGAACTTATAGCAACATGTGATTGTGGCTGCGAGGATGCATTTCATATAAAGGTATACGAGGAGGAAGACATAGGTGTAAAAGGCTTTCTGACATTTATGAAATCTGATTTTGACACCGAATATTCGAAGAATCCTTGGCGGGCTTTTAAGATTAAAATGAAAAAGATATGGATGATACTCAGAGGACAAGATTACTGTTATTCCGATGTAATCATGTCGAAAGAAGATTTTGAAAGATTTAAAGAGTATATAAATCAATTTTGAGTTTTAGGGCAGGACAGGAGGATGAAGAGTTATTATTTATCATAAGAGTGGGCTCGACCCGTTGTTGAAAACGACGGGCTAAGAGCCCTATTCCTAAAAAAACAGCCACTTTTCTTTTCAGAATTGTGACTGTTTTTTTCTTGTTTATTACTATTGGATAATCGCTTTATATGCAACCCGAATGATTTTATGAATGGCGTATTTTTCGAGTAGAAGACATACTTGACAACTATATAGAATGTGGTAAATTATAATTGAGTCGAGGGTAAATCCCATGGTAAGCGCCAAAATTTGGTAAGTGGTATGTAAGACCATCGCCCATGGGTTGCGACTTAAACCATGGTTAAAAAATGAGGACAATGTGTCCTCATTTTTTTGTTTTACAACCGCATATATCGACACTGATTCGGTATAGAAAAAGCACCGTGTTACCCATATCAAAAAACCCGTCCATACAAGTGGACGGGTTTTTTGCCAAGTAAAACAGAATAGGTAGGTGACAATCTACATCTCTTTCAAGACCACAAGGGTGTGACGGCTGCCTGTTCCGTCCTCAGATTCTGCTTTCTTGTTCGTCATCGTACTATTATTCAAAGACGTTGTCAATGCTTTCAAGACAAGATTAATTATTTTAGCCTACGCGGTCAATGACAAACCGATTTTTTAGGGGTAACCTTTAAGTAAAGGAGAAAAAATGGCTATAAAAGATTTTAAAGAAGACGGCTTAATGATGAAGAAAGAGTTGATAAAGCGTCTCTTCGAAAACGAAACCCCGTACGTTGTCAAAGACGGAGACAAATACGATGTATACGCAAATAACCTTCATTTTACCTGCTGTTACAGCGATGAAGAGGTGGAAAAGATGGCGGATTTGTGTCTTGAATTACTCGAAGAATTGCGACGTATCAATGAAGCCGGTTATACGAGAGCGGACCTCATGAAGGCCAAAGAAAACGCAAAAGAAGAGAAGGGTTCTATTGTTGAGTATTTCGCAGTATATGAATCTTTCAAAAACGAAAAAATCGAGGCGATAACGGATGAATTAGCCAAGACAGCAAGAGTCGGTGGCACATTTTACAGTGTAATTGCAAGGCCAGTCTTTGTAAGCGGAATTCTGTCGGTGTTTGGTGTTGTTATAGATAACTTTAGTGATGAGAATCTTTATTTTTCTGCGCTATTTATGCTTATAAGGGTTGCAATGCATATGCATGGAGAAGAGATTTCGGATTGAGAAGTTATCAATCCAGAATAAGGGAGCATATAACAATGAATCGACTTACGGTATGGGATGAAGAACTGGGAACCTTTCTTTATAAAGACGGTGTTCCGGTTAATTACATAGACGATAGGGACTTAATTAATTACATAGGCGTGTTGGAAGAAAACTTAGTTAATGGAGAAATTATCCGCCATGGTAGCCCTGAAGAGTTTTTGGACAGTTTATGCAGTTTATATTCAGGATTTGAAAAAACAAGGCGCTCGGTCTGCCGCATGCCTTCAAAACAGCAGGAATTACTCTTTTCAGCTATCGACCGCGAAATGGCGAAAAGAACTAACATTTCTGAGAGCGCACGTCACATAATAGTGGCCAGATTTGTAGACAGTTACGATTTCTCCAACACTGCTGCGAACCACAAATCTGCAGGAGGTTGGGCACAGTATCTTATAGCTGAATACGGATTATTAGAGGGGAGATTCCCGGCAGATGGATAGAATCGAACATGCCAAAAGACTTTCAAATTTAATTGTAAATTTTTCCGATAACAGCAAGGAGCGGCATGAAAACATATATCTTAAATGCTAATCAAAAGCCATCTGAAGAAACCCTTAAAAGGCTGTCTGAACTTAAGGATGAAGATATTGTTTATGACGATGACTGCCCTGAATTGACGCCTAAAATGGAGCAGGCTCTTTCTCGTGCTGTAGCCGAAGGGAAAGAAGGGCAGGAACTTTGTTACGATGATGATCCTTTTTACAGCGAAGAAAATCAACAGTATATTAAAAAATTAATAGAGCAGTTGGAGAGCGGCCAAGGTAAGATTCACGATTTAATAGATGGAGACTAACGCATGGGCAGAGAGCTTAGAGCATACAGAATAGCCGAAAAAGCAATGAAATATTCTGAAGGAAAGGGCAATTACGAAGAGTACTTAAAAAAGGCCCGTGAATACTGTAAAAAAACACCATATATAAAAACCTTCTTTTCCCATGTCGGTGATGATTACGCTGCTAAGTGTATAGCAGGCGTAAAAGGAGTCTATTAAACGGTAAGTGTTTGAAGAGGATGTCTCGAAATGGGTACAGGTATTTTGAGAAAGTTAAGTTATGAGGAACAGATTTCCGCTATTGCAAAAGCTCTTAAGGAAGAAATTGAATTACTTAAATCTCTTCCGAAGGCAGAAGCACAGCAAATGGCCCACAGAGGGTTGGTAAAAGTGGGAATAATAGATGAAGATGGAAATTACACAGAGCCATATAAAGAATTGGGAAAAGCGGTAAACAGAAGCAAGCAAGATTAGGAGAGAGAATGGATCGGGATGAAATTCTGAAAGAGCGAGAAATTGGGAAGCAACTGCTTCTGGTAAACATATTGCAAACGGAAAATGAAAAAGTAAGGCGAGGTGGCTTTTCGACAATTACAGCGGACCGGATAGCAAAGTGGGCGGACATAAGTATTGAAGACGTGCGCAGGATGGTTGATGCCTGTGGATTGCTTGATATAACAAGTATTGCCTCAAAGGCAGTAAACGAATACTTTGACAGTGACGGGCATTCGGAAGAACGGTATATGAGGGATTTTGCATTATTCACATGTTATCGGAATGGAACTAGGTTCATTAAATCATTCGATGAGAATTCTTTTGAAGTAAAAGCAGAAATAAATTTCGACTTATACATGGAGGCATTTAAGAATGAGCCGGTAAGTGATGCCGCTGCGTCAACTACTGTATTCAAACAGTTGATGATGCTATATGCAAAGTGTTTTGTAAGTGCTGTTGAGGAAGTAATGGCTCTGGGTTATGCCTGGGAAGTTATTCAGACTATGATAGGTTTTGAAATGAGCAAGGACAGATTCGAGGACTTGAAAGAGATGACTAAGTCAGATATATCTCGGTAAGAAAGATAGGAATACGAATTGCTATGCATATGAATTGCGATGAAATATAAAGTTGTTTTATAGAAGAACTATTGGCGGAGGCAGATAAAAAATGGCAGAAAAAAGAAAAATAAGAAACATGTGTGATGTAGCAGAAAGACTTGAAAAAAATGGAATAGAAATAGGCAAAAAACGCGGAATAGAAATAGGCAAAAAACGCGGAATAAAAAGCGGAATAAAAATAGGCACAGCCCAAACCATAGAGGACTGCGCAGAAGCGCTAAACATGAGTGTAGCAGACCTTATGCAAAAGCTTGAAGTTCACCGCAAAGAAAAACAAACCAATAAATAGAAACATAAAGCAAATACGAAGGCAAAACGATTATCATGCATAGAACTAAAGATTTGGATAGAGATTGGTGCATCTACTATGTAGAAAATCGTGGTTATGGCGATTATAACATCATCGAAAAGTATTATGATTAAATGAGGTTGTGCATGAAAGAATTAGTTCAGTTATTAAGTAATATACCTGACGCATATGACGATTTCATTTTAAGCACTATCAATTATGCTAAAAAGGACGCCTCTCACATAAGTATTTTAAAGGATTTTATGAGAGGAAAAACAAATCTGGTTTCAAGCGATATTGTTGACTTTATAATAAGGCAGCCGGATTTACACGATTATAGTGCGGCAAAGAACGATGGATAAAATATATGCATTTTCATCCGTTTTTGCTGAGCAAAGCAAAAAAGGGAATTTGAAAGGGGGTAGAGGTATGGAAACCAAAGATAATATTTCTTTTGAAATATCAGGTAAGGATTTCAAACACTTAAAGAAGTTTAGAAGGCAGCATAAAAATTGCCGACAAGGTTTTACCGGAGAACAGTTTGAGTATTCCTTTGTTCCGACAGGCATGGGTACATTAATATCTGTAAAATGCTCTTGCGGACAGACTCTGGAGCTTGGGACCTTCATGGATAATGAACTTCAGGAATATGATGAGCACAAGAGCCGCCCATTGATGGAAGCGGACCATAAAAATAAAAGATTTGAAGATGCTGCAAAAAGAATTTTGCTGATAGAAGACCCGCACTTGTTCAGAATAGCCTATGTGGCAGACCAAAGTTTTGAATCCATTTATTCCCTGGCATGTGGAGCCTGTTTTGCTGACAAAAGGTTATGGAACTGTATTCTTTTTAAGTACGAAATAATAGACGGCAAAAAAATAGATAATTATGCCGAGTATGAAACAGAAAAAGAGAAGATAGATGCTTTTTACGCATATTTTAAAGAACACGTGAAGATAGAAATATCCAAGTATAATTGTGAAAATAAGTCATTTCTTGAAAAACTTGGCATTCCGAAGGAGTAAACTGTGGACTGGTATGTTGAATAGTTGTTATTAAAGCGGAGGGATAATATGCGAGTATTGGTAATTCCCGATGTACATCTTCGGGCATGGATGTTTGACTGTGCAGAAGAGATGCTTAGGAGCGGGAAAGCAGACAGGGCGGTGTGTCTTATGGATATCCCCGATGACTGGGAAATGCAGCTTAGAGTGGATAAATATGAAGAGGCTTATGATCGGGCGATTTCTTTTGCTAAGACGTTTCCCGATACATTGTGGTGCTATGGAAATCACGATGTGAGCTATCCGTGGGCGAAGCTTGAGAGCGGTTATTCTCCCTATGCGGAACATACAGTGATTCTTAAATTGCGGGAGCTGGAGGAGTCACTGCCGGATTCTTCGCAGATAGCATTTGTCCAAAGAATCGATAACGTGCTTTTTTCGCATGGTGGCCTTGCATGTGATTTCGTGAAAAAGTTCGGTGAAGAAATGTTTGAAGCTGATATCGATGAGGTTTTGGACGTAGTGAATAAAGCAGAGCACAGGATTCTTTGGAATGATATGTCTCCTTTGTGGCTTAGAACAAAATACAATAAGTGGAAAATGTTCAGTAATCTTACGCAGGTGGTGGGCCACACTCCTGTAGATAAGGTATGCGTTAAGAACGGAACCGTAATGACCGATGTCTTTTCTACTCACCCTGACGGGCAGAGAAAATATGAGCCTGAGATGATGGTAATAGATTCAGTGACGGGGAAATACGAAGTTTTTCCGGTAAATACTAAAGCTGGTATAAAGGAAGTGCTTACGATAGCAAAAGAAATGGACGAACGCTATGGTGAAGTGTTTAGTAAGCTTGCGGATTGGGAAGGAACAGATAAATGATAGCAACTCTTTATGAGCCCTTCCGCCATTGGTCGGAAACGGGCAGTGTATATATATTGTCGGATTTGCACCTTGCGGACAGCAACTGTCAGTTAATCGCGTCTGACTGGGTGAGTCCGGAAGAGCAGATAGATATCATCAATAGAACAGTTATGAAGAACGACACCTTCGTTTGCCTGGGTGACGTAGGTAATCCCAAGTACATACCTATGATTAAGGCGCGCAAGAAGATTCTTCTTTTGGGTAATCACGATCCGAAGGGCGCATACAAAGAATACTTTGATGAAGTATATGCCGGTCCGCTTTTTATAGCGCCGCAGATTCTTTTGTCACATGAGCCGGTGCACGGACTGCCATGGTGTTTAAACATACATGGTCATGACCACAATAATGCAGAATCATATGTAGAAGGCTGCAAGCATATTAATCTTGCGGCGGATATGTGCGACTATACACCGCTTAATCTGGGCAAAATAATAAAAGAAGGAGTGCTGTCTGACATTGACAGCATCCACAGAATCACCATAGATAGAGCGATAAAAAGAAAAAAAGGAAAGAACCTGCTGGAAACAGTTAAATCTATGGAAGAACACGCAGAACTGATAAACGGCAAAATCGTGATTACGAAGAGCGTGACTTTGGCACACTATTCGGCTGTACATGCGATAGCGGACGCATTAGATAAAAACGTTAAAAGTGGCAGTAAGGTTTTTAGAACAAGTATAGGACTTTATTGCAACGAGATACTGGGCGATGATTCGAACTTTTTTCTGCCGGACGTTATGGTGGTCGACGAGGATGCTAAGGTCGACAATGATGGGGTACATTCAGCGCCAACATTTGTGGCCGAAGTGACAAGTGAATCAACAGGGAAATTTAACCATACTCAGAAGATGTTTATTTACAGGGAGATAGGTGTCAAAGAGTATTGGGTTGTTGACGTTGTGAGGAAAAAGATAGTCAGATACCTGGCGGATAATGACTTAATTCCGGAGATTTACGATTTTCAGGATACAGAGTCGTTGTCGCTCGTGACCTATCCAAATGTGGAAATCAAACTTAGCGATATATTTCCAGCTTGAGGTTGCGTTGTAAAAGCGGTTATTAATGATTAACGAAGGAGCAACAAAACTAATGATATCAACTATTATCAAAGACCGTGCTGCTATAGATAAATGGAAGTCTGAGCATACATTAAAGCACCATATTTACCATGATCCTAAGGAACCGCGAAAATACGTAAGCAAAGCGCCGGAATATAAGCTTGTTGTTTATGAAACCGTGTTGGATCCGGTCGTGGAAGTAGTATGTGAAGAATGCGAGAAAAAGGCTTTAAGAAGATGCTTCGGAAGTGTCAGACGTTATGAGAAATTACTGGAGCGTTACGGTGCTGTGTATCATGTAGAACCCGATGGTGGTCAAGCCGAGGACTCACGTAAGAAAAAAATTTATTTGACCAGAGAAAGTTTTTGTTTTGCTGACGATGGCTCGGCTCCTAATATTCAGGTGTTTGAGTGGGCTGATAATTGGCACGTTGAATCCGACTTACGTTACACCATAGAGGAATACCTGGGACCAAATTTGCCGGCATTTGCCTGGAGAGGCTTTTCAAATGGCAAGAAGATTGTAGATGTGATTGCCCATAAGGAGCCCACGGCTTACTGTGAAATTAATTTTGCAGACAACTGGAGAGATACTCTTAGGAAAACACGCTGCATTCATTTTGTGCATAAAGAAATAAAGGATAAGGATAAACTTCCCGAGGCTTTGGAGAATCCGAAGCGATATTATTCCTTTGAAGAGGCCGAAGATATCTGTAAAGAGCATCATAACCGATAAAGAGACGATAGAGAGGTATAAAAATGGCAAAAGAATCAAGAAACATAAACATGGTGCAGCAAACAGTAAAAAACCAGAAAATGCTTATTGAGTTGTATTACCGGGATCTTGATCTGGTGCGAAAAGGCCATAAATCCGTGCTCTTAGAGCGCATAGGGCTTAAGAATGTAGCATCAACTGCATCGATGAAGATTGATGAACTGGAGGCTTTTTGGCTGGATGCTAAACTGTTAGAACCGCAATTTTTTCTGAAGGATGCAACTAAAATGACGCTTAGATGTGCCCCCTTTCCGGCATTTGAGTACGCTTTTGAGTTTGTAAAGGCCACATATAATAGAGTCGCAAAGTATATAATGTATGACATGGACCTTGTTACCGAAGTCTTTGACAAAGAAGCTGAAACTCTTGCCGTCAAGAACTATGCTTTGCACATTGCAGAGTTCCCGGACCGTCAGGTCGATGAGTACTTTGAATCCGCAATATGCTTTCAGCGCATCGCCATGGAATATCTCTGGCTCTTTTCAAAAAGAGTCAAATATCTGCTCGAAAAAGGCTACGATTGGGAAGTCATTGAAACGATGATGCGCACGGAACTTTCCAAAGAAAGATTCAAGGAAATTGCGGAGAGAAGCAGAGAATTCATGTATAAGCATTATCATAGCCCTTCCGAGAGAATTAATGTTGAGACTAAAATTGATCTCTCTTTCCTGAGGATGATTAAGGACAAGACTTATTAACTTTTGTCTTTTAATGCCCTGATGTAGTGGAGCTCGCTTTCGCAGGCGTTTAGGTCGCAGTTTGCGATGTACAATCCTTTTTGCGTGGGAGTATTTAATTCTCGAAGAATTTTGGTAACCGTGCAAGAAAGATTGTCGCACGCTTTACGTACCGACTTCACTTTATTAACGGGAGGAGCAGAATCCACATTAAGTAAATCAGTTAAAGTGTGAACACAGTAAGGACTCTCGTAATCAAAAGAATAACCTTTAAGCCAATCTGAAATACGGTGGTCTATCGCAATGACTCCGTACTCTATGTGCCCCAAATGCCTCTCGATTACCGAAAGGTCGCGACTTTTCTTAATTGCATCAACTTCGGCGCGCAGATACTCGCACGCCTTTTCTATTTCCTTTACCGGGGTAAGATTATCGCCCACGAGCTCTTTGTAATGAATGGCGCAGTCAATCGCTTCCTGCGAACCGCGCTCAGCTTCCTCAGCATGTTCATGCAAGATCTTCAATACGTCGAAAGAAAACGTCTTTATTAAATCCTCATCGTCAGCCTCGTTAGAGATACCGTTACGGGCTTTTAGGTCCCTTCTTTTTAAGGCAGACATAAAATTGTCATCACTTCTCATCTACAGATTCCTCATATAAAAATCTCTGATTAATTATATCAAAGCGGAATTACTAAGTCAGAAAAGAGCCGGCGACGGAGCTTGAGTGGCGGAAAAAGCGATATATTTATTGAAAAAATATAAAATTTTTCATTTTTAAGGGAAAATTCGGTTGACTTTCTTTTTGACTGTGTTTTTGAACAAGATAAGAGAAAAGCTGCAACGAAAAATATGGTTAAATGTCCCAAAGTTTAGCTATTTTTAAATTAATCCGTAACTTTTGTAGACTTTGCTTTTTGAGATGATACACTTGAATTAGAAACGCGTTTTCTAAGGATTAATGCGATGAAAAAAAGAAAAGGTGCCGCAGAAATCTGCGACACCAATTTGGGACAATAGTCAAATCGTATCTGAACAATCGCCTCTAGCCAAGTTCGATTATATCAGATGTTCTAATCTGTTTCAAATTCTATTCTTTAAATTTCATCAAAAATCCAAATTCATATTTTTTATGTATTTCCGGCGACTCTCTTTTGCGAGAGTCAGTCGCGGGGTTTGTTTCTTGACGGCTTTTTTAGAGAAAGGAGCTCAGTATTTGAACAGAAGAACAATCATTGATATGGAGGCCACATCTATTAATCTTGTGCGCCTCATGAAAGAAAAGGGCTTTTCCGCAAAAAAAATGCAGGAGAGCCTTGGATGCGAGAACGTACAGAATGTCCAGACAATTTATAAATGGTGTAATCCCAGGGTTAAGAATATTCCGTCACTGGATAATTTGATTCTTTTGGCGCGTTTATTCGAATGCCACGTCGAAGATATTGTCGTTGTCAAAGAAGTTGGGATTAGAGAGAAAACGGAGGAGACATGAAGTTTAACACAATGTATCCCGCATCGACAGCAAAGGGGATGGCTGTGGCTGTTAAGCCCGCCAACCCTTTTGCCAAGAAGCACAGATTAAATATTGAAAAAGAACAGGAGAAAAAGATTATGAGAGTTATTTCATTAAATGGCAAGATTGATTTGCCTTACGATTTTTTTGCATTCATCACAGACGAGAATCCGGCTGGAACAGGATATAGGATTTTGGCGAAAGAAGGCGCCAATGAGTATTTAATGGCAGAGTTTACGGACTATATGGACGTTGAAAGAACTTTATGTGAAATGCGCGTCGCCTTTGGCAGGAACAGCTCAAAGTACATTATCAGAACGTCTAACACGCAGGACACTTCCGAGGACTAAAGGAGGTAAGTGCCATGACAGCAGTGGAAGAAATTTGTGATTTATTGTACAGGAGCTATAAAACGCTTATGAATTTGCTGATTAAAAAGGCGAAGCCCGTTGATAGCAGCAATGATGAGGTGGCGTATAGGAGCATTAGATACAAGGCCCCGAGTTTGCTTAAGAAACTTACTGATGGCAAATTTCGCACATGTGAAAAAGAGTTCGAACTTATAACTAATGCAAAGGGGCATTATGCCAATTATGCAACCATAAAAGGAAGAAATCCGGAATTACAGGATACGGGGTTAGATAGAACTTTCGATAGACTTATGTGGGTGGTTAGCAAGAGAGAAGCTGAAATGCTGACATATTTGGGATATGGAGAGTACGACTTACAAAGCATTTTTGAGCAAAAAGAGAAAATTCTGAGCCTTGCAAATTGTTCGGCTCAGATTATAGTGGCTAGTGCATTGAAAAAAGATGAAGAGTCGAAGAAACTTCCTGCTCTTTTTGCCACAGATACAGGGAAAAAGTTTCATAATCAAGACTGCCCTTTTTGCGCTGGTAGAACTCTTACTCCCACTACGCCGGAGAAGATTAAGGCACGTGAACTCAGCCCGTGCAAATGCCTTCATGGAGTGCCGAGTGTTGAAGAAGTATTTAAACCTTGCATTACTGTTTTTGTAGATGAATCGATTCGTCCGACCCCTTGGAAGGAAGGAGGAAAAGAAAACCAGGAAGGCTGCTTTAGTTATATCGCAGTAAATGGTTATCTTTTGGAGGAATCGGAGATTGCAGAGGAAAGAGTTATTACAAGAGGAATCGACTATACAAGCGAAAAGGTAGTTGTATCTAAGGTTACAGAAACGGCTATCGGAAAAGTATTGTTCATGCTTAAGTACGAATACAATTACAGCGGAAAGGTTTTAATCTATTCAGACAACCAGACATGCGTAGACACCTGGCAGAAGAATCCGATAAATTGCAGACTGACAGCGGCTTTCGAGTCCGTCACAGTAAAGCATATTCCCAGAGAGCTTAACACCAAAGCAGATGCCCTTTGCAGTAAGAAGTTTATAACGGTAGTGGATGCAAAGGAGTATGAGAAGCTGGGGAAGGCGATTAGGTTGTTAAGGGAGATAGGATAAGGGGGAAGGACAATAGAGGATATGTTACATGAATGAAAAATGTAATAAAGGGGAACCCAAAAGAATAAGATTATGTATCGAAGATATTGTCGTTCTGAAGGATATAGAGATGGGGGAGCAGTCGGCATGGAAACAATAGTTACCAATCATGCAAGGAAAAAACTAAAAGAACGTGCCGGAGTTGGCAAAAACAATGCTCATGAAATGGCCTACAGAGCCCGCTTCTATGGGCTCGGATTAAAGGACTGTGAAGGAGAATTGGCCAAGTGGCTTTTTTGCAAGCGTCTCAAATGTGGGGCCTTTGCCAAGATATATGGCAAAAGGACTTACATCTTTTCAGAGGATGGTATTTTAATAACGATTTATCCTTTGCCGAAAGAATTTGAAGACCTGGAAAAACACGTAAAGCCTGAAGCGTGGAAACGTTACAAGCAATACACAAATTCTTTGCATCGTGCGCAAAACGTCCCGATTAAAACAACAGATAAACCTCAGCTCAAAGACCCGAATACCATTAAGGTAGTCTTAAACAGACATTTAGAGGCAGAGAACATTGATTTTCTCGTTATAAAAGTGGTCCGCGTAGGCAATTCCTATATGGCTTACTTTTTATCAGATGAACCCAGAAGAGATTCGAGATTTTTTAAAAGCCTGTGCGACTGGGCACGCAATTCGCTGAAAATACGCGTTTTCTTTGAACATCGGAAGGACGAAGAGGGGAACTATGTGCTTAAAAAAGATTGGCTGAGCGGAAATGTGAGAAAGGAGTAAGCGGTGATAGAAATTGAACTTACGGAGAGTCAGAGAAGGGCAGATGAGCTTATCATGCAGGGTCATAATATCCTTCTTTTGGGGAAACCGGGGACAGGAAAAACTGAGTTCTTGCGCTATATTATTGAAAAGTATAAAGCAAATGGAAAGAAAGTATTGGCAACTGGGTCAACAGGGCTTGCTGCCTCAAATTTTGCGGGCGGTAAGACGATTCATAGCGTTATAAAGTTTTGGCCCGGCGGAAAGGATTATGATTACGATGAGTGTGCAGAAGAATTATTTGGTATCGATTTATTGATAGTAGATGAAGTGAGTACTCTTGATCGACAGATTCTTTGGCATTTGGTTAAATGTCTTTGCAAACTTGAGGAAAGGCCGCAGATTATTTTCAGTGGTGATTTCTTTCAACTTCCTCCAGTATGTTCGAAGTGTTATCCTTTTCAGAGCCGCCTTTGGCCGGGGTTTCATTTCAAGCCTTGTGTGCTCACGGAGGTGGTAAGGCAGAGTGATCCGGAGTACATTGATATGCTTGAAAAAGCAATGTACGGCGACGCTTCCTGCATCGACTATTTCAATAGTGCTTCAAGCAAAACCCGTATAAACGGCGCTATAACGATTTGCGCTACCAATAAAAGGGTAGAAGAAATCAATAATGAGGCTATTGGAAATGTTGCGGGAAAAGAAGTTTCTTTTATGACGATAGGCGAAGTTGACAGAGCGGATTTTACGCGTTTTAAAGCAAAGAAAACTTTAGTGGTTAAGCAAGGTATGCGTGTAATGACTCTTGTAAACAGTTGCAGCGGAAAATACCGCAATGGGTCGCTTGGGACGATTGTAAAAATAGGTCGCGCTTATATTAAAGTGCATATGGACAATGATAACATTGTGGCGTTTTACCGGGAGAGCTATTGGCTCCCGAATATTGATGAGAGTGAAGATGACGTTATAGTAAAGCAGTTTCCACTTTGCCCGGCTTACGCCATCACCATCCATAAAAGCCAGGGCCAGACCTTTGATGCCGTGAACATTGATGCCTTCGGGTGCTGGGAAGCAGGGCAGTTATATGTTGCGCTGTCTCGTGCCCGTGATATTAAAAATGTTTACTTGACTGCACCCATCACCGAAAGGAATTTGAAGACTGATCCGAGGGTAATCGCCTATTATGAGAGTTTGAGGAGGGAGATGGCGGCGTGAAAGGTAATAGAAAAAGAGTAAAAGAATTTAATATTAAGGCAACTGCCATTGGGTGGCAGTTGCTTTTTTGTTTATGGAAGTGTGTACTGAATATTGGACTGGTGGGGTGGGTATAATTGGAATAGAAGCGATGACAAAACGATAACTACAGGGTCAGGCAAGTAGAGGGTAGAAGTGAGCTATACAGCGGTGAAATAATTGTACATATGGACTTGTAAGCTACCAGTTCCCTGATACCTTCAAGTGCGTAGATGAAATATATATCAACTAGACCTATGCAATGCCTAAAACTCCCGTTACTTACCGTAAGCGGAGAAGGAGATCTGGGACTAAGAGAGCAGGCAAGGGAGCAAATGCGAATTATCAACAATAAGTAATTACTATTCGTCTAAGAAAATACTTGTAAATAGTAATTACATTTGAGATAATGATATGGAGAAAGGTAGGTAAAAAATGAAAAAGAAAGATATCATACCTAACCATCATCAAATGACAGAATTCCTACGAGGTCAGGCATCAAAAATATTTGATGATGTGGCACAAAATGACAAAGTTGTGTTGGTGAACAAAAACAGTAAACCGCAGAATATCATTATCTCTTACGACAGATATTGCCGCCTTAAAGAGAATGGTGCGGATATCTAGGAGGAATAGAAATGGCAAAACTTGAAGTTCAAGAAAAAGACGGTAAAATTTACGCACCTTTACGTGGCAAATGGCTGGTTGCAAAACCGGAAGAAAAAGTTCGCCAGAAGTATATAACTATTCTGGTCAATGAATATGGATATTCCCTTGACCAGATGGATCAGGAACTGAAGGTGAACAGTTCAAAGCGTGGAAGTGGTAAAGCAAGGGCTGATATTGTCATCTGGAAAAGCAAAAAAGATAAAGATGATCAGAAATCAGCTTTCATTGTAGTTGAATGCAAAGCAGAAAATGTAAAAATACATGTTGAGGACTACTATCAGGGATTTAATTATGCCTCATGGGCACATGCGGAGTTCTTTATTACAACAAATGAGAAAGAAACTAAATATTTCAATGTTGATCCTGCTTATCTTCCGCAGAAGCTTGAGGAAGTTGTAGCTATTCCGTCTGCCCAGGATGCTAATGATGCAAGAAAAATAGAACAAATCAAGAATCAGACAAAGACATTTACACGTGAAGAGTTTACGAAAACGCTAAGGGCCTGTCATAACATCATACGCAACAACGATAAACTGTCTCCGGAAGCAGCATTTGATGAAATCAGTAAATTGCTCTTTATGAAGATACGTTATGAGCGACAAAATGCCGGGATGAAAGTATTTACGCGAAAAGAATACGAATCTGAGCGTGAAAATTATGAAAAAAATGTTCGCCCAGGCTTAAAGGCTGCTGGAATTGACCAACCTTATATGCAAAATCTTTTTGCTACAACCAAGGTTGAATATAAGGATGATCGTCTTTTTGAAGATGCAGATGAAATAAAAATTCGCGAAAACAGCTTTGTTCAGATCCTTGAGAAATTGGAAAGTTACAATCTTTCCGATACGCAGGATGATGTCAAAGGTATCGCATTTGAACAATTTCTCGGCACTACATTCCGTGGTGAACTTGGCCAGTTCTTTACACCAAGAACTATTGTTGATTTCATGACTGAAATTCTCGATCCCCAGGAAGGAGAAGTTATATGTGATCCGACTTGTGGATCTGGCGGATTTTTAATTAAAGCTTTTGAATACGTTCGTGAAAAGATAGAACAAGACATTTTGAAACAGAAAGATACTCTTCGGGCAGAGCTTGAAGGCGATGACTATGACTCAAAATCTGACGATGAACAAGCAAGCATCTCCGACGAAATAACCAGAATGCAGTCAACTTTGAATAGTGAATTAGATACACATCACGAGGAAAGTCGAATGTATAAGCTTTCCAGAAGCTGCATATACGGTGCCGATGCAAACCCTCGAATGGCTCGCACTTCGAAAATGAATATGATTATGCATGGTGATGGACACGGTGGGGTACATCATCACGACGGTTTGCTTAATGTAAATGGGATCTTTGAGGAACGTTTTGATGTCATCCTTACAAATCCGCCATTTGGTCAGAACGTCGATAAAAATCAGCTAATAACTGAGGCAGATAAATATACTGATGAAGAAATGAAGAAAAAATATCTTCGCCAATATGGGGATGCATACAAAGAAGCTCTAAGACAAGTTGATGACAATATTGGTAAACCGCTTGTTTCACTATTTGATATGGGAAGCATTTCTACTCTTACAGAAGTAATGTTTATGGAGAGATGCCTTCGACTTCTTAAAAAAGGAGGCCGTATGGGTATGGTTCTTCCTGAAGGCGTGCTAAATAATAAAAATCTTGCTGCAGTCAGAGAGTATTTTGAAGGCAGAGCGAAAATCATATTAATCTGTTCTATTCCTCAGGATGTGTTTATTGCAGCAGGTGCGACAGTAAAACCAAGTCTTGTGTTTATGAAGCGTTTTACAGCCGAAGAGGAGCAGGTTTATGCGAAGTGCAAAATAGACGCCCTTGCTGAAGTAACTGCTTTGCATCAAGGCGAAATAGACGCGTTAAATGACAGAATTGCACATGATGAATCTGAAGAGTTGGTTTTAGCTTCTAATCTTAGCTCTGCCAAGGATCGTCTCAAGACAGTGCATAAAGAAATGGGTGATGTTGCCTCTGTGCAGGCAGAAATTGGGCAAATTAAGCAAATGCAGAAAAACTATAAAGTTGATAAAAGGGAGGCTGTAAAGCTACTGGACGAATTAGAGAAGCAGCTTAATGAAGAAGCTAAAACTGTTGTTAAGAGAATGTTTGATTATGACATTCCGATAGCGAAAGTTGATGATGCAGGAATTACTACTACTGGCGCAGCTTCTGACGGTAATCAGTTACCAACACTTGTCGAAGAATATAAGAAATATCGTAAGGATAACGCTTTATGGGTAGTGCAGAAACAATCAATTACTTATAAGCAGAATGCAGATGGTGTGTATTGCAGAATTGTTGGTGATAAGGAGGAAGTAATTAATGAATAGTGAGAAAAAGTTACTTTCTACCACGCTTTTTTCAAGCATTACTCAGTGGGATGTAAAGCAGTTCTTTTTTTCGAAAGTTGCATCAAATTATCCTGTTGAAAAACTTGGAAAACATTTAATTCATCAAACAACGAAAATACAATTATCAGATTATCCGGATGATGATTTTATAATTCTTGGTGTATCTAACAAAGTTGGAATGTTTGAT
The DNA here is from genome assembly GCA_900100895.1 of Lachnospiraceae bacterium YSD2013. Taxonomy (GTDB): domain Bacteria; phylum Bacillota; class Clostridia; order Lachnospirales; family Lachnospiraceae; genus UBA1258. The sequence goes on from FMTX01000012.1 coordinate 43,029, forward strand.
GCGGGTATAGAAAAAGGGAAAAAGATAAAGCAGAAGTATCACATAATAAAGGATGATTGGATTGCATATAATCCATATCGAATAAATGTTGGTTCTATAGGATTAAAAACATCTGCGCAAAAGGGTGGTTATATTAGTCCTGCTTACGTTGTGTTCAGTTGCAAAGATACGGTATTACCTGAGTATATATGGCTGATGATGAAGAGTGCCTTTTTCAATAAACTGATAAAAGACTCTACTACGGGTTCAGTTAGACAAACATTGAGATATGATAAGTTGGCAGAACTGAAAGCGCCAATACCATCCATAGAGGAACAAAAAAGGATTCTTAGGGAATATCACTCCACGTTAGAAGAAGCTGAAAAAAATAGACAATACGGAGATGACTTTGGAGCTAATTTATTACTTGATATCCAGTCAGAGGTATCTAGCTATACTAGAAAAAGCAAAAAAAAGGATAATGAATCTTCGGTACTTCAAACAGTTTCTTTTTCTTCTGTAAATCGATGGGAAGTTGGTTATACTCTCAAAGAAGGCATTTTAGAGGAAATAAACAAGAGCTTTACATGTCCATCATTAGCTATCTCGGAAATACCTCAAGAGTCGTTATTTGGATTATCTATTAAGGCTTCTGAGACACAAGAAGATGGTATGATACCGATGCTTAGAATGTCTAACATAGTCAATGGAGAGATTGATTATAATGAATTAAAGTATCTTCCATACGAATGTGCTGTTACGGATAAGGACAAAGATAAATGGCTACTAAAAGATGGTGATTTTCTTGTTGTAAGAACAAATGGTAGTAAAGATTTGGTTGGTAAAGCTGCGACATTTCATAGTGACGACACATATACGTATGCGTCATATCTTATTAGATATCGATTTGATACTTCGGTTGTGTTGCCAGAATATGTAAATATTCTTTTCCGCACAACAATTGTTCGTGACCAAATTGCTGTAATGCGTAGGCAAGGTGGTGGACAGTATAATTTGAATAGTGATGAGATAGGAGCAATAAGGATTCCGGTTCCATCAATTTCAGAGCAACAGGCCATTATTGATAGGTTTAATGCTACAAAGGATGGTGCAAGGAAATATTACGAACAGTCAAAAGCATTGACTATCCAAGCAGAGACGAATTTTGAAAAAAACGTGTTTCTATAATGCAAAAAGGATAATAGAATGTAAAGGATACATACATATGCGTTTAATAAATTTACAAGTACAAGGTTATAAGAATCTTCAGAACATAAACATTGATTTTTTAAAAAGTGACGGACAAACACTGCTTGTTGGAACGAACGGCTCTGGAAAAAGTAATTTGCTTGAAGTGCTTAGTGCGATTTTTTCCGCACTGTATGAAAACAATAGAAAAGTAGAACCAGAGTTTAAATTTGTATTGTGTTACGAGAAGGATAGGCCGGAAGAAATTAATGTAGATTTGGGCGAAAAGATTAAAGTTCGTATCGACAACAATGACGGTTCTCTATCGGTTGCATATAGCAAACTTTCAGAAGATAACTATACTACTGTAAGCCCGGATGAATGGTTATCTTTGATGCCTGACCATGTTATTGCTGTATATAGTGGCGAGGAAGACCGCTTGTGGCAACATTACTACTTTTCATCGTATAACAAGTATAACAAGCAGTACTTGGAAGGAAAAAAAGCATATCAAGAAGAGCGTATGATTTTCCTGAATCATTACTATTGGGAACTTTTAGCAAGTATTCTGGCAGTTGACGACATCAGTGATCATAACGCATTTGTAAGTGATGTCTTGGGATTAAAAAGTATTACTGGAATCAAACTTACCTTTGACGTAAACAAAATCAAAAGAAATAAGAATGACAGAGCGAGAACAATCATCAATCTGTTAAATCCAGACGAAAAGGATGAAGTTATAGTGAGTCTGGACAAATATCACGAAGCTTTGGAATTCTCTGGATTTGAAAAAAACTTTTTGTTTGACATGTCTGTCCTGACATTACATAAAGATTTTAAGATTATAACTGGACTTAAAATACTTTGTGATGGAGAAATTCAGATAGAAAGTCTTTCAGAAGGAGAGAAAAAATTACTGCTGATATATTCTGCAATAAATATTCCTGCTGGTGAAAATTTATATTTGTTTGATGAGCCAGATGCACATCTTCATGAAGGAAGAAAACATGAAATTTATGATTTGATGCAAACGGATTCAAAAAGTGATTTTGTTGTTTCGAGCCATTCTCCTACTCTAACGAGTTTGTTTAACTATAATAAAGTTTTATTTGTAAAGAACGAACATGGCAGTTGCGTAATAGAGAATGGAGACATAGCTAAAGTTATTTCGGAAATAACAAATTCTGAATGGAATTATATAGATCATACTTTGGTTATGGATTCAACTCGTCCATTGATCATAACTGAAGGAGATGGTGATGTTAAGTATATAAAAAAAGCGATCTCTGAGTTGGAACAGAACGATACTAAATACTCAGAGCTGAAAGATGTAGATTTTTTGCATTGTGGTGGGGCACTTAGCGTTGAAAACACGATAAATGAATTGAAAACCTTTCTGCCAAATGATAAGAAGATAATAGCAGTTTTTGATAGAGACAACGGAGGCCTTGATGGATTAAAAAAAGTCACTGGCAAGACTAATATTGGAAAAGGCAGTAAAAAGTGTTTTAAAGAGCAAAATGTTTGTTCGCTAATGCTTCCGATAAAGGAAGGATATACAGCATCAGATTTTGTTATAGAAGATTATTTTTCAGAAAAGTTAAAAAAAGATCTGGCACAACAAGAAATAGATAATTCTACAGGTGAATTTAATAATTTGCCAGGCGATATCAAAAAGATTGTAAAAAAAAGGTTAGCTGACAGATTGGATAGTTACAGCGCTCAAGAATTGAGGGGTTTTTCTGTTTTGCTAGATAAGCTAATAAAGATTGTTGATGAAACTGAAGCGTTCGTCAATGTGTAAAAAGGCGAGACTAAAGGAACCTTTCTGTAATAATAAATTAGGCAAATAGGTCTTCTATGATATTTCAAAAATCATAGAGGGCCTTTCTATTAAGGAAAAGCATAAGAAATAGTACACAATTTTCTGATGACGGATATAAAGAGAGCTGCCATTCAACAATTTCTTCAAGAATACGACATTACTCAAAGAAAGGATAATCAAACTTTGGATGCCCTAAAAACTCAACCGATGCGGTTGAGTTTTTTTCACGGCCGTAACATTATGCAAACTAGACAGGCGCCATTAGGTACATTTATAGGTCATATATAAATCCATAATATTGTCCAGAACATGCGTACGAAAACCTGTACTGCTATTGGGACAACGAGTATGCTAGGCTTAAGATTAAGTAATAAAAGAGTATAAGAAGAAAACAATGATTTGTATTTGGAAACTTATATGGGAAGAGTATGAAATGCTTTTAATTGGATAAATAGAAGGGCGTGAATCAAAGGGAAAAGCTACAGGAAAATGCGGCCTGACATGCAAGTTCTATAAGAAGTGCAAAAAACAGACCCAAGATGTAATTTAATTAAATTACACCTTGACAAACAAGAAAGACTCCTTTACTATTAAAATGTAATTTAGTTAAATTACATGAAAGGAGGCTAAATGGATATAGTCAGACTTGATGAAATAATAGAGTTTAGTTTGGGAAAAAACACTACTCGTATTAAAGAGCAAAGTAAGGATATATATACTCCGGAGGACTTTGAACGGGATTTAGCGTGTGGAGACAACGATTGCAATACGTACGGTTGCATAATCAATCTAATCAAATCTAAAGCAGCTCCAATTTCGTCAATGACCGAGTCTAAGGTGATAACGCAAAATTTCCTAAAATGCATACTTGATGAGACAAAGATTCTTCCGTGGTTTTTTTGTTATCAGTTCAATGAGGGAAAAGAGTTGGAACAGCAAATAGCGATGTTTCACCAAGGGACAACGCTAAGTGTGAAAAAGCTAACAGTTAAGACTATAGGAGATTTAAAGATTAAACTGTTGCCCATAGAGAAACAAAAAGTCATAGGCGATGCTTATAGAAAATCTATACTTCAGCACCGACTATATTTGAAACAGGCAGAAGATATACATAATTACACAATGGAAATAATAAGGAAAATTGAGGAGGACTAACAATGGCAGAAAGTAAAGATTTATTACAGGTATTATGGAGTGGGGCTGATGAACTTCGTGGAAAGATGGATGCTAATGAGTATAAGACATATTTATTAGGGCTTGTATTCTATAAGTATTTATCAGATTCATATTTGGCGAAAGTATATGATTTGCTCAACAATGAGGAGCCTGAAAGTCTTGAAGAAGCGCAGAAACAATATGAAGAGGCTTTAAAATCTGAAGATGCTGAAGACTTGCTTGAGGAATTGAAGAAGTCTTTACACTATACTTTAGATCCCGACATGACATATGTCAGTATGTTAAAAGATGCAGAGAATAAAAAGTTTAACAGAGAAAAATTACAGGCAGCATTCAATCGCATCCAAGAATCGGATGAGTTATTTAATGGCTTGTTTGCAGATGTTGATTTGTATTCAAATAGACTTGGTACCGGTGATCAGAAGCAAAGCGATACGATTGCCAATGTAATTAAGGTTCTTGACAAGGCAGATTTAATTCATACAAAAGGAGATGTCCTTGGTAATGCTTATGAATATCTGATTGGACAATTTGCTTCAGAAACAGGAAAGAAGGCCGGAGAATTCTACACACCTCATGGCCCCGCACAGATTCTTTGTCGCATAGCAATGGCAGGACAGGAGAATAAGAAGGGACTTCAGGTATACGATCCTTGTATGGGTTCAGGTTCTTTGATGCTTAGCTGTAAGAATTATTCGAATGAACCTGATTATATCAAGTACTATGGACAGGAATTAATGCCGTCTACATACAATCTTGCACGTATGAACATGTTCTTACATGGTGTACTCCCGGAGAACCAGCATCTTCGTAATGGTGATACTTTAGATGCAGACTGGCCTACAGATGAAGAGACTGAGTTTGATGCAGTTACTATGAATCCGCCGTACTCGGCAAATTGGTCTGCTGCAGAAGGTTTTACGAAAGATGATCGTTTTATGGATTATGGAGGAAAACTTGCTCCCAAATCAAAGGCGGATTATGCCTTCTTGTTGCATGGGTTCTATCATTTGAAACAGACAGGAACTATGGCAATAGTACTGCCTCATGGCGTGTTGTTTAGAGGCGCGTCTGAAGGAGCTATAAGAGAAATCCTTTTAAAGAATGGTTCAATATATGCTGTTATAGGGCTTCCTTCAAATATGTTCTATAATACACCAATTCCTACATGTATTATTGTATTAAAAAAGCACAGAGAAGGCCGTGACGTTCTTTTTATTGATGCTTCTAATCTTTATGAAAAAGATAAAAAGCAGAATGTGATGAATGAAGAGCACATCGATAAGGTTCTTGAATTATATAAAAACAGAAAGACTGTAGAAAAACAGGCATATTTGGCATCATTTGAAGATATTAAAGCAAACGACTTTAACTTAAACATTCCTCGATACGTTGATACAAGTGAGGAAGAGGAAGCAGTTGATTTAAAGAGCCTCAGCGCGGAGATAAAAAATACAAACAAGGAAATAAAAGAGGGGAACGCTTTATTGAAGCAGATGCTTGAAGAACTCACTTTTAATTCTTCGGACACAGAAGGAGCTGTACGCGACTTCATAAGCACTTTGGAGGACTTTTAAATGGTCAATGTACCCCGAATAAGATTTAAGCATTTTAGTGATGCTTGGGAACAGCATAAGCTTGGAGACATGCTTGATAGATACGAAGATCCAGTCGAAACACCTCATGATGGATATGAAAGAATTGGTATAAGAAGTCATGCAAAAGGAGTCTTTCATAGTTATGTCGAACCTGGCAAAGAATTAGATACTGCAAAGATGCATAGAGTGGCAGCGGACAAGTTTATTTTGAATATCACTTTTGCCTGGGAACATGCAGTAGCAATTACTGAGGAAGAGGACGCTGGAACCCTTGTATCGCATAGGTTTCCGCAGTTTTCATTCCATAAAGATTTGAAGTCACATTTCTTTAAGTTTTTAATGCTGGATCGAAAATTCAGAGAATACCTTGAGTTATGTTCTCCTGGCGGTGCGGGGCGTAATAGAGTACTCAATATTAACGATATGCTGAAGTATAAAATCAATGTCCCGAGCGTTGAAGAACAGACAAAAATCGGAGAATATTTTGATAATCTTGACAACCTTATCACCCTTCATCAGCGTAAGAGTGATGAGACAAAAACCCTTAAGAAATATATGCTTCAAAAAATGTTTCCCCAAAATGGAGAACGAGTTCCTGAAATTCGATTTGCAGGATTTACTGGCGATTGGGAACAGCGTAAGTTCTCTGACTTCACTTGGAATGCCGGAAAAAGAAACTCTCAGAACCTTGATTTGGATCCATATGCTGTTACTAATGACAGAGGTTTTATTCGCCAAAATGAGGCACATGATGAGTTTGGATATATGAAAGATGTTGATAGAAAAGCCTACAATATCGTTATGCCCAACTCGTTTGCATATAATCCGGCAAGAATAAATGTAGGTTCCATCGGATACTATGAAGGTACTGAAAACGTTATTGTTAGCTCGCTTTATGAGGTGTTTCAGACAGCAGATTATGTAGATGATAGATTCCTCTGGCATTGGTTTAAGTCTGATATTTTTCCAAAGTGGATTGAGCGACTTCAAGAGGGGAGCGTGCGGTTATACTTCTATTACGATAAACTTTGCGAATGTAAAATGCTTATGCCGTCTTTACCGGAACAAAGAAAAATCGCAGTGACTTTGGATGAAATTGACAACATTATCACCCTTCATCAGTGTAAGTGTGACGAACTGAAAAGTGTAAAAAAATACATGTTGGGAAATATGTTTCCGGAAAATAAAGGATAGATAGAATGAGTAATAGACCAAATATAAGGTTTAAAAATTTTAAAGATGATTGGGAACAGCGCAAGTTAGAAGATGTAGTAGAATTTCTGGACACTTTGAGAAAACCTCTTGAAGGAGCAAAAAGAGTTTCAGGACCATATCCATATTATGGAGCGTCTGGAATTGTTGATTATGTAGATGGGTATATTTTTGATGAGGAACTGATTCTTCTAAGTGAAGATGGCGCAAATATAACTGATAGAAATTATCCTGTATGTTTCTTGGCATCAGGAAAATACTGGGTTAACAACCATGCTCATGTATTAAAATGCAAAGATGGTAATGAGAATAATTTCATTTGCAATTCTTTAGAAAGAAAAGATTATAAGCAGTATAACTCAGGAATGGCTATGCCAAAATTAAATCAAGAAGTATGCAGAGGAATTCCTGTAAGCTGCCCTAAATATGAAGAACAAAAGAAAATAGGTGACTATTTTAGGAGCCTCGACAACCTTATCACCCTTCATCAGCGTAAGTGTGTTGAAACAAAAGCTCTTAAGAAATATATGCTTCAAAAAATGTTTCCCCAGGAAGGAGAACGAGTTCCTGAAATTAGATTTGATGGTTTTACTGACGATTGGGAACAGCGTAAGGTTTCTGAAATAGCAGATTATATAGATGGAAACTATGGAGAGAAGTATCCTAAGGACAATGAATTTATAGATGAAGGTATTCCCTTTTTTACATCAGCGGTAACGGGTGCCGACGGTGTATTTAATAAAGAAAATGTAAAATACATCAGTGAAGAAAAGAATGCTATTCTCTTAAAAGCACAGTCCCGAGGTGGTGATTTAATACTTACAAATCGAGGGGCAAGTATGGGCGTTATTGCTGAAATACCGCAGGAATACGGGCTTGTCAACATAGGACCACAACTTACAAGAATACGGGGAAAAGAAGGCGTTGCTTTTAATAAGTTTTTATTATCAAACCTACAGACATCAAAAAACAGCAGAAAACTAACCTCAATGAATGCGGGTAGTGCTATGCCTTTTATTGGACTATCAGGCCTGGGAAGTTTTGAATTACAGTTGCCGTCTTTTGAAGAACAGAAGCAGATTGGTGTGTTCTTTAGAGACCTCGACAACCTTATCACCCTTCAACAGCGTAAGTGTGATGAATTGAAAGAAGTTAAAAAGTATATGTTACAAAACATGTTTCCTAATTTATAATTATAAAGTGAGAAGACGCAACATATAGCATTGGGAGGACAACAACATGCCCGAATTGGAAGCGGTATTAGAAAAGAGACTTATTGAACAGTTATGCAGCGAAGAATCTCAGTGGACGTATCGTCCGGACATTAAAACTGAAGAGGATCTCTGGAAAAACTTCAAATATATTCTTGAGCAAAATAATAAAGCCAAACTTGAAGATATACCGCTTAGTGAATCGGAGTTTGCCAAGGTTAAAAACGATATTTCGCACGCGTCCTTTTATGATGCGGGCAAATGGCTTGTTGGAGAAAATGGCAAGGTCTATGTTCATGTTCAAAGGGGAAATGAGACGCTTCATCTCGTTGTGATGAATAACGAGCACATTGCCGGGGGTACCAGCGTTTATGAAGTAATCAACCAATATCAGGCGTTTAAAGATGAAAATGTAGCAGGAAGCAGAGACAGACGATTTGATGTGACAATGCTCATTAATGGCATACCGTTAATACACATCGAACTAAAAAACAAGGAACATTCATACATCGATGGCTATAGGCAAATAAAGAAATACATTGCAGAAGGAAAATTCCATGGTATTTTTTCTAATGTCCAGATGTTTGTCGTAAGCAATGCTGTAGATACAAAGTATTTTTCTGCTGCGCGTGATACGGAACTCAATAAAAAATTCCTTACCGGTTGGATAGATGAAGAAAATATTCCTGTTTGCGATTATATTGACTTTGCAAAGGCAGTTCTGCGCATTCCTCAGGCGCATGAAATGGTTACCAAGTATACTGTCTTAGACAAAGATAAGAAGAAACTGCTTATCTTAAGGCCGTATCAAATTCACGCTATAGAAGCCATGAGAGCAGCATCGAAGTTAGGAAAGTCCGGGTATATTTGGCATACTACCGGTTCCGGCAAAACAATGACTTCGTATAAAGCCACAAGAAATCTTCTTATGGACATTCCTTCAGTTGAAAAAACAATATTCCTGATTGACAGAAAGGACCTGGATATGCAAACGAAAGGTGCCTTTCAGTCCTATGCAGATAACGACACTATAGACGTCGATGATACCGAAAACGTTACCAGTTTAATCAAGAGATTGGCGGATGATAATCGGCAGATGATTGTTACAACAAGACAAAAGATGCAAGTCATGATTAGCCGTCGCTTAAAGGAAGGTACGAAGGACTATAACAAAATAAGAGCATTAAAAGTCGCGTTTGTTGTGGACGAATGTCACAGAGCAGTTACTCCGTCGACTAAGAGAGACATTGAGAGATTCTTCAGCAATTCAATATGGTTTGGCTTTACGGGAACACCAATCTTTGAAGAAAACAAGTATGAACAAAAAGGAGATTTGGCGCAGACAACGGAAGAATTATACGGTCCGTGCCTACATAGTTATACCATAAAGGAAGCTATACATGATGGGGCTGTACTTGGCTTTAATGTAGAAAACCTGGGACCGAAAGACATAAAAGCAGACGAAGAGGAAGCATATTATCAAAGCGAAGGTCACATGAAAAACGTTTTGAATGTGATATTAAATCATTCTCCGGCTAAGTTTGGCCTTCAGAACGGTAGAGGTAAAACTTACGAAGCTATGCTTACGGTAGAGTCCATTTCAGTTGCGCAGAAGTATTTTGACTATCTGTTAAAGATAAAGTCTGGTGAAGCGGACATTAAATTAGATGAAGATATTAAGAAGGCATTACCGGATTTCCCGAAAATTGCAATTACTTTTTCTGTATCAGAAAACGAAGAAGCTTCTATAAGTAACCAAGAAGCAATGAAAGAATATTTGGAATATTACAATAGCATTTATGGTACATCATATAAACTCGACGCTTTAGGGGCATATAATAACAATTTAAATGACCGATTGGCCAGAAAAGAAAAGCGCTACTGCGATAGAGATGAGCAGATTGATTTGGTTATTGTAGTTGACCGACTTCTCACGGGTTTTGATGCGCCCTGTCTTTCTACGTTATTCATTGACAGGCCGCCTATGAGCCCGCAGGGCCTGATACAAGCCTTTTCAAGAACTAATAGGCTTTTTGATGCTAATAAGGAGTACGGACAAGTAGTTACTTTCCGCTCTCCCGTCGAATACAAAAAGAAAATAAATGAAGCTTTGATTCTTTATTCAAGAGGAGGATACGGTAAAGCCATTGCAGAGGACTGGGAAACAGTACTTGAAAACTTTACTCTTTCATTAAAAACTATCAGAACGTTTGCACCTACTCCGGCAGACGCACTGAATTTGTCAAAGAAGCAGATGAAAACATTTGTAAGGTTGTTTAGGGATTTAGACCACGATTTTGCTCATTTAAAATCTTTCTCTATGTACACACCAGACATCTTAGATTCGTTTGAATTTTCACAGAGCGACTATGATAACTATGCAGCGGTATATAAGAATATAGTTGAAATGTTAAAGAAAGAAAAACCGGAGGATTCGGAAGATCAGGTTATAACAGATGATTACGATCTTGTCGCTTTCAGCAAGTTTAAAGTTGACTTTGAATACATTGTTGAACTGCTTCAGGGCTTTGTAGACTTCTTGCACCCGGATAATGCCGACTTTAATGAAGTGGAGTTTGAGCACAAACTATTAGAACTTCGAGAAATTGTTAAGGAGTTTTCTGAAGACAATCCTAGTCTTAGCAGTATTCTTATGCAGGTACTGGATGAAATTGAAGAAGATAAGACTAAGTTTATGGGACAAGATATGGCTGTTATCATAAATCAGATGAGATATACGGCGATTGATAAGGAAATTGAGAAGTTTGCATCTAAATGGTTTATCAGTGTTGATGACGTTAGATACGAAGCGTACAACTTCAAAGATGGCGAACTTGCAAATGAAAATAAGCTTAAAGAAAATGCAGATTACACAGCATATAAAGAAGTAACGGAAAATGCACTTCCTAAGTTTAAATTTAACAGTGCTCTTATAAGGGATTTCAAAGAGAGCTTGATGCCGGTTATCTTACCACTAATTGGATAGAAGGAAATATGTTAATGGTAAGCTTATAGGGCTTGATTTATAGACCAGAATTAAGTGTATTTTGCGATTCTATGACTCGGAAGGCAGAAATTGAGTTATATCAGTTTTGAAATTTGGATACAGAAGAATGGAAAGTGTGAGAGCTCGTTATCATAACGGTTATTTCTATCTTTGAGGAGATAATATGCCAAATAGTAAAGAGAGAAAAGCGGTTTCAATCCAGGACAAGTATATAACAGAAGAACAGTGCAAAAAGGCCGTATTAAATGATATTGATGAATACAAATCGATACCGTTAAAGTTTATTACTCCGAAGTTTGTTGCAGAAGTTGCTAAAGCTACAGCGGCAGAAACTATCAGTTATATTCCTAAAGAACTGAAAACAAAAGAGTTTTATGTTGAGTTAGTTAAGTACTATCCTGAACTCATATGGAACATACCTAAGAACATGCATACGGCTGGAGTCTGCAGGGCTGCAATTGACGTAATGGGCTACAAGAGTACTGCTGAAGCTATTACTGTGAATCCGGAATTGCTTAGCCAATTGCATACCTCGTTGTATGATTACGATTCTTGCTTAGCATTTGTTAATTCAGATTTCTTTGCACAATCTTTAGAGAAGGCAAAAAAGGATCGGCACTTTTGTGGATTTAATAGAGAATCGGATGAAGAGAAAGGCTTATTCTATATCAATGAGCGTTTTAATAATCCTTATTCGTTGAAGCATATGCTCAGATGGCCGGACGTGTGTGAAAAAATGGTGCAGCTTCATCCTATGGTAATCAAATTTGCAAAAGAGGAAGCACTTACATCGGAAGTATGTGCGGTTGCAATGAATATTGATATAGATGCATTCAAATATATACATGACAAGTTTAAAACGGAAAAAGTGTGCGAAGAAGCGATAGATAAAAGGGATTATTTAATTAACTTTTTTCCGGAGAGACTTCTGACCTATGACAAATGCTTTGAAGCAGTGAGAAGTGGCAAGATGTATCTGTGGAATGTGCCGAAGAAATTTGTTTCAAAGGAAATCTGTATTGAAGCTGTGAAGGTTGATGGAACAACGCTTTACAAAGTTCCTGCTGGTATTCTAGACAAAGATATTTGTTTAGCGGCAGTCAGGCATGGTATTCCTAATAATAATATACTTAGAGAAGTGCCTGATGAATTTAAGGATTTTGATGTTTGTTTGGAAGCAGTCAAATACTCTGCGAGAAATTTGGAATATGTTCCTAAGGAGCAGTTAAATTATGATATTTGTTATGCTGCTGTTTTAGCTCCGGGCCTTGCAAACATTGAATTGATTCCACATGATTATTTCAAAGAGGAATTGTGTTTAGCGATGGTTAAGGATAATAAGTATTATTTGGAGAGTATACCAAAAGATTGCGTTACTAAAAGGGTCAGTGAAATTGCAGCACAAAAGCATAACTAATGTGACATTTGGAGAAAGTGGAAATGAACGATATTAGCGAAAAGGAAAAATTGGTTAGAAGTATACGAAAAACATTAATTTATTAGCTTTATGTTTGTTGCTTGGGAGGTTTCTTTATGTATTATCTGCTCGCTTATGGGAAAAGTGATTGCCAGTGGGGATACTACTTCACAAAGGGATCGTTGGATGCTGTGTATGATTATCTTGTCGATATAAACACTAATATGATTTGCGCCTATATTGACGCAGAAACACCAGATGAAATATTTGAGCAATATGAAGAACTAGATGAGGACGAAAAAGAGGAGCTGGAGTTTAACTGTCGAACATATAAGAGGCTTGTTAATAGACGCCTGTCTAAGGAGTCGTTAGCAAAGTGTAGAATTTATATTTCAGATTCTGATTTGAAAGTTCTTGTTCTGACTGAAAAAGAAGAATTATTAAGGAAAAAGTGCTTAGAAATAGCAGGCGCAGACGTTGAAGGCTTGTCTGGAGAGGAAGCTGCGAATTATTTATTGGAACACTATACTACTTGGAACTCGTGAGTAGAAGGTGACACGCTTACCCTTAAACAATAATCACTTGCAGAATAGGAGTAGACCGGAGAATAGATCTGCAAGCGCTGTAAGAATAAGCCACATTCGTTGCTTTTCTCGATATCTTAATGACACAAAGCAACCAGTGACTGTTATTATTGCAAGAATGATTATTTTGCCCAGGAGATCTTCCAAAAAGAAGACTTTAACTATTTCCCACAAAAAAGAGAGCGACCCAAGAATTAAATCGCGACTTTGTGGAAGTATTAATGCTGCCATTAAAAATACTAGAATTGTCAGAGCTGCGGCTTTAAGTGTAGCTATAAAGTTTCTCAATTATGTAGCCCTCCTTGATTATATTATAGCTGACTATGTGGAAGAATAACTATTTATTTTAGTGAATTATAAAAAGGTTTAGATGCTAATGGGACAAGATAAGGCGGGGAATATTGTTGAGTGAGCAGAAAAATCGACGAGAAAGGCAGGGGGAGGCTCAAGGGCGGGTAATCTATATATGAAATATGATGACGTTGTAAAAAGGGCAAAAAATGAGATAGGCAATCGGTTGCAATTTGGAAACAGGCGTGTCGAGTATAGTCCTTGTGATATATGGCTAAATGGGACCGAAATAAACCTTTGGACATACTGGCAAGGTTGGCGATTGAAAGACATTGACGAGAAAGGTGTAGACATATTAGTGGTTGGACAGGATTGGGGATGCCCGTCTAAGAACCCTAGGACAATGGAATGCATCCAGAAGATGCAGGCTGGAGATAAGGGTGTACTCTATCCAAGTGAGTCTCGCACTGACAAAACCATGCAGAAAATGTTTAAAGCTTTCGGCGAAGGCATTAATATATCTTGTGCAAATCCAGGAATGCGTTTGTTTTTTACTAATTATTCGCTCGGATATAGAGCTGATGGGTGTTCTGAAAGCGGTGGAATGACAAAGAAGCTTTTGCGAGAGGACAGTGAATTGTTTGATTGCTTGGTGGAAGCGCTTAATCCTAAGATTATCATCTGTTTAGGTAAGCTGACTTTTGAAGTCGCAACGGGAGTAGTCGTGAAAGATTTTGTAAAGAAATTGCAAATAGGAAATCCTTGTAAGGCCCCGTTTCCTAAAAAACCTTGCGTTATGGTATATGGAGTGGCGCATTGTGGCGCTAGGGGAGTGAATAATGTTGGCGGTGAAGAAAACATGAGAAAAGCGTGGGACATAATCGCCAAAGAATATCATGAAATGTTTGTTTAGGTTGCGAAAATATGGGAGCAAAAAAGGAAGTTGAGAAAAAGTGCTATGATTCAACAAAAGAATATGTAAACAAATACATAAGTCGTAAGCAGCGAGAATATTTTCTGTCACTTTTCCCGATTAATTCACTTGTTGCTGTTCCAAATGAGCGGCCTGATTTTATCGCTGATAGTAAGGAGTGCTCTTATTTGATTGAGCATTTCATGATTGATTTTTGCTACGATGGGCCTAAAAACAACCAGTCTCAGAGTAAAAGAGCTGGTAGAGGATTCCATGACATTTTTGAGAAATATCATGACCCTTCCGTAGGAACGATTAAAGACGAAAACTTGAAAAATGCGACAGACGAAATCGAAAAAGCAGTTAATAGTTTATCAAATATTTCAAATCAATTTGATTACGACAAATTTATTCGAAGATTGAACGAAGTCTTTAAAGCTCACAGGGATAATATCGGCGAGTATATTAACAATAACGAGGTAAACAGTTCAAATTATAAGGTAATTTTTTTGATTGAGTTCCATTGTGAAACATGCCTCTTACGAGCGCATTATAAAGGGGTTGAAGTTTCATTCGCTGGGGCAAAAAGAGCGTTCCCTATTACTCGGGATTTTATTAAACTATTTGAGAATTCTAAGGAGATAGATTATATCATCTTGTCACAATTTGATGAAGGGATTCCCACAGAAGCAAGAGACGTAAAGATATTTGACACGAAAAATATAGAAGAATCTATTTGCAGGCAAAAGATAACCGTTTATGACAAAGTATCTTATTTGAACATAACCAGAAAAACAGTTATTAAGCTTGAAGATAATAAATGATAAGAAAGGGTTTTAAACATGGTTGGAGAAAAGTTTACTCTTTTACAGTATTCTGTAAGTGGTATTTTGGGCTTAATTGACGCTGGTCAATTTGTAATACCTGAAATTCAGAGGCCGTTCGTTTGGAGAAGATCACAAGTAAGAGACCTTATTGATTCTCTATACAATGGCTATCCTACTGGATATATAATCACGTGGAAAAATCCTGACGTAAAAACTAAGGATGGTACTGTTGCTAATGGCAAGCATGTACTCATTGATGGACAGCAGAGAATTACCGCTCTAATGGCAGCTATTTCAGGGCTAGAAGTGTTGGATGAGGATTTCAATAAAGACCGTATTAAAATAGCCTTTAATCCACTTGAAACAGATCCGTCAAAGAGATTTGCTGTACAGGATGCTTCTCATTTAAAAGATAAAAAATGGATTCCGGATATTTCAGTTATTTTTAAATCGGACTTTAAGCAAAGAGCATTTGAGAATGAGTATGTAGACAATAATGAGGGCGTAGATGTTGATGCTTTATCCGATACTATTCTTAAGCTAAAGGGTATCGCTAACCGCCAGATTGGTGTCATAGAACTTGATCATACTCTTGACATAGACGAAGTTACTGAAATTTTTATAAGAATTAACTCTAAGGGTACCGCGCTAAGTCAATCTGATTTTGTTATGTCAAAAATGGCTGCTGATGTTAAACATGGTGGAAATATGCTTCGTAAGGTTGTCGATTACTTCTGTCATCTTGCCGTTAAGCCTGATTTTTATCCGCAGATGCAAAAAGACCAAGAATTTGAGCAGACTGAGTTTGCACAAAAGATAAAGTGGCTTTCCAAGGATAATGAGGATATTTATGATCCTGACTATAATGATATGCTTCGTGTCGCATTCATGTATAGTTTTCATCGAGGGAAACTTGGAGATTTAGTTAGCTTACTTTCCGGTAGAGATTTCGAGACGCGTGAATTTAAAGAAGAAATAATAGATGAGTCATATAAGAAACTCGAGGAAGGAATAAAGGCATACATAAATGAATATAACTTTGCCCAGTTTGTATTAGCCATTAAAGGGGCCGGGTTTAAGTCGAGCAAACTCCTGGGTTCCAAAATGACGCTGGATTTCGCATATATGCTTTATTTATGGCTTCTTGAGGATGCCTCAATACCAAATGCGCAAATTAAACATTATGTGCAGAGGTGGTTTGTGTTGTCTACTCTTACAGGAAGATATGTTGGCTCCCCTGAATCCGTGATGAGCCGTGATATTAGGCTTATACAGGAGAAGGGATTCTTAAACTTTGCGGAGGAAGTTGAAGCATCGGTCCTTTCTGATAACTTTTGGAAGATAACATTGCCTCAAAATCTTGAGACATCTTCAACTACTAGCCCTTCGTTTAATACTTTTTTGGCGGCTCAGATTAATTTGAATTATAATTCGATGTTTATGCATGGAACAATGATATCTGACTTGCTTGATATATCCGGAGACGTGCATCACATTTTCCCGAAAGCATATCTAAAGAGTAACGGAGTAGAGGAAAAGAATAAGTATAATCAGGTTGCAAACTTTACATTATTGGATACTCAGGTCAATAAGGCCATTAGCGACGATGCTCCTAATGCCTATTTTGGAAGGGTTTTGGCTCAGTGTGATTCTGGCATTTTAGATATCGGAAATATTAGTGATAAAGAGAGGTTGGTAAGCAACCTTGCGGAAAACGCATTGCCTGAAGATATTGTTAATATGACTGTTGTTGATTATGACAAATTTCTGTCCGAACGCAGAAAGCTTATGGCAGCGATAATTGAGAAATATTATAAAGGTCTTTAACTGGAGATTTTGATGAACAACAAGAATTTGGAGCTAATTTTCTCTAATTACATTAAAAACTTTGAACTCATTAACGATACTGAGCACGAGGAATATTATAAGTGGCAGGTATGCAACGTATTCCCAGTGCTCATGAGTAAGGCTTTGGAAGCGAGCGATGAAGATCTTCCGAGAGCACTTTATGAAGTTAAGAAGAGTACATTTAATATAATCGACAGCTATACGCAGCCTATGGCAGGATTGGTGGATTTTGCAAGGAAGGATGCTTCGGCGGTGAGAGAATTGCTTAAGAATCTTTATGCGCCGGACGGCGAAGATTTGAAGGTGCAGATGGAGAAGATAGCAGATTTCTTTAAACGTAGCGATGAGCTGTTGGAGAAGTTCTTTCCGGGAAGCTTTTTATATAAGCAGAATTCACATTCAGTTTCTTCATTGTTGTTTTTGAACGATCCTGAACATCACTATATGTATAAGGCAACACAGTCACAGAGATTTGCAGATTGCGTGGAGTTTTACGATGATTGGGGCTCCGGCGACAACATTAATCTTGAGAAATATTACGGAATGTGTAATGAATTGGTGGCTCAGATTAAAGAATGCGAGCCACTGCTGAATACCGATGCAAGTCGTTTTGATGGAAGGCTCAAGTTGAAAGGAGGAGCTCTTCATCCTGACACAGAAAAACATATATTAGCATTCGACATTATTTACTGTTGCAGTGTCTATGACTTGTTTAATGGGATCACTTTTACCAAGCGGAACATGAAGGAAAAGCAGCTTTATTTAGCTGAGAAAGCCAAAGCAGAAAGACTCAAGCTGTCTTATGAAAAGGCTAAGTCAGACATGGATGCGCTCGAAGAAGCACTCAGATCTTTGGTGGATATGATTCCGGTTGGTAGTTCTGTGAAGCATCCTAAGTTCGGAATTGGGACCGTAAAGTCAATTAATGAGGGTCGCATTATTATCGACTTCCCGAACAAGGAGATCATGTTTGGACTTGCGACGACGGCCGCGAATAATATTGTTTCAGTTGATAATCCTTCTTTTGTAGAAAAGGCAAAAGAATACAAGCTTATTCTGCAACGATATAGCAATATTCCCAGATTGCTGGAGTCGGCGGCGAGAGATTTGAAGCCATATGAGGAGTTTTTGGAGTAATACTATATATGTCAAATATTTACATTTCTTCTTTTGATGAAGACTCTCTCAGAAAATGGGGCCTTTTCTATGATGATATAAGAGGCAACAGGCAGAAGCTGACAGAGAACTTTAAGCATCTTGCTTTTGATACTGAGCAGGAAGCAAAAAAGAGGCTTAAAGACATAGAGCAGGAGCGGACTCGCGAGGATAATGCTGTCGCATTTCCGCTTGAGGAAGCTAAGGCTTTTGCGGAGCGTTTTAAATGGAAGTATGCTACTACGTATGCAAAGACGGCACCGCATGAATATCTGGTGAAAAGCTGGTTGAGTGAAGATGACAAGCTTCTTTACGAACACTTTGTGAAGACCATTAAGGAAAAGGCTGTTGTGGGCTTCTTTTATGAGCATAAGAACAATTATCTGATTCTGGGTGATTACTATTACTGGTTTATGTATACGCCTGATAATATGGCGGTGGATTTGATTAATAGGACTACTACGAATTACTTGGAATATCGGGATGGAGCATATCACTATAAACCGCAAGGAGAAAAATAAGGTATGGATTTAACGGGATTGAAAGTTAAGCATCTTGCGCATGGAGTTGGAACGGTTACTGCAATGACCAGTGAGACGACTTTTGATGTGAAGTTTGCTGTTTGGACTAAGCATTTTAATTATCCGGAAGCTTTTGATGGTACAATGACGCTGCTGACTGATGATAAAGAGTTTCTGAATCAGATTGCAAGCGACGTTCAGAGATATAGAGCTGAGAAGGCTGCTTCTCAACCGCAAATCAAAAGACCTGGGAGAAATCTTGGCACAGAAGATTATGGCGAATATGCGGAAAAGGAATATGTTCCGGCTAAGCGTGTAGAGGGAATTCCTAACACATACTTTGTATTTCAGGCAGGTGGCTTCGATGATGAGGCCAGAGAAAGCCGTATTTGGGCACCTATCTATTCTGCCTCTGGTAATAGGCTCTTTTATTGGGATAGTCTGCTTTCAGTGCGGAAGGATGATGTTATCTTTCATGGATCGAATGGCTATATTAAAGGAATAAGCCGAGTTATGGGAGCTTGCTATGATGCCGAAAATCCTAATTTGTGGGCTGACGGCGGAAAGTATAGAAACGGCAGAAGGGCAGATTGTGAGTATACAATACTTAAAAATCCAATCAGGACGGAAATCTTCCGAGATGAGATAGTAAAGTATTGTAAAGTAAAGTATGCACCATTTGACAAAAATGGCAATGGGAATCAAGGATATTTGTACGATTTGGATTCTAAGCTTGCTACGGTTTTCTTAAAGGGAATCATAAAAGAAAATCCTGAAGTGGAAGAGCTTGAGTATGTGCAGTGGCTACTGAAGTGATTGTGACTGTTTCACAAACAAGAAAAAAATAGTTGCATATGCTCGGCAGTAGTGCTATTCTACAATGATTTAGTGGTCTAACACTATTTGGCAGGAACGGGGACAAGAAAGGAAGAATTATGTACGATTGGGTAAAAGACAAAGATTTCTTGAAACGTTCCTATAGTGATTGCGCAGACATAGTAAATCAATTGGTGCAAGAGCTTAAGAGTTATGGTATTGATGCCAAGATGAATGTTGTTGGTAGTAAAGGCCGCAATATGGTAACGCAGAATGCAAATGAAGGCATTGATTATGACTTCAATTTGCTGATTGATAATGCGGATGAATATGGCGATGCGAGGACGCTAAAATGTAACGCGCAGAAGGCATTTAATAATGTTTTGTCAGTTAACGGGTGGCCGGATTGTGAAGATTCAACTTCTGCGTTAACGACAAAAGAGATGGTGTTTAAATCAGGAAATAAAACGCCGTTTCATATCGATGTATGTATTGTTAAATATGATCAGTACGGACGGTTACAAAGGCTGATTCACGAAAAGTGGGGCAATACATGGACGGATCGATATTATTGGAATACGGTTCCGAATTCTGAAGCGTTATGGGAAAAAGAGGCGGAGCTTAAGCCGCATGCGGAGTACTGGCAGATGGTGCGGCAGGCATACCTAGGAAAAAAGAACATGTATCTTAGTAGACCGTATGATAATTCGCACCCGTCTTTTATTTGTTATGTTGAAGCAGTAAATGAAGTACACAATAACTTGAGAGCACAACGTCTTCTATAGAGTCGTTTAATGGCTGAAGGTTATATTAAATATGTTTTTCTAAGGCATCTGTAAGAATGTTTCGAATGAAGATTATAAATGCTAATCTAAATCTGAGCCACTTTGGCAATAACGCTAGCCCGAATCTGAGCCACCCCAACCACATATCCCTACCGCACAAAGCAAAGGAACCCACAAAATGACCATCGATAATTACCGTGACGAAATAAACCGCATATTTGCCCGTTACACCCACCGCGGATTCGTGGATTATGGGAATTGCAGCGGGCTGGCTAACGATGTTATTTGGCTTATTGACAGGGCTGTGAAGGAGTTTGGGAGGAGCCGGGAGTACAAGGCGCTTTTTGATATTACGAACAAGGCTTTTCTTAAGTGGGGCAAGACCGACAAGGATGATTCTGCCGGGCAGACGCAGGATTTTGTATGGTATGTGAAAGAGGCCTGGGATACGGTTTATGAGGCGGATGCCGAGGAAATGCCACATCGGAAGATGTTCGAGTGGTTTGTGAAGCACTTGGACGGGACCGTTATCGATTACATGGAGGATGAGATATACGAGTATCTGATTCACCATTTCATGGAGCCTGAACTGTTGCAAAAGAAACTCATTCTTTTGACAGAAAAGGTCAGAGAATGCGAGGCGCATAAGGGCGACTGGCACTACGACTATCAGGCGGAGCGGTACCAACTGTATATTCTTAATGTTATGGCTGACATGAAAGAGCCTATTGAGAAGATTCGCAAGTATGCCAAGACGCTGAAGAGATATGAAGTCCGTGAGACCATGGCGCAGATTGAGCGCTCTTACGGCAATATTGACGAGGCAATTGCTATATACAAGGACCTGGCTGCAGAAGAAGACAGCGAGCAGTGGGCGACTCACAACTGGCACATGGAGTTAAAAGAAATCTACAAAGAACTTGGCGATGACGCCAATTACCTCTTCGAAGTCAGGGCGGCCATGAGGCTTAGCAACGGTGATATGGCTTTGTGGAAGGAGTATAAAGGCTTCTTTGGCCCGGATGAGTGGCCGAAGGAATGCGCGAAGATATTTGAAAGTTTTAAGCTCGGCGATTGCAGGCCGTTTCCCTGGTATGCGGCAGAGAATCGATATGAGCTCATAATGGAATCGCTTGAGGCGGGGTTTAGCAGTTTTTCCTTCAAAGAATATGAGAAGAAACTGAAAGCGCTGTTTCCTGAGCGTTGTCTGGCGGTGTTGGCAGATGATACCGAGTTAAAAGCAGAGAATAGCAAAAAACGCTCCGATTACAGGCGCGTGGCAGCTAACCTTCGTTGGATTCAGAGATATCCCGGCGGAGATGAAGTAGCTGCCAAAATGGCGGCGGATTTTCGCGAACGCTATAAATTGCGCAGAGCGATGCTGGAAGAACTGGCAGAGTTTTAGGCAGAGGCCTGCCATAATACAAATAAGAAATATCGCGAGCCTTACTCGCGTTTTAGGTGAACAATGAATTACAGAATAATGACCGAACAGGACTTGGAATATGTGGTCACAAAGAACATCGAATACTATAACACCGTAGAAGACTGTTGCTGGACATATGAGAAGGCATATAAGCGAATACATCAGGTGCTGACGATGGAAGATTCCATGTGCCTGGTCCAGACGGACGACCGGGATGTTATAACCGGGTATTTGATGGGCTATTTCAAGGAATTTGACGATATAAGGGGCTACTTTCTTGAAGAGATAGTTATATTTAAAGGCTTTCAGGGAAAAGGCTACGGAACAGATTTTTTGAAGAACCTGGAGCAGGAAGTTAAAAAGAACGGCGCTTCCATCATAGAGTTAAACAGTGTAAATGACGATATGCATAAGCAGTTTTATTCCAAGTTGTCGTTTTATGAAGTGAAGAATTTCGTGATGATGGGCAAGTTTTTGGGAGAGGATTAAGGGCAAAAGATGAGCGGGCGGTAAAGTTTTTCTCGTGAATGTATAGTCAACATAATGTATTAACATAAATAATTAACATAACAAAACCCCGTTCATAATCTGTTCATACCCTCGCAACACTTTATCCATATCTCGTTCATAAAGTTCAGATTGTGTTCAAAATCTGTTCAAAAATCGTTCATAATTCGGCATTTGACAATTGCCACGACCGGAACCGACTTTTCTAACGAGTCTGAAACCTGCCGGAGAATTGTCAGAATTGATTGACTATAAGTTGACATAAATAGTATACATAAAATTTCTCGTTCATAATTTGTCCATTTTTTGTCCATAAATTTTCAACAGTTTATTCATAAGTTTACAGTTTGTCCATAGTCTGTTCATAAGCTCACTTTTTGTCCATATGTATGAACGGAGCATGTACAGGACGTGAACCGGGTGTGAATAAATTATGAACGGGGGAGAGGGCTTCTTTTGGCTTCAAATTGCATATCACGAAGATTATGTAAAGCGCCACCAACGGAGGGGTCACAATGAAAAAAGTAGCAGTTATCTGGTCAAGTCCCAACAAGGACGGTCTGACGGCTTTGGCCAAGAATCAATTCGCCGCAGGCATAATCGGGACCTGTCCGTACTTCGGTACAGTATTCTGTTGTATGCTTATGTTAGATAGTTAAGGAACCCTGCGAATCATCACAGATTCCGTGCAAAAGAATGACAGGAGGCAAATTTGATTACCGCTTTATTACTATTTTTCATAGCAGCATGTTGCGTCGTGGGTTTCTTTGGACCTGACATAGAGGCGCTGCTTGGCCCAGCTGGTATTAAAATTGTGTTGGGAATAATGGGTGTCCTGACCGTAGTCTTATACATCATCAAGGACATCGGCAATTCGAGCAGTGGTTCATCCGGCGGCTCTTCCGGTGGCGGATACTCCGTCGACGAGCTGGAGGAGTTTGATATGATGGATGAGGATAAATAACGGGTTATACTTGCAGAGAGGAGGCTTCAATATGCTCGCATTTATATTCCCTCTAATAATACTATTCATAATCGCATATAAAGCATTCGGTTCTACAGGTATTGTTCTGGTTGTTGGATTTGTAATAACTGTTGTTGTTGTCTCAATAATCAAAGTAAAGAACGATAACGAGGAACTGAATAAACTTCTTAAGGATCACAACCCCAATTATAAGCCTTCAAACGGCTCAGGCATTCTAAATACAACAATCGATGATGACTGGCCGGATGACAGACCCGAGGATGATACCCCAAAAGAAAAGGGCTACACCATCGATGAAATGGTCGAGATGGATATGATGCTGGACGACGACTGGTAATAATTTTGTGATATAATTAAATACACCATAAAGAGAGGGCGAGAGACAAGCTCCATGACCCCTCCGCAACCTACCGACCGGCAAGGTGCGAAAGCTTGAATGATGGGTCATATGCACGCGATTAGGGACTCATCAGACGATGGGTCTTTTCTTTATGGTTGAGGAATCATAAGGAGGAAAAAGAATGAAACTATTTTATGAGAGCGCATACCATTCATCTGAATTTGTGGAGAATCGAAACAAAGCGCTTGAGGCACATTATAACTCGCCCATGAAAAATGTTCATGGAGCAGAGGGACTGCTTTTTGAACCGGACGATATTTATCTCTATGGAAAGCTGGAGCAATGGGCTGAGAATGACCCGAAGATTGAAGCCGAGCTAAGAGAGTTTGTTGAACGCTATAAGAAGCAGGACTATGGATTTGTTTCCAGAGAAGAAGCAGAGAACAATTTGGAAAACAGGTGGCTATGTGGCTCCAGTAGCTGGACTATAGCAAGATACTATTTCAAAGACGCAGAACTTACGATGCAATATGGTGGCATTGTTTTGGAGTTTTTAAGGGATGAGGGTTTTTTTTATAGCGTTGAGGATAGTATTGATGAGTTGAGAGAATAAAGCAATTGACGAGCGTAAATCGCACCTGAGCATGAAAGAAACCATAATATATGTTATAATGCCCTCGAGGAAAGGAGGTATAAGCCTATGAACAATACCTCAAATGCACCGAAAACGGTGCCCAACCTCGACAGGCGCTAAGTCCATGATTGACAGAGCGCTTTACATATATGGCCGCAGAGTAATCTGCGGTCTTTTTTAGGATACACCTCGCACAAAATAGTGAAAACCTCTATTCTACTTGCGCGAACGCCCGTGCGTACCCTCTGACCCGACAAACGGACATCTCTTGGAGTATCTTGGTTGTATCAAAAGAACAACCAAAGCCCAAGAGGCGGAAAGGAACGAAATTATGAAAATGCGAACAGTATGTTACGGATCAGATGTATACCACAAACCGGGATGCCACTATGTGGCGATGATGAAGCGGGAGAACCGCCTTGACGTTACAAAGGCCAATGCAATCGCCCACGATTGCCACGTTTGCAAATACTGCAACAGCATTCACTATCACCTTAATGTCGAGGACAGCTTCATCAGAAGCTACAAAAACAAGTACGGCTTCGACTTCGTAGTCATCGGAGATGCGCTTTATGTGCGCACTGAGATTAGCTGCTGGAAGATAGCTTATATCAAGTCACAGGAGCATTTTACATTGTTCCACATCAACAGGGTACCGGAGAACTTTGACTTCACCCATCCCCAGACTTGCCGCTACCATTTTCAGGCCGATGCACCTCAATCCGAGAGCATCGCCCACTACCTTCGCTACATCTACGAACACGACCGCTACAAAGCAGCCGCCAACGCCGGCGAAACCATCACCGACTTCACTAGCCACCGAGCTCGCAACCTTGCTGCCCGCTCTGATAAGAAGCTTGAGAAGAGGAGATTGAACTACCTGTTTAAGCAGCTCGAGCAGGAGAATAGAGGGTTGAGGGAGTTGTCGTATTGCTAAGATGGATTTAATTAGTTGCTTTTTCAAAAAGTGCATAATCAAAGGGTAGGTTTTGTTGTAAAATGGATTATGCAGAACTCTTTTTTGAAAAAGCAGACGTTGTGAGACTGAATAGAAAGAAATAGGGATATTTTAGGGGGGGCAGAATAAATGGAGCCGGTTTTAATAGCAATAATATGTTTTTTAGTGATATCAAGCATTATTGCTTTCGCACTTATCAGGAAAAAGAATGTCAATATAAATTATAATGCACTTTCATTAAAAAGAAGGAATGCACATGTGCTGTCTAAGAGGCATGAGAAGGCTATATCATTTGAAGATTTACCTGCTTTGACCGAACAGGAAGAGTCCAATCTTGTTGAGGTGAAAGATAGTCAATTATTAGCGAGAATAGATAATTTAATTCCTGGAACTTTACAAATCGTCGCAAATACCAGTGCGGTACATGCTTATCAAAAAGCTGCAAAATCTGCGGGGCAGTTATACCAGGTGATTATTCCCAATGGGGCGGTGTTAGACAAGTCTAGAGCAATGGATGGGGCGTTTCGGGGATCCTTTAGAGATGTGGCTAACAGTATCAAAGGAAATGCAAACTGGGTACCATTTGATGGTAAGGCAGCCAACAATCTTGCTGCTGTTGGTGTGGCTAATGCGGCTATGAATGTTGCTTCATTGGTCGTGGGTCAGTATTACATGTCTAAGATAAATGACCAGCTTGAGGATATTAATAAGGGAATAGAAAAGATTGTTGACTTCCAGCAAAACGAGTTTAAAAGTAAAGTGTATGCTTTGGTAGCAGAGGTACAGAAAAGCTCTACTTTTCAGGTGGAAACAATAGAGAATGATGAACTACGGAATCGGGAACTCTCACATCTGAAATCATTAGAGCATGAGTGTGCACAACTTTTAGGACAAGCAAATCTTTCTCTTAAGGATATCTCAGGTAAGGAGGGATTGGATTATGATGCTTACGAGAAAAAAATAGGTGAAGCGGAAAGGTGGTTCCAATACCAACAGATTCTTTTGGAAGTAATGTATAAATTATCAGATTTGAGTTATGCGTTGAATTTAGGTGCAATATCAAGAGAAAGCAGTTGCGCATTGTTTCTTCCTTATGCTAAGCAATCAGAGGAGACGCTTGAGAAACTCAATGGGTGGCACGACGAGCATGTTAAGAGACTAGAGATAGATGTTGAAGAGAGCCGAAGAAAACGTCAGGGTGTTGAAGGTTTCTTTATGGGGGCGCTAGGTCTGTTCAATGATAAATTCAATTATAAGAAGGTTTCGCAAAGTACAATTGCACAGATAGAGCATCAGGCGGGAAAAACTTCGACCATCAAAGCTGTAGAGGAAGATGATTTGTATCAAGAGGACGTAAGATTGATAGCTAAAGACGGAAAACTGTACTATTATCCAAATCTTGAAGAAAGAATACTACGCTAATTTGACGTTAGATTGTATGATGAAAACTTACAACAGAGTAAAAAGCGGTATAAATGATTTGCTTTCGCAATTCCCTGAAATAGCCGCAGAATGGAACTATGAGAAGAATAGTCCACTAACTCCGGATAATATTACAAAAGCATCCAAGCAAAAGGTGTGGTGGACGTGCGAAAACGGGCATGATTATGAGCAGCACGTTGATAAACGTACTTTACGCGGATACAACTGTCCAATTTGTTCGGGTAAGAAAACTGTTGCGGGCATTAATGACTTCGCAATAGTCTACCCCGATATAGCAGCAGAGTGGCATCCGACAAAGAACGGAGACAAAAAGCCGAGCATGTATTCGCCCAAGAACGGATACAGAGCATGGTGGCAGTGCAAGTATAATCACGAGTGGCAAGCTACTATCCATGACAGGAGTTCAGGGACAGGATGCCCTATATGTAAAAATCGTTATTCATCTTCTTTTGCTGAGCAAGCGATTTTCTTTTATGTAAAGAAGCTGTGCCCAGACGCTATTAATAGATATAAGGGTCTCTTAGATAACAATAGGGAGTTTGATGTATATATTCCATCAAGAAAGGTTGCAATTGAATTTGATGGCGGATACTGGCATAACAGCGAAGAAAGTTATGAGCGCGAGAAAGAAAAGTATCAACAGTGTAAAAAAGAAGGCATTTCTCTTATACGAGTAAAAGAAAATGCTGATTCGTATAGGATGGGTGTTGCCGACTATGCATATTATTTGAAGGCCAAGGACAAGAAGCAATTACAGAACATAATACAGGGAATAATAGATACACTTGACCCGATGTCAAATTTTTGGACAAGGAGAAAAGTTGGAAACTATCACAGTAGTATAGTTGTGGATCTAGATAAAGACAGGCAAGATATTCTTGGATATTTGTATTCTGTTCCTAACTCACTTGCCGAACTTAGACCGGACTTGGTGGAAGAGTGGAATTATGATAAAAATGGCAATCTTACTCCGGATTTGTTTGGCATTAATTCAAATGAAGAAGCATGGTGGAGATGTAAAATCTGTGGCCATGAATGGAAGACACTTATAATACATCGAGCCGGTAAACGAAATTCCGGATGCCCTGAATGCAAAAAGATCTCGAGAGGAAAAGCATTTACGCAAAACAGAGTGTCTGAAAGATGTTCTTTAGCAGATAATTGTCCGGAATTGATGAAACAATGGGACTTCAGCAAGAATACTATTGATCCTCACCAGATTACAGCAAAATATAATAAAAAAGTCTGGTGGTTATGTGATAAATGCAATCATAGCTGGCAATCCAGCCCTAACAACAGAAGCAAAGGGGTTGGATGTCCTTGCTGCAGTGGAAGGGTTCCTAAAAAGGGTGTCAATGACCTTAAAACGGTTAATCCTTCATTGGCTGCAGAATGGGATTATGAAAAAAATCAGGGTAAAAGGCCGGAAGATTTTCTGCCCAATAGCGGAAAGAATGCATGGTGGAAATGCTGTAAGTGCGGAAATCAGTGGGAGGCTAAAATCAGAGACAGAAATCGAGGGCAGAGGTGTCCGGAATGCAAGACATTAAGGGACAATGGGTAAAGAGTCAGATGATATGAAATAAACATATAAAGGATTTTCTATGAATATTTTATTGATTATCGATATGCAACAAACCTACTTCTCCAAAGACTGGTACGACTTTACCCTAATCGCCAAAATCAACCATCGCATCGACGAAATCCTCGCCGCTGGTGGCTTGGTAATCTATGTGAAAAATGTAGCCAAGCACAATGGCGAACCATACATCTCGGATTTCGTAGAAGGCCTGAAAGTAGTAGGCGATAACATATTCCTGAAGCATGCTGCAGATGCCTTTACGACCCCGGAACTTGATGCATTCCTGAAAGCCCAAGGAGTGACCTCTATTGAGGTTGTTGGCATAGATGGTAATGTGTGCGTTTATAAGACCGCTCTGGGCGCCGGAAAGGCAGGATATGAGGTCAGATACAATATGGACTGTATTGGCACCAAAGGCAAAGAAATTAAGGAAAAGACGTTGCTTGGATTGCAAGAAGCGGGAATACAAATATAACAAAATGTTATAAAGACATAATAAAGATAAACTTCGGTCATTCAGCTCCGAAGTTTATTTTTTTGCATATAATCCACAATATCTCTATGGAGTTCACAGGTAGACAGTTACTGTCCATGTACATTGCTATAATTATTTGAAAATACTGATACTGTAGCGGAGAGTGAATGGTAATTTTAATTTATGAGCATATTTGATTATCTTGCGAGTGATATGTTGGGTGTTTCAAACGACGATATCACGGCATTAATTGGCAAACTGCAGAACATTCAGAGAGAACGTGCTAAAGAAGAAAGAATCAGACGTGACAAAGCAGAACGAGTTCAAAAGATAGAGCTTGAACGTCTGGCGCTTGAAGTAAGGGCGGAAAGAGAAAGACAAGCCACAGAAGCTGCCGAGCAACATATTGCAGAGGTTACGAGCATGGAATTGCCCATGGACTGGGAAAATTTCTATGCCACGGATGAGGAAGTAGCAAGAGTATGTGTTGAGAGTATTCCTGACGGTTTCGTAAAGTGCCTGAATAATAAGGGTTGCGTTGACATAGAGTACATAGCGGCTATAAGTGGGTCTGAATGTAAGGAAGTTATAGAAACTCTCAAAGGATCAATTTACCAGAATCCCGATAAATGGGGTGAGTGCTTTTACAAAGGCTGGGAAACAGCAGAAGAATACTTATCCGGTAATGTTCGAAAAAAACTTGAAACAGCAAAAGAAGCTAACAAAGAGTACCACGGATATTTTGAACTAAATGTTGAAGCACTTAAGAACGTAATTCCGCCAAAAGTATGTGCTGAAGATATATACGTAACTCTGGGTTCACCGTGGGTGCCGGAGGTTTATATTAATGATTTTGTTCAGCATCTTATACGCGCCGGAAGTATGAAATCCGGTTATGTGAGTGTCTATTATTCTCCAAGGATTCGTTTTTTTCATGACTCGGAAACCGGCACATGGGAGTGTAGCGACCCCAAATATACAGATTGGAAGATGGAGCAGACATACGGAACTGTAGCCCGTTCGACAATCGATATTATTCTTCGTACCTTAAATATGCAGTCGGTGGAAGTGACAGAGACCATAAAAAGCACAAGTACTAAATCCGGGACAAAACGTGTGGTTAACAAAGCAGCGACCATTGAAGTTTTGGAAAAACAAAAGTTGCTCATAAAAGAATTTCAGGAATGGATATGGGACGACCGCGCACGCAAACACGACCTTGAAATAATATATGACAACAAGTTCGGAGGCATAAAGCAACGGCATTTCGATGGCAGATTCTTAGAACTGCCGGGAAAGAATCCCGAGATAGACTTGTTTGAATATCAAAAGAATGCAGTTGCGAGAATTCTTTTTTCTCCGAATACCCTTCTTTCGCATGATGTTGGTTCCGGCAAGACATATATCATGATTGCGGCCGGCATGGAGCTAAGGAGAATGGGGCTGTCCCGAAAAAACCTGTATGTGGTTCCCAATAACATCATCGGTCAATGGCGCTACTTGTTCTATGAATTGTATCCGAATGCGGATATTCTTTGTCTTGAGCCAAAGGACTTTACTCCTAAGGACAGACAGCGCGCACTCAGAGAGATTAAAAACGGTGATTATGATGCTATAATCATGGCTTATTCAAGTTTTGGAGAGATAGAGATATCGCGAAAATGCAGGATTAAGGTTCTTAAAGAAGAAGCCGAGAGACTTGACAGCATTCCTGAATATAAGGCCAGTAAGAGGCTAAAAAGAAAGAGAGAAAAGCTGCGGGAAGAACTTGCGGATTTACAGGCAAACTCAAAGTACAATCCGTTTTATTTTGATGCAGTTTACGGTTATCAAGTCGACAACAAGGACCGAGATGACGATGACATTACATTTGAGGAACTTGGCATAACGCGCCTTTTCATTGATGAGGCGCACAACTTCAAGAATGTTCCGATAGACACCAAAATCGAGAATGTTATGGGCATTAGTGCTACGGGTTCGAATAAGTGTAAGGACATGATGGACAAGGTCAAGATTGTTCAGCATGACAACGGCGGAGGCGGAGTCGTATTTGCGACCGGCACGCCTATTACGAACTCGATTACAGACGCTTTTATTATGCAGTCATATCTTCAAAGCGGGGAGCTGGCTTTGCTTGAGTTACAGAGCTTTGACAGCTGGGTAGGCATGTTTGCCGAGAAAAATCTTGGGTTTGAGGTTGATGTCGATACAAGCAATTACCGAATGGCGACACGTTTTTCGAGCTTTCATAACATCCCGGAGCTTACCAACATATTTGCCAATGTGGCTGACTTTCATCAGATGGATGCCCAGGCGGGAATAC
Organism: Lachnospiraceae bacterium YSD2013; assembly: GCA_900100895.1. GTDB lineage: Bacteria > Bacillota > Clostridia > Lachnospirales > Lachnospiraceae > UBA1258. The sequence goes on from FMTX01000012.1 coordinate 74,055, forward strand.
CTGGACATGATGGATACGAAGATATTGTGGTTCGCAAAACGCCTGAGTTTCAGAATTATCTGGAATGTATTTCCGAAAGAGCCGATGCGATTCGAAACGGTATGGTTAACAGGGCTGATGATAACATGCTCCTTATTACGACGGATGGCAGGAAGGCGGCACTTGATATGCGTTTGGTGAATCCCGAGAGTAAGTTTACGACATCGAGCAAGGTTTTTGAATGCGCCCAAAAGGTGGCTGAGATATATAAGGCTACCCGTGAAGCGCGCAGTACTCAGTTGGTTTTCTGTGATACATCAACGCCCAAAGAAGGCTTTAATATCTATGACGAACTTAAAGGTCTTCTTGTGAAGATGGGCGTATCTGAAAACGAGATTGCCTACATTCACGATGCCACTACAGAACGCGCTCGAGAGAAACTGTTTGAGTCCATGCGCCAGGGTGTAATTCGTGTGCTCATAGGCTCGACATTTAAGCTTGGACTGGGCGTTAATGTTCAGACGAAGCTTATTGCTTTGCATCATCTCGATGTGCCGTGGAGACCTTCTGACATGGTTCAAAGAGAGGGTCGAATACTCAGGCAGGGAAACGAAAATAAAAAGGTCAAAATCTACCGCTACATCACAGAGGGCAGCTTTGATGCATATTCATGGCAGCTTCTTGAAACCAAGCAGAGATTTATTACGGATATTCTGTCAGGCTGCACTGATGACCGAAGCGGAGCAGATGTTGATGATACCGTTCTTGATTATGCTGAGGTTAAGGCACTCGCGGTAGGTAATCCGCTTATAAAGAAGCGAGTTGAGGTTGCCAATGAGCTTACGAAGTACCTTATTTTGCAAAAGAAGCTCATTGATAAGCACGCGCTTTATGAGTCCGAACTGGCAAGGCTTAAAGAGCGTAAGAAGATAATCAGCGAAATTCTTCCTAAGGCCACTGCCGATGCAGAATACCTGGCGGAACACCGTTTGGAGTATACGCCGGAGAACAGGCGTGATATCCGTACGGCAATATACAGAACACTTAACACCGATGAGCCGTTAAAAGAAGATCATGTTGTTGCTTTTTACAACGGATTTGCGGTAGTGGTTCCGAAGAATGCATCGATGCTGAGACCGGTCGTATATCTTCGCAATATAGGCAACCATATGGTCGAACTTACTACGAACGAGACTTTGTTCATGAGTAAGATTGATAAGGTCTTGGATGGCCTTGAGGGACGCAGCAAAATCATGAGTGATGAACTTGAAGAAATAGGTAGCAGGGTTGCATTCATTGATTCTGAACTTAATTCGGATTCGGACTACGCAGAGCAGATTCAGGAACTTAAGCAGCAACTTGGACAGATAGATGAGAAACTGGGGGTCAAGAAAAAATGAAAGAAGAAATAGTATTACGAAATGTACCAAGCATGTCGGTAGGAGATATAGTAAGCGAACTGTCGGAGGCTTATTGTGCCATTATTCAGGGCGGCGGCTCTGTAAAGACTATGCCGTCAGTAATGCTCTGGGGACCTCCCGGCGTCGGTAAATCCCAGGCGGTTAGACAAATAGCCGATAGCATCTGCATGAAGACCGGAAAAAGAACATCAGTAACAGACGTACGATTGTTGCTGTTTAACCCTATCGACTTAAGAGGAATACCGACTGCGAATGAGGACAAAACTCTCGCAGTGTGGCTTAAACCTAAGATTTTTCAGATGGATGACAGCGATGAAGTGATAAATCTGCTTTTCCTTGATGAGATATCGGCAGCACCACAGTCAGTGCAGGCTGCAGCCTATCAGATAACGCTTGATCGCGTAATCGGAGAGCATAAGCTTCCGGATAACTGTATAGTCATAGCTGCCGGTAACAGGACAACCGATAAGTCGGTTGCTTACAAGATGCCAAAAGCATTGGCTAACAGATTAATGCATATCGATGTTGAGATTAGTTTTCCTTCATGGAAGCAGTGGGCAATTAATAAGGGAATTAATCCGCTGGTATTGGGATTTCTTTCTTTCAGGAGCGATTTGCTCATGGGATTTGATGCGAGTTCAGAAGATCTTGCTTTTCCGACTCCCCGTTCATGGGAAATGGTCAGCAACATACTTAGCCGTGTGAACAGTAATGTAACAAATGTGTTCAACCTGATATCAGGCCTTGTAGGCGTAGGAACGGCTACTGAGTTTCGGACGTGGTGCAATCTTTATAAGGATATGCCTGACGTTAAAGCAATCTTTGATGGGAGAGGATGGGATATACCAAAGAAGACGGATGAACTCTATGCGCTTACTGCTGCGATGACAGCTTATGCGGCTAATCATCGGACGGAGATGGACAAGATAGAAAACTCGCTTGCTTATGCAGAACAGTTTCCGCCGGATTTCTCGGTGGTTCTTGTGAAAAACTACATGTCAATTGAAAAGGGATATCGAGAGAAGCTTATGAGCTGCCCGACATTTTCACGCTTTGTATCTATGAGAGGAAGCTTTCTGAATGGAAGTATCTAATGAACTGATTCGTGAATGTACAAGACGACTGATGCTGTCCCGTATGAGGCTGTTATGCGATAACGGCTTCTATGGGCTTCTTCTCATGCATGCCAAACTGGGTATTGGAGATAAGCACGAAACCGCATGGACCGAAGCAGGCGAGAAGATTACTTTTAATCCGAAATTTCTTCAATCATTGACTGATTCGGAACTTGATTATGTAATGATGCATGAGATTCTCCATATAGTCCTTAATCATCTGGCTAGGCTTAAGGTGATAGGGAAGAATACATTTATCTTTAATATTGCTGCGGATATTGTAGTTGATTCGAATATCTTGCGTAGTTGCGGAGGAAATGAGCAAGCGATAAGCTTAAGCGCTTATGGCGGGGTGCAGGAGCATAAGGCACCGGATGGAACTGAAGGCTGGACACATACTGTGGAAGAGCTCTATGAGATGCTTCTGGTAGAGATAAAAGAAGGTGAAGACTCGGAAAGCAGTGGATGGGATGCTCATGTCTGTGAAGATGGTGACGATGCCGGGGATGATGAACAGACAGTATCGCAGGATAAGGCCAAGCAAGAGTTTTGGAATGCATGCGTCATACAGGCTATAGAGGCTATGGCTGCTAGAAGGGTGCTAAGCGATGGAACTACATGTGGCAGTATTCCTGCTTTTGCCGAGAGGTATATGGAGGAATTAAGGAATCCCCAAACGGACTGGCGCACGGTTTTGGATGAGTTCGTGCAGGAGGACATAGTAGATTATTCTTTTACGCCTCCGGACAGAAGATTTGATGACAGTCCATTCTTTTTGCCTGACTTTAATGAAAAAGACGAGAGGGTAGAAAAGATTCTTTTTATGATTGATACTTCAAGTTCGATGTCAGATAGGTCTGTAACGACGGTATATACCGAAATAAAGGGAGCTATTGATCAATTCAACGGTAAGCTTGAAGGCTGGCTTGGATTTTTCGATGCAGAAGTTGTGGAGCCGAAGGCTTTTGCCGATGAAGACGAGTTTATGATTATAAGGCCTAAGGGCGGCGGAGGAACGAGTTTTAAGGCTATTTTCAAGTATGTTGAAGAAAACATGGGAGATGAAGATATCATCAGTATTGTAATTTTGACTGATGGCTATGCAGATTTCCCGGAAGAAAGAGATGCCCATGGTATTCCGGTCCTCTGGATTATAACTAACGAAGCGGTAAATCCGCCATGGGGAAAGGTCGCCAGAATTAAGGTGGATGCGTGATTTTAAATAATGGTAGTGAATTAAGGAGTGTGTCCATGCGAGATACACTCTTTTTCGTTTGGGTAATAGCAGGGGAATATAATTCAATTAATGAGATAGACAGAATCTGACCATGTAAACAACTATCATTATTTATGGGAGGTTAATCATGCAGACTGACAGCATGCAGAAACTTAATCGAATACTTGGCATTTACTCACGTCTTATGAGTGGTGCCGTAATCAATAAGCAGGAAGAGGCAGACCGCTATAAAGTCACTCTGAGAAGCATTCAGCGCGACATTGAAGATATCCGCAACTTCCTTATGGAGCCTGACGAGAACGGTGGCGTAATCAATACAGTCGTGTATGACCGTGCCAAGAACGGTTATCGGTTGGAGCAAATATATGATATTAAACTGACCAATCCGGAAATCCTTACAATCTGCAAAATCCTATTAGATAGCAGAACGCTTACAAAGGCTGAGATGGATAGGGTTCTTAAGAAATTGATTGCATGCTGCGTTCCGCTCGAAAGCTGTAAGCTGGTTAGAAATCTGATTTCAAACGAACAGTTTCATTATATTCAGCCCAAGCACGGCAAGGTTTTTATGCAAACTTTGTGGGACATCGGCGAGGCTATCGAAGAGAAACGGCTGCTTAAGTTCTGTTACCAAGGAGTACGCGCAAGTCAGCTTCATAAACGCGTAGTAGAACCTGCAGCCATAATGAATGCCGGTATGTATTTCTATATGGTTGGGTTTATCAAGAATATTGATGATTTAGAGCATTATGACAATCCAGATGACCTAAATCCGACCATATACCGCATCGACAGAATCGAGGATTTAGAAGTAACCAATGAACATTTCACTCGCCCGTATAAGGATCGTTTTCAGGAAGGCGAATTCCGTAAGAGAATTCAATTTATGTTCAGTGGTAAGCTTCGCAAGGTTAAGTTCAAGTACAAAGGTTATTCTTTGGAAGCAGTCGAAGACAGATTACCAACCGCCAAAGTAGTAGGAACGGTTAAAGAAACCGTACGAGACAAAGAACAAGAAGTATTCATCATCGAGGCCGAAGTCTATGGAGACGGCATAGACCAATGGTTCAGACAGCAGGGAGATATGGTCGAAGTGTTGTCATGATGAAAGAGTGAAAGGAGTTTAGGGTATGCCTTTACCTTTATTAGGAGCATTGACAGGGTCATATAAAAAAGATAGGACTCAAGGGGAGAATAACATGGTTATTAAGGGTATAAATTCCAACGAAGAGACCGCAAAATTGGAGTCAGGACAGTTGCGAGATGTTGTAATGCGTGTAAGAAATGCGAGAAAAGACGTCGAGGCAGAAGGAATAAAGCTCCCGTTAGATCGAGTAGAAATGCACTTCAACTTCCAAGAAGGAACGTGCGAAGCAACATACTTATGGCCGAATTCATTTCTTAATATGTCGCACAAGATAAGCGATTTGGAAGCATTTTCGGAAGAAGTTAAAGATGTGTTTAGGATAATCGCAGAAAGAGAATGAAACGGGCTGGCGTTGTGAGACTTATGATTTGAAAGGATCTTTTATGGACAAAATTATTGCTGATTTATTGAGAGAACTTGATATTAACAAAAGAATAGAAATTAGATACAGACTGCCAATGGACGGTGTATGGACTGAACTCAATCAGGATAGGGCGTTTCAGAGATATAAAAGAAACGCAACCTTAGACGGTTGGGCTTCGTATAAAACCGGTATTTGCTATTTGGAAGGAAAGGGCACAGAACGCAATTATTCATCAGCTCACAGATATTTGCTTTGGGCGGCGAATAATGGTGTTGGCGAGGCTGTACTGCGCTTGGGCGACATGTATATGAAAGGCTATTGCCATGCCACTGAGCAAGATGAGGAGACAGCGCTTTCTTTATACAACGCAGTTTTTGAAAAGACTGAAGGGTATGAAGAAAATGAATACATGAAACGACTTCATACAGACGCAGAAGTTAGGCTGAACAGATTTTATTATCAAAAATATAAGTCAGTCATAGAACGCGTCGGAATGGCAGAGACAATAAAATGAGTATAGACAAAATCATTCAGGAATTTAAAGAAGAGAGTTCTTTTTTCTCTATACAAGAAGAGATACAAGATAAAGAGTACATTGAAGAAGAAAAAATGTGGAAGACAATTCTTACCGATTTTATAGCCGGTTTAGAACTCGGAAACATGTCAGATTATGATGCTATGCATTATGTTCAAGCTTTTGAACATGTAGTCAGCAGTAGGAAGGACTATTTATGGGAAGCAAGTGAGAAAGCAGAGTTAGAACACCGAAAAGATTACTTATGCTGGTTTGCTTTGTTTGCCATGATAGTACGATATTCCAAGCTTATTAAGCAATTGCTTCGTTTGTATGATGATATAACTGATGATTACGTTTATATCGCCGAGTACTCCTGTTCGAAAAGAGGCGCAGCCCTCCTTGAAAAGAGGCTTGGACCACTGGTTGAATTTGAGGAATTGTTCTTTGACGAAGAGGGTGAAGAACCTGAGAAAACCACGGGCGAAGGGGATAATGCCCGACGTGCAAATATGGTTTATTTAACAAGGGCAGAATACATAAAGTCGATTATGACGGATGATTATGTCGAGTATATTTCAAATACTGCATCGGCAAAAGAAGCTTTTTATTTATACAGAATTGCCGCAAATTGTGGCTCGCCTTTGGCCAAGTATAAACTTGGATTGTGCTACAGATACGGAAGCGGAACGAAGATTGATTATGCTAAGGCGTTTGACGCATTTTCTGAGGCTGCAGACAATGATGTTCCAGGCGCCAAAACTGCTTTGGGACGCATGTATCGTAGCGGAGATTATGTAAAAGTTGATTCAGATGCAGCACGCAATTTCTTTATACAGGCTAAAGACATAGCAAAAAGCAAATTGGATGATTCGGATATGCAATTGGCATACGCTGAGGCGATGTACGGTCTTGGCGAAATGAATTATTGGACATACGACGAAGCATATAGACATGAGTCGTTACATTGCTTTTCGGAAGCTGTTTATTATTATCGAAAGTGTAAAGACAAATGGCTTCAGGATTCTGGCTACCAGTATCGGGTGGCCAAGGAATATGTGGAAAAACTGGCGCATTGCCTTAACGAGTAATGCGATAAGAGGAATGCTTTGTGCGGGTGCCAGAATTTGATGGCCTTTTTGTAAGAAGATGGCGAAAAAAATAGAGGGACAAAATAATGGGGTCTAATCGTGATTTAATTGTGTGGCGGTATCATTATTTTGTCTCTTTTTACGTATTTATCTGCGCGAAAGCAGGTGTAAATAATACAAAAACGGAGGTCGTTTAAATGGGTAAGAACACATATGCGTGTTACAGCGATATGACGATAGATTCTTTTGATTCGAATTATTCTGGAAGAAGTGAACTCATAGAGGCACTGATTCCGTCTAAGGACGTCCGTAATTATCATGGCAAAATCAATTATAAGTATTCTCAATTTGTGTTGGCTTCATTAATAGTTCATGGCGAGATTCCATACTTTAGAAAAGTAGATGAATTAAAAAAGATAATGAATGAGACTTCGGACAATACTTTGAAGGCACAAATAGAAGAATATGTTGATTTTATGGAATACTCATATAAATCATTTGTCTGCAATAAAGACAACGAATATGTGTATCGAGTAGAAACGTATGATGGCGAAGAAGAGGAAGAGAAAGGCCTTTTTCAGACCTACAGCGGGGCCAGAAAGTATTCTTTATCGCTTAGAGGCACCAAGTATACGATATATAAGACTAAAGTGTTTCAAAACTCAGACGAGGCTATTGAAGCCGGTAAAAGCCTTTATTGTAATGAGCATGGAAGCATGTCCTTTGATAAAAAAGGAGAATTGCGCTACTGCTACGCAAGAGACATCGTAGAGCCGGAATATAGCAAAGATACTTTCTATGAAGCATACGTCTATATTCCATTCCCTTTCCGCCAGGGAGACTTTGTCGTCGACATTAAGGACCAAGAAATTGGCATGATTGCCGGCCCTAAGAACGACGATGAAGTCAAAGAAATGTACGTATTAAAAACCGATAATTACGATTATTCCGATTACCTCATAAATGTCGAGTTTCTCAGGAAAGGAAATGGAAAGTTCAATTGGGCATATGACCATTGCTCGCCTCTTTACCTTGAGTACTCGGACCATGATTTTGAAAACCCGGATTTAGGAACGATAGAAATTGTAATGGCTATTCTAAAACGAGTTAAGCAAGGCAACGGGATGATTTTTGATTTGGAGTATGCGGTTAACGAATATAGAAAAAAGCAGGAACAAGATAAGAAAGACGGTGATTTGGGATGAGCATGAAAGCAGTATGGAAAAAATGCAGAAGATGTGGCCGAATGTGGTCATGGAACCCGAGCGTGAATCAAATATGGTGTCCATATTGCTGGGAAAAGGATGGCAAGATAGTGGGCAAAAGAAAAACTATTATTGATTTTCTTGGTTCTCTTAAATGGAAAGGGAAGTGATATAGATAAGAAAATAGGAGAAGGTTCGGCATGAAAGGAATAGGACTTGTTTTTTCAGGTGGTGGGGGAAAAGGCGCATATGAGATTGGCGTATGGAAATATTTGCATGAGACAGGTCTGGATAAATCTATATGCTCTATTTCCGGGACGTCTGTAGGTGCATTAAATGCAGCATTGTTTGCGGGAAGTAACTATGAAACAGCAGAAGAAATATGGCTGAACATGACTTCAGAAACTGTTTTTTCAAAAAGAAAAGATGGTTTTAAAAAGTTGGTTGAATATAGTAGTCGATTAGCTAGAAGTTTAGGAAAGATTACGAATCCTTTTGGACGAATAAAAGATCCATTCGATGGGGTGTTTGAATATTATGATTTGATGAAAATAGGAGTCGAACAAGATTACATTTTTTCAAGAGAAGGAATAAGAAAACTGATTAGCCAAGTGGTTAATTATTCCGATCTTCAAAGGAGTAAGATTCCGTGTTTTGCCACATGCTTTAATATATCACAAAAACGGGTTGAGAGTTTTAAACTTAATGATTATGCACCCAGTGTAATAGATCGTATTCTTTTGGCTTCATCTGCCATCCCGGTATTATTTGAAAATGTTGAGTTTAAAGGTGAAAAATATTGTGATGGGGGAATTCCCAAACGTGGGGATAATACCCCTATTAAGCCTATTTATTCTTCACGGACGGATGAACTTGAATACATCATTGTTGTGTATCTCTCTAGAGGCAACCACGTGGAAAAAGAAAGATATCCTGGTGTTAAGTTTATAGAAATAAGCCCTAGCGAAGATATTGGGAAATTCTTTGACGGCACTATAGACTTTAAAGAAGGAAGCGCAGGGCGAAGGATTAATTTAGGGTATGAAAATGCGAAAACGGTTCTTTCTTCATTTGCTGAAGAATTCAAGTGATTTTCCTTGTCCTTTTTGAAAAAGAGAAACATCCTATGGGGAAAGCATTAAAAAACATACTATTGCTTTGAGAGGTTACTTTATGAATGAGACTTTAGAAAAAGAATATATTATTCCACAGAATCCTAAATCATTAGGCGTATTAGGATATTTAATTGTGTTGAATTGTCAAGTACATAGTTATGAAATGAAGGCACTTGAACATTATTTGGGGTGTATTGGTTTGAAATTGGAAGAAACATGCCTTGATGCGATTATTCGTGGTGATGAGGAATCGATTTCTTATGCAAATGCGTACTCAGCCTTTTCGAGCGAGAAATATGAGGTGAAACTTGAAATCCTTTGGACAATGTTTTTAATAGCGTATGTTGATAATCACTTCGACGAAAGCGAGGATGCTTATATATGTGAATTGTTGAAGTGCATAGAGATTGATGATGAAAAGTTAGATGAGCTAAAGAAGAGCGCTTTCGCAGAAGCGGAAAAGATACGTTATGAAAACAATACTATTTTTATTCGCGAACCAAGCAAGAAAAAGCAGAACATTTTTGCCAAAATAGTTGCATGGTTTAAGAAAATTATATGCAAGCTATTTAATAAGACGAGAAATGACAAAAAGCGTAACGAAGACAAATATAAAAAGGAAATAGCAGCATGTGCTGAAATAGCGCGAGAAGATATAGAATTGGTTGAACCTGCATACTGTGAAGTTCTTGAAAAGTGCAGAAAGACTATTACGGATATAAAAGAATACAAGAAGACACTTTCCCTCGAAACGGGGCTGTCTGCTAATGTTGCTCAAGTAGTTGGAACTTTTGTTGATGCTCTTAACGATGAGGTACTTAAATATACCGAACGAGAACGCGATGAATTGCAGCAAAAAAAGAGAACTATCTCAGATTATACTATATCATTGGTTGGAAGAACTAAAGCAGGAAAGAGCACGCTTCATTCCATTCTTACGCAGCAAGGAAGGGATAGAATAGGTGTTGGAAAGCAACGAACAACAAGATTTAATTGGGTGTATCAATGGAATTTACTAAGAATCATAGACACACCAGGAATAGGGTCGCCGGAGGCGGGAGGAAGAAAAGACGAAGAAATCGCAGAGAGTGTTTTGGGTGAATCGGACATAATTTGCTTAGTGGTTGCTGATGATAGTATTCAGAACGATATTTTGGAATTTATAGAGAAAATAGCCGTTTTGAACAAGCCTGTCATTATTCTTCTTAATCATAAGGAAAACATTACACAAGGTGTTAAACTTCGCAAGTTTTTGGAAAATCCCAAGAAATGGTTGGACGATACAGGTGAGGATCGACTTGAAGGCCATATGAATCGAATTATGAGATATGCCAAGGAAAAGGGATTTGATAAATTGTTATATATTTACCCGGTATTTCTTTTGGCAGCTTTGATGTCAGGAGAAGATGAGTATTCGCAATATCGAGATATTCTTTGGGAAAACTCTAATATGGATATTTTTATTGATCAGATTAGCACATCAATATTAGAATCTGGGCGAATTACAAGATCTCAAACCATATTGGATGAGACAACGAAAGGGTTTGCTTTAGCACGAAAAGCTATTTCGGACTCGCAAAAAGTTGTAGTTGATCAGATGGAATTTTTGAAAAAAGAAAAGGATAACAAAATTGGAACATTAAAAGAAACTGTGGATGAAGTGGCAGAAAACGTACGAAAAGTAGTGGAGGATCGACTTGATGATCTTGCGAAGAATAGAGCGCTTGATTTTGCAGAGGAATATATAGGAAATGGTACAAAAGTAGGCGACGATATTAATGAAAAATGGAAGGCTTATTTGAATGAAATTAGATTTGAAACAAAACTAAAGAGTGATATCGAGGCAGAAATTGTCACGTATAGGGAGAAGGCGGATAGAACTGTAGAGGATTTGTTTGAAAATCTGTACTATTCCATCAACCTGTCATTGGACTTTAATAAAGTGGACATTCCAATTCAATTTGACATAAAACGATTATCAAGATTCACTTCTACAATAATCGGAATAATAGGAGGCATTATTGCGGCCTCGAACCCACTTGGCTGGATTTTAGTAGGAATAGGAGTTGCTGGAAATTTTTTGACAAATCTATTCAAAACAAAGAAAGCAAGGCGACAGGAAGCGATTGATAAAGTCTATATGTCAATAAATGAAAATATTATGGGGAAAAAGGAGGAGAAGGCACAAAGTATTTCGGCACAAGTTAGAAAGGAATTGCTTGATAATTCGGGTAGTATAGCTTCGCTGTTTGACGATTTGATGGCTGGTCTCAAAGCAACCAATGAAATTGCTTCTTCCATGATAGATAAATATACAGAGAAAATTGACGCTATTAATAGAGCATATGCATGGAGAATTCTACAGTTTTTTGATGGTAAAACTGGAAACATAAACTGGGATGAGATTAACAGGGAGATTGTAACTGTTGATAGAACAGATAAAGATAAAATAATTATTGAAACACGTTCATCTCATGCAGTTAATCGAGAAAGAGTTGATAAAGTTTTGGCAGAAGAAATAATAATTGAGAGGAGAGCTTGAGAATATGAGTGATGTTACCTTTTTGGCGGCTGAGTACGCAGATAGGATTGAAGAAAGCAAGAAAGAAATCCTTTCTCTGTATAAACAAAACGGGCATGAGGATAAAGCTGATAAGCTGGAAAAAGAACTGTCAGATATTAAGGAAGAAGATCGAATCAGACTGGTTTTTATAGGGCAATATACTGCTGGAAAGTCTACAATAATATCTGCATTAACTGGTGATAATAGCATAAAAATTGATACAGACATTTCTACAGAAGTTACCAAAGATTATGCATGGGCTAATGTTGTTCTTACGGATACGCCGGGTCTGTATACGGGATATACGGAGCATGATCAAAGAACAATTGAGATGATTAAACGGTCGGACTTGCTGATTTTCTGTATTACAAGTGATTTATTTAATCCGTGCACGTTAGAAGATTTTAAACATTGGGCTTTTGAATACAACTATGCGGGAAAGATGTTCCTTTTAATCAATAAGATGTCAAATGAAACTGGTGACTATGACAGCCTTTGCCACAATTATAAGGATTCAATTAATAAATCATTGCATCCGCATTCTATAGAGGAATTTACACATGCATTCTTAGATGCTAAAGATTACAAAATTGGTAAAAGAGACAATGATGTAGAATTAGTAGAATTCAGTCATTTTGAGGGATTTGTTAATGACTTAAATGATTTTATAAGACTTAAGGGTAAAATTGGTAAATTTGATACCCCAATTATGATTATGAAAAATTCTATAGATAATACACTTGAAGATTTGGCAGATGATGAATCCAACAAAGAATATAGTGCGCTATTATCAAGAATAGAAAAAGCTGTTGGCTCAGTGCGTAGAAAGCTTTCTGCTGAAGCGAATGCTCTTATCCAAAGACTCCTAAAACCCATTATTGATAAAGGATATGAAGTGTCTAGCAAAATCGGACTTGAGGAGATTGATTATTCAGATGATGATGTTCAAAATCTAGTGAAGGCGTGTTGCGAAAGCCTAAATGCTGAATTAAACACCTTATGTCAGCGAGGAATCGAGGCATTACAAAAAGAAATTGAAGGAATTCTTGATAGTGACCTTGCTAGGTATTTCTTCGAATCTATCAAAGATGTAAATGAAAAGCCTTCAATATTCGAGGGTTCGGGGCAAAAGGCCAAACGAGTGCAGTTCGATTCTATTAATGATATTGCGCAAAAAATTACAGGGGGTACAGTTAATCTTGCAACGAAGGGTGCAGGCACTGCGGGATATTTTATTAAAGCATCTGAAGCATCTGGATCACAACTGCACAAGCTTGTTTTGAACATTGGACATAAATTTGGAGTAAAGTTTGTGCCTTGGCAGGCAGCGAATATCACTAAACTTATAGGAAATGTGGCTAAAGTTCTTGGACCTGTCCTTAATGTGGTTACCGTTCTTATTGATGTAAAAGATTCGGTACAGGAGAGCGCTGAAGAACGAAAGGCATTTGAAGCTAGAATTGGCTGTCGAAAAGCGTTTTCTGATATAGAGCGTGATGTTGAAAAGCAATATATTGAGGAATTAAATAATATATTCACAGTTTTTGACGACGTGACCAATCAAGTACAGGAGGATAGAGAAAAAGTCAACAAAATAATAATGAAAGACAGTAAAATGGCTAGAAAACTTTTGGATATTAGAAGGAATCTGACTGATATTCAAAAAGAGATACTTTGATGTGCAGAATTATTATAGATTGATCCGGTAAAAGATAAAGACGTTGAAGGTTTTTTTAGAAGCGGAGTACATATTAAACAAATTGTTTCCAGTATATAAAAATATAAGCACAGAGTTTCCGAGCCGGCACACAGCCGGCTCTTTCTCTGGCCCCGAAACTCCTCCTACTCCGTCTTCCCGCTTTCCTCATCGGGGAAGAAGAGTTCTTCGATGCTGCATTCGTAAAGAAGCGCAAGATTGCGCGCAGAATGGAGAAGAGGCGTGCTTTTGCCGTTTTCGTAACGGCGAAGGCTCCTTAAGGAGACGCCTATTATTTCGGCTGCCTTTTCCTGGGAAATTTGCTTGCGCATGCGTCTGTCTTTTAGTATAGTATTCATGCTGTGCGCCCTCCTTAGTGCGCGAAAGAGGGTACTACACTCCACCTATACCGCCACACCCAAAGAGGTCCCTGAACATCGGTATCCGTTCTCCGCCTGGACACACCAAGCATCAATTTAACAAAATTCCAATTACTGAATAATTAAAAAGACAGATAATATGAGGACAAACTTGTCCGTTGTTTGCATATATATTCGATGTTATAGTGTTTTATACAACAGAAAGATGACGGTCAGTTTTTATTGAAATGGGTAAATTAGGGTTAAACGACCGCGTGTCGGAAGGAGGGTTTCCAAAGGATGGATGTAAAAGTGGGATTCATATAGCGTAGCATCAGTGTATTTTCATGCAACAATCGACCGATTCACAAGTGGATCGGCATCTCGATACCGCTTGTGGAGATTTGTGACATAGGAGGTATACCTGATGAAGTATCGGAATAATCAAGGAATGTTGGCTTGCTGCCCGCACTGCGGAAGAATCTACGGCAAGACTAAAATGGAAGCAACAGAGATTAAATGCCCTAAATGTGGAAAGGTATTTCATGTTATGGCATCTGAGGGCATAGTGGCCATCTATGCGGATGAGCAAGGCCTCAGACAAAGAACGTTGTATTTCTTGAAAAACTTAATAAGATGCGGCGTGGGCTGACTAGCGGAGGCTGTTAATACAGCTGTGACAGAGCCCATGACCAAGAGTTTGCTAATGAAACTGTAATTAATAGGAATTGATAAGAGTTCGGCAAAACGGGAGAGAGTACGTACAGAAAATTCTGTATGTGCGGTCTTGTTTTGCTGAACTCTTTTTGTTGCGCTCTTTCTCCCGTTTGCCGGGGGAAGGGGCAAAATGAGTGTAAATCCTCGTGAAATAGGACAAAGAATAAGAAAGCTACGCGTAGACCACGGCCTGACGCAGCCGCAGCTTGCCAAGGCCGTCAACGTGACCACCAACTATATAAGCCACATCGAGTCCGGCAGGCGTATGGGGTCGATTGACTTCTTGGTAGAGACGGCAGATTTCTTTTCCGTCACATTAGACAATTTGATACTGGGAAAATTGTGAAAAAAGTACGGGCAAATTGAACGTTTCTCGTAATACGAAACTCCCCTACAATTTACTTGTATACAGGAACAAACCGGTTTGTTTCCAAAGTTTCTTTTTACAGGAGGAAAGAAAATGCGGAAGCAAAACTTTGTGGGCGGCTATTACAGGCTGGAGCCAAAGAAACGATTAGATGTCATAGTTCGTAATTTTGACAACTTTCCGGGGGTAATGAAGGAATACGAGAACAAAATGTATGAATGGATAATTGGCAACAGGGCTAAGGCGCGACAGGACGCGCAGGGTGACCTTGGAGTCAGAATCCAGAGTGGTGCAAATTCCGTATCCCCGATAGAAAATGAAGTATCAGAAAGAACGCTGGTTGAGGCCATTATTAAAAACGGCAGGCTTGATGAATCCTGCCGGAATATTTACGAACGTGATGACATTATTCGCGGACTTAATGAGATTAAACTCATGAGATATGAGTATGGCAGAGTAATTGACAAGCTTCAAACTCTTCGTCCGTGGGATAGAGAACTCTTCGAGAAATATATCACCAGTCCAAAACGCAGTGTTCGTTTATCACAAGAATTAAAAATGACCGAAGATGCTGTACGTAACAAGATGTACAGAATTAAAAAGGAGCTGTACAGCAATTTTGCTGACAGCTTAGGAGTTTATGACGATGACTCTATTATTTTTCTGGACGTGATATAAGGAGGGGCACATGTCAGCGGAAAGATTTGAACTTGAACATTTTGTGGCCTTCAAACTTATAGAAGGTCTGTATAAAAAAGGAATTGTAGATAAGGAGACTTTTGAAAAAGTAAAAGCGGAGTATCCGGAGTTTTTTCAAGAGGATGGTGGAACTTACCGGGAGAATGAAAAAAGCGGGTTTGTCAAGGTTGTCGATGACTGAATCGACATCCTTAAGCTTTTTTACCGGTAGGAATATCCTAATGAAAAATCACGGAGGAGGTCGCATAAATGAGCGATATCAGAAATGTTTTTGAAATGAAAAGCAATTACCTGTCCTTCGCGCAGAAGGATAGGAACAGAACGCGCAAAGTAGTTTTTTACGGCCGCGTTTCGACAGAGCATGAGGCGCAGATTTCCGCTCTTGAAAATCAGATTGAATGGTACGACGACCAGGCAAGAATGCATAAGAACTGGCTCGTACTTGATAAATATATCGATGAAGGTATCACAGGAACCCAGGCAAAGAAAAGGCCTTCTTTTTTAAGGATGCTTGAGGATGCCAGAGAGCGCAAATTTGATCTTATCGTTACCAGAGAGGTCTGCAGATTCGCCAGAAATACTGTAGATACCCTGGTAGTGACAAGAGAATTAAAGAACCTCGGTATAGAGGTTTATTTCGTGGAAGATAACATCTGGACCATGGATGGTGACGGAGAGCTGAGACTCACGATAATGGCGACTCTCGCACAGGAAGAGAGCCGTAAGGTATCGGAGCGAGTTAAGGCCGGACAGCACATAAGCCGTGAAAAGGGAACCATCTACGGCAACGGAAATATCCTCGGATATGACCGCGTGGGACATGAGTATGTTATCAATAAAGAGCAGGCGGAGACGGTTCGCATGATCTTTGACCTTTACCTTCAGGGTGAACTCGGAGCCAACAGGATAGCCGAAGAAATGATAAAGCGCGGTCGTCTTACCGCAACAGGTACTGACAAATGGACTCACAGTATTATAAACAGGATACTTAAGAATCCGACCTACATGGGCTATATGGCTTACGGTAAGTCCTTCAGCAACAATTACCTGGAGCAGAAGAGGATAAATAACCACAACGAAGACACGTATCTTTACAGGAAAGCGGATTTTGAGCCCATTGTTACGGAAGAAGAGTTCAAGAAGGCTATGGAGATAAGAAACCGGAGAACTCTCGTGCTTCCCGGCACAATCAGAACGAACGGCTTTGGCGAAGATGTTCCGAGAAAGGTCTGTCACAGGGACAGCAGCGATATCTGGTGTCAGAAGCTCAGATGTAGCTGCGGATCTTCTTTCAGAAAGACCGGCTGGTACAAAAAAGAAGGCAAGCCCAGGATGTTCGGTTATCAGTGCTACAATGTGGTAAACTACGTGGCTGCCAAGAAAAAGATGAAAGGCCGAGTGGCTGACGGTCTCTGCGATATGGGAATGGTCATCGGTTGGAAGATAGATTTCATGGCCAGGGAGGTCTTCAAAGAAGTATGGGGAGACAGGAGCGCCGAGATTAATGAGGCCTGCGATATCATCAGAAAATGCTCCGCTCTTAAAGCCTCGCAGGATGAAAAAGAACTTGAACTCAACAGGAAGCTTGCAAGGATTCAGGGGAAACTAAAGAATCTTCGTGACATGCGTATTGAAGGCGACATTGAGACCGATGAATTCAGAGACCGCATGAAGAGATTCATGGATGAAGAAGAGGCTGTAAAGGCTGAGATTGCTAAGCTTTCTGACCGAATCGAACAGGAAGAAGAGGATGCCGGTCCCGACCTTGATGCAATAAGAGCAGCTCTTGAGTCCATGGTAGACTTCTCCGGTGTGAGACCTGATGAAGAACTTTTAAAGCTTTTTGTGGCAAGGGTTGTTGTGGAAGCGACCGACCATTTTGTCTGGTATTTAAACTTCTCCGGGCGGGATATTACTGATGCACTTGATGTGGTGGCAGGAAAGAAGAGCAAGTCTTCAATAACCTTATCGGCCAAGGGTGCAGGCAGGAAAGCCATTCGCTTAAGCGACTTAAAGCGAATTACGGATCTTTCAGATGCAGGAGTGGATTCTGAAGAAGATAAGAAGCTTAAAAAGCAGCTTGCGGCATCGGACAAGGCTTTCAAGATTCATTTCACAAAGACTCTTGATGCTAATACCGCGAGGGAATATTGTGAACTGGCAGGTAAACGTTTCTTCAGAAACAGGTATAAGGAATTAAAACTCGATATTTATATATTTTAAGCGGCTTTCAGGGCCTCACTGCAGGGATGTGGTGAGGTTCTTTTGGAATATGTTGTGAAATCTGTTGGCAGTGAAGTCTATGAAGTATTCAGTGAAGTGCAGTGAAGTTTTTGGTGAAGTGCAGTGAAGTTTTTGTTTACAACTTCACTGTATTTTTTTATAATTATTGCAATGAGAAAAGGAGGTCGTTATATGCGCATTGAAGAACTGTATCCGGAATACGGGTTAGAAGATAAAAAAACAGAGTATAAAGGGATTATCAAGGAAGGAAGAGATGACAAGGGCAAGAGCCTGGAAATAGGCTGGCTTAAAACCATAGTTGCTTTTGCTAATACGGATGGCGGACGACTTTTAGTTGGTGTAGAGGATAATACACACAAAATAGTTGCACTGGATAAGAAAACGGCAGATAAAACTATTCTTATGATCCATCGACAAATAAAAGAACGGATTGAGCCTGAAATATCATATGATGTTAACGGGATCAATGTGAAATTAGGCGAAGACACGAGATATATTATTGAGGTTGTTGTAAAAAAGAGCAGGAGCCTTCCTGTTACATTACATGAAGATGGGTTACTTGGAATCTACGTCAGAAACTTTGGACGTACGGATATCGCGTCATCTGAACAGATTAAAGATTTAATCCTGTTGAGCGATAATGTCCCTTTTGATACCGGCATAACGGATGTTTTATACAATGAGGAAAAATTTAAAAAACTTCATGTAGTAGCAGCGGAAAGAAAAACAAAGATAACTGAAAAGGAACTGATTTCAAAAGGCGCCATTACTGAGGATAAAATGGTATCGAAGGGGATGCAGTTGTTTTCAGATGATTATGATGGGCTAAGGACAAAAGTAGTTGCGACAGTTTGGCCCGGACTGACGAAGGGAGGCTCAATAGTTACAGCGTCAGAAGAGTACACAGGAAACTTGTTGTCGGTCTTAGAGAAAACCATTAGTTTTATAAGTGCACATTCTGCAAATGGTTTTAAGAAAATGGATACTAAAACGGTTCCCTATGTATCGTTTCCTGCACGTTCAGTGACTGAAGGAGTAGTTAATGCTATAGGTCATAGGAACTATTATATGTATGGAACGCAAGTGGAAGTTAATATTTTCCCGGATCGTTTAGAAATAACATCTCCCGGAGCTCTTCTTGGAGTCAGAGAATTGTATAAAGAAAAAAATATTGCTTCGATCATTCCGCGCCGTAGGAATGAAGTAATATGTAACATTCTTGAGATGTGTAAGTACATGGAGAAAAAAGGCTCCGGATTTGATTTTATAGAAGAAGACTATGCAAAATCAGGAGAAGAATTTGCGCCGTTTATCACAGCAGATGCAAATTCATTTACACTAACTTTGCCGGATTTGACTTTTGAAAAGGGAGTAATAGATATTACGGCAGAGTCACCAGAAGTGTATGTTGAAGAAATGTTGGAAGGGAAGAAAGATCTACAGATTCTGTCGTATTGCTATAACAATAAACGCACTGTAAAAGAGATTGCATCCTCTATAGGTGTTACACCTTCAACGTATTTTAGAAGCAATGTTATAGATAGACTGGTTTCTGACGGGTTCTTATTGGAGATAAAACAGGCGTCTGCTAAATTATACACATCAAATATGGAAAAAGTAAAACTAAAGCTTTAAAATAGCCTCAAAACGGCTTTATTACCGCTACACCGCACAGGCAGCTATCGCGCTTAGGTAGGACTTCCAAGATCCACTTCTCGTTAACCCTTGATTTACCTAGGGTTAAGGCCTGGGCAAAGGCTCGGGGAAAGCGGGTTTATCGGAGAAGTTTCTCTGACCTGAAAGTGGATGTATTCATCTTTTAACGTTTATGCAGACCTTCATTACAGAAATGTAGTGAAGGTCTCTTTGATTTTGGATGATTATATTCGATTATATTCCGAGTTATAGTGCTAAAAAGATAGTGCATAAAGGTGAAAAAGAACCTCTGGTAAGACAGGAAGCCGAATCGGACCTTCTGGCATACAATCGCGGATTGTTTCATTAAGACATCAAGTATAAAAAACACATTGGCAAATATCTATGTATGTGTTAATGTCAACACATAGATAAATATCAATGTGAGGTGAGCACTATGGCTAAAATAGATAAAGTGCTGATATGCAAGGCACTCGGAGATTCCAACAGACTTGAAATAGTTAAGATGCTTTCGGGGCGGGAACAATGCGGATGCAGGCTTCTAGAAAGGTTTGACATTACACAGCCCACTCTTTCCCATCATATGAAGATTCTGGTGGATTCAGGGCTGGTAAACGACAGAAAAGAAGGCAAGTGGCACTACTATTCAATCAATACAGAAGCCATGAAAGAATTCTGCGATTTTATTAAAACTCTCTGTAATGGCAGCGCCGGCAAATGTTGCAAGGGAGGAGAGTGATGGGAAATTTTATGCAGACACAGATACTGGGGATGGAGTGGTTAAGCACGTTGATTGGCCGGCTGCTTTCGTCCTTGGGGCTGGATATAGAGAGCAGGATTGGCAGCAGCATACATGATTTCTTCGTCGATGGTGGATTTGGCAAGGGGTGTAATATATGATTACAATAAGAGAATGTGACGATTACGAAGCGGCAAAGAACCTTATTTTG
This sequence comes from Lachnospiraceae bacterium YSD2013, assembly GCA_900100895.1. GTDB lineage: Bacteria > Bacillota > Clostridia > Lachnospirales > Lachnospiraceae > UBA1258. The sequence goes on from FMTX01000012.1 coordinate 94,494, forward strand.
GAATACTCCCAAATAAAAGGCGCTGAAGCCTGTTTTGTATCGCTTGACAGAGAATTGGCCGATTTGGCCGGCTTTTATAAGGACGGAGCACTGCTGTTAGGCTATGATGAAGGTAACCCTGTTGCAACGATAGCCATTAAGAAGATTAATGATGATCGGGCTGAGGCAAAGAGATTATATGTAAAGCCGGAATGCAGAGGGAAAGGTTACGCAAGACCTATGCTTAATGCAATGCTTGACAAATGCCGTGAACTTAAGTTCAAAGAAGTCAGATTTACCACAAAACCCGCAGTAATGAGCATAGGATACGCCTTATATCAGAAGATGGGATTTGAGGAACTGGAGAATGATGAGGAAACTGTGCTGATGCGCATGAAATTGGATTGAGTCAAAAATGGTTCCGCTTTCTATGTGTTTTAAATGCAGGACCAACATTTATGAGTTCGGTGGGATACTGGATTGGGATGGAGAAATAGAGAAATAATACTAAGTAACATTAAAAACCCCGCTTCATGACTGAAGCGAGGGCTCTTTCTTTTCCGGAGGGACCGGAACAATTTTAATGTCCTCTTACAACGCAATTAACGGTGTGAGAACTTCGGAAAACAAAGAACTCCTTACCGGAATACTGCGAGACGAATGGCACTATGAAGGACTTGTCATGACCGACTGGTGGTGTCGCTCCGAGCAGTACAAAGAAATCCTGGCGGGAAACGACCTTAAGATGGCGACAGGCTTTCCGGAGCGCGTTAAACAGGCCATGGAGCTTGGAGCACTCGGCCGCGAAGATCTCCTGACATGTGCAAAGAGAGTCCTTGCGACGATTCTTAAGTTCTGAGAAAGAAAAAACACAATATACACAAAACCGACATAAAGTATGAAAGTTCCTCATCTTCTCCGATGCAGGAACTTTTCTTTTGCCCGCGCCCCCAAAAGGCCAACGGACGGTCGATTTAGCGCTTTTTTAATCATTCCCTAATACTATATTTGGTGAAAGGATTGGTTAAAAATATGAGTCTGCAAGAAAAACACGTATACGAAAGCAACCTGTTAGCCTTCAAACTGGCTTTCATCATTAATGTCTTTGAAATTCTTTCCACCGTTGTCTACAGAGCCGAAAGGGTAGGCGTCTTAAACACAGCTGCAATGCTGGTTTTGCAATTCATCATCCTGGGAATTTTTGTATTCAGCTTCATAAAGTTCAATCGGGACGAGAAGGGCAAGTATCTCAGTATGGGCTGTATGCTGGCAGGCTATCTGGTAGTCATACTGGGCTCCGTTCATGTGCCCTATATGTGGGCTTTTGGACCGGCACTTCTGATTTTGGTACTGCTTTATACCGACCCCAAACTCACATGTATTACAGCAGGAGCTGTGGTTGGCATTAATTTACTGTATGTCGTTTTGTTCTTAAATATGTCACTTGAACGTGCCGCGAGACAAAATATGGTATTTACAGATGCGGTATTTGCCTTGCTGATGGGCTTAATGGTCGTATTCTACGTACGACTCAGTAACAGACAAAACGTCGAGACCATTGAAGAGATACAGGAAGCCGCCGAAAGGCAAAAGAAAGATGCCGAAATCATTAAGTCAATCGGTGTTCAGATCGGTGAAAAATTAGAGGAAGCCAACGAAGCTATGGAGTCGCTTTCTTTGAAGGTTACATCCAGTGCCGATGCTTCAGAGGAAATATCACAATCCGTGACGTTAACGGCCGAGGCTATTCAGACTCAGACCGAAATGAATGCAAACATCACGGAATCGCTTGAGGACATTGCCCATCAGTCAACCGAAATGCGCAGCAACGCAGACGAAGTTACCGACAACATTAAAGACGGCAACACTTTGGTCAAAGAACTGACTGCTAAGGCCCAAGAAGCTTCAGTCATTAACCAAGAGACCGCCGAGATGACCACAAACCTTCAAAAGTCCGCAGGCACGGTAAAAGATATCGTAGCCGCAATTCTTTCTATATCGGGACAGACAAACCTCCTTGCTTTGAACGCTTCCATCGAAGCAGCCAGAGCGGGAGAAGCAGGAAAAGGCTTTGCGGTTGTTGCGGACGAAATACGAGAACTCTCCGAGCATACCAAGGAATCCGCCGAACAGATAGCGTCTACCATCGACGATCTTATCGACAAGGTCAATACTGCTTCCGATAATATGAATAAGAGCGTTGAATCCGCTAATGAGCAGGGAGAAATCATCTCTAAGACCGGCGAGAAGTTTGCAGTCATCCTTGAAAGGGTTTCGGACCTTACAACAAGGGCGACCAAAATCTCCGACAACGTTGATGCCTGTGTAACAGCCAACACCGCAGTTATGGACGCAATCAGCAACCTTTCTGCTACATCCGAGGAAGTGGCGGCATCTTCTCAGTCCGCAATCGAGATTAGTGAGGACTGCAAGAAGGACATGGCTGCCACAAAAGAAATTCTTAATAAGATTCTGGAAATCAGCAGAAGCGGAAACAAGTAATAATTGTTTACAAAGGTTAATACCTTCACTGCAGAAATGCGGTGGAGGTGTTTTTTTCGCAATTAATCACTAGCTGCGCGGCACTTATGGTATAATCCGCATAGGAGAATTTAACATATGAAACGTACCTACCCCGATTATTATGATGACTTTGTGTGCATAGCCGACAAGTGCCCCGAGACTTGCTGCGCCGGTTGGCAGATAGAGATTGATAAGGATGCATTAAAGCGGTATCGCGACAAGAAGATTGAGACTGTTGATTTTAAGCACGAGTGCTTCTATCAGGACAAAGAAAAACGATGCAAGAACCTAAACGAAAAGGGACTTTGTAAGCTGATTCTTGAGCATGGCGAAGATATCTTATGCAACACTTGCAGGCTTTTTCCCAGGCACATCGAGGAGTTTGAAAATGTGCGCGAGTATTCCCTCAGCATTTCCTGCCCGGAAGTCGCACAGTACCTTCTTAAACGCAAAGAACCCGTAACTTACAGAACGGTGGAAGATAGCGAAGCCGATACGGAAGAGTACGATACTGAAGAACAGTTGGTTTACATAAAACTGTTTTCACTTCGTGAAGAATTCTTTAAAATTGTGCTTAACAGGACGCTTTCTTTTGCCGAAAAGACTGGCAGAATCCTTGCAATCGCAAGAGAATTCCAGAATCAAGCAGATGACGTTTTATTGAGTGACGGCGACATAGAATCAGTTGATGTTGAAGGCGCGATAGCAGCAGATTATAAGCCTTTGGAAATCAATGCTGACCACCGTTATGAGCTCTTCAAAGTCATGAAAAAGTGGGAATACACCGGCGACGAGTTTAAAGAAGTGCTTAAGACGACCGAGAAAGCACTGTACAAAGACTGCCCGCAGGATGAGGCAGCCTTGGACCAAGAAATGAGGGCTTCCCTTTCCTCTCAAGGCATGGACTGGGACATTGTGACCGAGCAAATCCTTCACTATTTCCTCTACATCTATTTCTGCGGCTCCGCATACGATGAGTACTATTACGGCCAAGCACAGCTCGCAGTGGCCGCCTGCCTTCATCTAAAAGATTTTGCGCTGGCGCACTTCAAAACACACGGCGCCATCAGTACCGAAGACGTGATATATTTCACATATTTATACGCAAGAGAACTTGAGCACTCGGTGCCCAATGTCCTTGCAACCGAAAGGTACATGGATGAGCATCCGCTCATAGATACATAAAGTCATATCGGCACTATAGAAATGGTAATTTCCCAAGGAGTTCGGCCACCGGCCGAACTCCTTTTTATTTAGGCGTTAAGCGGCACCGCTCGATAACATATGTGTAATAGGTCAAATGCTATAATTATCAAGTCCGAGTGAAGTGAGAGGAGCATAAGAATTAAGCTCGGATAATTAACAGGCATGGAGGTCCTATAATAAAATGTTATACGCGATGGTACCGGCGTCATTGCTGATAATAAACATGATATTGAATGGAGAGTCGCTTAAAAGGTACGGATTTATTGAAAAGAAATCTGATGCAACAAACTCGGTGCCGGTTCGATACAATTTATTTCTTCTTGCCGCAAGTTTTTATTTTATCGTGGATATGACATGGGGGATTTTATATGAGCACCACGATATACCGGCGCTGTTTCCGATTATTTATTATTTGACTGTTTTCTATTTCATGTTCATGCTCTTAACCATGCTGGCATGGGTGCGATACATAGTCGCGTTCCTTGACAAGGGCGGCCGTCGCAGCGCGGTGCTGCTCTACGGAGTGTGGGTGCTGTTCGTAATAGGGCTAATATGCCTTATTGCTAATCGTTATCATCATTTCATGTTTTCTTATAATGATGCTCATGAATACGTCGGTGAGTGTGGAAGAAATGTATCATTTTTTATGCAGATCGCATTATATGCGGTAGTTTCGGGATACATGATGTGCGTTGCCGCCAAAAGCACCGGACGCCAAAAATTCAGATATAAAGCAGTTGCGGCAACAAGTATGGTCCTGGGTGTATTCCTTGTATTCCAGATTCTTTTTGCCCTTTTACCTTCATATGCCATAGGACTCATGCTTGGTATTTGCATGGTTCATTCTTTTGTGTTATCCGGTGAAAAGAAGGAAAAAGAAATACATGATCACATTGCTTCCGTAATGGCGGAAGATTATGAAGCCATATTCTACATTGAAATAGATTCGGGCGAATACCTTTCTTTTGCCAAAAGCAGCAAATACATGACTTTAGATGCAACGGAATTGGGCAAAGACTTCTATGCTGAAGTTATGGAAAGCATTGATAAGTGCGTATATCCTGAAGACAGGGAGTATGCCAAGAGCTTTTATAATAAAGAAACCATGTTTAAGAATACTGAGGGACGGCATTCTTTTTCCTTCAAATACAGGGTTATGATTAACGGGGAACCGCGATTCTTCCTGTTCACAATGATGCGTGACGGCAACAGTCAGTATATTATCTTCTATGAAAAAGATATTGAAGACGAACTTAACGCAGAGAAAGCACAAAAAGAAAATCAGAAAAAGACTGTTACCTTCGGACAGATTGCGGAGAGCCTTGCTTCCAACTATGACGTAATCTATTACGTGGATGTGGCGGACTCTTATTATATCGGTTATGAAGTAAATAACATATACGGAAAATTGGAAATTGAGAAAGAAGGATATGATTTCTTTGGCGATTCTATCGAAAACATTCCACTGATTGTTCATAAACAGGATCGCGACAAAGTGCTGGAATTCCTTAATAAAGACAACATGATTTCAAGGCTTGAGAACCGTAAAGACTATAGTATAGACTATCGCATTTTGGACGATGGCAAGTCTCGGTTTACGAGGATGAGCGTCCGAAAGAGCAGTGACGGTACTCACTTTATTATAGGCGTCGAGGACATTGATGCCGAAGTTAAGCGAGAGCGGCAGCAGCTTAGAGAATTAAAGACGGAAAAAGAACTTGCCAGACGTGATGAACTTACCGGTATCAAGAACAAGACCGCATATAGGGAATTGGAGGAGTCTGCGCAGGGAAACATCGACAACGGTATAGATTATCTGACATTTGCATTAGTGGTATGCGATACCAACAACTTAAAGCAGATTAATGATACTCAGGGACATGCCGCAGGTGATGAATATATCAAGGCATCAGCGCGCCTTTTATGTGACATTTTCGTACACAGCCCTGTATTCAGAGTGGGCGGTGACGAGTTCGTAGTATTCCTTCGCGGAAATGATTACGCAACGAGATATGAGCTGATGGAGAAATTGCGTAATCAGGTCCTTGAAAACAAGCGAGTGGGAGCCGGAGTAATCTTGTCCGCCGGAATGTCTGAATACAAGCCTGAGAGCGACGCCTTTGTATCGGATGTGTTTGAGAGAGCCGACAAAGAAATGTATAAGGACAAAGAAAGACTTAAATCATGAAATAAGAATATGTAAGTAGGAGCTAGCGCTGTTACAATGTAATGGCGCCTTTTTTTCGTGCTTTTGCAGGAACAATGAGATATAATATGGGACATAGGAGTTTAAGAAAATGAGTATTGTATACAGTGAAGCTACAAGGGAAGACATTAACGAACTGATACGCATGCGTATCGAATATATGATAGATGATTTCGGGTCGGTTACCGACGAAGAGCGAAAAGGTATGGAGGCACAGCTCCCTGACTATTTCAATCGCAAACTCGGCACCGAGCTGATTGCTTTTGTGGCCAAGGAGGGCGACAGAATCGTGTCCGTCGCATACCTGCACATCATCGAAATGCCCGCCAATTCCATCCTCTTAAACGGCCTGTACGCCGACGTCCTGAGCGTCTACACAGAGCCGGCTTACCGCGGGCAGGGAATCTGCACTCAGCTTATGAAAAATCTTGTGGAATATGGTAAGAGAAGAGGCCTCGGCCGCATCGACCTTTCGGCTACCGACGCAGGATACCCGATCTACGCCAAGGTTGGCTTTAAGGACAAAGAACACAGATACCGCGACATGCGCTACAAATTTTAAATGAATCGGGAGAGATAATGCCATGGCAGACAAGGCTTTATATGTCCTTGCAGGATATGATGACGATACGGAGAAACTCCTGTCCGGAATACAGAACAAATTATACGAAAAAGGCTTTAGCGGCGTTCAGACCAAGGACATCCCCATGCATTTCACCATGGGTTCCTACAACACAGCCAAAGAAGAAGAGCTCAAGGAACGCCTTCGCAGAATAGCCGACACTCACAAGCCTTTCAAGGCAGAGTTTAACCACGTAGGCCTTTTCAGACTGCCTGCGAACGACGTTCTTTTTGTGGCACCCGAAGTGAGCAAGGAAATGCTTCTTTTGAAGGACGAATTTATGGACAGCGAAGACCCCTTCGGCTGGTCGGCCCACACCACAATGATAATAGACAAGCCCGACGTAATAGCCGAGGCCACACAGATAGTATTAAGCGAACTGCCGATTCCAACCGGAACAGTCACCACACTCCATCTGTTTGAGTTCTGGCCTACCAGGCATATTATGTCGGTGAAGCTTAAAGGCTGATACAGTAATTGGGATTTGTACGGCCGATATCCTGTTTATGGATATTATTACATGCGAGCAGACAAGTGGTTGGAATATACGTGTATGGATTTTTACATGATTATTGGTTAAGACATGCGAGATCTCAACGAAGCTAAATACGCATGTTCGTATTTGGGATTGGTTGCAAATGAATACATGCGAAGTGACCCTTGAGCAGAATAAGCATGAAAGGTAATACATGCAAAAATATCATGAATCATTATTCGCATGTTCGCGTTTCGAATATGTAATAGATACATACATGAGGAAAAGAATAGGCACGAAATTCGCATGCTTTTAACTTTTTGGTCACGCAGATGTGGACACGCAAATTTGACTCAATATCAGATTCGCATGTCAAAGAGAACAACTTCAAATTTATAAAGGAGGCATCCATGCCACACGTAGAGATAAACTGCTTTCCGGGCAGGAGTGATGAACAAAAGAAGGCCTGTGCCGAGAAAATAGCTGATGTAATAGCAGAGACTCTTGGTTGCAAGACATCGAGCGTTTCGGTAGCAATTAAGGAAATAGCCGAAGACGACTGGAAAGAATCAGTCTGGGACAAAAAGATTGTTCCTGACAAAGAAAGCCTGTACAAAGAACCCGGATACTCTTGCGATTAATTCAAGTAACAAGGGAACGCCTAAAGATAGCAGACTAACTATAGATTTATGGGGGCAAATATGACTAAAGAAGAATTAATGAATCTCGTCAATCGTTCTCTTTGCGCAACGATTGGCTATACCGACGAAGCCGGCAGGCAGAATGTTCGCAGAGTATTCTGCGTATGGCACAAGGGACTCGGCAGACACTTGATTTCTACCAATACAAGCTCAGCTCATGTTCAAAGTCTGCAAAAGAACGATAATGCCTGTCTTTATTTCGCTGACGATTCGAGGTTTGAGGGGCTCTGCCTGTTTGGTAAATTTGTGGTTCATTTTGAGAAGGAGTATAGAGAGCTTCTTTGGAATGAAGGCGATGAAAAGTACTACCCGAAGGGCGTAGAAGATGAAGACTACTGCATATTGGAGTTTATAGCCGACGGTGGACGCTTTTATCGTTACGACGGAAAAGGCGATTTGTCGGCATCCGAGATTGAGGCATACGATAAAGGCAGAGAGTTTGAGAACGGATACGACGCTGCTAACCAAAGCATAGAATAAATATGTGCAGTTATAGGAGGGTTAAGGAATCAGATGGATAACTCATATATAATCAGAGAGGCTGTTCCGGATGATGCCGAGAAAATGATTTCATATCTGAATCAGGTAAATGGCGAATCCGACAACATGTTATATGGAAAAGATGAATTCACTGTTCCGATTGAAGGCGTAAAGCGGAAACTGGCTATGACTAAAGAGTCAGAGAACAGCATTATTCTGATAGCTCTTGAAGACGGGCAGATTATTGCGAGGGCAGAATTAGACGGATATTATCCGGCAAGAATTCGCCACAGAGCCCAGTTCTCGATTTCGGTAAGAAAGGACTGCTGGAACCGTGGAATAGGAACAGAAATGTTAAAAGAAATTATCGAGCAAGCAAGGGAGATGAAGCTTAGAGTTATAGAGCTTGAAGTAATCTCTGAAAATACAAGAGGCATCAATTTGTACCATAAAATGGGCTTTGTCGATATAGGAATATATAAAGACTATTTCTATGTAAACGGTGTGTTTAAAGACGCTGTAGTAATGCAGAAAATAATATAGAAGAGCACGTTTGGACGAACAATCCGGTAGCGTACTATACCGACAGTTGATTGTATAATTTGGATTTTAGGGTGAGAATGTGTACATCAACGAATAATGGGGGTCTGTTATGAATTTGAATGGTACAAGCATGGCTCCTTCTTTGGCTGAAATGATAAAAGAAGGAAAGAAAAACAACACTATTAAAGAAATCAATCTGGGACAAGGCGGCGCTACCGTATATGAATTGGACGGCACCCGGATTCTGAAGCATGTTATTCGCGACAAAATCGATAACGGGATGTTCGATACCTATGTCAAAGAAGCTTTGTTTTATCAAGCAAAATGCCCGGGGACATTTCTTCCCAAAGTGGATAATCTTGAGATACTTCCCGATGAAATAATCATTGTAATGAAGAAGTACAATAGTCTGAACAGAGCTGATTTTAGCGAAGATTTGCTAAAGAAAATCGCCGGAGTATTGGCTTGCATTCATTCCGAATCTGTTCCCGAGTTCTTGTCTGATAACGATGCCCGCACCAACCTACTGTCGCAAGACGATATTGCCGGTTGCGCAAAAGGCTGGCAGAGCGTCCTGGATGAGCATCCCGGGGCATTCGACGATTCTGTGATTGATAAGATTTCACAAGATATAAACGATATCATCAGCTGGCACGATTCTGAAAAAAGAATCCTTTCTCACGGTGACTTCCACTGGGACAACATTTTAACGGGTGACGCCGGCAAGTTAATAGTATGCGACTGGCAGGGAGTCGGAGTGCGCGGCGCATCGGAGGATTTAAGTTTCTTTATGAGCAGGCTGGGTGCGGATGGAATATCCGTTGATAGTCTTCAGTTTCTGTCTTGGTATACGTCTGAATACAACAGATTAACCGGCGAGACTGTAGATCCGAGCGAATTGGAGCGACACATCAAAACCGCCAATGTGATTACTTCTTTCAGATTCTGGCACAATTATTTACACGGTAACGATACCGAAAGGGTACGCGGAATATTTGACAAGATGGTGTCGGATTATAGGGAGTGCTGGAAGAGATAACGCTGAGGATAACTATTCCAAGTACCGTTAAGGGGGATTTATGGAACACGAACAAGCTTGAAGAAGACACGGATGCGTAGTTATTTTCAGTATAATTGGCATAAGGGGGGCAGAAATGATCAGAGCTGCAAAAGAAACGGATTTTGACTCTGTCAAAAATATAACTCAGACAACTATATGGTCAGTTTACCCAAAGTACTATCCGAGTGGGGCAGTACAGTTTTTCAGTGCCCACCATTCAGATGACAGAATTAAAGCGGACATCGATGCCGGAGACGTATATCTGCTTGAAGTAGATGGAACCGAAGTAGGAACTGTAACAGTGATAGATAATGAGATAAACAGGCTGTTTGTTCTTCCTGAATTTCAGCATAGGGGATATGGCAGAGAACTTATGGATTTTGCTGAAGAAATGATAAGCAAGGAGCATAATCATGTTATTCTTGACGCATCATTACCGGCCAAACAAATATATCTTAAGCGTGGTTATGTAGCCTCAAAATACAACATGATTGAAACAGAAAACGGGGATTATCTGTGCTTTGACGTTATGGAGAAAAGTAAATGAAAGCAACCATTATGGATAAGCTATACATAACACATTATTACTATCCGGGAACAGATCCCTGGAAGAATATAATGCTTCTTCCCAAGGAGGAGGCTTTTCGCAAGGCAAAAGAACTTGCCGATTTACATCCTGATACTACCAGCTTCGGGCGATTTGCCGATTTCGAAAATTACTATCCTGCACGAAAGAAAGCAGATGCATTTGTACGAGAAAGATTTATTGGATTAGGCGGAAAACCGAAGCTTGAGCATCCTTTTTCTTTTACCCTTATGGAGTGCGAATATCTCAAAGAATGGTTCAACAGCAGTGATAAAATTATTATTGATCTAAAGGATATTCCCGATGATCGGGTCAGCTTCACGCTGGGTGACAGTTGCGCACTGATAGTGCATGGCGAGGAGCCGGTTGTTCTGACGAAGAAAATGCTCCTTGAACGAATTGAAGCATGTAACGGCTCGACGGAGACTTTTTTTAAGGAATCTCTCGGAAAATGCGCTTATGTGGAAGTGCAATTATGGGACATCTGCTATGAATGAAGTAAAAAATGACATTTTCTATGATTACATAAAACAATTTGATTCTGATTCATAGATATGTTGTGATGCTCGTATCGGCAACTGATTAGTAAATTCAAGTTTTCGGGAAAAGTGATTATCATGATAAGAAAAGCAACTATTAACGATTTATCGCGCATAGCGGAGATACAGGTTTTTAACTATCGTTTGTTCTTTTACCCTATATTCAAGTGTGACGAGTATTACTTTGATGAATTGCAGGTTCCGTCGCTCATGAAGGAGTACGAGGCAGAGATTGACAGTCTGTATGTATATGATGATGGGGTAGTAAAGGGCTTCATAAAGATTAAAGATACCTACATAGCGAGGCTGTTCGTAGAGCCCGTTCTTCAAAACGGCACCATCGGCTCGCAGCTATTGGAATACGCGGTCAAAGAACACAACGCAGACCATCTCTGGGCACTCGAAAAGAATGTAAAGGCAATACGATTCTATGAAAGACATGGCTTTGTAGCTACCGGAGAAAAGAAGCTTGAAGAAGACACAGATGAGTATCTTGTTCTTTTGAGAAAGAAAGCATAGGACTTACAGAATCGTAATTTGAGGGGTACATATGGGTAACGAGGAAATAATTGAAATCAATAAAAATTACTGGAATGACCATGCCGACCTATGGTTCGGAACGACCGCACTTCCGAAGTACGGCGTTCGTTTTCCGACGGAAGACGATTTGCATCTGTTTGGGGACGTGACCGGTAAGAAAATGCTGGAAATTTGCTGTGGCAGCGGTCATTCGCTGCTTTATAACGCGCAAAGAGGCGCCGGAGAACTCTGGGGAATAGACCTCTCCGAGAAACAGCTTGAGAATGCCTCTAAGTTGTTAAAAGAAAACGGTTACTCAGCACACCTTCAATGCGCCAGAATGGAGGACACGCTGGATGTTCCTCCGGAATATTTCGACTATGTGTATTCTATCTATGGTATAGGCTGGACTACAGACTTGCAGGGGACGTTTGATAAAATAGCATCGTATCTGAAGAAAGACGGAATATTCATTTTCAGCTGGCACCATACGCTGAACTACTGCATAGCGCGCTCTTGTGAGGACGGAGAAGATGTTATAGAAGGCGATAAGCTTGTGATGACAAGAAGCTACTTTGACGAATCATACTTTAAAATGCCGGTTCACGACAGCGAAATCATACTATGCAATCGTAAGATTTCAACTTACATAAACGCATTGGCCAAGGCAGGATTTGTAATAGAACAGCTCATTGAAGAGAGCGACACCGATTCCGAGGAAGCGGCAGATAAAACCGACCTTAAGACAAGAAAGGCCCAAATGTTGCCAATTTCTTTTTGCATAAAGGCAAGGAAAGTGAATGGTATTAAACCGTGATGAAGAAGATAGCAATGTTTACAATGGGCACTCGCGGAGATGTTCAGCCCTATATTTATTTGTCCAAAGCTTTGATTGGAAGAGGATATGAAGTCACGCTTGTGTCACATCCTTGCTGGAGAAAGCTTGTTGAGGATGCCGGTATTGTTTTCATGCCCGTCGGGCCGGATATTGATATAGAGAAAGAAGCTGCCATAATACGGGGGAAAACTTCTAACCCTGCCATCAGCATAATAAAATGTATGAATTTTATTATGAAGATAATTCAGGGCTCTACGCAAGAAGTCTATAAGATATGTAAGGGTAAAGATCTTATAATCGTTACTCACAGTCAAATGGGGGCCGTAGAAGCCGGAGTTCTTGGTATACCGACTGTAAATGTTACTCTTCAAACAGAAATGATTGGAGAGAAACTGAAAGATAAAAAGCTTACTGAGAAACTGATCGGCGGAATGATATCGCACTTTGCTGCCGGACCTTATAACAAGATTCGAAAAGTATATGGATTAAAACCGATTAAGTCCGCAGAAGAAATCATGTCAAATAAATTGAATCTTATTCCCATTAGTAAATATGTAATTGAGAGAAATCCTTATTGGGAAGAGAAGAATATTCTGACAGGGTATTGGTTTGATGAAGAAGAAAACTATACTCCCGATGATAAACTTACAGAATTTCTTGAAGACGGTGAAAAGCCTGCTATCCTGGCTCTTGGGGCCATGTCTTTTGAAGCAGAATCCGAAAAAGAAAAACTTGATATGTTTGTAAAGGCGTTTCAGAAGACCGGATGCAGAGCTATTATTCAGGGATTTCAGAAGACACTTGCTGATTACGAGTTGCCCGGTACTATGATTGCATGCGGAAGCGTGCCTCACAGCTGGCTTTTCAGGCAAGGTAAGTTTGTAATCCATCATTGCGGATTCGGAACATCTTCAGCAACACTTGCTTATGGAATCCCATCCATACCGGTTCCTCATGTGCTGGATCAGCTAGGTTTTGCGATGCAGCTTGAAAAAACCGGAACTGCAGTAAAACATATTAAATCAAAGAATCTGTCTGAGGAAGCAATCATATCTGCAATCGAGGAAATGAATCGCACCTATGACAACAAGAAAGAAATTGCTAAGTCTTTATCCGATAAGATTAGAGAAGAGGATGGGCTTAATGAAGCAGTCAGACTGATCGAGAACGTGATGGTTTAGGTGTTTGGGGGACAATTATGTTTTTATATCATTTTTATGATGCCGGGTCAGGTCCATTTAAAAGTCTGACTTCTATATCTCAAGATGAAGCCGGAATAGTTATCGAGAGGATAAAGATAGAACGCCCTAATTCTCAGTGCGCATTAAGACATGATAGAAGCTCATATATGGAGCGATAAGGTAATACAAAAGTATATGCAACAAAATATGAGGGATGCATAATGAAACAGACCTTTATTGAAATGAAACTCTTTCAGGTAAAGCCTGATAAACTCGAGCAATTTGAAGCAAAGATTGAGGAAATGTCCGCTAGTCAGTTGAAATGCGAAGGCTGCATATCGCTTAAGTATTTCAAGCGCTTTTACACAATAGATGGAATCGAACTTGGAGAACCTCCGAGAGAGTTAACCAAGATAGTAAAGTGCGTTAAATACTATTCATACTGGGAGTTTGATACCAAAGAAAACTATGGCAAAGCCATTAAATCTTTCTTTGACAGCTATAATAAAGATTTACAAAAGCTGTTGATTGCACCGTTTGATATCAATTTAGGATATTCGATTTGAGAAGATTGGAGACAATAATGGGTCGATCGTTTGATGGAGCATTATTTCTAATAGGTAAATCGGAGATTAGGAGTGAGAGAATGAAGTTTTCTTCATATCATGATAGTAAAGAAAAGATAAACCCATACTGGGAAAAGGCCCATGAAAAGAACCCAAATCATTTTAAGTATGCAAGAGGAATTATATTTGCTCCAGATGAGAGTGACCTTCATGAAATAACTTTATTTTGTATAAGAGTATTAGATCATAATGGAGCATGGGATTTCGAAGTCGCACATGAGAATCAAAAGAATATTATTACTTTCAAATATAACGGAACGATAACCGCCTGCGAGGCCGTTTCAAAAATAAATTTTCACTGTGACCATTCCATTAAATGGGAGTGGAATTGAAAGATAAATTCATGTTTGTAAGGATAAAGGATGAAGGATAAAGGATGAAGGAAGTAATACTGAGTGCAGATGGAGATAGTATTGTGTATCTGGTTCCGGATGTTGTTGCAGACAATCTGGAAGAGTATTGCTTAGAGTTCTGTTCAAATTGGCTCTGCAACAGTCCGGATGCTGAAAAATACAGAAAAGGCAGAATTCTTTGCTATACGGAAAGGGATTTCATTGATTACCTGAATGTATATGCTTTCCCCGATTACGAATCAAAGATGGTAAAAAATCTGGGATGGACAGATTTGGAAGAAAACTTGCCGGAAGAGTATAAGGATTACGTTTACTTCAATTTCTGAGAGTTGTGACTGAATGGGGCAGGAGTTTTTTATGTGGGAACAGCTTTTGGATATATATATTATTTCAAAAGGACTTAAAATATATGAATGAAGATATAATATACGATCTGATTGCCAGAATGACCACAAAAGAGAACGTGGCGAGCAGTGAAGAAAGCGTACGCTGGAAGGCTTGTCGTGAGGCAGAGCAGATTTCTGATGAAACTGTATACCCGATTCTTATGAAGATTGCTGAAGAAAATCCCAAGAACAAGGAAGTTAGGAAAGCGGCTTATACTACCATCGGCTATTCTTTGCGGAATATCTTTAATAAAGATGCATGCATCTTTATTATTCAAAAACTTGGGGAAGAGACGGATAAGTACATTGTTTCAGGCATTTTGGACCGTCTGGCATGCTTTCAAATACCGGAAGATATTGATATGAGCCTTGTAATTAAGTGCTCTCAAAGCGATAAGTGGCAAATTCGACACAGCGCCATAAACGCTCTCGGCTCGTCTGCGACCGGGGCAAACAGAGAGGCATTATTGTTCTACATTAATCAGGAAGATGAGAAGAAATATGATTACGAGATAGTGTACGCCAATGCGTCTCTTGGCAAAATCGGCTTGAAGACTGATGTTTCTTTTATCGAAAAGCATGCTAAAAGCAGGAAAAGAGACATCCGCGACAGCGCACTGTCTGCGATAGAGAAAATTATTGAGAGAGATGATTCAATCGATAGGTAAATCGGAGTTTATGGAAAAAGTACATTAATCCATTACCGGACGGTAAGGAGAAAACATGATTGACGAGTTTATTCAATGGTTAAATAAAAATGAGTGGCATATTGAATTAAATGACGAAAAATACAATGTATCGAGTAATGAAGTGCTAAATAAGTTTAATTGTTTACCGCAGAGATTTGTGGAATTGTTGGAACGATGCCGGACTATAGAATCAAATGATGCTACGATTTGGTTTCTTTGTGGCGGGGATTACAAGACAGATTCTGACGATGCTTTTAAATGGAATGAGTTTGAACTGTTGAGCTTAGACGCTGCACAAGGTGATGAAAAATGGAAAAATGAAATATTGAATTGGTGGAGTGACAAGCTGCCAATAATTCTTTCAGTTCGGGATGGGTATTCATTTTATGCCATAGACTTGGGTTCGGACTGTGGGGCGATTATTAAGGGAGAAGAGCCGGAGTTTGAGGAGGCTCATGTCGTAGCAGATAGTTTTGATTCTTTTTTGGAAAAAGTTATGGATAAAACTATCTTGCTTTAATGGGATTTAACCTCGAGGTAAAGATGAATTGCAAGGATGAAGATATCAATAATTACATAGAGTTGCTAAAGGAAAAGATGAATCAAGGGTCTATAGGGAGAGAGTCGTGAACTATATCGATGAAGCTTTATCAAAGAGTAATAGCGGGGAGGAATTCGTACAGGCGCTGGGAGACATTTATGAGCATGCAGAGGTTAGAGAACAGCTACCGAATTATCCTAAATGGATTAGGAATATCATTACAGTTATTGATTATGACACAGAACTGGCGATGGATGGACTTGATTTTAAGTCTTATAGGGATGTTATAGACGCACTTAGAGATATTGGTATATTCGAGGAAGCAGATACATTAGCCATGTTAGAAGGCGATTCTTCTCAAGAGAATGGAGATTTATGCTACTCAAAACTTTCGATTAACAATAACTATGAAAAGTTTTGGGATAAAGTGTTCCAATATGCTGATGAGAAAATGAAGTGTCAGGAGATATAAGTTATGTGGGAACAGCTTTTAGATATGTTTCAAAAAGCAGACCGTTCTGTTGAAATATATGATGGTGCGCAAGATAGGGGCCTTAAAGAAATAAATGAACTTGGCGCAAGCCCGGACTCTGTTTTCGGAGCGATTATCATTAACACTTGCGGGATAGTTTTTGATAAATGGGTATATGTTCTTGGGCAAACATCCGAAAGGTACGGCGTACTAAATTTTGCTGAGGCAATGAACTATGATTCTGTCGGCTTGCTTGTAGTTGCAAGAGATATTGTCGGAGGGCTTTTTGCGCTTAATATGGGCAGATTCGAAGAAGACAGGGGACTAGTGTGGTATTTTGCTCCCGACACGCTGGAATGGGAATCGCTGGGGATGAAATATTCGGAATTTATAGCCTGGCTTGCACAGGGAAATCTGTCCGATTTTTACGGTTCAATGAGGTGGAGTGACTGGCGCAAGGATGCGGAATCGGTTTCTTTTGACCGGGGAATACTTATATATCCCTATCTATGGGCCAAAGAATGCAATATAGAAACAGCATCCAAGAGTATCGTCCCCTTGGCAGAGATTATAGGTATGAACGAGAAATTTGCCCGTAAATTGTGATTTAGTGTATATGCAATTTGGGGGAGCTATATTTGCACGTAAAATTATTAAGGGGTTTTGAGATGACAAAAATCGAACTGTTTGAGGAAAAACTCATTAAAGAGGGTGTGACCGATGACAATCTGCAGGAATATGAAAAGGTACTAAGAAGAGCAGGAGATGATTGGAACAGAATTCAACATTGTTATCTCACAGCGTATAAATTTCCGGTAAAACAAATAAGCAATTCGGTAAGGCTGTAATTCTATGGCACGGTAAAGATATGTTAGTTGAACAAGCAGAATAAGAGACATCCGCGACAGCGCACTTTTTGCGATAGAGAAAATTATTGATAGAGAAGATTCAATCTATAGATAAATCGGGATATATAAATGAGGATATACAATGAGTGACAGACCTGAATTGGATGTGACCCTGGATGGAAATACATTTAGAAATTATTATTACCTTAAAGAGGAACTGATAGATTTTTGTAGAAAGAATGATCTTCCGACCTCAGGTGGTAAATTAGATATAACAGAAAGAATAGCATGCTTTCTCGATACCGGAAAAGTGTTAAAACCGGTATCAAAAGCTAAAAAGGTTGTAGATGTTGGGGAGATTTCGGAAGATACAATTATAGAATCCGATTTTGTGTGTTCTGAAATGCATCGCGCTTTTTTTAAAGAAAAGATTGGAAAAAACTTTACATTTAATGTCTTGTTCCAGCGTTGGTTAAAAGAAAATTCCGGCAAGACATACAAAGATGCGATTGAAGCCTATTATAAATTGTTGGAAAAAAAGAAAAGCGGTAGAACTAAGATTGATAAACAATTTGAATATAATACTTATATCCGCGATTTCTTTGATGATAATAAGGGCAAGAGTCTGAAAGATGCAATTAACTGTTGGAACTACAAGAAGAGCCTCCCCGGGCATAATCGCTATGAGAAATCTGACTTAGCTGTATTGAATAAATAATTGCATAAGAAAAATTTAAAGAGGTAAATATGTTAGATAACAAAGGATTTGATTTATGGGCAGACGGATATGATATATCGGTAGGGTTATCCGATGAAGATGACACTTATCCGTTTGCAGGATACAAGAAAATACTGGGAAGTATTTATGAATTGATAATGAATAAGCCGAACGCGGCAGTGCTTGATATAGGCTTTGGAACGGCTACACTGACTACAAAACTGTATGAGAACGGGTGCACTGTTTACGGGCAGGATTTTTCGTCAAGAATGATTGAGCTTGCTTCCGAAAAGATGCCGGGAGCTCACCTGTATCAGGGTGACTTTTCGCAGGGATTGGTGGAACCGCTACGAGAGAACTCTTATGATTTTATCGTTGCGACTTATTCCATACATCATTTAACGGATGAACAAAAGGTAAGATTCTTAAAGGATTTGCTTGAGCATGTCAAAGAAGGCGGCATGATTATAATCGGCGATGTGGCTTTTGAGAGTCGTGACGAACTTAACAAATGCCGGGAGATAAGCGGCGATGAATGGGACGACGAAGAAATCTACTGCGTTGCCGATGAATTGAGACAGGCATTCCCCGATTTAAGCTTTGAGAAAGTAACATTTTGCTCAGGCATTTTGAAGATTTCCAAATAAATTCCCTTAAGCAAAGGAGAGTACACATGGAACACGCAGGAACACGCGGATTAAGACTATATAAGAGCCTCTTAAACGGCCTCATAATCGCCGGAATCATTATCCTTGGCGTAAGCTTATACTACTGGATTATAAAGGCGGGAATACCGTATCAGGACCCGACGGAAGAGCTGCGCATTCAATATGCCATCAATATGGGCATCGGCGACGAGTTGTTCAAGGTCGGTCTGATTATGTTTGCAGTCGGTCTCATTCCGAGGATAGCTTTGGCAATCATCGGCCAAAGAAAGAAATAACGCGATACGGGTACATAGGCAGGGGGTAACAAAATGAACGGTAAGAAGTTATGGAACATTTTCAGGGATTACATGGAGTATTTCCTGGTATATGCGATAATCGGATGGGTATATGAATCGGTGTGGTGCTGCATGATATATCACCACAGAGGATTCATTAACAGAGGATATCTGTTCGGACCGTGGCTTCCGATATACGGAGTCGGTTTCTTTGTAATACTGGGAATCTTTACACTTCTTAAGGTCAAGAAGCCCGTATGGGTATTTGTGGTCGGAACGGTTGTAGCGACGCTTGCGGAACTGATTGCAAGCTATATAATAGAGGCAACTATCGGGGAGCGTATGTGGGACTACACAGGCTACTTCTTAAACTTTGAGGGAAGAATAGCGCTGGTGCCCGACTTAATGTTTGGCCTCATGATATTCGTGGCGATGTGCCTGATTCAGCCGGGACTTAAGAAGCTTCAGAATAAGTTCCGCGATTCCAAGCCGCACAACATAGGCTTTATAATTATCACGGCACTCTTCATGATAGACCTGATTGCAAGAATCTGGCTCGGAAGTAACTACAAAGGTTAACATAACATAGACACGCAATAATAAAACTGCCCGGGAGTATTACACTTCCGGGCAGTTGTTGTATCTGATGAGCCGTATTACTGTTTTTTGAACAATGTCTCGAAATGATAAATATTGTTGTACTGATAAAGGTCGTTACTTATAAGCTTATCCGAATAGTTGTGAAGCGCGGGGTTCACAAGACTGTAGGAGTTGGCGCCTTCAAGGTAAGCAATTGACCAAAGATTGTTTTTGTGAAGCTCGTAAATCTTAAGCTCAATTGCGTCTCTTTCGGAGTTATCCGCGGTATCAATCCACTGTTCGTAATACTCCACAAGCTTAGCCATATCGCCAGTAGGAGCGACACCCTTGGTGTGGTCGGTATAGTAAGTACCGTAGTCGCCGTACCACTCGGCTGCCTGTGCACAAGGTACGAAAGAAGCTGCTCTTTCTTTTAACGACAAACCGCCGACTGACATGTGAGGACACATAACCGCTACCCAGTCATTGTCATCAATCATCTGGTCGTAAGTGGTTGCATCATAGCTTGTAAGAGTAGTCTTAATGTGAACGGATTCATAATATCTCTTTACAATGCTGTAGAAATAATCGCCGCTTCCGTCAATTGTTATAAAGTCAAGAGTAAAGTCGGAACCGTCGGCAAAATCATAATATCCGTCGGCGCCCAGCTTCAGGCCGCAGCCTTCAAGAAGCTTCTGCGATGCCGCTACATCATAGTCAGTCCACTTACGGGACCATTCTTCGTCGTAACCGAAGTTACCGGCCGTAGGAGCGCACTGTCCGGGGCTTAAGAAGCCTTCCGAAGTACGAAGCGATACTTCCTGACGGTCTACACAAAGCGACATTGCCTGGCGGAAATCGCTGTTGGCGAAGAGTTCGGCATATTTCTTGTTTGCATTCGTATAGTTAAATGTTATCTGATAAGAGCCCCAGTTGGAACCGAGGATAGTCTTAAGTGTTACGGCATCGCCATATTCCGCAAGGAGTGATGAAACCTGCTCCATTCCGATATCGATTCGGTCGAGGTCGCCCTTTATGAGTGCCGCAGTCTGATCTTCGATGTTAGCCTTCATGTTGATGCTGTCAAAATAAGGCAGCTGATTTCCTTCGGCATCCACCTTCCAGTAGTAAGGGTTTCTTTCAAGAATACATACCTCTGAATCCTTGGAGTTATGTCCTTCTTCAGTCGAAAGAACAAACGAATTTACGGTCGGAAGGCCGGATACATTCCAGAAATAGTAGCAAATATTCTTACCAAGATCCTTGACCGATTCGTATACAAAGCCCTTTTCCGCCGCATTGGCAAGCGCCTGATCGTCGGAAAGACCGGTGTTTTCCCAGTATTCGTTCTCTACGTAAATCGATGCGGGAATAATGTCCTTTAAGATGTGGGAAGGAGCCCAGCACCACTTAAAATCACCGCTTTCGATAAAAGCACCCGGCTTCTTGGGATTTTCAAACGTCCAGGTAACGGTGTAATCGTCCAACTTCTTAAGTACTGCAAATTCGCCGGTCTTAACATCTTTAAGAGCATCCCAGCTGGCCTTGGTATCAAAGTTATTGATATGAGCCATGTAGTACCAGAATGTAACGTCATCCGCGTTAAAATCATCGCCGTCCGACCACTTCATGCCTTCTCTTAAGTGGAAGGTCCAAACGGTATAATCGCTGTTATATTCATAGCTCTTAATTACGTTGGGGTAGTAAGTACCGTCGTTGTTGTAACGGATGATACTTTCAAGCACAGGTCTTGCGATTCCCCAGGAACCGCCGCCTCCGCCCATATTGCAGCTTCCGCCGTATTCGCCTATTTCAAGGCCGTTTCCGAGAGCATCCGCCGTAGCCACGAAAACGCTGTCTCTTTTTGGAATTCTGTTTTCAACAGAGGGAAGTGTTCCTGCTTTTACCAAAGCCGAAAGCATAGGTGCCTCTGCAAAAGAAAGCGTACTCACATCCACCGATTTGGGTGCAACGGTAGCAGTAGCAGCACTCGTACTTGCAGCTGTCGTCTGAGTGGTGGTTGTTACGTCAAATGTCTGAGTTCTCTGGTTTACTTTTATATTCTTGCTATTGCCACAGCCCGATACAGATAAAACCATAACCACTGCAAGGGACAGCGCCATTAGTTTTTTCTTCATGTGCTTAATCCTCCTTGTTCTTTTCGTCGAATTATAACTTGAAGCCCTTAAGCTCTGTAGTAAGGGAATCAGCCGCGCCTCGTAAGTTGTTAATGACATCATTAAGATCCTTGGCTGCATTCTGTGAGGTAAGAGCAGTATTCTCAACCTCGGCAGAAGATGCGGCTGCTTCTTCCGAAACTGCGGAAATGCCTTCGACGGCTGAAAGCGTATTGACTTTTGCTTTTTCCATTTCCGCAACCTGAAGGCCGATATCTTTAAGGTGACTGGCAATAGTCTTGACGTTTTCGCTGATAACGTTAAATTCACTAAGCGTAGTGGATACTGCGTCTTCCTGCTGCGTAACGATTTCTTCGGCGTGCTTGGCAGCAGTGGCAGTCTTTTCGGTCTTGGAGGTAATCGAAGCGATGATGGTTCCGATTTCACCCGCCGATACAGCACTTTGCTCGGCAAGCTTTCTGATTTCTTCCGCAACTACCGCGAATCCGCGACCTGCCTCGCCGGCACGTGCGGCTTCGATTGAAGCATTGAGCGAAAGAAGATTGGTCTGGCTTGCAATATCATTGATGGTGGCAACGATGTTTTCAATAGAGGATGTCTCGCGGGCAAGTGCCTCGATATCAACGATTACACTCTTTGTAACATCGCTGGTTTCATTAGCCTTAACTTTAAGATTTTCAACAGCACTGATACCGCTCTTAACCGAAGCGTCGGCGTCGGCTGCCATATCGTCGATGACTTTGACGTTTTCTCTTACAACTTCAATCTTTTCGGTAAGCTGATCGGCAGCTGCAAGACAGGAACCTGCATCCTGAGCCTGAGTGTCGAGACCGAGTCTGATTTCGTTAACCGATGAAGTAATATTTGCGGAAGCATCTACCAAAGCATCCGATGCACCGCCGATATCATCCGAGGATGTTTTAAGCGAGTCGGCGGTTGACGATACCTTTAGTAACAGACGCTTCGTGTTTTCAATCATCTTATTGGCAGAAGCGGAAAGTGCACCGAATTCGTCTTTACGCTTGGTATTGATGGAAACGGTAAGGTCGCCCTTGGCTGCCTGCTCAAAGCCGTTCGAAATGCCCTTAACGGCGCGACCCATACTGGTTGATACGAAAACACCTACGAGTGAGGATACAACTGCCGCAATAATAACCACGATAATTGAGGTGGTTCTTATGGTGTTAACGCTGGCACTGATTACGCTTTCGGGTATACGACCGCAGATAACCGCGCCCGATTCACCGATTTTTGCGTAAGCGTACAGGTATACTTTTCCGTCTGAGGCATCCTGCATCCATTCGTAACCGGAAGACTGTGACGATGCCTTTAAATCATCATAGAATGTCGTGTAAGAGAAGATTGTCTGATTGACTTCGCTCTTACCGTCTCTGGTAGTCTCAACACCGTCGGGAGTAATGAAGGCAAAAGAACTTCCGCTTCCAAGATCGATACTTCCCAAAGCATCAAGGGAAATATCGAGCTTAACATTCATGGTGATATATCCGAGTTTTTCGTTAAGTGAGTTATAGAACGGCTTAACGTAAACAGCACAGTAAGGCCGGGTTTCAATGCCCTTTGAGGCTTCATAAGAATCGATAAAGGTTCTTACACCCATCCATGTGCCGGTATCGCCGCCGCTCATGAGACTGTAGTCGCTTGTTTTTTCAAATTCGGCAGCGGTAGATGAGCCGATATAATCGGCCATAAGATAGTTACCGTTTGCTACCGAGAAAGAAGTCTGCTTGAAGGCGAGGATTGATAAGTCCTCAACGATACGGTCCGACTCTGCAAGGTTCTTGGCGCTTTTGTAGATACTGGAGAGCGCACTTCTTAACTCGTCGCTGTCACTGTAAGCACCTCCGTAGAGGTTCTTAAGCTCCGAAAGACTTGCAAGCTGATCGGTCTTGCTTTCTACAATAGAGAAAGTAAGCTCGTAATACTTGGCCACCTGCTCGAGGGCAGTGATGGCATTGCTTTGATACGTTTCCTGTGTTCCCTGAGATGCAATGGAATAGGCGGTTACGCCTACTATTACAATGAAGATTACGGGAATCAGAAAGAATGCTGTCAGTTTGATTCTGAGACTGTTTATCTTTCTCATAGAGTATTACTCCTCCTTTTATGTAAGGGTACGAAGACTCTTTTTTTGAAAAATTAAATAACTCTAGTTATATATTATAGGGAACTCGCTATAACACGTGATTAACGTGTTTATTGGCAATTTTGGTGTCTTGAAGTATAATCATCTATGTGGTCTTAAGATATGACCATACAGAACGGTAACGGGGAGCTGTAATGAACAATTCGTTGACAAAAGCCTTGAAGGCTGTGAATTTCATGTCGGGTAAGACCACCACTGATGCTGAGCTTAAGAGACACCGTAAGCTTGCTGAGTGGGCGGGGCATCTGGCTACGCCTAAGGGCGATGTTGAGCGGCGTAAGTTTAAGATAGGTAAGATGCGTTGCGAGGAAATCATACCTTTTTTTGCGCACAATCCGAGCTATGTTATTATTTATTGTCATGGTGGCGGATATGTGAGCGGAGGTCTCGATTACGCGGGTAACCTTGCGGTGAAGCTGGCTCTTGCTACGGGCTTTACGACATATTCTTTTGCATACAGGCTGGCTCCGGAACATCCTTATCCGGCGGCGGGCGAGGATGCGGATGCTATGTGGCAGTATATTACCGAAAATGTTGCGGAAGCTGATCATGTGCTTCTTGCGGGAGATTCGGCGGGCGCCAATATGGCACTGTGCCTTACGCAGAGGCTTGTAGCGGCGGGGAAGGCTGTGCCGAGAGAGCTTCTTTTGTTCAGCCCATGGACCGATATGACGGGAACAGCCGACAGTTATGAAGCCAATAAGGATATAGACCCGATTCTTAACAAAGAGTATGTAATGGATTCGGCTCGTGCGTATATAGGCGAGGGAGACCCGAAAGACCCCGTATTCAGTCCGCTTTTCGGAAGTTTTAAAGGCTTTCCGCACGTATACATTATGGCGGGACGAAACGGTATACTGTTAGACGACAGTATCAGGCTTAAGGAGAAGATTGATGAAGAGGGCGGAGTCGCTCTCATTGATATAGAGGAGAAAGGATGGCATGTATATCAGCAGATGCCTATTGCAATGGCCCGTGAGGCCATGAAGCGTCTTGCCGCACATGTTTCAGACGAGATATATGGAAAGCACTAACTGGTACAAAATCGATAACGTGGCCAAGGTATTTCTTGCCACGGTTGATAAAAGAGACACAAGAGCGATGCGTGTAACCTGCACGCTTAAGGAGGAGGTCGACCCTGAACTTCTTAAGCAGGCGGTTCTTTCCGCAATCGAAGATCGCCCGCAGATGCAGGTGAGGATTCGTCGCGGCCTTTTCTGGCACTATATGGAGGATACGAGTATTCTGCCTACGGTGAGAGAAGAGGATGACAGGATTTGTCCCCTTCTTTATACTCCGTCGAAGACTATGCTTCACTATCAGGTGACGTACTTCGGTCGTAGAATCAATCTGGACATTTTCCATGTGCTCACCGACGGAACGGGTGCGATGGAGTTTCTTAACATCATCGTGCTTGATTATTTAAGACTTAAGTATCCCGGCAAGTTCACGGATGTGACCATTCATTCGGGCGCGTCGGACGGAGAGCTTAATCAGGACAGCTACAGGCAGTTTTTCGGAAGCAAGAATTTATCGGGAAGCTCCGACAATAAGGTGGCATATCATCCCGGCGGAATTAAGCTTCCGTACAATCAGCTGCAGTTTTTTGAAATAATGTTTCCGACCTCTCAGGTGCTTCCGAGGGCCAAGGAGATAAAGGTTTCTTTGACCAGTTACCTGGGAGCGCTTTGGATGCTTGCGATTCGTGACGAGATGCCTCCGCGCCGGAGAAATATGCCGGTGACAATCTCGCTTCCCGTGAACCTTCGCAACTACTACCCCTCGAAGACCGCGAGAAATTTCTTTAACAGCGTGACGGTAACGCATGTCTTTGACAGCGATATTACGCTTGAGGAACTTGCGGCTGAATTCGATGCTGAGTTTAAGAGTAAGCTTACTGAAGAGAACGTTAAGAAGCAGATGGACAACTTCGAGACCATGGAGTATGTGGCTCCTGTTAGAGTGGTTCCGCTTATTATCAAGCAACGCGTGGTAAGATTCTTTGCCAAGAAAGCGGCCAAGAAAGTGTCGATGACCTTCTCCAACATGGGTGTGCAGAGGCCTCCGGCTGAGGTTGGAGAAATGATTGATAATTACAGCGGCTTTTGCAGTACCAACACAGTATTTTCGACTATGTTCAGCTACGGCGACAAGCTTACTTTGGGCGTTTCCTACGCTTATATCAATACCGGTGTAGTAAAGAATTTTGTTAGGTACTTATCCGAGTCGGGAGTTGACATTACGGTAAGCGCAACGGAGGTGATCAAATGAGACGATGCCCTTATTGTAAAGTTGAAATCACGGGCGACCTCTATAAATGCCCCTTATGCCAGAGCAAGTTAATGGGAACCGTGGAAGAGCCTTATTTTCCCAAGTTGGAGGCCCAGAAGAAGCGGTCGATAATATACAAGCTTCAGTTATTCTTTGTGTGGGTGGTGCTGATTGTCGGAATCGGCCTTGACTTCATGGTAGGTTTAAGACTTCCGTCATATCCGACGCTTCATTGGAGCGTGCTTCTTGCTATGTGGCTTGTGACCTTCGAATTTGGTATTATGCGCCAGTTTAAACCGGGCACCGGTTCCGCCGGCAAGGTAACCACGCTTACGCTTTTTACCATTGCTTTATGGTGCGTTACCGCCTACTACTTCGGATTCATGCAGGTTACGCTTGATATAGCGGTTCCAAGCGCCCTGGCAGCAGTCATCATAACCAATTTCATACTTGTTATGATAGACAAAAACGGAAACACTATGTCGTACCTTCTTTCGGCACTGTTCCTTGGAGTGGTACCGAGCGTAATTCAGTTCTTTGTAAGAGATTCCATGCCGCTTGCATGGGCTATCTGCACCATGATCGGTGTTGTGCTGTTTGCGGGAGCGCTTATATTCAAGGGAAAGGCCGTAATTGCGGAGTTTCAGAAGCGATTCCACGTATAGAAACTAAATTAAATAAAGAGATAAAAAGGCCGAAGAGACGTAATTTTCTTCGGCTTTTTGGTTCATAAGAAAATTATAACCTGTAAATTACGGATTTAGCAGTATAATGCGCACTATAGGTCTGCTATAATCAAGACATAAGAGAGGAGGTCATTTATGGGTAGTGTAATTATTTGGTTGGTTATAATGGTTCCGGTGAGCGTATGCTTTACAGCACTCGGGGTGTATGCATGGAAGCGTGTAAAGCCCATGTGGTTTTGGTCGGGCAGCACTGTCGGGGAAGAAGAAATATCAAATGTTCCGGCATACAACAGAGCCAACGGAATCATGTGGATTGTATTTTCTTTATTATTCTGGGCATGCACGATTTTAGGATTTGTTAGTATGAAGATTGCAGGGCTAATAATGCTTATAGGATGCGTTTTATGCGTACCCGTGCTTCCGATTGTATACGGAAAGATTTATAGAAAGTACAGGAGAGAAGAGTAAACTATGTCCGATAACAGAGAGAAAATAATCAACGACTTTCGTGAAGAAATAAAGCATGCCTACGAGCCGGGCGCCAAGGTCATGTCGGCGGATAGGGAGCTTAGATTCTGCTTCGAACTTCAGAGAGACAGACTCAGTAAAAAGAAACTCACCTGCACGGAGGAAATGGTTCGACGCGGCGTATTTGAAAGCCCCCGTAATAACATTCGTTCGTGGAATGACGGCCATTACCGGACTACATGGGCCGTTGATAATATAGAGCATACAAAGACGTACTCACGAGACGGTATGCGCATGTACAAGAAGAGCGGAAAACAGTTAATCTACGAGACTGTTGTGGATGTGCATGACGGTGAGGATGTAAGTAACGATAATTACTGCTGTCCCAATTGCGGAGCGGTATCGACTATCGCGGCATTGCAGGAAGGATGCCCTCATTGCGGTACTTCGTTTAAGATGACGGAACTTTATCCTAAGGTTTCCAATTTCTTTTACGTGCGCGATATAGCAGGAAACGGCAAGGAGTTGTGGCATACTGTGCTGAAGCATGGGCTGTGCTTGTTGCCTGTAACTTTCGGACTATTTCTGTGGACAGGTTATTCAGAGAATGGAATAGCTCCGATAGAGTATATTCAGAACCCGGGCAAACTGATATGGTTGCTCGTGTGTATGGTGATTATGACACCTATCGTAGGATACATGGGTTTCTTTTTACACATGTTCGGTATGGCGCTTAAAGCGATGATAATGGACTTGCCGCTCATATTCTCAATCATTACTTCGCGCAGTTCTTTTGCCTACAGAATGTCGCAGATTTGTCCTGAGTACACCTTCGAGCGGTTCTCGGCCAGAATGATGTCGCTGTTAAAGATAGTAGCGTACTCAGACCGCGACGATGAGCTTCCTTTCTACAAAGGAAAAGACTTGGGAAGTCTGTTTGATGACGTTACAGATATAACTTTCCGCGGAATGGCTACCTGTAAGCAGGTACGAGTACGAGATAACATGGTCTATGTCACCGCAGACCTTTACGTAGAGACTGAGCGCGACTGCGGCACTAAGATTAAGGCTAAGAGAGAGACCTACCGTGTTACCGCCGGAAGAAGGCTCGACGTTCCTTTTACCACCAACTTCTCAATTACGGAAATCGAGTGTAAGTCCTGCGGCGGAAGCTTTAATGCCTACAAGACTAATAAGTGCCCGTACTGCGGCACCGAATACAGACCCGAGTACGAGGATTGGGCTTTGTATGACATTAAGAAGAGATAATAGGAGGATACGTAAATGGAGTTGGTAATCATCTGTTTATGTCCGTTGATGTGTTTACTGTTGCTTTTCTTGGTTAAGAAGAAATCTATTTTCTCACTTATAACCGTTCTTGCAACACTGGCGATAATCGCGATAGAAGTTGCATCGGCACTCACATCATCAGACTTTCACGTAGCGGCATTTGCCTTCCAGCTATTCATCCCGGCGCAGTTAATCACACTTGCGCTCACGCTGATAATCGGTAATGTGGCAATAATGCTCAGAATCAGGAAAATGAAAAATTAAGAATGAAATAAGAAACCTTCGGCTCCGACCCCTTATATACGAAGAATCACTATGGTATAATAGCAAGAGTGTGATATCGAATGCGAGAGGTTATTCTGATTGACAGGGAGTGACCGAGGGGAGAAGTTTTTTAATGAAGAAAGCGAAAGTTATTCTGACCACTGTTGTGGTACTTGCACTGCTAAGCGGTGTGGGTGTTCTGGCAGCTATAGTACTTTCGGAAATGCAGAGTAAAAACGAGGTTGGCAGCGTAGAGCTGATGCCCGAGACACCTATAGAAGTTGTTTCCGTTTCAGAGGAGCCCGAGCCCGAACCTGAATCGGTCGAAGAAGGCTTTACGCACGAGGAGCGTGCTGAGCTTATGAAGGCCGCTACGAAGACCACCGTTCTGGCACTCAGTACTGCATGGACAGAAGCCGACAGTGTGGCACAGGCTGAGTTCAAGGCTAAGGCTGAAGAAGAGGCCCGCAAGAAAGCCGAAGAAGAGGCCAAGAAAAAGGCCGAGGAAGAAGCCGCCAGAGCCAAGGCAGCCGAGGAAGCTCTTAAGCAGACGGGCGAAGACACCAAAGCCCCCGTGTTCCTCTATTACAGGGCCAATCCCAAGATTAAGCAGGGCGATACTTTCAACGTACATTCATTTATAGGATATGCGGACGACGTAGACAGAAACGTCGACCTTAACGTGCAGGGTTCGGTGGATACTTCTACCCTTGGCACATACAATCTCACCATCACCATTACCGACGACGTAGGCCGCTCGACGACCAAGAACATGGAAGTCAAAGTTATAGCCGCAGGCGGAGGCGGTGGCGGTACCGGAGAGGACAACCCCACCGGCAAGGAACAGTTCTCGGATTTTATAGCCGGTTACAAGAACGAGAACACAATGCTTGGTATCGATGTATCAAGATGGCAGGGTGACATAGATTTTCAGAAGTGTAAAAACGCGGGTTGCGAGTTCGTCTACATGAGACTTGGCGGCTACGATGAGAAAGAACACTATACCGACAGATATTACGTTCAGAACATGAGCGGAGCTCTGGCAGCAGGCATGAAGGTAGGCATCTACTGGCACGCTGAGGAGAGCGGTCCCGAAGAGATTAAGGCAAGTGTTAAGTACCTTATGGGAGTTTTGGGCGGACAGAAGCTTGATTTCCCGATTGCCTACGACTGGGAAGATTACAAGAACTTTGAGAACTACGGCATGAACCTTCAGGACTTAAACAACCTCCTTGTATACTTCGAACAGGAAGTTGAGTCTTACGGTTATAAAGCATGTCTCTACGGAAGTAAGAATGCCCAGAATACTATCTGGACCAAGCCGAAAAAGAACCCGGTATGGCTTGCCCAGTACAACACCTCCACCAACTACGAAGGCGAGTACTTCATGTGGCAGCACTCCAGCACCGGTCGTATCGACGGTATCGCGGGCGACGTAGACTTAGACGTATATTACCCCAACAAATATTGATAAGCATAAAATAACGGCAGAGCCTGTAGCGAATACAGTTTCTGCCGTTTTCTTATTTCTTTTATACAATCTTGCGTCTTCCGTTGTCGCTTGGGTCGATTCCGCCGCCGAGACCGTGGAGGACACCGTTAAAATACTTACGGATGAAGTCCTTGTGCTCGGGCTTTACAAGGTAGTAGATAAGTGAATCCACATAGAATTCCTTACCCTCGCCGCGGCCTACAATCTTAAAGTTCTTAAAGCCTCTTGCAACATACTCGTCTATCTGATCGTAAGAGATGAAGGAAGGTCGCTTCATGCAGCCTTTGAATAGTCTCTTCTCGGGAGAAGGGTCGCTGCAGATAAAACGAATGCGGGTATCATATTCAAGCTGATACTTGGAAATTTCCTTGTAGTGAGCCGCTCTTAACGGACAGTGAGGCTGGCAGGTTTCATTGACCAGAATCTCTATCTTGTCGGCGCAGGGCTCAAGTTCTTTGAGAACCTTTTCATCGTGATTCAGGTCATAATCAAGTACCACAAGGTAATAGTCTTTTCCAAGCTCTTCCTTGAGACGATCTAAGCTCAAAATTCGCTTGGTGGTAGAAGATAACACCTTATAGCCGGGATAGGTCTTGCGGATATATTCCTCAAGCGCGGGACTGTTAACAAGTACCTGATTCATACCGTTATTGCCGACGTTCATAATCATGTTGCAGTAAGTGTCGTAGGTGTGCTTTTCTTCAAGCAGGACATTGGTCCAGGTAAAGCGCGCCGGAATGCCGAGAGCGTTGTAAGAACCTATAATCTTTTCGACTTCTTTCTTACCCGTAAATCCCTCTATGATGTTACGGCCTCCGTTCCAGATTGCACCGGGGAAAGTCCCGTATACAGAACCGATTTTCATGTTTTCTCTGAACATTTCGGGGTATTTTTTCATCGTATCGAACAATACGTGATTGATCATTCCGAAGGTGCATAGACCGGGCAGATGCCAGATAGTTTCTTGTGCCATATAAACTCCTCAAATACATTTTATACTTAAGTTAGTATACCCGCACGCCACATGTAAGTCAAACGGGTATTTCTGTGTTATTATGGAAAAAGAAACATATTCTTTTGCCACGGAGGTTGCTATGGCGCGAGGACAGAATCAGAAGTTTAAATTTACTTATCTTTGTCAGATTATGCTTGAAGAAACCGATGACGAGCATGGGCTTTCCATGTCGCAGATTATAGCTGAGCTTGAGAAACGCGATGTTACGGCGGAGCGCAAGAGTATCTATACGGATTTTCAGGATATGACCGATAAGTTCGGGATTGAGATTATCAAGGAGCATGTGGGCAACGAAACCCTTTATCATGTGGGACCGAGAGAATTTGAACTTGCGGAGGTGAAGCTTTTAATCGATGCGATTCAATCCTCAAAGTTCATTACCCAGGCCAAGTCCCGTGAGCTTATAGGTAAGATAAAGAGACTCGTAAGCAAGCATCAGGCGGGTCAGCTGCAGCGTCAGGTATTTATCAACGACCGCGTCAAGACCATGAATGAAAGCGTTTACTATAACGTCGATGATATTCATGCCGCCATAAACGGTAATGTCAAAATAAAGTTTAAATACTACAAGTGGGACATCAACAAGAAACTCGTGGAACGCCACAACGGAGCGTGGTTCACGGTAAGTCCGTGGGCGCTTACATGGGACGATGAAAACTACTACATGGTTGCTTTTGACGACCTTGACAAAAGAATAAAGCATTACCGCGTGGACAAGATGATGCACATTGCTGTGACTGATGAGAAGCGAGAAGGAAAGGCCGAGTTTGAAGGCTTCGACATGGCCGAGTATTCAAAGGCGACTTTCGGTATGTATCAGGGGCGCAAGACCAAGGTTAAGATAGAGTTCGCGGATTACATGTGCGGAGTTTTTATAGACAGGTTCGGCAAGGACATTTCAATATTTCCGGCGGGAGACGGGCACAGCACAGTGTTTGTGGATGTTAATGTAAGCCCTCAGTTCTTCGGCTGGATATTCAGTCTCGGCCACGATGTCAAGGTGGCAGGTCCCGAGGATGTGGTGGAAGAAATGAAGAAAGCCGCGAAAGAATTCCTTAAGGGCATGGAGGGATAATATGGCGATATATTATCATCTGCCCGGGCTGTTTGAGTTCTATGAGCTGTACAGCGTTTTTTTGCCGCTGTATCGCGAGCATAGAGAATACTTCTATGACTGGTGCGAGATAGGCTCCATATACGGCGCTCTGGGAGATTGCCTGTGGGGCGGCGGCCGCGTGGGATTTGGCGATGCGAAGCCTTACGATGTGGCGACGCTTATGCATGAGTACGATATTTCCGCAAGACTTACTTTCAGCAATTCTTTGTTAAAAGAAGAGCATTTATCGGACAGAAAATGCAATGCTTTGTGTGAGCTTTTTGAGCATAACGGGAAGGCGGAAAGCGGAATAATAGTGCATTCGGACCTTCTTATGGATTACATTAAGGGTCACTTTCCGGGATTCTATTTCGTATCGTCTACCACTAAGGTACTTACGGATTTTAATAAACTTAAAGAGGAACTGCTGCGAGACGATTTTCGTTATGTGGTGCCTGACTTCAGGCTTAACAGAGCATTCTCCGAACTTAACGCACTGCCTGCAAGCCTTAAGAAAAAGGTTGAATTCTTATGTAACGAATGCTGCTGGTTCGGCTGTTACGACCGCAAGAACTGCTACGAGAATGTAAGCAGAAAGAGCCTCGGCGAGGATTGTGAAGACCACGTATGCGTATCACCTACCGCAGAGAGGGGCTACAGGTTCTCCGATGCAATGGAGAATCCGGGCTTTATAGGTACGGAAGACATTATGAAAGTGTATGAACCCGCAGGGTTTAAGCATTTCAAGATTGAAGGCCGAAGCCTCGGAAGTGCTGTGGTACTGGAGTTTTTGCTATATTATATGACGAAGCCCGAGTATCGGCTTAAGGTAAGGGAAGAGATATATTTGGATAGCAGTTTGGATCTGTTTTAAAGAACTTATCAAAAAGATAAGTTCTTTTTTATTTTAAGGCGCACATTTGATGTATGATAAACGTATTACTATATGAAAGGAGGTTTCGGATAACTTGTTAGACCTGCAGGAACAATACGACAAAATATACAGATATTGCTATTTCAAATTATATAATCAAGAACTGGCTGAAGATATTACACAGGAAACCTTCTTAAAGTATTTGGAACACTACGAATTTACTTCAAGCGAAACGACTCTTAAGTACCTATACACAATAGCAAGGAATCTATGTATAGACGAATACAGGAAGCAAAAGCCTGTAAGTACCGAAGATATCGCGGAGATGCCCCACGAGGACAACATAATTGACAATTTAAGCATAAAAGCCGCCATAAGCAAATTGTCTGAGGAAGACAGGGAATTATTACTGCTAAGATATGCCAATGATGTAGGAATAGGCGCAATGGCCGCCATATACAATATTTCCCGATTTGCCGTCAGAAGAAAAATACTTGCGGCAAGAAAACGACTGGAGGAAGAACTTCGAAAGGAGGACGCTTATGAATAATTTGGACCACAGAATAAAAGAATATTTCAAGGCACCGGAGTCTAAGAGAAAAGAAGAGTTCATTAACAGTCTGGCGCCTTCCGAGATTTCTTTTGCCCGATTTGTAATATCTCAGGCAGGATACATAAGAAAACTGACCTGGATACTGTTTTCACTGGTGATAGTCGGAATTGCAGCGGTTCCGTTTATCCTCGACAGTTCAGTGATATGGTTCGTCTCGGGACTTATGCCGCTTCTTGCGCTTTTGATGGTTTCCGAGAGCAATCGCTCCATAAGGTATAAGATGGCCGAGATTGAATCGGCAACTCGTTTTTCGTTAAGAAGCGTGCTTCTTGCAAGAATGGTTTTGATGGGGACTGTCAATCTGGTGGCTATAGTTATAGCAATACCTGTAAGTACTCACTTTGGCGATTATTCGGCCGTTGCATCGGGGCTCTATATAGTTACGCCATTTCTGGTGGCGGCATCGGCGGGGCTTTATATCGTAAGAGTCATGAAAGGCAACACCGCACTTTATTCGGTAGCCGCGGTTTCTTTGTTCATAAGCTTGTTTATGTTTTTAAGTCGCGACAGATTTACAAGCATTTTTATCAAGGATGCAGTCAAGTACTGGGGGCTGATTGCTTTGCTTGCACTTGTGGCCATGGTAAAGCAGACGGCTATGCTTATTAAAAACACGGAGGAAATAACATGGAATTGGTGATAGATCGATTATCCAAGCAATACGGCGCCAAGATTGCCGTTGACAGGATTTCGGTTAAGTTAAATAAAGGGGTATACGGGTTACTCGGTGCCAACGGAGCCGGCAAGTCTACGCTTATGCGAATGATATGCGGAATACTTAAGCCCACCGGCGGCACGGTTACCTTTGACGGAATCGATTCGGACAAAGAAGCCTTCAGGGCTATACTTGGGTATCTCCCGCAGGACTTCGGATATTATCCGGAGTTTTCGGCCAAGGACTTTCTTTTGTATATAGCCGCGCTTAAAGCTATTCCGAAAAAAGAAGCCAAAAAGCGTGTGGCGGAATTACTCGAACTTGTAGGACTTTCCGATGTTGCTACTAAGAAAATAAAGACCTTCTCGGGCGGCATGAAGCAGCGTCTCGGAATAGCGCAGGCATTGCTCAACAGGCCGAAGTTATTGGTGCTTGATGAGCCGACTGCGGGACTCGACCCCAAGGAACGGGTACGTTTCAGAAATCTTCTGGGAAGCATTGGCAAGGATTGTATCGTTATTCTTTCTACGCATATTGTTTCGGATGTGGAGCATCTGTCCGACGAAGTAATGATAATGAAAGACGGAAGCTTTATTTTTCAGGGCAAGTGGAATGACAGCGAGATGAGTCTTGAGGACTTCTACCTCAGTCAGTTTGAGGAGGATGAAGCGCATGAATAATTTCGGAACGCTGTATAAGTATGAGGTCAAAAAAATAGTTTGCAAAAAGCTCTTTGCTGTGATGTGTGTTCTTTTGCTCGTATTGATTGCGTTAACGCCCTTTTCGAGCCTGTTCGGTGCATATTATGAAAACGGTGAGCCGGTAGGAAGCAGCCTGGACATATACAAGATTGAGCAGAGTCGCAAGATGGCTTTGTCGGGCAGAACGATAGATAACGAGCTGCTTAAAGAGACGGTCGAGGCTTACAGGCAGGTTCCCGACGAGTTGAGATATACATCAACACCGGAGTACAGAGAGTATGCTATCGGTTATAACGAGATATTTTCTTTTATACGCATGTCTACGGGAATGGATTTTAAGGCCATCAAAGCATGGGAGCCGGACGAAGAGGAGCTTTATAAGAGCAGAAAAGAAACCCTTAACCGCTACTTTGAGGAAAGCTTCATTACCGATGCGGAACTTAAGTTCTGGAAAGAAAAGAATGATAAAATCGACGGACCCTTTACATACACTTACCACGATGCGTATGAGATACTGATTGATTCGTTTCAGACGGTTTCGGTTATTGTCATGGCATTTATAGCGATTGTTTTGTCAGGACTTTTCCCAAATGAAAAAGTGCTAAAGACCGACCAATTGATACTGTCAAACGTTCTGGGACGCAAATCTACTTTTGCGGCCAAACTGTTGGCGGGAATTACGGTTTCACTCGGATGCTCATTGATATTAAGCGCGATACTTTTCGTTGAGTGTCTGGGGTATTATGGTACGCAAGGCTTTGAATTTCCCTTTATTATGGTATTCAGTGCATCGGCAATTGACATTTCGGTAGGGCAGGTTTGCGTGATTGCTTATCTGGTATTGCAGGCAGCAGTGCTCCTGTGGGCTATAATCGTGATGGTAATGTCCGAGTTCTTGAAAAACGGAATAGCGACACTTGCGATATCCATGGTATTTATTATTGCGGGAGGCATGATATCCTTCCCCGTAAGCATGAGAGTAGCAGGACAGATTTGGGACTGGCTACCCACCAACTATCCGGCTATCTGGAACATGTTTGATGAGAGAACGCTTCCTGTTGCGGGAAAGTGCTTTATTTCATGGAAAGTGGTGCCGATAATTTACTTATTGATAGGAGCAGTATTGTTCTTTATCGGCAAAAGAAAATATGAACGCGTGAGCGCAGAATAGTAATACAGTTTAAAACCCCGGCACGGGAGAAGTGCCGGGGTTTTTTCAGGAGGCATGAATGGGGGTTTATTTATTCATACCAGTTGTAATCGTCGTCATCGTCATAGTCGTTCTCGGCTACGCACTGCATAAGAGATAAGAATTCTTCTACGATTTCATCTTCGCAGTCAAGCTTTTCAACGTTCTTGATAGCCTGCTCAAGAGCTTCTTCGGCTGTCTTGTCTGTAAGGTAATCGCTGTCGTTAAGAGCCATTGCGTACTCAGCTACAGATGTTGCGAGGATGAAGTTGTCCGAAGGCTTATCGGTGTAGTTGTCCTTGCCGATAGGGAACTCTAAGTACTTGGAAGTATCTGCATCGGGGTCCTTGTAGGCGATGGAGAGTGTGC
The DNA here is from genome assembly GCA_900100895.1 of Lachnospiraceae bacterium YSD2013. Taxonomy (GTDB): domain Bacteria; phylum Bacillota; class Clostridia; order Lachnospirales; family Lachnospiraceae; genus UBA1258. Next base: position 131,392 of record FMTX01000012.1, read on the forward strand.
ACCATTCGTCCTTGGCACGACCTTTGTCGCTAAGGGAATTTTCCTGATACTTAAGGCTTGAGCCGGAGTTATCCTTGGCAAGCTCAAGTTCGTAAACTACAGTTACCTGGTGACCTGCGCCGAGCTCGCCGCCGTCCTTGGTGTCGTCTGTAAAGTCTTCTGCGTTGAGGGCTCTGTTTTCGTAACCGATGAGTCTGTACTTGGATACCATTGCGGGGTTAAATTCAACCTGGAGCTTGGTGTCCTTGGCTACGGTGTATAAAGTTGAAGTGAATTCGTCTACAAGTACTTTCTTGGCCTCTGCGAGAGTATCGATATAAGAGTAGTTACCGTTACCAGAGTCTGCAAGAGTCTCTGCGGTTACGTCGTTGTAGTTACCCATGCCAAAGCCGAGAACAGATAAGAATACGCCGGTCTCTTTCTTTTCACTGATGAGCTCTTTAAGCTCGTCGCCGCGGCACTTGCCGATGTTAAAGTCGCCGTCGGTTGCAAGGATGACGCGGTTGTTGCCGCCTTCGATAAAGTTCTTTTCTGCGATTTCATATGCAAGTTCGATTCCGCCTGCGCCGTTGGTGCCGCCGCCTGCAGAGAGGTTCTTGAAGGCTTTGTTAATCTTCTTGGTCTTGTCGCCGGGTACGCCTTCCATAACGACATTTGTGCCGTTGGCGTATGTTACGATGGATACTCTGTCGTTCTCGGAAAGATTCTTAACCAGAAGTTCCATGGAATCTTTAAGCAAAGGAAGCTTGTTGGCGCTGTCCATGGAGCCTGAGATGTCGATAAGAAATACTATATTGGAATCAGGCTTTTCTGTTTCCTGTAAAGTGTCGGTGTTAACGCCGAGCACCATAAGCTTGTTGTTCTTGTTCCAGGGACAATCGGATATTGTTGCGTCTACTCCGAAGATTTCGCCCTTCTTAGGCGCTTTGTAGTCGTACTTAAAGTAGTTAATCAATTCTTCGGCTCTGATTGCAACACCGTCGAAATCGCCGAGACCGTAACCTGAGTTAACGAATCTTCTCATGTTGGAGTAGCTTGCGGTATCAACGTCTGCTCCGAAGGTTGAAAGAGGAGTGAGACTTACGTCGCTGAAGCCTTTTTCTTCAAGGACGTTGTAGGTCTCGCGCTCGTAATAGGGTTCAACCTCGAGGTAGTAGTCCGCGCCGCACTCTGCATCGGTGACATAGTACTCGGCTTCGGGAGCCGTGTTTACTGCTCCTTTGACTGAGGGAGCGGGTGAAGGCTCGTAAGCGTAGTTGGAAGATGATTCCCTCGTCACATCCACCATTGCTGTCGGAGCGGTATCGGTCTTCGCGCCGCCGCATGCTACTGTTGTTGATACTGCCATTGTCATTGCCATTAATAATGCTAAAACTTTTCTTCTTTTCATAATAAAAACCTCCCATATTCCAGGTATGTTTGTGTGGGTTCTGTACCCTTATGCTATAGATACGAATCCACATCCGGAAATTTATGGGGGGTTTTTAAAAATTTTTTTATTTATTTTTGTAAGACGGGTTTGTATAAAGAATATCGCCCGTATTATCGGCCTTTCTGACTATCAGAATGTCGGCCGCGCCGTCGTCGTTAACAGTGTAGACGACGTAATACTTATCGGAAGTCTTACTGTCTGTGAAGCTTGCCACACGGATATCAATGTCATCACTTATCACATCGTCTGACAAAGAACGTTTATCCACAGAATCTTCAAAGACAAAGTCCTTAATCAATTTAAAGCCCAGCGACTCAAGCTGAGGAAGAAGATCGTCTCTTGCATCGTCGAAGGTCACGGGATCTTTGATTACTGCCGATTCGGAAGGTGAGAGAGAAGGCGATGCGTTCTTATCGGAATCGGCTCCTGCAATCGGCTTATAAGAGTTGGACGGTTCCGCGTCGGATTCAGCCTCGGCAATGGGAGAGATATAATCGGGAGCTTCCGTGGCTTCGGCGGCTTCTTCCGCGTGTTGGATGTTCTCAGGCTCGTTAGTGTTCTGCGGCATCTCGCTCATAGCGGCATCTGCGGCGGGAGCGGTGGATTCGCTCTTGGTACGCTGCGTTACCTTAACTGTTGCTGCCAGAATCAATACGCAAGCGGCAACGGCAACTATTCTTGTAATGATGCTTATCACGTTCTTTTTACGAATGGGTGTGATGTTGGTGGGTGTTTCGGTTACGGGTGTTGAGGATTCAATCGTGCCTGATGCTTTCTTCTCGGCTTCGTAAGCATCCACGCCTGCCTCTATGCGGCTCCAGAGGTCCGGCACTTCACGGTCGATTTGGTCTTTATATTCTTTTTCAAGATTCTTCATAGTAGCCGTACCTCCTTAATTTTTTGATGGCTTCCCTGTAGCGCCAGGTTACCGTGCCCATCGGGCATTTGAGAATATCCGAGATTTCCTGGAAGGTCATTTCAGACAGGATTTTCATATTGATGATTTGCTGCTCCTTGGGGTTAAGCTTGCCGATGGCTTCCTTAATCGCAATGTCCTCGATTACTTCAGCCTCGGTGTTGTCGGAGCTTACCGGTTCGATGACTACATCATCGTCGTCATCTTTTGTAAAGCTCTCAAGAACTTCTTTTTTGTACTTTCTGGTATGGTCGATTGCCATATTTCTTGCGATGGTCGCAAGATAAGCTTTGTGCCCGCTTCCCGCTTTGTACCTGTCGGCCTGTTGCCAGAGCTTTATAAAGAACTCGGAAGTAATGTCCTCCGCATCTTCGCGGCTTCCGACCACACCGTAGACAATACGGTATATGTAGTCAAGGTAAGCGTCGTAGATGTCCCTAAGCCCTTGCTTGTCGCCCTTTAGGATTGCTTGAATGCAGGCGTCGAATGTCGCCTCTGTCAATTGCTTACTCCTTTATTTTTTTAAGACAGAACCGTTTCCTTACTTGTGATACGATTCGATGTCCCTAATTTTATGGGTTACAGGAAAGATTTTATCATAATTTTCCCGTAAAAGGTAAAAAAGCGCAATTAACTCCGCAGTTGACATACGTGTCCCTTTTTCATAAAATTACATTGTTTGACATAAAAAGAAGGGATAGGGGTATCTATATGAAAAAAGGTTCACGTTCTTTTATTCTCTTTGCCGTCATGATTATGATGATGGGCTTTCTCGGTTTGTTTTCCAACCGAAATTACATTGAAACAGCTTTTAAAGGAAATTACAAAAACGTCGACGACGTGTTATTTGATGAGTCGATAAACGGTATTCCGAACGGATACTATGAGTTGTCTATGGACGCTGCTTTCGGTGGCTTTGCCGATATGAAAGAAAACGGTAAAGTTACAAAGACTTACTATGTTGTATGGCTCGACGATGATACAATTGCAGCTGTTGCGGTTTATCCGAGCGACCAGGATAAGCTTGATGCTATCGTGGATGCTACATGGGAGTACATTTACGGTAACTCCAATACATTTGCACCGGTTCCTTATGCGGGCGTAGTTAAGGCTGAGTCCATGGGTTCCGAGGTTAAGAAATATTACCACGATCTTTTGGATGAAATGAACATCACCGACAATGATTTCACCATCAGGGAAGTGCTCCTTGATTTTACAAACGGTTCCGGACTTAAGCACAACATAATCGCTTCGGGCATTATGGTACTGGCGGGACTTCTCGTCCTTGTAATTGGATTTATTGTTCGAAACATGAATGCGGCCAAGGCCAATAAGTCCATGGCCGTAGATTTGTCCGACAAGTATCTTGTTTCTTACAAAGAAGCCGAAGCAAGAATTACCGAAGAACACATCAGAAAGTGCTACAACAAGTTAAAAATCTGGTCTACCGTACCGTTTTCTTTGACCGGATTATTGATAGTTGCAACGGCAGGAATGTACGCGTATAAGACTTTTGTTAATCCTGATTTTTCAACAGAGACAATTACCGCAATCTGGTCAAGCCTTATTGTGTTTATCGTATGCGGCGTGGTATTCGGTTTCTCCGCACTTTCCAAGCTTAGACACATGATTAACGGTTTAAGATTATACAGCGATTCCGAGTACTCAATGATTGAGCGAGAGATGGCTTCAAGCACTGCCAAGAGTCATCCCCAGGGATTGTTCCTTACAGAGAACTATATCGTAATGCTTGAGCCTTATTCGGCTTACAAGGACACAACCGATGTTAACAACGTTACACTTTTTGCAAGATATAAGGATATCACATGGATGTATCCTACCAATCACTACATGAACGGTGTTCTTACCAACAGCGGTATCGCGGTATGCGGTCCCAAATTTGGCAAAAGCACAATCCTCGGACTTCCCGCAGGTAAGAACCGCAACGGTGAAGTTGAGAGCATTTACAATCAGATTGCAGAGAAATGTCCCGGCGCTCTTATGGGTTACACCATGGAGAATCAGATGAAGGCCAAGCAGATGATTTTGGATATTTAATTACAGTTCCCGTAGAAACAGGCAGGAATAAGGTAGTAAAAAAGAAATAAATATTATTGATACTAAGCCGCCGTATTTTGGCGGCTTTTTTTTCTGAAATAAGTTGGGTACTGTTAATTGGGGTGTTACTTCTCATTGGTATAATTTTGAAGGATTGGAGGTTTTTCCTATGTTAAAAAAACTTATAAAACATTTATTTTTATTTATAACAATGGCGGCATTTCTTACGGGCTGCGCAGGGAAAGCCGATGCAGGAACCGCGGCGGCAACCGTAGCACCGGGAAGTGCGTCTTCGGGAACTGTAAACCTCAGAGTATGGGGTTCTGAAGAAGATACGGAACTGGTAAACAGTATAATCGATAGCTTTAAGGCACAATATTCGGGACAGGCAACTTTCAATATTACTTATGAAGCACACAGTGAAGCCAACTGTAAAGATGACATTTTGGGCGATGTTTTAAATGCACCCGATGTATTTACTTTTGCAGACGACCAGCTTATGGCGCTTGTAGCCTCCGGCGTGTTAAAAGAAGTTGCGGATTCATCTTCAATATACGCGCGCAATCTTCAGGCATCGAGTGATGCGGCATCCATCGGCGGCAAGCTGTATGCATATCCGCTTACGGCCGATAACGGATATTTTCTTTTTTATAACAAAAAATATATAAGCGAGTCCGATGCAGAGACCATGGACGGGCTGTTAAAAGCGGCGGAAGCAAACGGCAAGCAGGTGTTTATGGAGATGACTTCGGGCTGGTATATGTACGCTTTCTTTGGTAATACGGATATGGAAATAGGTCTTAACGATGACGGAATCTCCACATTTTGTAACTGGAATGCCAAGTATACAAATATTACGGGAGTTCAGGTGGCGGAAGGAATGCTTAATATCGGCAAGAATCCTGCTTTCAGCACTACCGCGCCCAATGGATTTACCAAGGGAGCTGCCGATGATGTGTTTGTGGCAGGTGTCAGCGGAATCTGGGATGAAAGTGCAATCAAAGAAGCCTGGGGCGATAACTATGCGGCTACCAAGCTTCCCACATATACGGTTGCGGGCTCTCAGCTTCAGATGTCAAGTTACGCAGGATACAAGCTTGTGGGAGTCAATTCATACTCAAATAATGTTGATTGGGCAGCCAAGTTTGCAGACTGGATGACCAATGAAAAGAATCAGACTTTAAGATTTGAAATGAGAGGGCAGGGTCCTTCCAATTCAGCCGCTTCAAGCCAGGGCGCTGTGGCTGAGTCCAAAGCCATTCAGGCACTGCAGGCGCAGGCGCCTTACTCAAGTCTTCAGAGAGTGGGTGGCAAATACTGGGATGCCGCAAGTACTTTCGGTAATGAAATAAGCAACGGTAATCCCTCAAACAAAGACTTGCAGGTTCTTCTAAACGAGATGGTAAAAGGGATAACAGATGAAGAATCTACGGGTGATCCGGTTGAAACAGAAGCCAAATAATCACTGTAACGTCGGATCGATTATAAGAACAGGAGTGCAAATATGGAGAAAAAAGCAAGTATTCGTGCATTGATTATGGGGCCGGTTCTTCTTTTGGGAATTGTATCCATTCTTTCAAACATTCTCGCCATGTCGAGTCTTAAGAAGGTTAATGACACAGCAACCAAGATATCCGATGAATATCTTGTGGCAATATCTGAACTTGATACAATCGGCCAGACGGCCAAGGATGTGCATGCTTTGGCACTTTCACATATCGTGGCTACGGATTTTGAAACAATGACTTCGGTAGTAGGAAAGATAGAAGCTACAGAGGCCGTTTTGTATGATGCGATAGTAGACTTTAAAAAATACAGTGATGCATCGATTACAAAAAGCTATGACAGCATGCTTTCCGATTTTCAAAGTCTTAAAAACTCGGTAAGAGTCCTTCTTGCGCAGAGTGCCAATCAGAAGACCAAGGATGCATATGCAACCGCTAACGGTGAGGTAGCCGATTGCGCCGCAAAACTTGATGCTGATATAGATGCCATTATTTCGGCCATTGAAAATAATACCGCAGCCGAAAGAAGTGTTCTTGCGGCAAATTACAGAGTCGCCAATATTTCAAGCGTAATTGTCGTGGCAATAAGCGTAGTGGCGGTAATAGTAGCCATCTTTGTGGTAAGCAGATTTGTAATAAGGCCTGTTATTAAGGCAGAATCGGAACTTCAGGATATTATTCAGGGAATAAACGAAAGACAGGGCGACCTTACCAAGAGAATATCCGTAAGTTCGAGAGATGAAATCGGTGCTTTGAGTAACGGTATCAATGAATTTATTGAACGTCTGCAGTCAATCTTTAAGATGATTACCAATAATTCTACTGCAATGGATCAGGTAGTATCCGACGTTTTGGGAAGTGTACGGACGTCAAACAACAGTGCATCGGACCTTTCGGCACTTACAGAAGAACTTGCGGCTACAATGTCGGAAGTTGCAAACAGTGCGGGTGCCATCAATAAGAATACGGAAGAGGTCAGAACGGAAGTTGATGAAATGGCTGCAAAGAGCCGTGACATTAATGAGTACTCCAAACGCATGAAAGAGCATGCAAACTCCATGGAAAAAACCGCAAGAACCAACATGGAAGAGACCAACAACAAGGTGGAAGCAATTCTTTCAGACCTTAATCAGGCAATTTCGGACAGCGAAAGTGTAGATCAGGTCAATACTCTTACCGATGAAATAATGAGCATTGCAAGTAAGACAAACCTTCTTTCGCTGAATGCTTCCATTGAGGCCGCAAGAGCGGGTGAGATGGGTAAAGGCTTCGCGGTTGTTGCAGGCGAAATCGGTGTACTTGCCGAAAACAGCCGTCAGACTGCAAGCAACATCCAGCAGATTAACTCTATTGTTGTAAACGCAGTTCATAACTTATCGGGCAGTGCCAATGACCTTGTGGATTATATGCAGAATTCGATTCTTCCCGAGTTTGAGCGCTTTGTAAAAGACGGTGAGGAATACAGAGATAATGCCAATTACATTGAATCCGTAATGGCAGACTTTACCGACAAGACTGAAGGCTTCAAGACTACATTTGACGAGATTGCAGGCTCTATCAGCAGCATTACAACTGCAATCGACGAAGGCGTTAAAGGAGTTTCTTCCGCAGCCGAAAGCACTCAGAACCTTGTATACGACATGGATAACATTACCAAGCGAATGGATGAAAACCAGCGTATTGCGGGTGAGCTTGACGAAGAAACCGCTATCTTTACAAAGATTTAAAAATTCTTTTAAGGGCCGGTGCGATGCATCGGCCTTTTTGTATGGTATAATAAAAGTATAATAAACCCAAGAGGTTATTATAAGCTAAGTATTTTTTTAAGGGGTTACCGATGAGAGAACCGTCATTTATGATTGTAATACCTAAGAAACAGGACGATATTCACGATCCGGGGGTATTTCTTTCCAATCTTGAAAAGTCTGAATTTATCACACTTGTCGATACGAATATGGACGAAAGCCGCGGACTTATTATCGATTTATGCGTTGAAGACCGCTCATATCAGATAGTAGCTTATCCTACCATGGTGCAGATTCCAAGCTACGTTCGCTCGGTGCATTCTTTTACCAAGAAAGAATCCGAGGCGATTGATGCGGCAGAGTCGGGACTTGCGGTTACTATGGATTTTTCAGGGGATACGGCTATTTGCTTTCATGACCAGCTTCGTATTATAGATGCGATGTTTCCGGAGATTCTGGCGGTACTTGACTGCCCTTCGGAAAAGATGTTGTCGGGAAAATGGGTGGCTATGGCAGCAGAGTCTGAGACGCTTCCTTCACCGAGATATTTATTCACCGTTCAGGCGGTTTCGGATGATTCAGGGGAAGTATGGCTACATTCTCACGGCCTTAAGCGTGCAGGAATGTATGAACTTGAGATTTTGGGCTCCGATGAAGATACGTATAACACGCACTATCAGATTATAGAGACTTTTGCATACAGGCTTCTTGAAAGCGGCGGAAGCATATTCCCGGGAGACCCTGTGTATCTTGGGCAGGCTGCAGGTCATTACCTTGTGGGTACCGCAGTAGACTGGAAAGAAGCGCTTCAGTACTATCCGAACATTAAGGTGGGCACCGAGGAAGACAGAGACGACAGCGTTCACGATGAAGACACTTGCGTTATCATGATGTATCGTAACACTGACGATGCCGAAAAGCGTAACTACACGCAGGTGCAGGCATTTAATCCTCTTCTTAAGCAAAATCCGGTATTCCTTTTGTCAAATCAGGAGACGGAGAGAATGAAGAGTCTTGCGATAGAGAGATTTTCTTTTGCCGAGAAAGGCTTTAAGAACAAGGATAATGTGGTAATCGTTAAGATTGGTGTTATCACGGACAAGGAACACTGGGACGGCGATACGCCCCAGAGGGAGCACATGTGGTTTGACCTTAAAGAGGTCAAAGAAGACGGCATAGTGGCCGAGCTTACCAATGAGCCGTACTACATTTCGAATCTTAAGAAGGGAGACACTGCGTTTTACCCTTACGAAGATATTACAGACTGGATTATATACACTCCCGAAGGACGTATAACTCCGGACGATGTTTATCTATATCATGAATAAAAAGAACGCACCCCGTAGTCACATTACGGAGTGCGCTTTTATTTACAATTCATATTTGGTCTTTTTCTTGCTGATTTCGTTCATGTATGCGGCGGTTATCATGCCGGAAGGAAGGGCGATTACCGCTACGCCCACAAGCGCGGATACCATAGTGATGAGCCGTCCCATATCGGTTTTGGGATATATGTCGCCGTAACCGATGGTGGTGATGGATATGGTAGCCCAGTACAGCGCGTCAAAGAAAGTATCAAAAAGCGTAGGCTCAAGCTGGAAGATGAGCATGGCGGATACGAAGATGTAAATGGTTATCAGTATCAAAACCGCCACAAGCTGGGATTTGACCTTCCTTATAACGTTAGAGATAACAACCATAGTCTTTGAGTAACGAATCAGCTTAAGAACACGAAATACCCTGAACAGTTTTAATAATCCTATTACCGACGAAACCGGCAGGAACAGGTAAACAATAGGCAGGATGGAGAGAAGGTCGAATATTGCAAGGGGCGTAAAAATATAGGCAATGAATGCCTTGAAACTTTTATAGCCCATCTTGTAGTCCGCAGTATAGACACGGGCACAATAATCTATAAAGAGTATTATGCAAGTCATAATCTCTATAGCCACCGTAAAGTTGTTATCTTTTTTTAGTGTAAGCGGAATCATGCCTACGATAACAGTGGTGGTCATCAATACATCATAAGCTTTACTGGAGGCATCTCCAACGCCGGAGGCTTCCACTACTTCGTATATTCTCCTTTTGAAATCATACATATATATGTTCCCCTTCCGTAATTCACAAGCCTTTAAGTTACATGCTTCCTGTCACAAAGGCAACCACTCCCAGAATTGCAAGAATAATTGTGAATATTCTGCAAAGTATAACAAAGATTAATGAGTGTACTTCTTTTTTGTTAACGTATGTACCATCATCGGTAATTAACATGTTCTTTTTTGTTTTCTCGGTCATGATTATCTCTCCTATACCCTTATTATAGCGGGAAGGCGTTTAGGATAATTAAAACTCAGGCCTATGAAAACGGCACTAAATTCTTGGTTATTATGTTGTTGCTATAATGCATACTGAATAGAAGTGTGCTTTTAAGAGGAAAAATGGCAGACAAAAAATCGATAATGCTATCGGAAGAACAATTAAACTTCATAAAGAAGGCGTCGGCCGGTAAGAATCTGTTAGTGGATGCCTCGGAAGGCTGCGGCAAGACGACTGCGCTTATTGAACTGTGTGACAGGCTTCCGGGCAGGAAAAAAATACTTTTTTTTGCTGTGGACAGACCTTCAAGAAACGAAATTGAGGACGAGATCGGTAAGCGCAACGTAGCGGTTTCTTATTTTCGGGGTTTTGCATTTAAGGAACTTAAGAAATTGGGCGTGTACGGCGAGACCTATGAATTGTTAGATCTTTTTGCCAAAGCAAGGCCAAATGTTTCGGGGTATGACATTCTTATCGTTGACGAATTTCAGTTTATAGATGCCGAAGCTTCGGCCATGCTTAGGATAATAAAGTCACAGTGCGACAATCTGCAGGTTATCTTTGCCGGTAATACGGAAAATAAATTCTACGACAAAAGCCGGTTTGATGCAAAGATTTTTGCCGGTGAACTTTTAGGCGAGCACGAAGAAATTCACTTTAAAAACTGTTATGAGATACCTATGTATTCCGGGGCAGAAAAGAAGAGCAATGTCAGAGAAGGCATCGACGATTTTAATGATGATGACAATGAGATGGGCCTTCCTGAGGAATATGCTACGGAGCCTGAAAGCCCTGTAAGAGAGATGGTATCGTATCTTGGCGACGGAGTTCCGATAGCGGTTGTGGATGCGGAGCTTAACAATAACAATGAAGTGATGTCTGTGGGTGCGGTTATCGCCGACCCGGACACATACAAAATTAAAGATGAGCGATACTATATCATTACGCCCGAGAATCTCGCAGGAGGTATATTCTTAAAAGAACTTAGGACCGGAGATTGTCTTAACGCTCCCGCAGTGTCAAGAGAAGAGGCGATGGATAAAATCGCTTTCTTTTTACGTGACAGTAACGTAAGGTCTATATATGCTTACAATGCGGCATTTGACAGAGATATGCTTCCTGAGCTTTGTGAATTTGCCTGGTATGATATTATGCAGCTTGCGGCGTATAAGCAGCACAATCCCGCAATCGGACCGGGAGAGTCATGCAACAAGGAAGGGCGGTTAAAGCGAGATTTCGGTGTAGGTGCCATGATAAGGCGAATGAGCGGGGACGTAAGCTTCACGGAGACTCACAACGCGCTCTATGATGCCAGGGATGAGCTTAAAATCATGGAACTTTTAGGCCGTCCGCTGTCTGACTATGATTTTACGCTGGTGGACGGAAGTCTGTCTGATGACGGAGAGGATTCGCCTCTTACGATTGAAAGCATCAATGACGTAGTCCTTGAGGAAGATGCCATCTCAGCTTCCGAGGCCGAAATTATGCTTAATGTAAGCAGAAATACAATTTATAAGCTCATTAAAAAGGGTGTAATCTTCGGATTTAAGCGTGACAACCGTTATATCATAAGCAGGCGTTCTGTAGAAGAATACCTTTTGGAAATAGAAAGCAGAGAAGCCAAGAAGTACAGGAAAGCCATGACAGGTATTCTGATAGTGCTGCTTGGAGCACTTATACTTTTGTGGCACTTGGCCGCGACGTTTTACTAGAATATAATAATAGCTCATCGCGACATGCGGTGAGCTATTGCTTTGTATATGTTATTTAGATACGGGCGCAGCCAGTCTGTACACGCTCTTATCGCGAGTCAGAAGCTTCTCGGCTACCATGTCGCGGCGGATGGTGCAGAAGTCGTCGTTGAAGTCGGCGATGATGATGTTGACTTCACGCTCGGTGTAGTCGCGGTTAGGCTCGAAGGCCTTGGCGATTTCTTCGAGGACGATGAGTTCTTTCTTTCGCTGGGAGGGGATGCTCTTGAGCTTGCCGTATTCAAAGAAGCTTTCGATGACTTTCTTGCGGTAGGCTTCATCACGCTCGTCCTGGAGTTTCTTTTCTTCAGACTTTTCCTTCAGAATATCGAGAATCGATACGTTGAACACATCGCCATTGATGGAGTAGACGGTGTAGTACTGCTCCTTGCGGGAGGTGACGGCACCGGCATCCACGAGTTTCTTAAGGTGAAAAGAAATCGTGGCGGCGGTAAGGCCGAGGCGCTCGGAAAGGCGCTCGACGTACATATCCTCGTCCATAAGGGATTTAAGAATCTGTATGCGCGACTTGTCGGAAAGGCATTTAAATAAATTGATGGCTTCCAATTCGGTCATGGGGCACCTCCTGTTTAAAACATTTCCTTAATCTTTGCAAGAATTTCTGTCACGGCGGAAAGCTTGGCTTCCTCGACCATGATCTTGCGGGCGTCGTCGTGAGCCTTGGCGGCCTCTAAGGACTCGCGCCAGGGAGCGGTAATTCGCTCGAAGGGAGCAAAAGCATCTTTAAAGGACATATCGGGAGCCTTCTTCAAAATAGTTCCGGTAACTGACTTGCAAATATCGTATACATTGGCTTTGGCCTTTAAACTGTTGCTTTCGTCGGTTCTGCCGTCAGATGCAAGGGCAGCAACCTCGGAGAGAACAGCTTCTTTGGCCGTGTCGAGCCAGTTAAAAAATTCGTTAATCTGTTCGTTCATAATAATTCTCCTTTACTTATAAATCAATTCACCCTTACCAATCATATCGGTGTGGAAGTCGGCTTCATTGGTGCCGCCGAACATTGTGTTGTCACCGATGGCGATGTGGAAGGTGCCAATCATCTTTTCATCAAGTACGGCGCAGCCGCAAAGGCTTGTAACGCCGGGGTTTAGGCCGATGCCAAGCTCACATACGGTAGCATTGGCAGGGCCGTAAGCTTCGATAAGCTTGTTAAGCTCGGAATCGCTTGTGGTGGTAACTACGCCACCCTTAACAGTAAGTACTACGCCCTCAAAAGAAACCTTAGCGCGGGGATTCTCCGCATCGGGGAGGTAAATCTTCTCAAAGAACACCTCGCCGTTTGTTGCGGCCTCAACAGGCGCAATACTGATCTCGCCGCAAGGAATGTCGCCGTCGCCGGCATCGATTTCCCATTCACGGCCTTCAAAGGAAAGCTCAAGGCTGTACTTACCTTCACCGGTCTTTATTGTAACACCTTTGTAGCCTTCGTTAACAGCCTTAAGTTTCTCACATTCGGCCTTAAGGGCTTCATAATCGATATCCATTGCAGCTTCCATGCGGGCAGCGTAATCTGCCTCGTCAAGGCCTTCGGATGCTGCCATCCCCGCGGTGGGAACACGAAGCTGAAGCATTTTCTTCTTGGTAGCGCAAGTCTTAAAGAGTCTTCCCATGTAAGCGCCGAGGATGCCCATACGCTCGGGGTCGAGAGGCTTATTAAGCACTCCGATGGGGCGTTCCATAAGGTCGATTACAACATCCGCATCCTCGAATAATTTAAAGAACTTATCACTGTAAGTGTTCTCAGTGGCATTTTCATTAATAAGCTGACTTACGTTAATATTCTGAACCACCATCATGGGGGTAGCGCCGGCCTTAGCGATTTCTGCCTGTAAGAAGGCAACATCCTCACTGAAGGTCTCGCCCATCCAATACTGTACAAGTACCATGTCTCCTGCAGCGATTCCTGCTGCTTTGACTATTTTCTCATAAACTTCTCTTTTCATATCTGTCAATCCTTCACACAATTATTATTTCGATGACCATCTAAACGGATAATAAATTCCAAATTTGCATTTGTCAAGTACTTTTTTAAAAATTTTGCAAAAAAAAGAAATTGCGCGCAAAGGAAACTATTTGACAAATATCAGTTTCTTATGTAATATTTATATTATAAAGATTCGGCACGAAGCCGAGGGTGTAAGGCACTGAAGTGTTGTTTTATTTTTGAGGAATGTGTACTTGGAGGCACACTGCTTTTTCAAGAAAAGCGCAGTGCGTCTTTTATTATGCAAAAATAAAGTCCAGGAGGAAGAAATTATGGCATGTTTTTTGGTATCCGCAGCAGAAGCTGTAGTCACCACAGTAGTGACTCACGTAGTTGAGAAGAAGGAAAAGGCAGAGGAAATTAAGGTTTCCGTAGATCACAAGGAAGTACCTGCCGAGGTTAAGGTTCCTTTTTCAAAGAAGCTTAAATGGCTTAACAATATGCTTTGGGGAGGTTCCGCACTTCTTGCTTTCGAGCATGTATGGCACGGCGAAGTTGTTCCGTGGTTCCCTTTCCTTACAGCAGCAAGCAATCCCGAGGATGCCGCAGAGATGCTTCATGAGATGTCAACCGTAGGCGTATCCATGGCAGTTCTTGTAACACTTGTATGGACAGGTATGCTGGTTGTTTCATCCGTACTTGAGAAGCGCGCAGCTAAGCTTCCCGAAACCGAGAAAGCATAAGGGGGATTATAATAATGACTTTACTTACAACAGTATTTGCAGCTATTATCGTTACAATTATCTGGTACAAGAGCCCTAACAGAAGCGAGATGAAGCTTGGTACTTTAAGCCTTATGTACTGGGGCGCATCACTTATGTGGTTTATAGATGCAGTCTTTGAGTATGCTGAGCTTAAGGAAGAGTACTTCACACCCGCACCGGTAGATATGCTCAACGACTTTTTCTTAGGTCTTTCGGTTGTGGCACTCGGCCTTATCATCTGGCTTGTAGTTCTTTTTATCAAAGATCCCAAGGGCGTTGTAAGAACCGCACTTGTTAAGAAAAACTAGATAGAATTACTTCAAGCGGTTCTGCTTACAGGGCAGAGCCGCTTTGTTGATTACGGGAGAATTACTATGGATAAGGCATCAGTAGAGAGCCAGCTTGGCACCGCACAGCTTAACATTTCCGATACCGAAGAAATAATGAGACTTCGTAACCTTGATGACTTAAAAAGCCGCACGGAGCTTGCCAACGCTTTATTTGCGCAGTTTAGGTACAAAGAAGCTGCCGACATATTGAGTGAAGTTGCCGGAGAGTGCGACTTTGACAAAGAACTGTATCTTAAAATCGGCGGAGCATACCTTACGGCGCGAGAGTTTGATAAGTCTTTAAAGGCTCATGAAAAGTATCTTGAACTCGGAGGTTCCGAACAGGCGGCTGCATATCCCATGGGAATATGGCACTTTTTCAGACAAGAATATGAAAAAGCAGCAGATTCTTTTGCCAAATGTCTTCCCTGCGACGACGAAATGATGATTTGTGTGGTATACTGGCACTGTCTTTCGATGTTAAGAGCGGGCGGTAAGCTTGAATTTCTTAAGTATTACCGCAAGGACATGGAGGTGGGACATCATACCGCTTACAGACTTGTGGTAAGAGTCCTTGCCGGCGAGACAGCCATGGAAGCGGCACTTGAAGAACTTAAGTCTGAGAAAGACGTTCTTAATTATTGTATCGCGGGTTACGGACTGTATTGCATTAAGAAATCTAAGGGCGAGCCTGCGGAGGAACTGCTTGATTGTATCCTTGATAAAAAAGATTTGTGGCCGTGCATCGCATATCTTGCGGCATGGAATGACAGGAACGGGTTATGAGAGTAATTGAACTTGCAACGGAAGCGGATAAGGCCGAAGTGCTGGCGCTTTATAAGATTCAGCTGGGCAGAGAGTTCTGCCCCTGGAATGAGTACTATCCCGGAGAAGAAGAGATAGACTACGACTTGTCGCGAGACTCGCTTGTGGTGATGCGTGAAGACGGCAGGATAATCGCCGCGATATCGCTTGATAAAGACGAGGCGGTGGAAGAGCTTCCTTACTGGACCGAGTCGCTTAAGCCGGGCGGAGAGTTATCCAGACTTGCGGTGTTACCCGAGTACCAGAATCAGGGCATAGCGCGGCAGATGCTCAAGAAGGGCATGGAGCTATTAAAAGAACGTGGGTATAAGAGCGTACATTTCCTTGTGAACAGGCTTAACGTCAAGGCACTCAGAAGTTATGAGAAGATAGGCTTTAACACAGTCGGCGAGTGCTTTATTTTTGAACAGAATATGCTTTGTTATGAAAAGAAGCTTTAGGTGATGAAGGGTTTCTTTTGCTATTATCCGTTAATAGACGGCCGTTAATATGGTATTTGGAATTAAATACTCATATGACGGCTGTTTTTCATATGAACGAATTTAAGAGGATATGATGAAGGATAAGAAAAAGGTCAGAAATCCCTTAACAAGGACAATTATCATAGGCGGTGTCATTTTTGCGATTATATTCGGAGTGACCGTGGCTTGCATTTCGTATAAGATATTTGAGAGACGAATGATGAATCTTTATACGAAACATATCACAGACATTATGAGGTTGACGCTTGCAAATATCGATACCGATGATTTGACTTATTGTATTAAGACTAAGGAGCAGACGGATAAATTCAAAGAACTGACTGCTTATTTGGATGAAGCAAGAGTCAACTACAGCCTGTCGACCATAACCATAGTTTATCCTGAGAAAATAGGCGATAGAGTTGAGGTTATGCAGGTCGTTTCGGGACTCTATCCGGAAGAGCGTTACGGCGATTCGAGAAAGGAGATTCCGCTTCCGCTGTTAGGTGATTATATTACGGATTTTCTTCCTCCGGGATTTGCCGACCAGATATATGACGAATTTTTAAATCGATACGATATTAAGTATTCCAAAGAAAAGAATGCATTCGGTAATGACTATTATGCCGCTTACACTATAAGAGATGCAGACGGTACGCCTGTTGCAATTCTTACTACCAGCGCGTCCCTTGATGAGATAGATGCTACCATGCGCGAGTACATGAAAGTTATAGGTATAAGTATCATTACTCTGGCGACAGTATTTCTGGTAATTATGGTGGAATGGCTCAAACGAAGAGTCATAAAGCCTCTAAAACAGATAGGAACGGTAGCGGATGACTTTGAAAGAAAGAGCCGCGACACTAAGGATCCCGAGGCGCTTGTTATGGAGAACAAATCTCTTCATAAGGGCGATGAGCTTGAAGCGCTTGCAGACACTCTGGTGGCAATGTCCCTGCATGTTAAGGCGTATGTTGAAGAGCTTCTTAAGTCAGCATTGCAAATGGAGAGTATGCGTGATGAGGTTACCCGTGCCAACAACCTTGCGATGCGTGATTCGCTTACAGGCGTTAAGAGTAAGGCCGCATACGATCAGCAGAGGCAGCGGCTTAATCTTGATATTCAGGGCGGAGATGCTGAATTTGCAATTGCAATGATAGATATTAACTACCTTAAGCGCATCAATGACAATTACGGTCATGAAAAAGGAAACATCTACATAAAGAAGATGTGTACAATGATATGCGACGTATTCAGTCACAGCCCTGTATTTCGTGTGGGCGGTGACGAGTTTGTGGTAGTGCTTATACACAGAGATTATGAGAACAGAGATGATCTTATAAGCGAATTAAAGGCTAAGATGGCAGAGCTTTCGGAAAAGACGGATTTGGAAGAATGGTTAAGACCTTCTGCCGCAATCGGCCTTGGAATTTTTGACGATAAAAAAGACATCGACTGCGATCAGGTATTCAAGCGCGCAGACGATGCCATGTATGAAAACAAGACCGAAATGAAGGCCTGTCGTAAAGTCTAGTCAATTAAATCGGTGAGTTTCTTTTGGTAAAAGAAATCGTGAATCAGTTTGTCAAATTCTTCCCACATAGGAAGGGTTTGGCAAACTTTTTTTCTGGCGCATTTGTAGTCTTTATCGGCAAGGCATGCAACAGGAGAAAGTGAACCTTCCATAAGTTCGATAATCTCGCCTACGGTATAATCTTTAGGGTCTCTGGTAAGTTTATATCCGCCGCCCTTTCCGCTGGTGCCGGCGATGAGGCCTCCCGTTACCATGTCTTTAACGATAATCTCAAGATACTTCTTGGAGATTTCCTGCCTCTCGGCGATATCCTTGAGCGGAATGTACTTGTCGGAATGCTGCTCCGCAAGATCTAACATAACTCTTAATGCGTAACGTCCTCTTGTTGAAATCATGGCATTTACCTCCCTAAATTCATTATATACCTATTACTCCTTAGGTTAAATAGGTAAAATTTTAAAAATTTGCAAATAACCTATTGACATGATAGGTAAATGATGTTAACATGGCCTTGTTCAAAAGAACAAATAAAACAAGGAGAAAGCCGATATGAGACACTTAGAAGCTACAGTTAAATACATCGTCATGTGTTGTTGTCGAATGTTTAACTCCCGGGTATGTAGTATGGCCGGAGCTTTAACGTGTCGATGTATACGCTGATGCTTTGTTAAGATAAACATATCTTAAGGCCATTTGCCCGGGAGCACCTCACAGCCCTCGGGCTATTTTTGTATAAAACACAAAAATAGCCAATACAATGCACACTCGCACGAGCGGAAATTTATTGCTTAGGCAATCGTGCTCGGCGCATGAGTTTCTCAAGAGAAACTCAATTACAAGCAGACTTTGAAGTATTGAACATAAGAACAGGAGAACATTATCATGAGCGATTACAGATTTGAAACATTACAGTTACACGTAGGACAGGAAGAAGCAGACCCCGCAACCGATTCCAGAGCGGTTCCGATTTACCAGACAACATCATATGTATTCCACAACAGCAAGCACGCTGCAGATCGTTTCGGTCTTGCAGATGCAGGTAACATTTACGGAAGACTTACCAATTCCACACAGGACGTTTTAGAAAAGAGAATAGCGGCACTTGAAGGCGGCAGCGCAGCACTTGCACTTGCATCCGGAGCGGCGGCTATTACATATACAATCGAAGCACTTGCAGCGGGCGGCGGTCACATCGTAGCTCAGAAGACAATCTACGGCGGAAGTTACAACCTTCTTGCACATACTCTTCCCCAGTATGGCATAACCACTACATTCGTTGATGCACACAATCTTGCAGAGGTTGAAGCCGCAATCAAGGACAACACCAGAGCCATCTACCTTGAGACTCTCGGCAATCCTAACAGCGACATTCCGGACATTGACGCTATTTCGGAAATAGCTCACAAGCACGGACTTCCCGTAGTAGTAGACAACACCTTCGGAACTCCTTATCTTATCCGTCCTTTCGAGCACGGAGCAGACATCGTAGTTCACTCAGCTACCAAGTTTATCGGCGGCCACGGCACCACACTCGGCGGTATCATCATCGAGAGCGGTAAGTTTAACTGGAAAGCAAGCGGCAACTATCCCCAGATTGCAGCTCCAAACCCCAGCTATCACGGTGTTTCTTTTTACGATGTAGTAGGCCCCGCAGCTTTCGTAACTTACATCAGAGCTATTCTCTTAAGAGATACGGGTGCTACAATTTCACCTTTCAACGCTTTCCTTCTTTTGCAGGGCGTTGAGACACTTTCTTTAAGACTCGACAGACACGCGGAAAACACCAAGAAAGTCGTTGAGTTCTTAAAGAATCACCCGAAGGTAGAGAAGGTCAACCATCCTTCACTTGAAGATCATCCCGACCATGCGCTTTACAAGAAGTACTTCCCTAATGGCGGAGCTTCAATCTTCACATTTGATATTAAGGGCGGCAAGGAAGAGGCCTGGAAGTTCATCGACAACTTAAAGATTTTTTCACTTCTTGCCAACGTTGCGGATGTTAAGAGCCTTGTAATTCATCCCGCATCCACCACTCACTCACAGCTTTCCGAGGCTGAGCTTAAGGATCAGGGAATCAATCAGAACACCATCAGACTTTCAATCGGCACAGAGCATATCGATGATATCATCGCCGATTTGGAAAAGGGCTTCTCGGCTATTTAGGAATTGCAAAAATGCGTAAAAGGGTTAGAATTAATTTCAAAGAAAGAAGGAGAACACTATGTCAAAGATTTTTAAAGGAACACTCGACCTCATCGGAAAGACTCCCCTCGTGGAAGTTACAAACATTGAAAAGGAACTTGGACTTGAAGCAACTGTATTGGTTAAGCTCGAATATTTAAACCCCGCAGGAAGCGTTAAGGACAGAATCGCCAAGGCTATGATTGAAGATGCAGAGAAATCAGGCGCATTAAAGCCCGGTTCTGTAATCATCGAGCCTACTTCAGGTAACACCGGTATCGGTCTTGCATCAATCGCAGCAGCCAAGGGATACAGAATTATTCTTACAATGCCCGAGACCATGAGCGTTGAGAGACGTAATATATTAAAGGCATACGGCGCAGAAATCGTACTTACCGAAGGCGCCAAGGGCATGAAGGGTGCCATTGCCAAGGCCGAAGAACTTAAGGCAGAAATCCCCGGCGGTTTCATCCCCGGACAGTTTGTTAACCCCGCTAACCCCAAGATTCACAGAGAGACCACCGGTCCCGAAATCTGGGAAGACACAGACGGTAAGGTTGATATCTTTATCGCAGGCGTAGGCACAGGCGGTACCGTTACAGGTACAGGTGAGTATCTTAAGAGCAAGAACCCCGCAGTTAAGGTTGTAGCCCTTGAACCCAAGGATTCACCCGTATTGTCAGAGGGTCACGCAGGCGCTCACAAGATTCAGGGTATCGGCGCAGGCTTCGTTCCGGACGTACTTAACACCAAGATTTACGACGAAGTATTTGATGCCACCAATGAAGATGCTTTTGCTACCGCTAAGCTTCTTGCCAGAAAAGAAGGTATCCTTGTAGGTATCTCATCAGGTGCGGCACTCTTTGGAGCAATCGAGCTTGCAAAGCGTCCCGAGAACAAGGGTAAGACCATCGTAGCGCTTCTTCCCGACAGCGGCGACAGATACTACTCAACACCTTTATTCACAGAATAAATAAACGACTAATGCATTTAAGGTCTCGGCCGTTTGCCGGTCGGGACCTTTTTATATCAAGGAGAATGGTATGAAACGTGTACTTACAATTCAGGATATTTCCTGCCTCGGAAAGTGCTCACTTACAATAGCGCTTCCGATACTCTCAGCCATGGGAGTGGAGACTGTAATCCTGCCTACGGCGGTTCTTTCCACACACACCATGTTTAAGAACTTCACGGTCAAGGACTTATCCGACCAGATTACCCCCATCGTCAATCACTGGAAGAGCGAGAAAGTGGAATTCGACGGAATCTATACGGGGTATCTTGGCACGATCGAAGAAATTGAGCTTATGAAAGGCATATTCAAGGATTTCAAGAAAGACGGTTCTTTTGTCTTCGTAGATCCCGTAATGGCCGATAACGGCAAGCTCTATGCCGCATTTAACGACGAATACGTTAAAAAGAACGCAGAACTCTGTGCCGGTGCGGACGTTATAGTCCCTAACATCACCGAGGCCGCCTTCATGACAGGCACTGAGTATCGAGAGGAATACGGAGAAGATTACATTAAGCTTCTTTTATCCCGCCTTAACGACCTTGGCGCCAAAGTAAGCGTCCTGACCGGCGTATCCCTCGAAAAGGGCAAGACCGGCGTATACGGTTACGACCGCGAGGCCAAAGAATACTTCTCGTATCAGAACGACCGTGTAGACGCTTCCTATCACGGCACCGGAGACCTTTTCTCAAGCACCGCCGTCGGCGCACTGCTCAGAGGCAAGAGCCTGTATGAAGCCTTCAAAATCGCGGCCGATTACACAGCGCTTACCATTGAAGAGACGCTTAAAAATCCCAAGAAGCCCTGGTATGGCGTAGACTTTGAAGCAACCATTCCTTCGTTGGTGAAGGCAATACAATAATTTGAACATTAACGGCTTAAGTCTGACTTGAGCCGTTTTTCTTACGATAATCGGCGGGGGACACTGAGTATTTTTCTTTGAAAGCCCGGTAGAAATAGCTGCTGTTGTTGTATCCGAGCTTCTCCATTATTCTGTCTACGGAAAGTGAAGAATTGTCGAGCAAATATACGGCTTGCTGCAGTTTTTGCTGCTTTAAAAGTTCTTTAAAGTTATGGCCCGTATATTTCTTTAGCAGGCGGCTTAGGTAATATTCGGGGAGCTTAAAGTCTCCCGATATTTCATTAAGCGATGTCGTGCTGTAATTGGTCTCTATGATCTTAAGTATTCTAAGCACCAGATTTTTCTCATAATCACTGGCATCTATATCGATAGTCTCACAAAACACCGAAAGATTCATAAGCAAAAGCCCCATGGTAACGGTGTTTATGTTATAAGTTCCGGGCTTTTTGTCTATAAGGGTCACAAGCATATTCTCGATAAGATTATGAATCGGCACAATATCGCTTGTCTTAAAGTACAAGTGATTGACCGAAGACATCTCACCGGTCAGCGCCGAAATCAGGAAGTGTCTCACAACGTTATCCTGCTCAATCATCGAAAGTGAGCGGTCGAAAAACTCAGGCAGAATTATAAAGTTAACCGCAAGATCCGTTTCTGATGCGGGCAATATTTCATGAGTCGCATGCTGGCTCATAAAAAGAACATCTCCCGCTGTCAGAGTAATCCGCTCTCGCCCGTTTATAATATGCGTCGTCGAACCTTGACACATATACACCATTTCCACGTAATTATGGCTGTGTCTTGGAAAGTGGGCAAATCTTGTGTGGGGACGAATTTCTATCAGCTGTCCCTTCTGAAGCAGTTTCTTGTTGTCTACGACAAAGTCTATGGAAGATGTGTAATCCGCCTGATTGATGTCTGCGTTTTCTTTGAGTATTCTTTTTTCTTCATCCGTTATGGTACTTAAGTATTCAATTATTCTGTCGGTCATAATTAATCCCTGCAAGAAAGGTCCCTATTTCATGCAATAAAGGACCTAAAAATTCTTAGACTACCCATCTATCATAACTGCTATACCGAGAAAAATCCAGTATGCTTAGAAAATGCTTATTTGCAAGAAAGGATTGAAAATGAGTGACTGTTATCTTGCCGTCGATATAGGGGCATCAAGCGGAAGGCACATGATTATGAGCTTTGAACGGGGAAAGCTTAAGCTTAAAGAGATATATCGCTTCGAGAACGGAATGAGTAAAAAGAACGGACATCTGGTATGGAACACCAAGAAACTCTTTACTGAAATCGTTACGGGAATGCACAAATGTGCCGAGGCAGGCATGATTCCCGTAAGCATGTCGATAGATACCTGGGCGGTGGATTATGTATTGACGGATGCAGAAGATAAGCCTGTCGACCCCGTATACGCTTATCGGGATTCAAGAACCGAAGGCATGGATAAAAAGGTCTATGAAATCATTTCGGAGGATGAGCTTTATTTAAGAACAGGCATCCAAAAGCAGATATTTAATACAATCTACCAGCTTACCGCAGACAGAATCAATGAGCCTGAGAGACTTGAAGCGGCTTCTGCGTTCCTGATGCTTCCGGATTATTTTAACTATCTTCTTACGGGTGTTAAAAAGTCTGAGTATACAAACGCGACATCTACGGGCCTCGTAAATCCCGAAACTTATGATTGGGACAGGCAGCTGATTGAAAGTCTCGGCCTCCCGCAAGACATTTTTTTGCCACTCAATATGCCGGGTACTACCGTAGGCAAGCTGAAAAAAGAAATTGAGACAAAGGTCGGATTCAATTGTGAAGTGGTAATGTGCGCAAGCCACGACACCGCATCGGCCGTGATGGCAGTTCCTGCAAAAGAAAACGATTCGGTTTACATAAGTTCAGGAACCTGGTCGTTAATAGGTACGGAAACAGACAACGCAATCATAAACGCCGACAGCTGTAAGTATAATTTTACCAATGAAGGCGGCTACGATAAACGCTTCAGATTTCTTAAAAACATAATGGGTCTTTGGATGATTCAATCGGTAAAAAAGGAATTGACGGAAGACATTTCCTACGCGGAAATAGCGGAACTGGCGGAAGAATACGGGGATATTGAGGCGCGAGTCGATGTTAATTCACAAAGGTTTTTTGCACCAAAAAACATGTCGACAGCCATAAGGCAGTATTGCATTAACAGCGGTCAGCAGGTTCCGTTTAAGCTGGGGCAGCTTGCCGCGGTTATATATAAAAGCCTTGCGGAGTGTTACGTCGAGACCTTTGAAGAAATAGAAAAGACTACCGGCGTTTCTTACGATGCATTCTACATTGTCGGAGGCGGCTCAAATGTTGATTTCCTTAACAGGGAGATAGCCAAGCTTTTAAAAAAGCCTGTGTATGCGGGCCCGGCGGAGGCTACGGCCATAGGAAACGCGCTGGCTCAGATGATTAAAGCCGGCAGGTTTAAGAATCTTGCAGAGGCAAGAGAGTGTGTATATCGTTCTTTTGCCGTTAAGAAATATGATTACGAAGGAGAAAAGCCATGACAGTCAAAGAAAGGTACGAAGAGTCCAAAAAACTCTTTGAAGAGCTGGGAGTCGATGTCGACCGCGCCATAGAGAGACTTTTAAAGGTGCCGATATCCGTACACTGCTGGCAGGGAGATGACGTTTCGGGATTCGACAGTAAGGGACCCTTAACAGGCGGCATACAGACTACCGGTAACTATCCCGGTAAGGCAAGGACGCCGGAAGAACTTATGTCGGATATGGACAAGGCAATGTCCCTTTGCCCGGGCATGAAGAAAATCAATCTGCATGCAAGCTATGCGATTTTTGAAAAAGGCGGGTATGCGGACAGAGACAAGCTTGAACCGAAGCATTTTAAGGCGTGGGTGGATTACGCGGTAAAGAGACATTTGGGAATTGATTTTAACCCAACTTTCTTTTCTCATCCCATGTGTAAGGACGGGCTTACACTCACAAGCCCCGATCCGGAGGTGCGAAAGTTCTGGATTAATCACGGAAAAGCCTGCATCAGGATTTCCGAATATTTTGCCCGCGAAACGGGTGTGCCTTGCGTCATGAATATCTGGATAGGCGACGGATTCAAGGATGTACCCGCAGACAGAATGGGGCCGCGTATCAGATACAAAGAATCTATAGAGGAGATTCTTAAAGAGCCGTATGACAGGAAACTTGTGAAGGTGACGGTTGAGTCTAAGGTATTTGGAATCGGTGTGGAGTCTTATACGGCGGGGAGCGGTGAGTTTGCCCTTTCTTTTGCGGCGTTTCACGAAGGATGCCTTCCTCTTATGGACAATGGGCATTATCATCCGACGGAAGTGGTGTCAGACAAGATTCCGGCGTTGCTTGCGTTTTTTGACGAGATTGCACTTCACATCACAAGAGGTGTCAGGTGGGATTCGGACCATGTGGTGATACTTGATGACGAGACCAGGGAAATAGCCAAGGAAATAGTGCGTTGCGATGCGCTTGAGAGGGTGCATGTTGCGCTTGATTTCTTTGATGCAAGTATTAATCGAATTGCAGCATGGGCTGTCGGAATGAGAAGTATTGAAAAGGCGCTTCTTATGGCCTTGTTAACTCCCTGGGAGAGGCTTAAAAAGCTTCAGGATGAGAATCGTATGACAGAACTTATGATAAGCCAGGAGATGATTAAAATGCTTCCTTACGGCGATATCTGGGATGAATACTGTGAGATGGACGGAGCGGTTAAGGATATCGATCTTTACGGGGCAATTTATCGATACGAGAAAGAAGTTTTAACGAAACGAGGATAAATGCAATGATAACTGATGCGGAGTTTGTAAAAGGGTTTTGCAATATGTGTGAAAACGGCAGCAAGATGGGCTGGCACGAGCGAAACGGTGGAAATCTGTCTTACCGCATAAAGGGTAACGAACTTGAACTGATTAAGGCAGAAATACACGAGTCGGATGCATGGAGAGAAATAGGTGTAAGCGTCCCGAGACTGGCCGGGGAATACTTTCTGGTTACGGGTTCGGGCAAGTATTTTGCCAACGTAGCCGCAAGTCCGGAAGAAAATATCGGAATAATAAAGATTGACGAAAAGGGTGAGAACTACAGCATTGTATGGGGGTTTTTAAACGGCGCCCGCCCCACAAGCGAGCTTCCCACGCATTTGATGAATCACGAAATAAAGAAAATGTATACCGACGGGCGTTATAGAGTAATATATCATGCACATCCCGCCAATCTTATAGCGCTGACTTTCGTGCTCCCCCTTAAGGATGAAGTGTTCACAAGAGAACTTTGGGAAACTATGACGGAGTGTCCCGTTATTTTTCCTAAGGGAGTCGGAGTTGTGAAGTGGATGGTGCCGGGGGGAAGAGAAATTGCGCTTGCAACGGTTGAGAAGATGAAAGAATACGACGTTACCGTATGGGCGCACCACGGACTCTTTGCGGCGGGAGAAGATTTTGATCTGACTTTCGGGCTTATGCATACGGTGGAAAAAGCATCCGAGGTGCTTGTAAAGATTCTTTCCATGACAGACGCGCGAAGACAAAGCATCACTACGCAAGATTTAATAAGTCTCGGCGATGCTTTCGGGGTCAGAATTCCCAAGAAATTTTTATAATAATTTAATGTGAAGAAGAAACTCCCGATATGCTATAATCTGATTGTATAAAAGCCAATTTAAGCCCAAGCGGGCGGATTATGGCATATCTTAAGGGGTTCCCATGGACAGAAAAATATTAAAGAACAAACTGTATCTGTACTTAACCGAGTTCTTTGCGGGAATGGCGGTTATGGCTGCAGAGCTTGGTGCGAGCAGACTGCTGGCGCCTTATTTCAGTTCATCACAGATTGTGTGGACGATAATCATCGGTACCATTATGATTGCGATGGCGCTCGGTAACCTGTACGGAGGCAGAAAGGCCGACAAGGATCCCAATCCGGACAAGCTTTACGAGCGCATTATTATAGCGGCGGTGTGGCTTGCGCTGATACCGGTAGTCGGCAAGTATATAATTATAGGGCTTTCGGCACTTATAGTTGTGGCTGTTAATGCGAACTTCCTGGTAATTGCGGGCTTCGCGGCTTGTATGGTGATATTCGTGTTCCCGCTATTCTTACTCGGAACCGTTACGCCGTCACTTGTTAAATTCACCATGGACAGCCTTGATGACAGCGCAAGTATCGTGGGACGCCTTAATGCTTTTAACACCATAGGAAGCATTATCGGTACGTTCGTGCCTACATTTATTACCATTCCTGCAGTCGGAACATCCATAACCTTCCTGATTTTCGCAGGCATTCTTTTGATTCTTTCTATCATTTATTTCGTGAGTATAAAGATAAATTTTACCAAGGTGGGGAAGGTACCTGTTAGTATTCTTATATTCGTCCTTTGCTGCTTTTTTGGCCATAATTCAAGCTTTGCTTTCTGGCAAAACGACTTAACTTATGAGGGCGAATCGGTATATAACTACCTGCAGGTGTACGAGGATGACAGAGAAGTTGTTCTTTCGACAAATGTGCTGTTCGGTGTGCAGTCGGTGTATGTTAAGGATAAGGGCTTAACGGGCATGTATTACGACTACGCCATGGCGGCACCGTTTATGACCGGGGTTCATGAGAAGGATACGCTTAAAATGCTTATCCTCGGTAATGGCTCGGGTACGTATGCTACGCAGTGTAAGAGATATTTTGACAATACGGATATTATCGGTGTTGAGATAGACGACAAGATTACAGAGCTTTCCAAGCAGTACTTTAATCTTCCGGAGGATGTAGAGGTTATAACTTACGATGGTCGCGCATTTCTTAATGCCGACGCAGGCAAGTATGACGTAATCATGGTGGATGCCTATCAGGACATTACCATTCCTTTTCAGATGTCTTCCGTTGAGTTTTTTACACTGGTCAAAGAACACTTAACGGACGGCGGAGTAATGGTAGTCAACATGAACATGCGCGGCTCGGGAGAGGGCAGTATCAATGAGTATCTGTGCGATACCATAGCAAGCGTCTTCGGTAAGGTTTACAAGGTAGATGTGTCATATTCGGGTAACACTGAGGTGTTTGCATCAGATAACGCAGCGCTGCTTGAGACGATGAACAGGAATGTAGAGCTTGAAGGTGATACCGGCCTTTATTCCATGATATCTATGGTGGGTCGCAACCTGGAAGAGTACAAGGGCGGCGACCTTATAATGACCGACGATAAAGCTCCCGTAGAGCTTCTGGGCATGAAGGTCATAGATGAGATGATACAGGACGAAGTGGCTTATTATAAGCGTATTTATAAAGAAAAGGGACTCAAAGGAATTGCGGAAATTCTTGAGTAAGAGGTGATATAAATGATTTATTTGATTGGCGGAAGTTCACATGTGGGTAAGACTTTCTTTTCCCAGAAGCTGATGGAAGATATTAAGGTTCCGTATGTTTCGCTTGACCACATAAAGATGATGTTTATAAGAAGCGGTCTTACGACTCTTACTCCGGATGATGACTACGAGATGCGCTATTTCCTGTGGCCTTATGTGGCTGAATACATTAAGACCTGTATCGAGAATAAACAGAGTCTTATCCTGGAAGGATGCTATATTCCGGAAAACTTCAGGGATGCTTTTGATGAGTCGTACTTAAAGGATATCAAGGCTGTTTATATCGTGATGAGTGAAGATTATATCAGAAATCACGTGGACGATTTAATCGACAAGGCTTCGGTGATTGAGAAACGTATCAAAGACGAAGTTGATGTGGAAAGACTTATCATGTGCAGCAAAGAATTTAAGGAACTTGGCATGGCGAATAACATCCCCGTGCTTGAAATTGACAAAACTTTTGATGAAGAAGCGATTTTTAAAGAGTTAAAAGAAAAACTTGAAGTGTCAAAATAGTATATAATTATGCGCCTTAACATGTTTTTAATGCGGGCAAACTATGATATATTTAATGCAGAGAATGGACATGTCCGTAGCGGGGTACATGCTAAATCTAATCGGACATGCATGAAAGAGTTACAATGAACGCAGATAAACTTACACAGTATCTTGATTCTTTACTTCCTACATACGGAATCCCTTCTGTAGACTGTATCGTTTACAAGAATCACAAGGAAATTTACAGACATATGGCAGGTACTTCCGACGCTGATAGAACAGTGCCGATTAAAGCAGACCAGAAGTATCTTATGTTTTCGATGACCAAGGTTATGACCATGACTGCGGTTATGCAGCTTGTGGAGCAGGGCAAGATAAGCTTAGAAGATGAAGTATCCAAGTTTCTTCCTGCTTACAAGAACCTTAAGGTTGAGACCGAAAGCGGCGTGAAGGATGCGACCAATGTTCTTAAGATTAAGCATCTTGTGTCCATGCAGTCCGGTCTTGATTATGATCTTGAGCGTCCCGGTATCAAGAGAGTTCTTGCCGAGAAAGGCATGAAGGCGACTACAAGAGAAATCGTTGATTCTTTTGCCGAGAGTCCTCTTAAATTCGAGCCCGGCACAAGATTCTTATACAGTTTAAGCCATGATGTGGCTGCCGCAATCGTGGAAGTGGCATCGGGCCTTAAGTTCAGCGAATATATGACAAAGAACGTGTGGGAGCCCCTCGGCATTAAGAACACATTCTTTGCCCGTCCTATGAACGATGGTGTCGAAGGACTTGCTCAGCAGAATATGTTCTACGATATCAAAGATATTCGCGTTATGGAGCAGAGCTGCTGTTACCAGATTTCCGAGGCTTATGAGAGTGGCGGAGCAGGCCTTATCAGTTGCACAGAAGACTATGCTCGTCTTGCGGACGCGCTGGCTTGCGGCGGTGTAGGTGCTAACGGCAATCGTATTTTGAAGCCTGAGACGGTTGAGATTATCAAGCAGAATCTTCTTGGAGAGGCTTCGCTTAAAGATATAAGAGAGAGCATGGGACGTGTAGGTTACGGTTACGGCGTAGGTATGCAGATATTCATGGATCCTGCGGCTGTAGGCAGCAAGGCACCCGCCGGAATCTTCGGATGGGACGGAGCTGCGGGAAGCGCGGTTCAGATGGATACGGCGTCGGCGACTTCTTTTGTCTTTACTATGCATGTAAGAAATATGGGGCTTGTGTACTCAGATGTACACCCGAAGCTCAGAGATATTATTTTTTCAGAATAGGGGAGATGGGTTATGTACAAGTTTAACGTTGAAAAGGCGGTAAACGGTGCCGTCAAATGGATTCAGGACTGGTTTGAGGAAGCCGGAAAGGGCTGCAATGCGGTGCTCGGTATTTCGGGCGGTAAGGATTCATCCGTAACAGCTGCTCTTCTTGTAAAGGCGCTTGGCAAGGACCGTGTAATCGGTGTAATGATGCCTAAGGGCGAGCAGGCCGACATTAATATGTCCAAGCTTTTAATCAGCCATCTGGGCATTAAATCTTACGAGATTAACATCCTCGGAGCCGTAGAAGGTTTGGAGAAAGAACTCAAGGCGCAGGAATTTACCTATACCGACCAGGCGCGTATCAATCTGGCACCTCGTATCCGCATGTCTACCGTGTATGCGGTAAGTCAGTGTAACAACGGCCGTGTGGCCAATACCTGCAATCTTTCTGAAGACTGGGTGGGATATTCCACAAGATACGGCGATTCCGTAGGTGATTTTAGCCCCCTTTCTTCTTTTACCGTTCATGAGGTTAAGGAGATGGGAAGATATCTTGGACTTCCCGCAGAGCTTGTGGATAAGGCTCCTTCGGACGGCCTCTGCGGTAAGACAGACGAAGACAATCTCGGATTTACTTATGAAGTATTAGACAGATATATAAGAGAGGGCGTGTGCGACGACCCCGCCACCAGGGAGCGAATCGACACCCTTCACAAACGCAATCTTTTCAAACTTTCATTTATGCCTGTGTATAAGCCTGACGACTGTTTTGAATAAAGGGGAACAGTGAATGTTTAAAGCACTTCTCGGAAAGTTAAAAGAATCTCTGTTATCGGTAGTGCCCGTAGTGGTGATAGTGCTTGTGCTATGCCTGACACCGCTCGTGAATTTATCGGGAAGGGAGCTTTTGACTTTTTTGATATGCTCGGTTCTGCTGATATTCGGCATCGCGTTGTTTAATCTTGGTGCCGATATAGCCATGTCGCCGATGGGAAGTTATATGGGAACGGGTCTTACAAAGTCCCGTAATCTTAAGCTTCTTTTGTCGGTGACGTTTCTGATGGGCCTTTTGATTACGGTGGCAGAACCGGACCTTTCGGTGCTGGCGACTCAGGTTAAGGACGTATTCCATGAGACGCGCCTCATTATCACAGTGGGCGTGGGAGTGGGATTGTTCTTGCTTATGGCTGTGTTAAAGATTATTTTTAACAAGAGCCTTTCGATGTTACTTATGCTTTTTTATATGCTTCTTTTTGCGCTTGCGGCACTTATGCTTGAGGGCGGAAAGAGCGGCTTTATTCCTTTATGCTTTGACTCGGGCGGCGTTACGACGGGACCGATTACGGTGCCCTTTATTATGTCGCTCGGCCTTGGTATTGCGTCGACTATCGGCGGTCATGATGCGGAGGAGAATTCCTTCGGTCTTGTGGCACTGTGTTCAGTAGGCCCCATTGCTTCCGTTATGATTCTTGCCATCGGAGCCACGGGTCATATTACTTATGTGCTTCCCGATTATTCTGTGGAGGCTGCTCTTCACGCGGGAGTCTTCGGACTTCTCATCGAGAAGGGGCTTGAAGTTGTAAGGGCTTTGGGTCTTATCATTCTTTTCTTTGTCATTATGCAGCATTTTGTGCTGAAGCTTCCCAAGGACAGAATTATGCACATTATCGTGGGAATCGTGTATACGTTCATCGGTCTTGTGGTGTTCTTAAGTGCCGTAACTGCGGGCTTTATGCCTATAGGATTTAAAATCGGCGAGGAGCTTGCGGCGGGAAATGAAAGCTTCTTAATAGGTTTTTCTTTTGTAATCGGTGCGGTTACGGTACTTGCGGAGCCTGCGGTGCATGTACTTAACAAGCAGGTCGAGGAAGTTACCGGCGGTACGGTTACCAAGCGCTCGATGATGGTTGCGCTTGCAATCGGTGTCGGAGTCTCTATAGGACTTTCGGTCATCAGAGCTATTTTCGGTTTTTCGATTCTTTATTATTTGATTCCCGGATACTTTATTTCACTGGCACTTTCTATATTTGTGCCAAGGCTTTACACGGCAATTGCTTTCGATTCGGGCGGTGTTGCCAGCGGACCGCTGACATCCGGGTTCATACTCCCGCTTATTATAGGCGTTTGCGCTGCATTAAGGGGCGAGGAGAGCGTCATGTCATATGCTTTCGGAATTGTTGCAATGGTAGCAATGACGCCTCTTATCACCATTCAGGCGCTGGGCTTTAAGGCGATAGCGGCAAGAGCAGTGCGCGAGAGAATTGTCATGAAGCGTATTCTTGATGCGGACGATGAACAGATAATTTACTTTGACAACGTTTAAAGGGATTAAAGATGGATACAGAGAAGACTAACAACAGGAAAGTGAAGGATAAGCCGCAGGCGAAGCCTAAAGTAAAGACCAAGCAGGAACCTAAGCCTAAGGTTAAGGCCGCTTCGGACAAGAAGCCGGCAGCAGCCCCGAAGGCCAAAGAAAAGAACGTCTCCACCAACAGGCTCATGCTCCTTGTTACCATAGTGAATCGTAGAAAAGCGGAGTATTATGCAGACCTGATACAGGACATGGGCGCGAATCTTTCTTTTGTCGCTATGGGCGAGGGTACGGCCAATGCCAAGATGCTTGATATGCTGGGACTTACGGATTCGCTTAAGGCGGCGGTTTTCAGCGTGATTAAGGAGAGCTGTCAGAATAAGATTTTAAGGACTCTTGATGATAAGTTCGTTTCAATTAAGGACGGCAAGGGAATTGCTTTCACGGTACCGTTTTCAAGCGTTATAGGCGCTTCGGTATTTAACTTTTTAAGCGATAACAGGATGACTTTCAAATAGCGCGAAGGGCGCATTTTACGGAGATTAATCTATGAGCGATATTAAGTACGAAATGGTATGTTGTATAGTGAATGCAGGCTTTTCGGATCTTGTAATGGATGCCGCAAGAAGCGAGGGCGCAGGCGGCGGAACGGTTCTTCATGCAAGAGGAACGGCCAATAAAGAAGCCGAGGCGATATTTCAGATTACCATCCAGCCGGACAAAGACATAGTGATGATGATCGTGCCCGCTAAGATTAAGGACAATGTATTGCATGCAATTTACCAGCGCGCAGGTCTTGATACCAACGGGCAGGGTATTGCGTTTTCACTTCCGGTATCCAAAACAGCCGGAATTGGCAGAAAACCTAAGGAAAAGAAGGATTAAATTCAGTCTTTTCGTTAATCGTATGATAATGAAAACTCCATATAATACCCATAGATTCTAATGTGACGAGGACATATATGGAGCATGTGTTGTTGAACGTCGGACTCGCTATATCCGCCGTTTTGTGCATCTATTTTATCTATAAAAGTTTCAAAAAGAGAACTCTGCTGGGAAACCGTCTGGGCAGAGTTCTTATAATGATGCTGATTTCTATAGTGTCATATCACACCAATTACCACAGCACCAATAAACTCGTTATGTACTTTGCCGAGAGCGTGTGTCACGCATCCTACGACTGGATGCTGTTCTTTATGACTGCTTTTGTATGGGAACTTACAAGACGCAAAAGACACAGCTTTATGAAGCATTTCTTTATTGTACTTGTAAGTATCGACACTGCGGCAATTCTTACCAATCCCATCAATCACTTTGTTTTTTCTTACCACATAAGACAGGGAATCTATAATACCGTAGCGCTTGTGGATCCGAGGGCTTTCTTCTGGGTTCATATGCTTGTGGGCTGTACGATGATAGGGGTTATTATGTTCCTTCTCGTGCGCGGTATCCTCATGACTTCGAGATATTACAGAGTAAGATATGAGATAGTCGGCACATTGTGCCTGCTTACGATGGTTTTTATAATGATATTCATATATGACGAATACAGCGTTATCGATTTGTCGAAATTGTTTATGGGTATAGCGGCAGTATTTTTATACGTTGCTTCTTTTGATTTCCAGCCGATAAGACTTATGCGTAATCTCCAGTCGTATGTGGATGAAAATATGTCCGATGCCACCATAATTTATGATGACAAGGGCAACGTTTTAAAGATTAACGCCAAGGCCAAGAATCTTGTCGATGATTATTTGATACAAAACAAGGATGCTCTTTTGGAATATCTCGAACTCGAGGATGAAGAAAGCCGTACCATAAAGACCATTAATGAAAGCACTTATGAAGTGGTATACAAGCCCAAGCACGACGACAGAGGCTTCTATGTGGGCTCCACTTTCATATTCTACGATGTTACCGAGAGCATGAAGCGTCTCGAGAGAGAGCATAAGGCAGCGACCATCGATTCTCTCACAGGCTGTTACAACCGCGCAGGCTTCTTTGAAAACGTAGACAAATTCATCGAAGATAAAGAAATCACCGGCGGCTATGCGGTAATGGTAAGCGGTATACGTGATTTCAAGGGCATTAACGGCTTATACGGCACCAGAGCGGGCGACAGAGTGTTAAAAGAAATCGCAAGGCGCTTTACCGACTATTCTTACAACGTGCCCATGCTCTACGGAAGAACCGCGGAAGGTAAGTTTACCAGTATTCTTCCTTTTGACTACCTTGACAGGATTGTAAATGAATTAAGTCACATCCAGATTCCCATTGAGGAAGAAATGTCGGTAAATGTCAATATGTGCCATGGTTTTGTGGTGATGTCGGATATGAACAAGCCTGTAGAGTATTACTATGAGATAGCGCTTCTTGCTTTGGCCGAGTGTAAAAAGAATGTCTCAAACTCTGTGCTCGAGTATTCAAATGCAATGGCAATGGAGCAGCGCCGAACACAGACACTTATTGCCGAGATGCACGAGGCTATTGAAAAGAATGAGTTCTACATTGAGCTTCAGCCGCAAATAGATCTTAAGGAAGGTTACGTATCGGGCGCAGAGGCCTTGGTACGATGGAACCATCCGACTCTCGGCAAAATTGCGCCGACAGAGTTTATTCCTCTTTTTGAAGAGAACGGATTTATATCAAACATAGATAAATTTGTGTGGGAGAAAACGGCGGAAACGCTTAAGAACCTGTCCGAAGAAGGAATATACGGCGGGCCCATATCTGTTAACGTATCCAGAGTTGACGTGACTGCAATGAACGTTGCCGAGGAATTCGAAAAGATTGTAAGTAAGTATGGAATAAAGCCCGAAATGCTTCATATAGAGATTACGGAGAGCGCATGCGAAGGCAATAAAGCGGCGCTTATAAGTATGATGGATTCATTACGCGAGAAGGGCTTTGTGGTTGAGATAGACGATTTCGGAAGCGGATATTCTTCGCTTAATGCATTGATGGAACTGCCGTTTGACATCGTTAAGCTTGACATGGATTTTATGCGTGACGGTGAAGAAGACCATAAGGGCGGAGTAATCGTAAACGCAATGGCCGGAATGATTCATAACCTTGATGCCAAGATTATCGTGGAAGGAGTCGAAAACGTTGATAATGTAAGAAAGGCATTATGCATCGACGGAGATGCGGCTCAGGGTTATCATTACTCAAGACCGGTATCGGTGGAAGAATTTGCCGAGTTTGTCAAAAAACATAAAAAATAATGAGTTAAGGCCGTTTGTCGTATGATAAACGGCTTTTCTTTTACGCTCTTTTTGTTTATAATAGTTTTTATGATGAAGAGTGGAAAAAGGGTTGGAAAAACTACATTCATTATCGTTTCACTTGTGACAATATCCATGGTGATTCAGAAGATAAGCTGGCAGGGTAAGCTCTTGGACGGTATTATGAGCGTCCTTGCTTTTTCCATCATGCTCGGTACACTTGTGTACTGGGGTATCTCTATCAGAATCCGTGTTGTTGACAAGGTCTTAAGAGACAATCTTTTATATATCGATATTCTTCTTGTACTCTGGCTCTATATCCGTATTATCAAATATGATGTAATACAGGGTCCCGTAGTTATCAGGTATTTCTGGTATCTTTATTATATTCCGCAGATTTTCAGTATCTATCATGCATTTGTAATCGTAGATCATATGCGTAACGAGAACAAGGTTAAGCACAAGCGTCGCTGCCTTGTAATGTTCGTCATTTCCTGCCTGCTTTCGGCACTTGTTCTTTCCAACGAATTTCACCATAAGGTTTTCGGCATCGATTCATTTACCGGTGCCGATACTCATGAGGTAGGCTACTTTATTGTTGCGGCATGGATAGTGTTCGGATCTTTTCTGGCAGTCCTTCTTTTGCCGGGCCTGGGGAAGGTTAAGAATCATTTTAAGAAGCTGTTACTGCCGCTTTCGTGCGTAACGTTAACGCTGGCTTATTGCATTCTTTATTTGCTTCCGCTTCCTTTCAGCGTTAATGATTACCTTGATTTCACGACGGCTTTCTGCCTCGGGACGGTAGGAACCTGGGAGGCGCTCATTTTCATGGGCATTATCCCCACCAACAGGGATTATGAGTGGTGCTTCAATCATTCCACCGTGAGGGCGCAGATTGTGGATGTTAAGGGCAATATCCATTACCGTTCTTACGAAGCAAGGCCCGTGGTTAAGTCCGAGTTCGAGGTGTTAAGAAAGACAAGGCTTTATAAGGTCGACCGTGATACGGAGCTTGTTATGGCACCTATCCGCGGCGGTTTTGTGGTGACCGAGCGTGACATCAAAGAGATTAACCGTCTTATGACAAGGCTTTTTGAGACCCAGAGCTACGTCCGCGACGTTACGGATTCTCTTCGCGCCAGCATCGAGATAGAGAAAAGGCAAAAGAACGCGGCCGAGAAAAACCGACTCTACGACCTTACTTTTTCCAGAGTCGAGAAGAAGGTAACGCTTCTTGAAAGCTTAATCGAGGAGGCGTCGAAGCTTTCGGGTGAGGCTTTTATTAAGCAGCTGTTTCTTATTGACGTAATAGGCGTATTTATAAAGCGTAAGAGCAATCTTATTATCCTTATGGAGACCGAGCTTTCCGATTATTCGGGAGAACTTAAGTTATGTTTTAAAGAGACCTTTGATAATCTCAAAGAAGGCGGAATCGACGGAAGCTTCCTGTTTAACAGCGCGGAAGATATGTCCAACACCGCGGCACTTTTGATATACGAGACACTGGAAACGGTTCTGGAGGCAACACTAACCGGAGCGACGCTAGTAAATGCGATACTTACCAATTACGGCGGAGATTATTCGCTTACAGTGAGCGTTGAGAATGAACTTATGGAGCAGGATTTTACCATAGACGAGGCATCCTTCCCGTCGGCGGTTGTTGTGAATGTTGAGAAGGGTGACGGAGACGTGACCGTTTCCGCCCTGATTCACGGAAGGGAGGGGTGGTCATGAAGCATGAGATAATTATGGCTACCGCCTACTTTACGGTGCTGTTTCTTTCGCTGGCATCTGCGGTAAGGTGGCTCAGAATCAGGCATTTGTTCCCGATGTTCTTTGCACCGATATTTGTGTGTTATACGCTGTATGAACTGGTAATCTGTTATCAGGTGAAGTTCGGAACGTTTGATAATCTCGACAGGTATACGCAGGCCTGGTACAACCTGCCTATATGGCTTCACGAAGGCATTCTTTTGCTTGAAGATGTTTTCTGCTTCATCCTCGTGCGAAGAGAGAGGTATGTAAGGCGACACTCGATTAACGTTAACTCCGTCGCGGATGCGCTTAATAACGTGGACTGCGGTCTTATGTATTCGGAGTGGGACGGAACCATCGTGCTTATCAATCACAAGATGTGGCAGCTCGCGAGAATTT
The DNA here is from genome assembly GCA_900100895.1 of Lachnospiraceae bacterium YSD2013. Taxonomy (GTDB): domain Bacteria; phylum Bacillota; class Clostridia; order Lachnospirales; family Lachnospiraceae; genus UBA1258. Next base: position 168,853 of record FMTX01000012.1, read on the forward strand.
TCTCAGATGTACAGTATTACAACGCGCTTGATTTCTGGCGCATGATTATTTCTTTTAACGAAAGCGATGAGGCCAAGAGAATAGACTTTACGTCGTGGCCGGCGTTCTTACTTAAGGACAATACGGTATGGAGCTTTGAACGGTCGATTCTTTCGGATGCGGATAAGAGATATCTTGAAATTGTGGCCCGAGACGTTACGGACCTTTACAATAAGCGAGTCAATGTGGAGGAAGAGATTAAGGAGCTTTCAAGCGTCCAGGGACGATTGCAGGATGTACTTAAGAACATTTCCACCACGGGTAACGACGAGGAGCTTCTTGCTTACAAGGTTCATATTCACGACAGACTCGGTAACGCCATCCTTCGTACGAGACAGATTTTGAGGGGAAGCGTTCAGAATTTCGAAGAGCCTGCGCGTGAGAGCATCCTGGGACTTTGGAGCAACACCATAAAGGCATTTAAGAACAACCGACTCGAAGTAGAGCAGAACAAAGAAGGAAGTCTCGCGGCACTTTACAGTCAGGCAGAAACACTGGGAATCGAGCTTTTCATGTTCGGTGAGTTCCCGGTATACAATGAGGTGGCCATCAGAGCCGTCAGGGAGGCCATGTACAACTCCATTCGTCACGCCTATGCAAACAGCCTTACGGTTGAAAGCTACAAGGAAGACGGGGGCTACAGAGTGCATATTTACGATGACGGTAAGGCCCATACCGATTCGGTTGTCGAGGGTGGCGGTCTTAAGTCCATCAGAAGAGCTGTAGAAGAACAGGGCGGCACCATGAGAGTGGCAGTGCCCGACGGTGTAGAGCTTTATATCTTTTTTAAGGAGGAAGCGAAATGACAAGAGTATTGATAGTGGATGACTCTGTTACGGTCAGAACGCTTTTTGAATCGATAATTGAGGGTAGCGACGTGTATTCTTTGGCAGGAACACTTGAGAATGCCAAGGCGGCACTTCCTTTCTGCATGAGAAGCCCCGTAGACTTAATCTTAATGGATGTCTACACGAAGGATTGTGAGAACGGGCTTGAAGCGGCACGCGAGATTAAGAAAGAGTTCCCGGACATTAAGATAATCATTTCCACAAGCCTCCCGGAGGAGTCTTTCCTCGAAAAGGCCAAGGCCGCAGGCTGTGAGAGCTTCTGGTACAAAGAAGTCGGTGAGCTGGGCCTTCTTGACGTTATGAACCGTACCATGCGAGGCGAGAGCGTATATCCCGACACAACACCTACGGTTTCGGTGGGTCTGGCCAAGAGCGTGGAGTTTACGCCCATGGAGATGAAGGTGCTTAGAGAACTTTGTAACGGTAAGCTTAACAAAGACATAGCCAAGGAACTGTGCATGAGTGAGAATACCGTTAAGTTCCACATCAACAATATGCTTCAAAAAGCAGGCTATTCCAACAGGTATCAGCTGGCGATTGACGCAGTTGAACAAAAACTTATCGTTCCCGGTTTCTAAATTAAGACTACTCGTTTGGGTGGTAAAAATTTTAGAAATATTTGTTAGACTAATGGGAGTGAAAAGGGTATAATTATATGTGGCGGCTGACGTACGCGCCGACCGCCTGAGTGTAAGAATCATATGGGTGAAAAGCCTTTGTGATATTTGAAAGGAGATATTTATATGGGATTGATCAGAGCTATTGCCGGAGCAGCCGGCGGCGTACTTGCGGACCAGTGGAAAGAGTTCTTTTACTGCGAAGCAATGGACAAGAATGTAATGGTAACAAAGGGTGTAAAGCGTACCAAAGGTAACAACCACGGTGATGACAACATCATTTCCAACGGTTCGGGAATTGCTGTTGCTGACGGTCAGTGTATGATTATCGTCGAGCAGGGCAAGATTGTTGAAGTTTGTGCCGAACCCGGTGAATTCACTTATGATACATCAACAGAACCTTCAATCTTTGCAGGTAAGCTCGGTGAGAGCATTATCGCTACATTTAAGCAGATCGGTAAGAGATTTACTTACGGTGGCGATACCGGTAAGGATCAGAGAGTTTATTACTTCAATACCAAGGAACTTATCGACAACAAGTTCGGAACTCCCAATCCGGTTCCCTTCAGAGTTGTTGATAATAAGATCGGACTTGACCTTGACGTATCTTTAAGATGCTCGGGTGTTTACTCATACAAGATTGCGGATCCCCTTCTTTTCTACACCAACGTATGCGGTAACGTATCACACGATTACAGAAGAGAAGAGCTTGATAACACTCTTAAGACAGAGTTTATCGCTGCATTACAGCCCGCTCTTGCAACACTTTCCGCTATGGGCCTTCGTCCCAACGAGATTATCGCTCACAACACCGAACTTGCCGAAGCTATGAAGAAAGAGCTTTCCGATAAGTGGAGCGAGTTAAGAGGTCTTAGCGTTGTAAGCGTAGCACTCGGTTCCGTAACTCTTCCCGATGAAGATGCGGAGATCATCAAGACCGCTCAGAAGAACGCTATCAACATGAATCCCAACATGGCAGCTGCAACACTTGTATCTGCACAGGCTGACGCTATGAAGGATGCTGCTAAGAATGCGGGCGGTGCCATGAACGGTTTCGTAGGTATGGGAATGGCTCAGCAGGCAGGCGGAATCAACGCTAACGGACTTTTCGCTATGGGTGGCGGACAGGCTCCCGCTCAGGGCGGCTGGACATGCTCATGCGGCGCTGTTAACCAGGGTAACTTCTGTACCAACTGCGGTACCAGAAAGCCCGACGGAGCACCCACATATAAGTGCAATAAGTGCGGATGGGTTCCTTCAGATCCTCACAACCCTCCGAAGTTCTGCCCTCAGTGTGGCGATCCTTTTGATGACGCTGACAAGCAGTAATTAAGTAAGATATTCGGGGTGGCCAGACCACCCCGTTTTCTTTATACAATGTATATATAAGGGGGAATACCAATGTCTGATTTGCAGGAGTATAAGTGCCCGTGTTGCGGTGGCGCTATTGAATTTAACTCTACCATTCAGAAGATGAAGTGTCCTTTCTGCGAGACGGAATTCGAGATGGACGCTTTGAAGTCCTATGACGAGGCTTTAAAGAGCGAAGGCAGTAATGACTTTACATGGGAGACATCCGCAGGTACCGAGTGGAATGCCGGCGAGACCGACGGTATGAAGCATTATCAGTGTAAGTCCTGTGGCGGCGAGATTATCGGTGATGCCAATATGGCGGCATCCGAGTGTCCGTACTGTGGCAATCCCATCACGGTCATGAGTCAGTTTGCCGGCGGTCTTAAGCCCGATTATGTAATACCCTTTAAGCTTAACAAAGAAGCCGCTATGGACAAATTTGCAAAGCACTTAAAGGGCAAGAAGCTTCTTCCGAGAAGCTTTACGGCAGGCAATCATTTAGAGTCGATTAAGGGCATCTACGTACCCTACTGGCTCTTTGATACAGATGTTGACGCCAACATCCGTTATAAAGCCACCAAGAAGTCTAGATGGGAAGATTCGAAGTTTAAGTATGAGAGAACCGATTACTTTAGCGTGGTTCGTTCCGGTAAGATTGGTTTTGACAAGGTGCCTGTTGACGGTTCCACCAAGATGGATGATACGCTGATGGAGTCTCTTGAACCTTATAAGTTCAAAGAAGCAGTTCCGTTCCAAACCGCATACCTTGCAGGCTACATGGCCGACAAGTATGATGTGGACGCCGAGACCTCCGTTTCCAGAGCCAATGAACGTGTTAAAGTGGCCACAGAGCGAGCATTCAAGGAAACCGTTGAAGGATATGACTCGGTTGATACAGAGAACAGCACGATTCAGCTTAAGAACGGTGTAGCCAAGTATGCACTGTATCCCGTATGGATTCTCAATACAACCTGGAACGACCAGAAATTTGTTTTCGCAATGAACGGTCAGACCGGTAAGTTCGTAGGCAATCTGCCTTGCGATAAGAGCCTTCTTTGGAAGAATTTCTTTTTAACAACAGGAATAACATTCTTAATTGCATTCGGCGCCATGACGCTGTTTGGATTACTTAAGTAGGAGGGCTCAGAGATGAATATGTATTACATTATCGCGGAGGCTACCGCTCAAGTAGCCAAGCAGGGTCCCAACTACAAGACGATTCTTATTGCTTCGATAGTGATTGCGCTTATCGTGGGACTGATCAGAATACTCTGCTTAAAAGGCCAGCTCACATCCGTTCACAAGAGCGAATCCGCAGCCGACTATACAAGAGACAACAGCTTTAAGCTTGAGACGAAGAGAGATCTTTTCCTGTACTCTAAGACAGAGAAGAAAGAGAAGCCTCAATCGGAAGCAAATAAATAATTTGACCAAAGAAAAAGCCCGCAAGCAATTGCGGGCTTTGTTATGCCTATATTTAAGGTGTAAGGTGTGAAGGTCCTCTGAACAAGAACATTGCTTCCTTGATGGGAAGACCAAGCATAAGCATTGTAAGACGGTCGATACCGAGACCGAATCCGCCGTGAGGAGGACAGCCGTACTTAAAGAACTCAAGGTAGAACTTAACGTCCTCGCCAAGACCCTTCTCATCGGCCTGAGCCTTCAGAATTTCGTATCTGTGTTCACGCTGAGCACCCGTGGTAATCTCTACGCCGCGCCAGATAAGGTCGTAACCCTGGGGAACGCCCTTTTCGTCACGCATGTGGTAGAAAGCACGCTTCTCGGCGCTGTAATCGGTGATAAATAAGAACTCGTGACCGTAGTGCTTCTTAACCCACTGATAGGAAAGACGCTCTGCATCTGTGGTAAGGTCACCTTTCTCGGATTCGGGAACTGTGTAACCGTATTCTTTCTCAAGTGCGTCGTAAAGGTCTGCGAGCTTAACACGAGGGAAAGGAGTGGTGGGAACGATAATCTCTGCATCGAATTCCTCGGTAGAGAAGAGTTCCTTAATCTTGTCGCCGTATTTGTCCTTAACTTTCTGAAGGGCGTAAGTGATGAGGTTCTCCTCCATGGTCATTACGTCTTCAAAAGAATTGATATAGCTAAACTCAATATCGAAGCAGGTAAACTCGGTAGCGTGCTTGCTGGTGAAAGATTTCTCGGCACGGAATACGGGGCCTACTTCAAAGTATTTCTCAAAGCCTGCGGCCATAGCCATCTGTTTGTAGAACTGAGGGCTCTGTGCAAGGTAAGCGTTAGGTAAATTGTAGCTGGGGAAGTAATCAAGTCTGAATACATCCGCACCTGACTCGGAAGCTGCCGCAATAAGCTTGGGAGTGTGAACCTCGATGAAGTCTCTGTCGAGTGCAAACTCTCTTAAAGCAGCTGTAAGTGCTGTCTGAGCCTTGAACATGAGCTGATTCTTCTCGGTACGAAGATCAATCCATCTGTATTCGATACGCTGGTCGATGGAAGAGCGTTCAACAGCGGCTTTCTTCTTGGTGGCGGGGATGAACTCGCGCGCGATGGGAAGAGCGGCTGCGATAGATTCGATTTCAATAGCGGTAGGGATAATCTCTACGCCGTTAAGCTTAACAAAATCGCTTAACTGAACCTTACCGGTAACACGTACAACGGAGTCGGGAGTGATGGTGCTAAGCATTTCTTCCCAGTCGGGATGAAGCTCCTTCTCGATGGTAACCTGTACTCTGCCGGTGATATCCTTAAGTACCATGAAGGCCATAGCCTTACCGTCACGGTAATTGTCTACGAAACCTGCAAGGGAAACTTCCTTGTCAGCGTAGTCTTTAACGTTTTCAATGTAAATTCTGTCCATTTAAACACCTCTTGTGATGCAAATTATCTTTAATAGTTTAGTACCGAGACGGCTAAAAGTCAATAAAAAGCAGTGTCCGCGGGCAAGCTCTTTAAAATTCTTTTCCAACCGCAGGTTGGATGATATAATAATCGTGTTAACCAATGCGTTATTGAATAATAAAAGCCTCACAGCTACGATAATCATGTAACATGCATGGTACGGCAAAACGGAGGGTAAACAATATGAACACCAAAGATATAGGCGAAAGAATCCTTTTCCTAAGGAAAAACAAAGGCGTTACGCAAGAGCAGCTTGCCAAGGCTTTAAATATCACCAACCAGGCGGTGAGCAAGTGGGAGTCGGGACAGTGCCTTCCCGACATACAGTTAATTCCCGAGATAGCGACTTTTTTTGACGTATCAATCAGCGAGTTATTCGGAGAAGAGATATCTGCCAAAGAAAACGACCTGATAATGCAGATAAAAAACACGATAGATGAAGTTTCCGAGCCGGATAAATACGAGGAAATACTTAAAATAGCCAAGGCACTTCATGCAATTGTATTTGTCGAAGAAAGCAAGAAGGAAGATTCCGGTTATCCAAAGTCCGAGCCGGAGGAAACTATTGAGCATGCAATTAACAACGAATGGGGCATTTCAGTTATTTCTGTTCCGAAGATAAGAGCCACCATGCGTGGCGGATGCGTGTTCTTCTCAGGTAGCCAGAAACTGCATATGGAGGACGATTGTTCTAAGTTAAGTAAGTTCCTTAAGGCAGTTTCAAACAGGTGGACACTCAGCGTTCTTTTTACAATCTACGAGCATACGTCGGCTGACGAAACAAGCTATGCATCAATTGACAGGATATCCGAGGATACGGAAATTGAGGCGGAAGCGATAGAGAAGATTGTGAAAGAAGACCTGGGTAAATACCTGGATATTAGAGAAGCGGGCATAAGAATCAAGGAAGAATTCATGAACATTCCGCCGATTCTGTCGACGCTTATCCCTATAATGTGAGAACGGTACCGGACATAAAGAAAGCCACCGACGCAAGACAATCAGTCTCAATCGGTGGCTTTTGTAATTAATGTAATCTTACGTTCATATAAGCGATGATTTCCTCAACACACTTGTCAAATCCAAGCTTGGAGGAATCAAGGCATAGGTCGTAGTTGCGGGCGTCGGTCCATTCGCGGCCGGTGTGGGTGCGGTAGTACTCGGCACGTTCTTTGTCCACGTGGGCGATGTAGCGCTCAAGCTCGGCAGGGTCAAAAGCATGCTTCTTGGCGGCCTGCTCCATGAGGAAGTCCTTGGGGGCGTGTACGAAGACGGAGATTACGTCGTCGCGATCCTTGAGGATGTAGTCGGCGGCACGGCCTATGATGATGCAGGATTCGCGCTCCGCAAGGTCGCGGATAATCTTGGCCTGGTAGTTAAAGAGGTTCTCTTCGGAATTGAAATTCTTGTGAGAGGGCGGAAGTACGTCGCCACCGTAATTCTTTTTCTTAAAGCGGTTAAAGAAGCTTTTGCTTTTTTCGTCAGCGCCGGCAAATAGGTCCAGGTTGATGCCGCTTTCTTCACTTGCCTTGATAATAAGGTCCTTGTCGTAGTATTCGACGCCCAATTCTTTGGCAAGCATCTGGCCTACGGTACGTCCGCCGGACCCATACTGGCGGGCGATAGTGATTACGAATTTGTCCATTGTAACTCTCCTTTATTCCCCAAGATAAGCTTTCTTGACTTCTTCGTTGTTAAGTAATCCCTTGGCGTCACCGCTTAAGGCAATCTTGCCGGTCTCCAGGACATAAGCTCTGTCGGCGATGGAGAGGGCTTTCTTGGCGTTCTGTTCTACAAGAAGAACGGTGGTGCCGCGCTTACTTTCTGCTTTAATTATATCAAAGATTTCGTTAACGAAAATAGGTGAGAGACCCATTGAAGGCTCGTCCATAAGGATGATTGAAGGGTGGCTCATTAAAGCGCGGCCCATAGCAAGCATCTGCTGTTCGCCGCCCGAAAGAGTACCTGCGGGCTGGTTCTTACGCTCTGCAAGACGGGGGAAGCGGGAGTAGACCATCTCAAGTGTCTCGGCAACTTCTTTTTTGTCTGTGCGGGTGTAGGCGCCCATCTTTAAGTTATCAAGGACGGAGAGTGACTGGAACACGCGACGGCCTTCGGGAACGTGAGCCATTCCCATGGATACTATCTTGTGGCCGGGGGTTCTGGTGATGTCCTTGCCTTCAAATTCTATTGTGCCTTCGGAAGGAGTGATAAGACCGCTTATGGTGTGAAGAATGGTGGTCTTGCCGGCGCCGTTGGCACCGATTAACGCGATGACTTCGCCTTTGTTGACGGTGAAGTTGACACCTTTAATGGCCTCTATCATTCCGTATTTAACATGTAAATTAGTAACTTCTAACATTGCCATGACGATTATTCTCCTAAGTATGCTGTAATAACTTCAGGGTTCTTAAGTACTTCGCTTGTGGGACCTTCCGCAAGGACGCGACCGAAGTTAAGAACGGTTAAGCGTTCGCAGATACCTGCCACAAGTTTCATGTCATGTTCTATCAAAAGAATGGTCAAATTGAACTTATCCCTAATGAAAGTGATGGTTGACATAAGTTCCTGAGTCTCCTGAGGATTCATACCTGCCGCAGGCTCATCGAGGAGCAAAAGCTTGGGCTCTGTAGCAAGGGCTCTTGCAATCTCAAGCTTACGCTGCTTACCGTAAGGAAGCTGCGAAGCCTTAAGATGAGCGCTGTCCTCAAGACCGAAGACTTCAAGAAGTTCCATGGCTCTCTTATCCATCTGCTTTTCAACCTTTCTGTAAGAAGGAAGTCTGAGAACGGCAGAGAGAGTAGAGTAGGAGTAAAGATTGTGAAGTCCTACCTTAACGTTATCAAGAACGGTTAAGTCCTTGAAAAGTCTGATGTTCTGGAAAGTACGGGCAACACCCGCCTTGTTAATCTCAATAGTCTTAAGACCGGTTATGTTCTTACCGTCAAGTCTGATGATGCCTTCATTAGGCTTATAAACGCCCGTAAGAAGGTTAAAAGCAGTAGTCTTGCCGGCTCCGTTGGGACCGATAAGACCGTAAAGTTCACCCTTCTTGATGGAGAGGTTCAAATCATCAACGGCACGAAGTCCGCCGAAAGAAATGGATAAGTGGTTAACTTCAAGGAGTGTATTTATTAATGCCATAACTTACACCTCCTTCTCTGCCGATTTCTTTTTAAAGAAAGGCAGTCTGGCAACCATGCGCTCTCTGAAAGCACGAGCGGAAGGCGCCCAGTTAAACAACATCATGGCGATAAGCACGATTGCGTATATAAGCATACGGTAGTTGGAAAGGCCTCTTAAAAGCTCGGGGAGCAGAGTTAAGATAATAGCAGAGATTACCGATCCTCTGATGGAACCGATGCCGCCGAGTACCACAAATACCAGTATCATGATGGACATGTTGTAACCGAAGTTCTTGGTGGTAGCCATGAGTGAGAATAAGATGTGAGAATAAAGCACTCCGGCAACACCCGCAAGAGCAGCGGAAAGGCTGAACGCAAGAAGCTTGTAGCGTGTAACGTTAATGCCCACAGACTCGGCTGCGATAACGTTATCACGAATAGCCATGACAGCGCGTCCCTCACGGCTCTTGATAAAGTTAAGAATGATAATAAGCGTAATCATGATAAGTATGAAGCCTGCGGTAAAGTTGGAATCCTTGGGG
>FMTX01000023.1 GCA_900100895.1 Lachnospiraceae bacterium YSD2013
ATGCCGTTACCGTGAGTTACGTAGTAGTGGCCTCTGGCGATAGCACCGCCGCCCATTGCGTAGTAGAATGCACCGTCGATGTCGAGAAGTCCCGCATAGGTCTTCTTGTCATTTACGAAGTAGTACAAACCGCCGTCAACTTCCACAATACCGTTCTTTAACTTCTTGGGAGCTCTGATTACGTCGTACTCGGCTCTGTCGCTTGAATTGTCGAATACTGTGTTATAGAAGTCTTCGGGAAGTTCCTTGCCGTACATAATGTAGTCGCAGAACTTGAAGAAATCGCCGTACTCTTCGGAGCTCTGAGCGTGGTCTGTAGGATAGTCGCCGAAAGCAATCTTTCCTTCGATACCTAAGAACTTGTAAACTTCGCGAGCCTGAACGTAAGCCGCATACATACCTTCGGGGTTGGTACCGTTGTCGTAGTAACCAGCCGATACGAAAAGACCTCTGGGTGCTACCAGCGAAAGAAGCATGTACGTATCAAAAGGTGTGCAGTCGCCGCCTAAGAAGTCTGCGAATATGGTCTTAACCCAGGCCATACCCTGACCCTGAACCTGGCCGATGGGCTCAATCTTGGTAACAAGATGATCCTTCTCAAAGCCGTATTCTTCGGTGGTGTAGTACTTACCCTGTGCTGAGTATCTGAAAGGAGCCGCGCCGCCGACACCTGAGTGCTCGGGGTTGGTTACCTTGATTCTGTCTTCAAGAACGCCTGTTACAAGAGCTGTCTTTCCAAGGAAGGAGAATCCTGTAACCGCACTGTTCTCGGGATTAAGCTTAGCTAATTCGCCGATGCCTTCTTCGATGCAGTCGATGATAAGACCTGCGCCCCAGGCTCTTGCCGCAAGAGGACCTACGCCTGTGGTGTAGATATTGCCCTTGCACTCGGGATACATCTTGTAGAATACACCGTTGTAATAGCTGTCATTGGAAGCAACGTCGCCGTAAGCGCTGTAATCGATAACCGCATAGCCTGCATCCTGAGCGCCGCTGATGTTGCCGCCGTAGTTAATGATGTAAGGCCATCCGCCTTCGGGAGCTTCACCTTCGGGCATGTAAACCTTGAAGGAGAAAGAAGCCGCGTCGATACCGGGTCTTGAAACGGTAATCACGTAGTTGCTGCCGTTCCGGGCAAATGACTTCTCAAGTCCCGTCTCTTCAGCCTTCGGAAGCTTACCGTACATGTAGAACTCGTAGAGATCCTGAATCTCATCATGTCTCAAGCTCCACTTCTCGTCGGTGTTAACCCGGGTACCGTCTTCCATGGTGAAGACGTCGGGATAATTTGCGTTTTCTTTGAAACCGAGCACTGACTTGTGAACTCCGTCGTAAGTAATCTCTGACATCATCTCGATTACGTTAGCGTAGTACTCGTCAATCGTCTCGTCGGAGAGTGTTCCCGACAATGCTTCGTCGCGATACTTTTCAAGTAAAGCTCTGTCGTAGTTGGCGTCAAAAGAAGCCGCGTCGTAATTGTCTCTCTCCATAAGAAGGGCCTTATCAAGAACCTTCATAAGAACGTAAGGATCGTAACCCTTACGAACGCTTCCCTCGCCCGCTTCGTCAGCAAGGAATACCATCTTGCCTGCCTTGTTGGGGTTAGAGTAGCAATCGCCTGAAGCCCATGCAACGGAATCGGTTCTGGAACCCTTTTCGCAGAGGTTAACCGCGATATCAAGGCTCAGTTCCGAAAGCGCCTGAATATTCATGCTCTCGGCAAATTCATATCTTGCTTCAACTACGTATCCGCCTTCGATTTCCGTAAGCTTAGCGTAGAAAGGTTCGTTGTCGCCGAATGTAACTGTGGTTACGTTCGCACGGTTGATTCTCCACTGTCCGCCGTCGCGTCCGAAGGAGTTCTGAGCGCTGTCTTCGGTAGGAATGATGAAGAACTCAACAGAGTCTTTCTGGTGCGCATCCGAACCTGCAACGTCGTAAGTAGGATCCCAAACGGTTACAAGGAAGTAAACTGCCTTTTCGTCCCAAAGTGACTTAATCTCGGCAAACTGTCCTTTCTTGTCCGCTCCGGTCTTGTAAGTGTAAGCGTTCTCCCATACTTCGTCGTCGCCTACGCCGTCCACAAGAGGAGTTCCTGCTTTGGACATAAGCTTTCCGTAGTGGTTGTCCGCAAGAATCTGAGCGCTCATAGCGTCAAGCGCGTCGCTCTGTTCCTTAATATCGCCCATTGAAGCGAAAGGATCCTTGGCAACCTGCCTTGCGAAGTTAAGCACTTCCTCGTCAAAAGAAGTCTTGATGGGATAAGGCTCAACGTTGTCCTTATAGTATGTCTTAATCTTGTTAAGAAGTGCGTATCTTCCGATGTCCTCGGTAACCTTATCGGTGTACTTGCCGCCGAAGGTGATTTCAGTCAGGTCTTTAGCGATAAAGCCCGCATTGTATGTAGCGGTCCATTTAAACATTCCGTAGAATACGCCTGAAATCGTAACATTGTTAACAGGATAGCTTGTTGCAAATAACGCTTTTCTGTAAACGGTTTTCTTTGCCGCCGAAGTAGCGTTGTTAACTACTGCCTCGAAGTAGAAAGGCTCGCCGTTTACGGGTGTGAATCCGAGTTCCGCAAAAGAAACACATGCTTCAAGCTGCCAGCCCTTATCGGTCTTGGCTGTCTCTGCGAATACGGAATCTACCTTGTTGTAGCTTCTGCTTGCTTTGCCGCCGAAGGTGCTAAAGTCAAATGAACCGGTCCACTTCTCGGAAAGAGCTTCGCCGTCTGCGGTAACCACGAATTTCTTGGCATCGCCGTCAGGTGCGCCCGCAACTGTGAATGCAAAGCTGTCTTCTTCCTCATCGGAGTCGCCGTCAGAGTATACGTCGGAGTCGATGATGTCGGCATATACATAGAGATATGTGTCGTCCCACATTACCTTAACCTTAGCGTCGCCGTCTGTGGTGTCAACGCCCTCTGCGGTCTCGTCGATTAAGTTGTTTAAGTTAAAGTTTCTGCTTGCGTCCCAGGTATTCTCAATCTCGCCGTCGGCGATGATGATGCCGTACTTGGAAACGGGCTTAATCTTGGAAGCGTGAAGGTTCTCTGCGAAGAGTCCGCCGTCGGTCTTACCGGTAGTCCAGCCGCTTCCGACTGTAATTTCGTTGTAAGGAAGTTCTCTTAAGAAGAGTGCTCTCTTACTCTTAACATTTCCGTCTGCGTCGCAGTCTGTAAGGATTGCTTCAAAAGCAAGGTCCGTGTCATCAGCTTCAAGCTTAAGAACGGAAAGCGGAACGACTGCTTCTACGCTCCAACCTGCGTCGGTAGTGCTCACATTGGTGGTAACACCGCTTACTGCCTTGTAAGACTTGGTAATGGTAGTGCCCCATGTATTCCAGTCAAAGCTTGCTGAGTATGAAGGTGTAACAGCGTCGCCGTCAGCCGTGAAAAGAATGTTCACAACGTCGGAGCCTGCCTTTAAGCCTTTTGCAAAAGTAAATGCGATGCCGTCTTCTTTGTCCGAAGCACCTTCTTTTACTGTTACGTCTGCGTCAGCGATTTCAGCCTTGATGTAGAGGTTCTCGTCGTCGTAGAGGAGCTTAACGGTGCCGGTTGCGCCGGCTTCGGAACCTGCTACCACGTTCTTTAACTCATATACGGAAGCGTTGTTCCAATCGTCGTCATAAGGGTCGCCGAAAGCAAGGTCGTCGGGCTTGGAAAGAACAATTACCTTAGCCTGTACGGATAAGTCAAGGTTTTGGTCGTTCACTACGCCTTCGGGAAGGGTGAGTGTTCCGTTTACGATGAATTCCTGCTCAGCGTTGGTGGTTGCGTCAAAGCTGCTGCCTGCAACGTCCCATGTAACTGCTGCCTGTCTGTAGCGGGCGTCGTCTACGTATACGTAACCAACCTTGGGAAGTGCTGCCTCGATGTCGGAAACGCTTACGCCGTGGTCGAGTACGGTTGCTTTCTTAACGTACTTGTCTGCGTCTACGGAGGTTACGTTGTTGCCTGCGAGTGAATCCCAGTCGGGATCCCAGTTAACGTCTTCAAAGTATACGCAGGACTTAATCTTTCTTTGGTCGGTAGTGGGTGCTACGCCGTATTCGTTCTGATACAAAACGTCGATGAAGTATGCAAGATCCATGGTGATAATCTTGTGGTTGGGGGTGCTTCCCGTGTCGTTGGTCTCATGAACGTTGATGAAAATGTGGTCGTCAAGACCGAGCATTCTGTATACTTCGCGAGCCTTTAAGTAGGTTAAGGACATAGCCGCGGAGTTGGTCCAGTTTTCACCGGTAAGACCTGCGGTAATCATTAAGTATCTGTCCTCGTCCGCCATAAGGGATGCGAGATAGTACTGGTCGAAGGGCAGCTGGTTAACTGACTTAAACTTGGCGAAGTTGTCGTTGAACCAGAAGATTTCGCCGGAAGCCTGAAGGCTTCCGAGTCCTTCGTTCTGATCGACTGTTACTGTGGTAACGCCGTCGTGGTTGAGTCCGATGTTCGCGCCGTCATAGGTCTTGCCTTCGGAAGAATATCTGAAGGTTGCCATACCGCCGGCACCCGAACATGTGGGATCGATGTACTTAATTCTTTCGTCATACGCGCCTGCTACTGCTGTAGCCTTACCGAGTCTTGAAACTCCGGCGAGCATGTTGATTTCGGGGTTGATGTTGTACTCGGCTGCAAGTCCGTTCTCGAGTGCGTCGAGAATCTTGCCTGCGCCCCAGCTCCATGCAACGAGTGCGCCTGTCTGCTCTTTCCAGTGTGTTCCGTAGGGGTGGATTGTGTAGAAAAGACCGGTTCTGGAAAGGTCGTCGGAGGCGAAATCGGTGTATGTCCAGGATGCCACGGCCATACCTCTGCTTGCCGCATAGTATACGGTGTCACCGGCATAGCCTGACATCTCGGAATAGAAAGGATAGCCCCCTTCCGGAGCTTCGGTTGTAGGAACTACGAATGTCATGCTTACGGTGCCTTTGGCTTCGCCACGTTCAACTGTCAACTTGAGGGTACCCTGCTTAACCGTGATTTTCTTTTTTTCGCCCGTAACGGGGTCGGTAACGGTTACTTCACGCTCAGCCATGCCGGTCACTTCGTAAGATACGATTTCGTCAGAAGTGTCGGGGTAAGGGCCGTACATGTAGTAGTCGTAATATTCTTTGATTTCTTTTTTGCGTGCTTCCCAGTTATCTGCGGTGACCTTGGTGGTGCCGTCGTAGAACGTGAAAATGTCGGGAAGTTCGGGATGCTCGGCCATCTCAAGGGGGCTTAAGTAGCCTGAACCGTCGTCGAGTGTGTTCACGCAGGTAACAAGCTTGTCGTAGTAAGCATCGATTTCGGCCTGGGTGTAGCCGCCTGCTGCGAGGAATGCCTCTACTTCAGCTATGAGAGCCTTCGCCTCTTCGCCGTTTACATATACTGAAAGGTCGATTGCTTTGACCTTCTCAAGGTATGTGTAGAGCGAGTAAGGGAAGCCCGGTGTTACGTCATCGGCGGACTTACCGGTCAACTTCACCTCTCCGAAAAGGCTTGTGTCCTGGTAGCCGTCGCCGGAGGTTGCAAAGAGTGAAAGCTCACCCTTTCTTGAACCGCCTTCCGCGCAATTTATCTGAGCGTCGAAGCCGAATCGGGCATCATTGTCGGGGGTTGCACTCTCCCACTTGATGCATCCTTCAACAATGTAGCCTTCTTCGGTGACGGTGGTCTTGGTGTACCAGCGTCCTTCTTCACCGCTGTCGGTGCTTCTTTCATTATCAAAATTAACTCTGTAGTGCGCATCGTCAGAGCCGTATGCGCCGCTTCTGTCGTTGAGTTCGTCTAAGAATACTTCAACGGAGTCCTGCTCGTAAGCGTTGCCGCTTGCCTTGTCGAGTGTGGCATCCTTAACGTCTACGAGAACGTAGAGTGCGTTGTCGTCCCACATAAGCTTGGCGGTTGCGCTTGAAGTTGCGCTGTTTCTGGCCCGGAGTAAGTCGTATGACTTAGCTTTGCTCCACATTTCGTCAACTGCGCCGTCTACAAGCGGTGAGCCGTAAGGTGCGATTACGCCGGCAAAAGAATCCGTTTCTTCAGCCGTGATGTCTTCGCCTGAGACATCGTTATCTGATATTGTGTCGTTTTCGGAAGTTCCGGGTACTTCGCCTTCTGCGGGTGCAGCGGGCGCTTCTTCGGTGGGCTCTTCCGCTTCTTTAACAGGTGCTTCCGCAGGTGTTTCTTCGGGCTGTTCAGCCTCTTCGCCTGCGGGGTTGGTGCTTTCTTCGCCGTCTTCGGCAGGTGCGGGCTCTTCGTATCCGCCTGCGCCTATTTCAGCCGCATAAGCCGGTGCGATGTTGGAAAGCACTGTTGTGAGTGCCAGGGTCACTGCCGCGGCACTTTTGAAAAGTTTATTCCTTCTCATCTCCCTCTCTCCTTTTCATAAGATTGTGAACTTACACACGTCCGTAAGAGAAGGCATCACCCCCATGCCAATGTCTGCTTACCCCTAATCCAATGTGCAATTTGTTCACCGTATGTATACAATTTTAATTTTTTTTAGTAATATTCACTAACGAATTATTGCGGACAAACTTAGAAAAGTTGCGGATTTGTATGCATACAAGTGGGCAGTTGTATGCCCATTCCTTCCCAGTTTTAAGAGGAATAATGTCAAAAAAAGGGCAGACCGTTTGAGGTCTGCCATACTTAATCTGATATAAAATTGGGAACTGTCCTTGTCACGGGAATCTGCGCTTTTATTCCCCACAGGATTAGTAACCGATTCCGCGTCGATTCATTTCTATTCAAGCGTTTCGCCGTTAATTTTAAGCTCGTCGGGAGTGACGGTTGTGGTGAGAAACATTACCTTCACACCTGCACGTCTCGCGTCTTCCATCGCTTCGCCGAACTCGGGATGAGTCGCAACGTGAGGAAGTACACGATCTACGCCTTCCATTTGGATGACAAAAGCAAGAATTGCCTCATAGCCTTCTTGTCGCGCCTTAATCAACTCGCGGATGTGCTTAACGCCTCGCTCCGTGGGGGCGTCGGGAAAGTAACCGGTGCCGTCAATCTCGAGAGTGCAGCCTTTGACTTCCATGAGGAAGCGCTTGGTGCCCGCAGTGGTTTCTTTCTCCATATAGAAGTCGATGCGGGAGTTGCCGTAGGTGTACTCGGGAATGACCTTGTCGTAGTCCTTGGTGGACAGCCATTCTTTGACCACTTTGTTGGGGGCCTGGCTGTCTATGTTGAATAAGACGCCGGTGGAGGGCTTCTTAACGGCTACAAGGTCGTAAGTGGTCTTGCGACCGGGAGTGCCGGGAGCCGTTAGGTAGACTTCGGCGCCTTTAATCAGAAGTTCCTTGCATCTTCCTGTGTTTTTGACATGTACGCGCTCCTCTTGACCATTTAAGTCAACATCCGCTTCAAAACGATTGGGACGCGCTAAAAATGTGGCTTTTACTATATTTGAGTATTTCATGATTCGGTATGTGATTCGGAAATCTGAGCCAATTCGTCGTAGAAGCCTACAAAGGACTTGTCTACGCATCCGCAGTCCTTTATAGTCATCTTGCCGGTGCGAAGACCGAGGATTGAAAAGGCCATGGCTATGCGGTGATCTCTGTGAGGGTCGATGGTGCCGCCCTTGGGATTGCCGCCTTCCACTACTATGAAGTCCTTGCCGCGACTGCACTTGATTCCGCACTCTTCAAGGTTCTCGCATACATTGAGGACTCTGTTGGACTCCTGTTTCTTGATATGGCCTATGTTGGTAATCTTGGTCTTGCCCTTTCTCACGGATGCAAGAACCGCTACAGTTGCAACCTGGTCGGAGAAATCTGCCATATCGATGGTGATATCTCCCTCAGGAAGAGAATCCGTATCGTGGAGCAGGCTTATCTCGCCCTTGTCATCGCTTTCAATGCGGGCGCCCATAGTCTCCATGAGCTTAAGGAACTGCATGTCGCCCTGAATGGAAGACTGCATTACACCGTTAACGGTAGCCTTGCCGCCAAGGAGCATAGGTATAGCATAGAGATAGCAAGCAGACGACACATCGGGCTCAGCCTCGACATCGGCACATCTGTAGGCGCCGGTACCGCCGACTTTAAATGTGTTGCCGTCCTTGATAATAGTGCAGCCAAAGAGCTTGGCCACGCTGATGGTCATATCTATGTATGAATTGTGGGTCTTACCTGCGGCCGTGATTGTTGACTGATTTGGTAAACAGCCTAAAGCCATAAGCATTCCGCTTACGAACTGAGTGCTCTCGGATGCGTCAATATTAAGGTTAATCGGCACTCCGAGGCGAGGCTTCCTGCCGACGATTTTAATCGGAAGGTGACCTTCTTTGCCGAGACATTTTATTTTAACTCCAAGAGTCTTAAGCGCGGATAACAGTCCTGCCATGGGGCGTGCGCAAAGCTGAGGCGACGCGTTGACTGTATAAGTACCGTCCGAGCAGGCCAGCATTGCAGTCAGGAATCTTGCCGCTGTTCCGGCACTTCCTACGTAAACTGTTGCTTCTTTTCGCGGAATGTCTCCGTTCTTACCGTATACTCTTATAACCTTAAGGCTTGCGTTGTAGTAAACCTGAAATCCCAGGTCTCTTAAGGCATTCATCATTACTCTGCTGTCCTCGGCAAGCGCGGCATTCTGAATGACACACTTTCCGTCGGAAAGTGCTGCAAATACCATCGCTCTTGCGAGTATGCTTTTTGAACCGGGAACATTACCCCTGATGTCAACCGGCCCTTTAATCTTCTCAATCTTTATCGATTCCATTAAAAATTCCTAAGCTCCCCTGCTTCATCTATAGTGGAATTGTCAATCTTTCTTATGGTTACGAAGTAGGAATAGTCCTTACTTACGCTGATTTCAACCCTGTCGCCTACCTTGTGGCCCATAAGTGCCTTACCCATAGGGGATTCGTTGCTTACCAAGCCGTGGAGGGAGTCCTCTCTCACGGTAGTGACTATCTTATATACTTCTTCTACGTCGTCTTCTTCGACATAGACGGTAATGGTCTTATTAATACCCACTTCGTCGTCGCCAGACTCATCGTCTACGACCTGAGCGGTTCTGATCATTCTCTCTAAGTATCTGATGCGGCTTTCGTTCTTGTTCTTTTCTTTCTTGGCCGCATAGTATTCAAAGTTCTCGCTTAAATCGCCAAGAGAACGGGCTTCTTTGACATGTTCGAGCAGTTCGGGGCGCACTACGCACTTTCTGTACTCGATTTCTTTCTCCATGTCTTCTATGTCTTTTCTTGTAAGTTCGTTGTTCATTTACTATAATAAACCCCTTCGTGCTTTATTATCGGTCGCCTTCTAATAAGCCCTTGCGGCTTATTCCGGCTCAATATTCCTCCGTGTTTGGTTTCTTCCGAGGCTTCTGAGGAGCCTTCTTGATGTAGGTTACGTATTTGTAAGGGATTTCTCCGTCCACTTCTTCGTCCACAACTCTGGTGTACTTAGACTTGTCAAATTCAGGAAAAAGAGTGTCGCCCTCGATTTCCATGTCAATCTCTGTTATGAAGAGCTTGTCCGCGAGGGGTAAGCCTTCTTTGTAGATGCCTGCGCCGCCGGATAAGTAGATGTTCTCGCCGGGGCGGTTTTTCTGAGCATATTCTATCGCTTCGGTGAGGCTCGGAACGGTTACACAGTTCTCCGCTTCATAATGCGCCGTCTTCGAAACAACAATCGTAAATCTATTCGGAAGGGGGCGTCCTATCTCATCATAGGAACGTCTTCCCATAATCACTACATTGCCGGTGGTGAGCTCTTTAAATCGTCTCTGCTCGCCCTTGATTCTCCAGGGAATCTGGCCTTTGTTACCTATTACGCGGTTCTTGGTGTACGCTACTATAAGTCCTATCATAACAAATTCTCCATAATTCCAATAGACTACTAAAAATAGCGTTTCGCTCGCGAAACGCTTGCGCCGAACGTGGTTGCTGAAGGCAACAAATTACCGTTCACGTGAGTGTGCATCCTTGCGGAGCGCTTTTTCAAAGAAAAAAGTTGTCATATGTATTAATATGACAACTTTATTGTAACATTCTTATTTAAATAAATCTATTGATTAGCCTAGGCTAATCGTCATTTTTTTGCTGTGTATCAGCCTTCGCCGTAGGGGTTTTCGGGTGCTTCTTCTTTCGGCTGTTCGGCTTTAGGAAGGCTGGCGCCGCAAGCAGGGCAAAATGCGCTGCTCTTAGAAACCTCTTTGCCGCATGCGGGGCAGAATGCTGCGTTCGCTCTGGTGACTTTTCTTCCGCACGAGGGACAAAAGGAACTGTTCTTTACAAGTTCCTTACCGCAAGAGGGGCAAGTGCGGTTTCCTTTTCTTTCGTTGATGTTGATCTTAGCTTCTTCAATCTTGTTAACGCTTGCATCAATCTTCTCTACAAGCTCGGGAACCTTGGCAATAAGCTCTTCCTTGTAGTTCTCGTACATCTTCTTGCCAAGCTCGTTGTAAAGCTTCTCAAGTGCAAGTTTTTCTTTTTCCATAGTTGCGGTAGCGGAAGCGATTTCCGAAACCTCTTTAGCTTTCTCGGCAACTGCAGCGCCGCCCTTGGTAATTGTCTTGGTTAAATCATCGAATAATCCCATGTTAAATCCTCCTTTATAGGTAACTGTTTATTTCAGGTGTGTTTGTGTCGTCCTGACTTATGAACTAATTATAGCGCACGCTCCGGCTTTTCGTACCCGTTAAAGTCGCAAATAAACTGCCCCTAAATGCACCCTCCGTGAAACTTAAGTCGGTTTAATGTGCTACTATGTAGTTTTATAGAATAGTATACCTAAATGAGTATTATGTCAAGTATTATTTCTTTGGCTTCCCGAACGCGGGGTGGCTCGGGCAGAAGGCTTTCATAAAAACCCTCTCCCGCTTCCGTCTCACGTAGCGGCCGGGCAGACGCTACGCGGCCCCTGTTTGAGCATGATTTATCCCAATATGAAATTTCTCCCGAATTGGGATAAATATTGGGCACCCCTTTCGCAAGTATTTGCGACGGTTATCCCAATATGAAAAAAAGTAGAAATTGGGATAAGTTTTCTAGCTTTTTTTATCCCAATTTGAAATTTTTTCCGTATTGGGATAATTAGTTTACATAACTCGGTGTCTGCGGTGGTTTTTTTATCACAATTTACAACTTTTTTCATATAGGGATAAATTTCACCCACCGGTGCTTAAGGTGAGCCCAAAATAGGGCTCAAATGTAAAGAAATCTTAACTATTACGCAACATTTGTCGCAGACAAGGCATGTTACGATAGCAAAGACAATTTAGAAAAAGAAAGGGGTAGCAAAAATGTCTGATGCAATCAGGAATTACAGGAATGTTGTGGAGCAGCCGTGGGGACGGATGTTTTATGATTTGGTGTGGGAGCAGCTTCCTATAGATAACGATACGCGTTTGCGAATTCTGGATTTTGGGGCGGGCTTCTGTCTGACGGCGGATCATTATGCTAAGTGGCATGATGTTACTGCGGTGGAGCCTAATAGTGAAATGTATGAGTTGCGCGTTAAGAATAACGAGTATACTTTGATAACTCAGGGAATCGAATACTTGCAGAGCGTTGCGGATAACAGTTATGATGTGATAATCTGCCACAACGTGCTTGAATACGTTGATGACACAGACGCCTATTTGAAGGAGCTCGCAAGAGTACTCAGGCCCGGCGGGCTTTTGTCGATTGTGAAGCACAATGATTACGGCAAGGTTTTTGCCTACGCGATTCTAAACGATAATCCAAAAGCTGCGCTGGATGTGTTGGAGGCCGACAACACCGAGGACAGCATGTTTGGTCAAAGAAATGTTTACGACGATACCTACCTCGTTTCCACCCTCGCACATCAGATGGCTCATATCGATACTTACGGCATGCGGGCATTCTACGGCCTTTCTTCCAACAACGAAGTTAAATTTACCGATGAATGGTACAAATCCATGCTGGAACTTGAGATGAAGGCAAGCACCATTGATGCATTTAAGCAAGTAGCATTCTTCCATCATCTGCTTTTCAAAAAGGAATAGATGCCAAGCCTTCAACCTCCGGTTGACCCCCCTGTAAACCTGCGTCATTGCGGGTATGCACTTTATCCTTTACAATGAGTTTGTCAGTAACGAAATGAAGCTTCGTTTCTTCAAATTCAAAGGAGAATCGCAATGAATATAGGTAACAAAATCAAAGCACTCAGATTACAGTCGAGCACTACGCAGGAGATTCTGGCGGATGCGCTGGGAGTAAGCAGTCAGTCTGTGTCCAAGTGGGAGAACAACGTGTGCGCCCCGGACATTTCACTGCTTCCGGCGATATCGGAGTTTTTCGGCGTAACGGTTGATGAGCTTTTCGATCTTTCCACCGACCGGAAGCTTAACAGAATCGAGAACATGCTCGATTACGAAAAAGAACTTACCGATGAGCAGTTTAAGACTACCAAAGAGTTTCTTTTGCAGATAAAGGATTCTTATGACGAAAGCAATCCTGCGAGGCCGGACGGGCGCATTGAGTCGTTTCTTGCACATCTTTACCACCACAGAATGGTGAGCGACAGCAGGTATGTAAGCCTTTATGCGAGAAAGGCCATGACTCGTCATCCCGCGGCCAAAGAAGATCAGTGGCTCCTTGTAAAGAGCGAAGGTGCCACAGTATGGGATTGGAATGCAAGGCAGCACGGCAGTACCATCGAGTTTTACAGGGGGCTCGTTGAAAAGAATCCGGAGATAGGCATTAACTACCTGTTCCTTATGGACAATCTCATCGCGGACCATCGCACGGAAGAGGCTGCGAAATATTTATCGAAGTACAAGACTCTACCCGAGCACAAAGCAATTCTGGTTCCGGTATATGAAGCGCATATTGCTTTTGCCGAGTATCGTGCCGATGATGCCTGGAAGATTGTGTCCGAATACGAGAAAGCAAACGGCAATGATTACGGTGCAATGTTTGAAGTTGCGGGAATATACGCAATGAACGCAAGGTATGAAGACGCGCTTGAAAGATACAAAAAGGCTGATGAAATATACAAGGCCGGTCACTTGAATCACGGTTGCATGGACCACCTTACGGCACAGGCCCGGATATACGAGATTCTCGGTAAGTACGAGGATGCGATTGAATATGTCAACAGGCAGATTGAGTTTTTAAAAGAACAGTGGAACTTAACCGAAGGTGCCGACGTGGATGCTCTCGAAGAGGAAAAGAAAAGACTTATAAGTCTGCTTAAATAGTGGCACTATAAAGGCGGAAGCACTTAAGCTTCCGCCTTGTTTTTAGCTGTATGCCGGCCGGTAGGTGTCCATGCCTACCGCTTCATATAAATCCATGCCCATCTTCATTTCGAAGTAGCCTTTGAGCTCAAAGTTGTAGTTCCACTTGGCAACCGGGTAGTCGCCGTAGCGAGCCTTCACGTCGCCCATGCGGTCCTCGAGGTGTGCAACCCCGGTAGCTGTACCGCAGGCGTCGCAGAGGTGGATGAGCTTGTCGTAGTCGTCGAACTTGACTTCGGAAAGCTTGTTAAGGAGATTCGCCGTTTCGTCTTCGTCAAGGTCGTGGTTGCCTACATAATCATCGATACCGTGTCCCTCGGCAAAAGAATGCGTAAGGCAAATCTTAGCCACTTCGTCGTATCCTAATAACGTCATATATTTGTACCCTTCATACACATGTCTTAAGTGGAATACTCCGAAACGCCTTCCTATGTCGTGAAGTAAGCCCAGCACGTAGGCTTTGTCGGCATTAAGGCCCGAGCGGGCGGCAATGGCCTCGGCGCAGTGCGCTACGCATAAGCTGTGGGCTTCCCAGGGGCCCGGGTTGTGGGTTACGGCTTCTTTGAGCAGGGTGAGAGCCGCTTCTTTGGTAGGATACATGCTATGCCCTCCCTATGAACATTCCGTATTCCTTGGGAATAGTGAGAACACCGTCCACACAGTTGTCGGTGAAAACTTTAATCATCGTCTCGCGTGACACACCGCTGATTTGGGAGGTTCCCGTAAGTGACTCCACGTAGTCGGCAAGGTCGTTCATGTCCGTAATCAAAAGCTTGTCGCTGTATTTGTTGAGGCGCACGTCGTTAAAGTGCCTGCGAAGGGGCTCCCAAGCGTTTTCAAGCATGAAGTGGCGCTTGAATGCGGGTGCCTGCATGTATTCTCTCAATAAATTATGCACAAAAGGCATGATGTTCTTCTCGCCGTATGTAGCAGCATAGAAGGTGCCTTCCGGCTTAAGTACGCGCCTTACCTCGGAAAGCGCAAGCTCCAAGTCGGGCACATGGTATAACATCATGTTGGCAATTACTACGTCAAAAGAAGCATCTTCGAAAGGAAGGTCCTGAATGTCGCAGACCATGAATTCAATGCCATGCATGTCCCTTAAGTTCCTGCGGGATGTTTCCACCATACCCTCGGAAAAGTCGGCAAGAATAAGCTCGGAGCATTTGTCGATTAAGTCCTGACGACCAATCCAGAAATCGCCGGTACCGCAGCCGATTTCAAGGACTCGCGCGCCGGGTGCCCAGTCATAGCTTGACAGTATCATTCTGTCAAAGCCCCCGTTGTCAACGGAGTACTTCTCGTGAAGCGAGATACGTGTCTCTAAGTTGTTCGACTTCTTGTACTGCTCCTTAACATTTTGTGCAAAAGAATCTTTCTCCATAACCTTTTGTCTCCTCTCTCATTTAATGTACAAGGAATAGTATGACCTTAAGAATTTAAGGTCACCAAAAGGATAATCTGAAGATATTATTAATTATTCGCAATAAAGTTCTCTGCTTCTTTCAGGCCCGCTTCCGTTAACTCGTAGACTGTGTCGCACACTTCACTTATGTACTTTCGATCGTGAGAAATGCTGATGATTGCTCCCGGGAAGTCCTTTAAAATTCCGCGGATTACGGGACCTGACAGCGGTGAAAAGTTGCGGGTGGGCTCGTCAAGTATAAGGACGTTGGCGTCGGACAGACTCATCTTAAGAAGGAACACCTTCGCCTTCTGTCCGCCTGAAAGTGCTCGGATAGGATGGTCCATTTCCTCGGCAGTATACTTGAGCGCACCGAGGTATGTGCGGATGCGGGTACGCTCCTCTTTGTCGCCGGACTTATCGAGAAAGTCGACGGGAGTCTCATCCATATTAAGCATTTCCTCGTAGTTCTGCGGCATGTACTGCACACGGATGTCCGGCCGCGCCATAAGTTCCTCGGCCATCTTCTTAATAAGAGTCGTCTTGCCGCAGCCATTGTCACCCACAATGCACACCTTCATGGGGCCGCGAAGCCTCATAAAGATATCCTGCGAAAGAACGCGCGACTCATCCGGCGTCGTAAGCTTATCAAGCGAATACTCGATAACCGTCTTGCCCTGTGGCATCGCCGCATCCTTGCCACCGAGCTTAAAGAAAATAGCTTCCTCGGTGTCGGGACGCTCCGTCATTTCTTCGTCCATTTTCTCAAAGCGTTTGCCCATGGCCTTGACGGTATGCATTTTATCTTTCAGGTTCTTTGCAACACTATCTCTGGCCCCTTTTGAAATATTGTCGAGGGCACTTTGCACGCTGTCATAAACTTTTCTGTATTTTTCCTCACGAATCTTCTTTTGCCGTCTGTCGTTCTCGGCTTCCTGCTCCTGCTTTTCAAGGTTCTTAAGGCGCGTCTCCACGTATTCGCGGTACGCAAGATGCATTACCGTAAACCTTGACTTGCGCTTACGCTCCACGAGTTCTAAGTGCACCACCATGTTCGCGGTGTTCTCAATGAGGGTCTCGTCGTGGGAAATAAAGAGCACGATTCCCTTGAAACCGTTTATCAGCTTCTCAAGAAGCTTAAGCGTATCAATATCGATGTCGTTCGAGGGCTCGTCGAGAAGCAGCGCGCTCGGGCGTTCCATGAGAATCCTCATAAGCTCCGCCTTAATCTTCTCGCCGCCGGACAGACTCTTCATCAGCTGGTCGCCGTAAAAGAAATCGGCCGGCACGCCAAAATCACTTGCCATGGCGCTTAAGTCACGCGGCGACTGCTCCATGAAGGCTTCTTTTGCCGTAAAATACTCATAAACCGTCAGTTCACCGTCCGCTGCCGGAAGCTCCTGAGGTAGGTAGCCTATCGTCTCGCCCGTGATGATGCGCTCGCCTTCGCACTCGGCGTACTCGTCGGCAAGCTCGGGATCCACAATCCACTTCATGAGCGTCGACTTGCCGTTTCCTTCCTCGCCGATAATAACCGCCTTGTCACCGGCGTTGAGGGTCAGTTTGAAATTATCAAGGATGACCCGCAGGGCCTTTTTATGCGTAATTGTTAAGTTCTTAATCTGTAACATATATATCACCCCTTTGCGTGGCGGCCTCTGCTCGGGCAAAAGAAAGAGCCAATTCAGTGTACGCTGAATCGGCTCACGCAAACTAATCCCTATTGGTAACCAAAGGAACGTAAGGTAAGGACAATCCAATTTAAGCATACACAAAGAACCGGTCCGTCAAGGCCGCTCTAAAATCCTGTAATTGCTTAAATCAAACTATCTGCCACACATTCTGTTGAATCACCGTACGCTTTCGCGTTCCTTTTAATTATTCGCAGTTTTCTGCGTTGTCTTGATATTAGCATAGCGTTTTTTCAAACGCAAGCTTTATTTTTCATAGAACAGTACGCCGAGGGTGTTGGGTCCGCAGTGGCTGGAAATTACGCCGCCCGCTCTGGTCTCAAGGACTTCCTCGAATATGCCTAAGCCCTCAAGGTAGTCGCGCACCTCTTCCACCAGCTCGCGACTGCACCCCGAGTGAGTGATGAAAACCCGCGA
The DNA here is from genome assembly GCA_900100895.1 of Lachnospiraceae bacterium YSD2013. Lineage (GTDB taxonomy): Bacteria > Bacillota > Clostridia > Lachnospirales > Lachnospiraceae > UBA1258. The sequence goes on from FMTX01000023.1 coordinate 16,721, forward strand.
GGGATGAGCGTTCTTAAGGTCATCTTCAAGTCCCGTAACGTAAGACACGATAGCGTGCTCCACGTGGCCGCGAAGCTTCTTGGCCACTCCCATGGCGCCGTCGTGGACCTCGATAATCGGATGAATCCTGAGCGTATTGGCAAGAAGTGCCGCAACCGCACTGCAACGTCCGCCGCGCGCGAGGTACGTAAGTGTATCGATTACAAAGCTGGCGCGAACCTTGGCCCTGTCCTCGTTGATTCTTGATGCAATAGATGCTGCATTCATTCCGCCGGCTGCAAGTTCGGCTGCACGAATCACCTGAAGACCGATGCCCGTTGAGAGATTGTACGAGTCGATCACATGAAGCTTCTCGTACCCTTCGCCCACCATGGCAATTACGTTGCAGGTAGAGCCCATCTTGCTTGAGATGCAAAAGAAAATGATGTCATCGCCCGCATCAATCAGGGGACGTAACACAGCTTCCGCGCGATCCTGCGATACTGCCGCGGTCTTGGGCGTAGTTTTATTGGCATCCGCCCACTCAAAAATCTTATCGGGAGTCACGTCCTCACCGTCGTAGTAAGACTCGTCTCCCATGATGATACTCAATGGAACAATCGTAATACCATATCTCTTAACCAGTTCCTCCGACAAATCGCAAGTACTGTCAGCCAGTATCTTAATAGCCATTACTGCTCTCCCATAACCTTTGCATATGACATAACTGCATTTCTTACGCACTGATCGCAAGGACAGATTACCACGCCGGTATCAATACCCTTTAAATCCTTACAGGTAAGCGCTCCCGACATTGCTTCAAACTCCTCGCTCATAGTCTTAGAATACTTAACTGTGCCGTTTCCGTCAAGTTTCATACCCGCTACCATAACCGCGCCGATTAACGCGCCGCAGGTAGCCTTCATGGTTCCCATGCCCACGCAGAAGCCGGAAGCAATCTTCTTCATCGTATCTTCGCTTAACCCGGCCTCCTCCGCAAGTGCCACAGCCACTGCCTGACAGCAATTGCACTGTCCCGTTGCCTTGAGTTCTACCGCTCTCTTAGCCGCTTCATCAAAATTCATAGTCTACTCTCCCATCAAACTATTATACTTAATCACTACAAATATGATTTTACATTAAGATACGTTTTTAGTAAAAGAAAAAATAAATTAATTTTTCTTTTGCGAGAAATTATTGACAAAAGATAATTTTACTGTCATCGTCATATTAACAAAACAATACGGGGGTATTAGGGTGAATAAAAAGAAAATAGTGTTGGCCATAGTCGCGGTGACCGCGGGAATCATCTATTTGGTGCATCGGGCTTGCAGCGCCACAAAAAATGCCAAGGAAAGTGTTCCGGAAGACAGGCTCATTGGTGTATTCCTGACTCAGGATTACTTGGATTCGAGCCAAAAATTGTATGCGACAAAAGTTCCTGAAACTTATACCTACGAGGACGGAACTACCTCGTCATCATTCGATTATGTTTTCGACGGAGTCGAGGGTTTCAGATGTCTCACAGCGACCGCGCAGATGCCCAAGTATGTGAGCGATTCTACCGGAGAATTCATAGACGAAACCTATGAATCACACATTTCCATATCTGACATAACGTGTACAATGGTTACGAATGTCGGTCAAGAGGAAAACGGAGCGAAGGTCTCCAAATCAGAAGTTAACTGTTATCTGTATACTTACGCAGGAACAGGTGCCGAAATTGTAGGAATCTATTGCAACCCTGTATATCAGGACAGTGAAGGAAATGTATACGCTATCAGCGGTCACAATATTTCAGTTTCCTGCGACAAGGACTCTGTCGGACTTTCCGTAACAAATACTCTTGACTACTCAAATTCCAAATCAAAGCCTTCTGCCGATTCGGATGAAGAAAGCATAACCGTTAATGTACAGTTTAGCGTTATATCAAAACCTGTAAGCTATACCGTTACGCAGTATGATGCTTCGGGAAAAGAAATAGCAAATCAGGTCTTTTATCCGGAAGATGTGCCTTCGGAAATCGAGGTGCTAAGCGATTGCGATTATGCAATAGCCGTCGAAACTCTGGAAAACGGAGACATAAACAGGTCTCTTCTTGATAAGGACAACTCAAGTTTCAGCTATTATACAACCATCGAAGGTTCTTTTGCCTTAGGGAGTGCATGCCGACTTATATGGCCTTAATAGTTTACAATAAGGACAAATCTATGAAGGGTTTGTCCTTTTCTCTTTTGGAATATATGGTTTCAAGCTCGCTTATGAGCTCGTCTTTGGTGTATAAAGTGTCGTCGTGGCTCTTGATGGCGGTGGTAAAATCAATATTCTTCAAGACCTTGATCATATCGAAAGTGACAGAAACGTTATAACCCTTGATATTGGAATAACACCCGTCACCTAATAAAATGTGATTTTTATTGACCGTTATGGTCAAACATCCTTTTGCGTGGCTGCTCGGAAGCGGGAAAATGTCGATAATTACGCCATCTTCTATGTGTACGGGTTCTTTAACGACAGTGCCGCCACCGTAGTACTTGGCGGTGTAATCTCCTACATAAAGGTCGTTATTTTCGGGAGCGAGATTCTTGAGGTTACCCATGTGATCCGCGTGAAAATGGGTGATGATTATCTTCTTATTCGGTATCGATTTGAGGGTTTCAAGAGCCTCTTCGTTGCTGCCTACGTCCACTATGTAGGTGTGCTTGTCGCCTTTTATGATGTAGACGTCCGCCGAGAGGGGATTGTCACTGCATTCAATTTTGGAAATGTAATCGTTTATTTTAACCATATTCGTATCTGTTTCTTTGGCCGGTTTAGTCGCCGGCTTCGCTGTCGGGGATGCGTTTAAACTGGGTGTTGTAAAGCTCGGTGTATACGCCACCTGCTTTTACCAGGTCTTTGTGCTGTCCGCGTTCTGCAATTTTTCCGTCTTTGATTACAAGTATCTCATCAGCCGCGAGAATAGTCGATAGTCTGTGGGCTATCAGTATGCTGGTGCGAGACTCGATGATAGGGTCGATGGCCTCCTGAATCTTGCTTTCGGAAATAGAGTCGAGGGCTGAGGTGGCCTCGTCAAATATAAGTAGTGCAGGGTCTTTGAGAAGGACTCTGGCAATGGATATTCTTTGTTTTTCACCGCCGGACAGTTTCAGGCCGCGGTTACCCACCATAGTGTCGAAGCCTGTTTCCTGGCTCTTGATAAAGTCATAGATGTTGGCTTTCTTGCAGGCGTCGATGAGGTCTTGCTCAGTAGCGTCGGGCTTGGCATAGAGTAAGTTGTCTCTGATGGTGCCGTTAAAGAGGTAGGTCTCCTGCGATACGACGCCGACGTTTCTTCGAAGGTAATCAAGGTCGATGGCTCTTACGTCTTCCCCGTCGAAGAGAACTCGTCCGGCACATACGTCGTAGAGGCGCGGGATGAGGTTGATAATCGTGCTTTTGCCGGAGCCTGAGGGGCCGACGATGGCTATGCTTTTGCCGCTGTCCAAGGTGAAGCTTATGTCATGCAAGATTTCTCGCTCGGGGTCGTAGCTGAAGAATACGTGGTCGAACTCAACCTGTCCCGTGGTCTTTGCAGGAATAACGGGTGTTTCTGAATTTTTGATTTCAACGGGCATATCGAAGTAATCAAAGATTCTTGTGAAGAGGGCCATGGAGCGCATCCAGTCTACCTGTATGTTAAGGAGCGAATTGACAGGCATGTAAGTTCTGCCGAGGAGTGCTACAAGTACAGTAACGTCACCGATGGTGAGCGAACTGTTGTATTTGATCATCAGGATGCCGCCTGCGAGGTACAGGAGCATAGGTCCGATGTTGGTAACTGTCGTGAGCACTACGAAGAACCAGCGGCCGGCCATGCGCTCTTTGATGTTGAGCTTGACCATGCGGGAATTGGCCTCTTTGTAGCGGTCGTATTCGTGTCTTTCTTTGCCGAAGAGTTTAACTAGAAGCTGTCCGCTGACGGATAATGTCTCGTTGAGGATACCGTTAATCTCGTCATTGCAGGCCTGCGCTTCGTTGGTAAGTGCCCAACGGGTCTTGCCGGCCTTACGGGTAGGAATAACGAAAAGCGGGATAACGGCTATGCCGATAAGTGCCATAATCCAGTTCTTGCTGAACATGGCGATGATTGCAAAAACAAGTGTTATCGAATTCGATAATATGCTTCTGAATGTATTGGTAATGACGTTTTCGACGCCGTCGATGTCGCTGGTCATACGGGTGATGATGTCGCCCTGATTATTGGTGGTAAAAAATCGCTGGGACATCTTCTGGAGGTGACTGTACATCTGATTGCGCATGTCGAAAGTAATGTGCTGGGCAATCCAGGTGTTGATGTAGCTTTCGAGTACGCCTATGAGATTGGCGCCGAGGTTGGTAAGAAGGGATGCCACGATGAAGAATACGAGCATCTTAAGGTTTCTTTTGCCAAGACCTTCGTCGATAATCTTACCCGTCAAAATCGAGGGCATCAGGTTAAGAACCGATGACAGAGAAATTGCAACGAGCACCAATAACAGCTGTTTCCAATAGGGCGTAAGGTAGGAAATGACGCGTTTTATAAGTGCTCCGGTAATCTTCGGCGCGTTTTTCTTCTCTTCTTCATCCATAAAGCCCCTCATGATGGGGCCGCCCATTCTTCCTCCGGGTGGCATAGTGTAATCCTCCGATGTGTTTTATTTTGAGAAAAGGGTTTTGAAGAAGACTCCAAAACCCTTTAATGTTACTTATTTCTTTTAGTCGTCGAGATCTGAGATGTCGTCGGCGAGATCGCTTACGCGGCCGTCGAGTTCATCAACGGTATCACCGATGGATGAAACCTTGGAGTGAAGCTCGTTAAGTGCTTCTCTTACCGCTTCGGGCTTGCCGTTAAACATCTGCTTGTCAATAGCCCTAAGGTCTTTCTTAAAGCCGTCAATCGCATCTGTGAAGCCACTGATGTCGATGTCTATCGACTTTAATTCATTGGCAAAGTTGTCAATCTCCGCTTGGAACTTGGAAGCATCGAAATCGCTATCTGAAGTTATATCTTCAAGGTCTTCGCCTGCGTCCTCGAGGTCGCCTGCCACATCGTCAAGAGTGCCCGCGATGTCATCAAGCATATCGTCAATCTCGTCATGAAGGTCTTCGAGCTCGTCCCAAACATCTTCTTCATCATCCTTACTGTTATTGAATGTGAAGTTGAAGCGCTTGCCTCCGAACTTGACAGATTTCTTGCTTTCGAGTTTCTCCCTGATAGCTTCTGTCGAGTACTTCTCTCCGCCGTACTGGTTGATTGAAGGCCAGCCGTCCTGGAATACGATGTTGTGACGCTGCGGTCTGTAAGCTGCGTACTCGTCAGGCTCGTCTTTCATATCGCTGTAAGCTGCAGGTTCTTTGGCCGGCATAACTGCCATGGGAGCCTTAGCTGCGGTAAAGGAAAATGTTACGCTTACGTCGCCTGCGACATCGGGAGTCGTGAAAGGAATCTCGTAAAGTTCCCATCCCTGCTGATGAAGGAGTGGCTTGATGTAGCCTCTGTTGAGTCTGTAGACGTTGCAATTCTCCCAATCGTTAAAGAAGGTGATTTTAAAATTGCAGACTTCATTGGCTGACTCGTTCTCACCGCCGTTAAGCCAAAATACGTAGCTGTATGAGGTGCCCGGGGTAAGCATGTAGGGTCTTGAAACTGCTACCGATTCGGCGCTGTCCCAGCTGCCAAGCATAAGTGTCTCGGAAAGTTTACCGTCGAGGCCGGTCATAAAAGAAATGTCAGTGTTGCGACGAACCCATTCGTCGCCTTTGAATGTAATATAGATCATTGATTTAGTCTCCTCCGAAATAATCGATTTATGTTCGGGCGGAGCCTTGCCTGCAGACATTCGAATGGTTCCTTCGTCTACGAAGCTTGCTCGCCCACTCTTAATGAGGCCCTTCGCCCGTTTGGGAAAAGTGGTCCCGATAATGTCTCCATTGGCATCTGTAACTAAAATGTTTTTTGTCATGGGTGTCCTCCCCTGTACAGATAGTAGTATGAAGTTTCGGTCAACGTTTTTTGTTATGGGTGTCGTGCCCCGACCAGCGTTTTTACGCTATATATAGGCTATCATTAACGTAGTGCCATGTCAATTTGATTTGTTGCGATTTTACTTATTTTTGCGCAAATTTTGAGTAGTTTGGGGTCGATTATTCTGCGGTTTGTGTTATCATTCTTAATAACATATGTTTTTGAGGTTAAATCATGAATGTCATAAATATTTGCGATTGTCGTGACGAGCGACTCAGTATGTATACGGAATGCAACGAAACACAGCTTTTCCACTATTATGAGCCCCACGGAGGGGTGTTCGTGGCCGAGACTCCTATGGTAATCAGGCGTGCGCTTGATAAGGGGTATGAACCGATTTCTTTTTTTGTCGAGGATAAGGTGTGGGAAATGGGTGAAATGCGGGAATTGGTCGAGTCCTGCGGTGTGCCCGATGTACCTGTGTTTGTGGCGCCTTGGAAAGAGATGCGCGAGATTATAGGATACAACCTGACGCGCGGGGCGCTTGCGGCATTTAAGCGTAAGATACCTGTTCCCGCTGTGGAATTGCTTGCGCGGGTTAAGAAGGTTGTGGTGCTCGAGGAGGTTTTGAATCCTACGAATGTGGGCGCGATATACAGGTCCGCCGCGGCGCTTGGCGCCGATGCCGTGCTTATCACGAACGTTTCCGCGGACCCTCTCTATCGTCGCGCCGCCAGAGTGTCTGTCGGCACAGTGTTTTCTTTGCCCTTTACATACTTTGAGAAGGGAGCTGACTATATGTCCCTTCTTAAGTCTGCGGGCTTCACTACGGTATCTCTCGCCTTACGTGATGATGCGGTGCCTGTCTATGACCCTGCAATTAAGGCTCACGACAAGCTCGCTGTAATCTTCGGCAACGAAGCCAACGGTATCAAGCCCGAAACCCTCGCTGCCTCCGACTACACGGCCATAATCCCGATGTTTCTCGGCGTAGACTCCCTCAATGTAGCCGCAGCCTCCGCCGTAACGTTCTATGAACTTTTTTCCAAATAATTGATGGAGCTTATTGTGCACTTACTATCATGTTCCGTGTACCAATTAGGCTCTAATTAGCTTTTTTAGCGCCTATTCCCACCTTCTTTATTTATTTGGACTCGAGGTGGGAATTTCTTTTGGGCCGCATAAGGCATATTTCCCACCTTTGATGAATTATCCTTGGCAAGGTGGGAATTCCTTTTTACTCTCAGCACACGTTTTTCCCACCTTTAGTGCTTATTCGTTATCAAGGTGGGAATTCTTTTTCCCAGCGGATAACCATTTTTCCCACCTTTTACAAATTTACCGCTATTAGGTGGGAACTCCTTGATTCTTTTGTTCAAAAAAAATCCCACCTTACTCGCTTTTTAAGTTTGAAGGTGGGAATCATTAAATCATTGTGCGTCTAGCTTTTCCCACCTTTTAGGGAAATATTCCTTCAAGGTGGGATTTTGCAAAAACTTATAAGACTTTTCATTCCCACCTTACTAGTCAAATATGTTAGAAGGTGGGATATAGGTGTCACCATCTGAGCTCGCCATCACCGCCCATGAGGCGGGTCATTTCTTCGATACGCTCGAGGGGGAAGGGCGGGCAGGATACGGGCTTCATGGCAAGAGACATTAGCTTCATGGGATTGTCATCTGCCGCGATGCGGTTGGAGCTTAGAGCTCCGCATATCTTGCAGCGATGGACGATGGCCCATTCGCCGTTCTTGCGTACCCATACGGAGATGGGCTCCATTACGCCGCCGCAGTCTGCGGCGCGGTCGCCGGGCTCATTGTCTAAGTGCTGACTCGAAAGGCAGTAGGGACAATGGTTGCGATGGTCGCTGCCGGCGCCGGCAGGCACTACGAGCCTGCCACAGACTTTGCAGGTAAAGGATTCGTTGCAAGGATGTGTCTTATAGTAATTCTTTTCGTATTGTTTTCTTTTATTTTCTCTGTTCAATTTTCTGTCCTCCAAAAAGATTATGTGTTCAATCCTTTGGGAGGCCTGCGAGACGTTAAGCAAACCTCCCGGTTATGCTACGGTCTCCGATGTCTTACTGTTAAATTTCAAAAAATCCTCCTTATTGTTCAGGCGCTGTGGCCTTTTGATTGTTGTAAAAAGAATCTGTAACGCTCAGAGTTTAGAAATCTTCGAGAGTCTTACCCTTCGCTCTGCGACGCTGGTAGACATACTTGGAGATTTCTTTTTTCTTGGCGTAGTTCTTGGTGTTTTCAGCGTTTAAGTTGCGGTAGAGCTCGAGGCGCTTCGGGTCAAGGCGGCCATCGCGGAGAGCCGCCTTGATGGCGCAGCCGGGCTCGGTGTCGTGACGACAGTTGCTAAACTTGCACTGAGCTTCCAGCTCAAGTATGTCGGCAAAGGTCTCCTCGAGCCCGCCGTCTACGCCGGCAAGGCCGATTTCGCGCATGCCGGGCGTGTCGATTATCGTCACGCCCCCGCCGAGGTCGATAAGCTGCCTGTGAGTGGTCGTATGGCGACCTTCGCCATCGTCCTCACGAATTGCAGCTGTCTTCATGACCTCACGGCCTGCCAGCGCGTTAATCAACGTTGACTTGCCGGCACCCGACGAGCCAAGCAGGCATATCGAAACACCGGGCACAAGATACTCTCTGAACTCGTTAAGCCCCCACCCCATGGTGGCGGACACCGCATGCACCTTGAGCCCGGGCGAAATCGTCTCAGCCTCGGCCACATACGAATACGCATCCTCCACGAGGTCCATCTTCGTAAGAATCACCACAGGCGTCACGCCGCCCTCAAGAGCCACGCTTACATACCTGGCAATTCTGTTATAGCTGTAATCCTCATTAAGCGAAGTCACGATGAACACGAGGTCTGCGTTGCTCACCATATACTGGTCGGTCGCAGTCTTGGCCTGGTCCGGGCGCTTCAAAACACTCGTACGCTTGCACACCGACGTAATCACCGACTCGCCCCACGGATTCAGTTCAAACGTCACATAGTCTCCCACAATCGGAAGCTCTTCCGCTGCCTTCTCGTAAAAGAAACCCTTAAGTTTAGCCGGAATCTCCGACTCCCAGAACTTAATCGTGTAGATATTCTTCTTAACCGACGCAATTCTTCCGAGTCTAAACTCGTGAAGCGGCTGACATTCAAGTTCCAAAGGCTTCACGTAAGGGAACTTTTTATTAAACTCCGAAACCGCCTCTTCATCCTCGCAATTTGCGAAAAAAGAAGCCTCTTCAAACCTTCCGTGAACCTCTGAAAAGCCCGAATTTAAAGGCAATGCCATGAACGGATCATAGTTTTGACCGTTAGAGTCAAAAATACCATAACACGCGCAATTTTTAAACCCGAACTTAGGATAATAACCCGGTTCACCGAAAATAACCACTCCGGGATACCCCGCCTCACGCGCAAGCTCAAGCGTCTCCTCAAGCAGCCTCTTTCCAACTCCCCTGTCATACCACAAAGGGTCCACGCAAAGCGGTCCGAAGGTCAGCACTTCATGCTCAGCATCTCCGTCCACAACTTTAGCGCGCGTATAATAGATGGCTCCGACTATCTCTCCGTCAGCCTCCGCCACACGGCTTATCTCAGGCACATACTCTTTAGCCTCTCTGATCATATGCACAAGATAATGCTCAAAGCACCCGGCCCTGTACACGTTCCAAAAGGCTCGCATAGTCATTAGTTCTGTTTTGTAATAATCTTCTTTTGTTTCCTGTCTGATAATAATGCTCACTGTCTTAATCTCCGTTTCTGTAAAAATGATTTCTTACCGAAGACCTGCAGCCGCAATGACGCGTTTAACGCGAAAAAGATGAAAAAAGACATAGAAAGGCCGTGGACATTAAGCCACGGCCGTAAAAACGCAAACTCGAATTAAAATCCGAAAGCCGAGGTCTTCGCACTGTTAAAAACTTTTTCAATTGTCATCGCAGTCATAAAAATACCTCGCTTTCTTAATTGATATTTAAATACTACCAAGGCATCCGGGCCTTGTCAACAATTTTACGTGACACTTTTCGTGTCACACCACCGGTACGCTATTCCGGGCGATCCGTTCTTAAGATAAATAATCCCGCATCGCTTTTCGCACACTAAGCATATTTTCTCTAACCGAATCCTATAAATATTTCACATTATTCTCGAGGAAGTACTTTTCCCCTGTATAAGGATCTTCTTTTTCCTCTGACAAGCTTTCGAATTCAAATCCGCAGGCCCTCTGCAACTCTCGTGAAGCTACATTACCCTGTCTGTTACTCGAAACAATCTTCACGGCACCTTCGCTTCTCGCAACCTCTTCAAGCGCCTCCATAATCTCACGACCGTAGCCCTTGCGCACATAGTCGGGCCCGAGAGCTACCCCGCTGATTTCAAAAGAATCCGCCTCGCAAGGCACCATATTCGCCCAGCCAACAGCCTCATCTGTCGCCTTAAGGTACACGGTAAGAGCATATTTGTTCTTACGCTGCCACTCTAAGGCATTGCGCATACGATTCTGCGCTTCCTCTTCCGAGTCAGTCGCTTCCCACAGCATATATTCCGCAGTCTCCGCGTGGCGCCACACATTGTCGTACAGTGCCTTCCAGTCCGTCATAACCGACTTCTTAAGAATTAAATGCTCTGTCTCAAGACTAAGGTTTGAATAATCATTGATTATCTTACCCATATAATACTCATCCACGTATCGTCCGTTTACAAGCATCGACTTGGGACAAATGCCCTCGACCTGAAAGCCGCTCTTTAAATACAGGTTCTTGGCACCTACGTTCTCGCACTCGACCGTGAGACTCAGCCTCACAATACCGTTGACCTCCGCCCAATTATCAAGATGCTTAAAGAAATCCGTTCCGATTCCCAGCCCCCTGTAAGCCTTGCGAATTCCGACCACAATGTATGCTGTATGCTTCATACGGTTGCAATTTCCTCTTTGCGCCCATATAAAGCCCACTATCTCATCCTTGTCAACCGCCACCAGTACCAAATCGCCTCCGGCCACAGCTCCTTCGATACGAGCACGCATCGTACTGCCGCTGCCGCCTTTCTCCGTACGCTCACCGGGCTCATACATCATGTATTCGGTTTCTTCGTCCAGAAGGCACATCATGCCAAAGAAATTCTCCGCATCATCGGGAGTAATCGGTCTGATAGTGATATCCATGCAGTCTCCTTAGCTTATAAAGCAATCAGCGCAAGCACTCCGTACATGGCAAGTCCCAGACTTGCAGCACAGCAGCTCGGCGCATCTATGAATATTTTAAGCTTTGTTGCTCTGAAAGCAAAGCCCAAAAGCTGAAATACCACAGGATTAAGAATCACACACCACAAAGGCGCATTGATAACGCCTGTTATAATCATCACAACCACCGCAATTGCGGGCACAATCACAAGCATCGAATACAGAGTAAAGAACGGCACATAGATGTGTCTGAACGACGCTTCTACAGTCTCAACCGCAAGCTCCGTATCCGCCTTAGCCGTAATAGTCTTAAACACCGTGGGCTGTACGCACAGAAATGTGTGAATCATAAATCCGCCCATGGCCCCGCACAAAAAGATTATCATAAAGACGGTTGCAAGAGTCTTGTGACCGACCGCCACCTCCTGCATCAAAGCCACGAATCCGCAAGTGTACATCGGCACCGCAAACATCGCAAGTATTACGGACCACACAAATCTCCAATGCGCCATCACAGCCCATTTGCTCTCTACCGTGCCGCCGCCGAGTTTCTTGTTGTCCGCTCCTTTTAGGTCGAGCAACAAATCGGCGCACGCGCACAGCAGTCCTCCGACAATTCCTATAATTGCAAGTATCTTAGTCATTTTCTTTGTCCCCTTTGTCGATTATTCCCCCGAAACATTATCTGTGAATATAAACCCTCGTAGGCTCAGGCTCGCCATCGCCCTGCGCCCGGCAGAAATACTCCCAACCGTATCTCTCGTAAAAAGAAGTATGGTCGGTAACCAGGTACAACGGTGAAATACCGTGAGCTTTCATGTCTTCAACTACAAGATTCAAGAGCTTACCGGCAATCCCATTGCAACGATAAGCTTCGTCTGTGTAAACCGCGCAGACATTGGGTGCAAGATCCTTTCTGTCGTGGAAATCGTTCTCAATCACTCCGAGACCGCCCACAATCTTGTTGCCGTCAAGGCACACATACCAGCCATACTCGGTCACACCCGAGAGGTAGTCGTCCATACACTCAAGATAAGCTTCTTTAGGCACTCCCCAGTTATTATGAAACCATTCCGCCGCCTCGTCCTTAAGTTCCGGACGCTCACGCAAAATCACATATTTTAATTCGCTCATAAAGCCTCCAATCTTCTGTCTATCAATTGATACAGCCACTCTTCGTAAGGAGTGAATCTGTACCCTGTCGCCTCCGCCTTGTCGGTGTTGTAGCTGTCGGTATCCGTAAGCCCGTTATAAGGAGCCTCGTCACCGTCATCGCTCATAACAGCCTTCAAGCCGGTTTTCTTTTCTATATACTCGATAATATCGCCTATTCTAACCGCGCCCCGCGAGCAGCCGTTCACGGGTCCGCTCACAAAATGATCCGCAAGGTAAGCTATGAATTCGCCCGCGTTCTTTTGCCATATAAACGCCATCGACTTGTCGTAGTCATCCACGTGCATCGGCTTCTGTTCCTTGATGTGCGTAATGTAGAAGTCGAGCCTGCCGGTGTAGTCATCATCACCCATTACAATCGGGTATCTGACAAAAGAAATCTTCTCGGGCGCCATAAACTCTAGCGCAGCCCTTTCGGCATTACGCTTGGTCTCGCTGTAATCGGATAATCTTCCTTCCCACTTAAGTTCAAAATCTTCGGCCTTAAACTCCTCTTCCTTAATGTCCTCATGTTCGACATCATACACAGAGCAGGTGGACATCTGAATATATTTATCGCAGGATACGTTCTCAAGAAGTGCCTTCACATCAAGCGAACCGTATGCAACCTTATCAATTATCACATCGTAGTATTTGTCGCCGACTGCCGCCTTGACGCTCTCTGAATTCATTCTATCCATAACCACGTATTTGACCTCGCCGTCAAACTCCGGAAGCACATTGCCGCGAGATGCTATTGTCACATCGTGGCCCGCAGCCAGCAATGCATTTACCATCGGAATTCCGAAAAACCTCGTTCCGCCTACTACAAGTATTTTCATAATCTGTACCTTTCTCACATAATAATATACTACATTCGTTGATTCGCAGATAGCCCCGCAGTGTTGCGATATCACTTGTTATTTTATACTGCTGCCAGTCTGTATTTCGAAGCGCTCTTCCGACAGCAAAAACGTCGTGTTCTGTCTCACGTCAGCCCCTGATTGTTTAATCCTGATTTAATTATGCAAACAATTTTTCGTAGTAGCAAAAGTCCGCCCAGCCCGTATTTTCCGCGTATAATCGCTGCATTCCCCTATATGAGAAGCCTGCTTTTTCATACATAAGCTGCGCCGGAATGTTGGATCGGAGAACGTCTAAACGCACTCCTTTTTTGCCCGCCTTTTTCGACAATTCTATCGCATCACGCAGCATCTGAAGTCCAAAATACTTTCCTCTGTACTCGGGCACCACCGCGAAGATATGAAGCGTCGACACTTCATCGTCCTTCAAAATTCTTGCCCAGTGCACATTCTCATAACCGCGATCCTGGCTCATAACAATCGCCACCATGCCGACAACATCATTACCCTCTGTCATCACATACATCTCATCATGGTCGATATAGTCCTTAATCATTTCATCAGTCGGATGCTTGCCATAATCCCACATGGCAAACCGCTTCATTTTCGGCGTATTCTTAATTACGTCGAGATACTTTTTCTTGATCGTATCAAAGTCCTTTGTAAGTTTTAACATGTATCAGATTCCCCTTTTCTTTTCCTCCGAATACATCATATCGCAGCAAAAGAAAAGAACCTGCATCACACGGATTTAGGTTCCTTTTACACTGAATCACATATTCAATCAGTGCGTTCTGCAAGTTCTGTTAAGTTCATAGGCCACATACTCATGGTCAAACTCATATCCGAACTTCTCCGACAGGCGCACCGAACCCATATTTTGAGCATCCCAGCTGGGATACAAACCATCCTTCAGGCAATCGAGAATCAATGCCGCGCAAGCCACACTTGCAAGTCCCTTGCGACGCTCTTCCTTAACGGTATCAACCTCAATCTCAATACCCTCGCGATAGCTTGTATAAGACGATGCTCCCGAAACAATACGACCATCTTTCAGGATAACCATTCCGCGACCGAGTTCCAAATATCTTTCTTTAGTGTCAAAAGAAGACACAAAGTCCGCCGTTACAGGATCGGCAATGCACATATCATAGATTTCGGAATCAATCTTGCGAAGCTCGTAGCCGTCCGCCAGACCATCCACAATCTCCTGCAAGCGAGCCTTGTCGAACTTCGTATCCTTCTTAATCGCGTAACGCGTAACCTTCTTGGCATCGGGATAACAATCTTCTATAACTCTCGCCCAGTCATCATTCTGCGGTGTCATAATAGTAAAGCCTTTGGGCACTCCCAATGCCAATTCACGCTCAGGCTCCCCCGCTACGAATGCAAAGCATCCTACATACGCCATTGCAGCCTTAGGCGCTGCAATATCCGTTACAAAGATTTTACCCATAACCTTCTGCAGGCACGAATATATCAAGGTCTCTTTCCAACCCTCGAAAATCGGTTCTGCAAGTTTCGTATCAGTTAATTCATATACCATGATATTTTCCCTTCAAATTTCTGAAAGTAAGCCCAAGGGAGCACTAATGCCCCCTGTGCTTGTCTTTCTTTTTAAGCTGTTTGAGCTCAAACATGCGCTTTTCTTCGGCATATTTCCTCTCCCGGCATGCAACCTTGCGTTCCGCCTTGCCGGCTTCCTGTTGCAGTTTGATGGCCTGTTGGGACTTGGTTCCTATACCGGCATTCCGCGTCTGCTTTCTGACAGCCCGCAACATGCTCTTCGGATTCTTGCGAATCTCCTTAACAACAGTGGAAACACCGGGACTGAACTTGAGTTTATAGAAGTTTTTCTCAAAAAAATCGTTCACTTCCCGCTCCGTCGGCTCCGCTCCGAAAGTAACCTTCGCTACCGAAAGCCGTCCCTCTTCGATGCACTCATACACACCTATCCAGAACGGATCTTCAAAACACACCGTCAACTTGCCGCTCACTGTGCTCATATTAATCCCTCCTTCTGACTAAATGAGCAAAGAACGGACAACCCGGAGGGGCAGGTTACTTACCCTGATAATCAGGACGGCCGGGCTACCTACCGGCTCTGGAGTGCTGTCAAAAGAAAGCGCTCGTTGCGTTTTTATCTTTGCATTTATATCAAGCCTCTCGGCATGATAACGTTTTTCTTTTACTTCATAAGGCTGTTAAGCCCTTCAAGTATCGACCCGCATGCCCACGGCATCAGTGCGAACCACGTAGATGCCACGCTGCCGTCAGGGTAGTGCTCCGTAAGGAGTCCTTCGCTGTGGCAGAATCGTTCCGACATCCAGCCGGTCTTACCGTAATCAAATTCCCCGTCATACGAGTTATGACACTGACAACTCCACAGCACCGTATCGTTAAAACGCTCAGCAACATACGCATCGTCGCGCTGTCCCAAATAGTACTCCATCTCGCCTATTACTGACGATGACATCGGGTGAATATGCGGATTGGTAACAGATGTTATGCTTCCTCCGCAACTAGACCAACCTACCTTACTAAGCGGCGGAACCTTAATCGGTGAGTTATAGCAGAACTTAAACGTGAACTCGTAGTAAAGTGCATCTCTCATGTGATTAAGAAGCACTTCCTCGCCCGTCATCGCATGCAGATATCTCACAGCTCTTATATAGCTTAAAATTCCCTCGGAATCGATATTCTTATCTATATCCAAAGGCCCGCCGTAGCACTCCTCATGGCGGATATATGCCTCATGATACCATTTCTCGCTCGCACGAAGCCCGTCCAGATACTTCTTCTCGCCCGTGAGGTAGCTATAGTAAGCAGCAGCAGCCATGCACCAGGCCCCGGAAAAAGAATCATACGCAAGACCCGCCGCCGTCTTATCGGAGAATATATACGGATACTCTCCGTCGGCGTTGCGACTCTGCTCGGTTATCTCAATCACCTTACCGGCATATTCAAGCCAGTTATCGTGCGTCGTACCCGCTTTCTTTTCCCACTCGTAAGCTCGCAAAAGAAGGTACGTCGACTGTCCCACAAGATACGCCGCATGGCCGGGAGTTGGCTGTTTGTCGTACCACCAGCCCTTATTGCTCCACACTCCGCTCTGCTCAGCGGTGAAAGGAAGCCCGTTCGCCGGATTGATACAAGTCGCCACAATATGCTCTATGCTGTCAAGCGCCTGCGCTCGCATGGTCGCATCCCCAAGGCTGTGCGCCGACATAAGCATGGGCACCGTCGCCGAAAGTCCGTTGGTCCATGAAATCGACGGAAGCACCCTGTATTCGAAACCCTTACCGTAGTCAAACACAAACCCCGAATACGTATGAAGGTCCGCAAGCCACGCATCCTGCTTGATAGCCGTCGCCATATCCTTAATCGTGCCAAGAGGCGTGCACTTTTCGCGGGGCTGCTCGTGGAAAAGATTGTACACCTCCACCAACGCCTCATGAATTCCGCGCTCATCCTCCGCCGCATAATCGTAGCAATGCAACGTCACAGTGACCTTCTCGCCCTTTTTGAGCCTGACGCAATTCTCACCAAGTGCCGCACGCTCCCTCTGCTTGTGCGAGTCTATAAAAAGAAAGGGTGCATTCTCATACCCAATCGTGTACCAGACTTCACGCTCCTTAAGCGAGCAGCCGTAGCCTGCATACTGCAGGAAATCGCCTGTCTTGTCCGGATACCACTCTATTGCCGTTTCGTCCCCGCCACGAAGGAAATACGGCGAAGCCGCAAAGCCCCTCACACGTCCGCCTTCATAAGCCAATGCACAAGGATGCGACAATCTGTCCCCTCGCACCATCCACCACGGGCTCGCCGGGAAATTATCCTCAAGACGTAACCTTGGCGTAAGACTATCTGTCTTAAGCGGTGACTCTCCCCTGTTGGTTCCGTACATAAATCCGGGCAAATAGAAACGCGGCGAGCCGCTCCCTACAGGCATTCCGACGCGAATAACACCCTCGAAATCATCAACAGCCGTTACTGTCACTGACAGTTTTCTTGCAACGCTATCGCTCTCTGCCTCACTGACATCGGCCCGAAGTCCGACCGTAGCAAAATCATCATAGATTTCCGCTCCGCCTTTCGTTCTAGCCTTAAAAATCAATTGAGAAGTAATCTCACCGCTCATATTAAGTTCCACCTTATTTTTTCAGATTCTGAAGAGCCTCTTCATTACCCTTAATTATAGCGCCGACTTTCTCGCAAGTCATCATTTCTGCGCATTTTACGCAAGTTTCGTAATTCTTGGCCATAGCGCATTGTCTGATGTTGCACATGCTCTCGCAGTAAGATGTTTTGGGTCCGGGAATACGACAGCCGACGCAGTTAATCATCTCGGGTGTAATCGTAACTCCGTTGAGCGTAGACCATTCTTTGGCCACCTTTTCGCGCATCTCGTCATCGTTATTGACTGTGGCAATTCTTGCCTCACATTTCTCGCAATCAAGACCGCAGTATCCAATGTAATTGTTCATAATACTTCCTCCTCAAATATGTTTTTACACATATCATTCTAAGATAACTAAGCGCTGAACCCTGACTTCCACTTATAATCACATGATTTACACTTCTTTGGCTTTAAAGCTTACAAACAAATACCAACCGAGCACCGCATTGAAGCCCGTTGCCGAGAACACACTGAAACGCTCCGCTACGCCCATGTACTCTGCAGGTACAGCATTGATACCGATTGCCCCCATAAACATCATAATAAGCGCCACAGCCGCCCAGATGCCTATGCCCTTCGGAGCCTTTCTTTGGCATCCTGCTACGATTATCACAGCCAAAGAAACAATAGACAAAAGTACCACCAATGCAGTGACTACGATGTGCATAACTTCCTGAAACGAAGCGATTTCTTTGCCTGCGTCGTCAAGCGGGAACATTGCGTAACCCACGCCGGACACCCAGTTCATGAGGGTAAATAGATACACGCCCACGCGGAAAATCTTCGCGCCGAACTTATTGTCAGCAAGCCATATGCACGCGCAAGTGGAACTTACGATACCGCACTTGCCGTAAAGAGCGGAGAGTTGTCCCCACAACTGCTTGGAAGGCGCCGTCTCCGCCGATAAGTCGCTTACCGCCTGCGCCATCCAATTGTAGCCGGGATATGCAAGGGGCGAGAATATCACCGCCGCCGTGTATGAAATAAGGGATATGATTCCCAAAAGTCCCATGTAATTAATCAGTTTCTTATTCACGATAAATTCCTCCTAAATCATTATTTCCAAGGTCTGACCTTACCAAGCCAGCCGTTAGCCTTCCAGTAATTAAAGTCTATGTACTCAGGATTGCTTTTCCCGAGAGCGGTCTGGAGCATGCGTACCACGTAGAACTTCGACTTGGTGACTATATTCGCGTGTGCCCGCTTACTGTAATCTACACTTGCAAGTTTTCGTGCAAGTGCCTTAACCGAGCCTGTCATTTCGCTGCGCTTCTTATCGGGAAGCCTGTCCCACTCGATTTCGCTCATGAGTTTGAAGCTGCGAACCCTGATATCGCTTACTCCCCACCAGGAAAGGCTGTCCTTAATGTCCTTAGCCGCCGATTTACCGCCGCCTCCGAGGCACTGAGTAATAACAACCGCGCGCTTTCCAAACATTTCTGCTGCCGGTCTGTGAGGTATCCACCTGTATGCGAAGTGGTCAAGGAACGCCTTCATCGCACCGGTAGTGTGGAATACATACGCAGGCGAGGTAAACACCAGCAAATCCGCCTCGCGCATAGCCTTATCAATCTTCTGTATATACTCTGCTTCCCTGCACAAATTCGGGTCTTTGCTTACGCATATCGCGCAACCTCTGCAGAACGCCGGACAGTCCTTTGGAAAATAAAACTCTGTTATCTCTGCGCTGTCCCCAAACTCCTCAAGAAACGCTTCCTGAAGTCTGTATGTAACGCCTTTTTTCTCCGTGGCACAAAAACTTACGATTTTCATCCGATACTCCTTCCATAAATCTTGTCAAACTGCCTTAAGTGCGCATCCAGCAGTTTCAAGCACTCCTCTTCCCTCGACGGATCCCTGTCGCACACCGTGAGGAGCAAATATATCGGCGCATAGAAATGAAGCGTCATCACCTGCACATTGTCCGTACTCAGCACTCCGCTTGCCACCATCAGTCCGAGCAGCATCCCCTGATACGACAGCGGATCGTCGTAATAATTCTTCATATAAACCGCCGCAAGCTCCTTGTCATGGAACTGCTCAATCGTAAGCATCTTACGAAACCGCTTAGTATAATCATCATGCAGATAGTACAAAAAAAGATTCTTTCCAAGCTCAATCATCTGCTCTTCGCTAATCCCCTTGTATATCCCCGCATCCGCCGTTGGGTCTGTACCGGAAATATTAAGCGCCCCGGCTTCCTTAGCAAACCGCTCGTTCATCTCATCGATAATGGCTTCAAATATCGCCTGCTTACTCTTGTAATGCTTATACAGCGAGGGTGCTTTAATCCCCACTCTCTCTGCGATATCCCCCACAAAAACGTTGGCGTAACCCTTCTCGGAAAACAGTGTCAATGCTTCATCAAGAATTCTGTGTTTGGTGTCCATGGCAGTTCCTTTCTTTGGCTATGCGCCGTATGATATGGCTCGTCCTTAGTACTTTTGGCTCCCCTTCTGCGTAGTTGGCTAATTCGGATTAGCCACATTATAGGCTAATTGTGATTAGCCGTCAAGTACTTTTTCTTTTTCCTGCCAAAGAAACCCTTTTTCTACCCTTCCGAAGGCATTTTCAATATCAATGAAGGCTCATTTGAAATATGGCAGTCAGCCCTTTACTAATTAGTCGCATAATTGTGCGACACGAATGTTATGTAAACCACATTTTAAAAGTCTCGACGCCACTGTTCGCACCCATATGCGATATTCTCCCACATGTCTATACCGGTCAATTTCATTTGACCTCTCAAGAAATTGCGACCAATGGATAAAAACCCTCATTTTTCAAAATTTAGTCATTGTTTTTTTGAATTTTGGTTAACATAAATCAATTGTTGTCTCGTTTTCAACCCCCACATAATCCGCTTTCGCATCATTTTACTAGCATTTCTCCTGTAAATGAAATGAAGGGACGTATAAAAACCGCGATTTTGCCATTTTTAGTCATTGTTTTCAAAAATGGCTTCTTTTTTTTGCCACAAAAACACCTGCGTTTAAGTGCCGAAACGCCGAACTCGCCCGCACAAGCCCATAAAAAAGCCCCGGTGCCTACCAAAGAGACGCCAAGGCCACATAAACACTTATAAAATTGTACCTAACCCCACATTTCTTCCAGATATCTCGCCACTCCGTCCTCATCGTTGGAGCCTGCGACCGCATCCGCAACAGCCTTAACGCAATCTAAAGCGTTACTCACCGCAACACCCCTCCCGCATAGGCGAATCGGCTCCACATCATCATTATCGTCCCCGAAATAAACAGCCTCGGAAGGCGATATTCCGAATGCCCCCAGCATTTCATTGATACCGTTCCACTTAGTCGCCTCGGCGCTCATAACCTGCATAAGCTTACCGTCCGCCACGGAACAATATACATCCGAAGGCATCTCCACCGGCAGCTTATCAAGCGGAATCGTGGGATGACTAACAATAATCTTGTACACCCTATGCGCCAAAGAAACCGCGCCTAAATCCGTCTCAACCTTCGGCTCCCACAGCGGAATATCCACATTTGAATAAATTCCGTCATCCGTCTCAAGCGATATCACCGCGCCGTCAACCGAAGCCAACTGCTCAAGAATTCCTGCCGCACTATCCCCTGCAATAGCGTCCTCAAACACCTCCGAAGGCGTAATCGTCCTCGCCCCGTTAAGCGTCGTCCATGCCTGAAAATCAACCAATTTAAGATAGTCCGTAATCGCCCTCTCAGGCCTCGCCGTCGCCACAAACAGCAACGCTCCGCGCTCCCGAAGCTCGCGCAACACCCGCACCGAGTACTCCGAAATCGTCTTATCTGTCCGAAGCAACGTCCTATCCAGATCCACAATAACCGTCCTATACATAGTACCCTCCGTCACACATTCTCCGGATTATAACAAATCACACTGAATTCATGCTGATAATGCTTACCCGGCACCTTCTTAAAAAGATGCATCTTGCCGACTCCGCCGAACCATTCATAAGGCTTATCATCCGCCGTGTCGCCGGCCGCAATCTCCGCGCACCCATCTCTCAGGCAACGCATCAAAGAAATATCATCATAATCCTGCGCATGCCCATGCAGGATTATATCAGCCTTATCCTCAAGGAACATAACCTTATCGAGCTCCTTCACATACTCGGAAATCGGCAGACACCCGTCCAACTGCATCCACAAATGATGATTAATCGAATCTCCCGCAAAAAGAACGCGGTCCTCCTTAAGAAGCAGCAATATTCCTCCCGGCGTATGCCCCGGAAGATCATATATCTCAAGCGTCCTGCCTCCAAGTTCCACCACATCTCCGCCATGAATATCCTTAAAAGGCGGCATCGACACACCATCAGCCTTCGTCCCCTCTATAAATTCCGGCGACTTCGTAAACAATTCTGAAACCGGTATATCCTTAAGGTTCATATACGCCTCGTCAAAGAACACGTTACCGCAGATATGGTCCCCGTGCCCATGCGTATTGATTACCACCAAAGGCTTATCCGTAAGCCCCCTCACGATATCATAGAGATTATTCTCACCGCACATCGTATCAATAACAGCCGCTTTTTTATCTCCGACCACAAGGTACCCCGTCGCCGCGTGCCCTTCATCAAGAAGATAAATCCCCGACTTAATCTCCTTAACATACGTTTCAATTTCTCCCATAAGCGTAACCCTCCCAATCTATTTCTTCCTGCATATATACAGCAGATGGTTCGTATCTCCGAGCAACTCTCTCTTCTCGCACACCGACAGATACCACTTGGCAAAAGAATCAAAATCTTCATCCGACATTGCCAGCTCGCCGTGCTCCTCAAGCGCCTCCAGCTGTCCGTCCACGCCCGTGACTGTAATCTTCTCAACAGGCTTCGCAGTGAAAAGCTCCTCAAATTCAACTATATCGTAACCCGTGAACAGTTGCTCCTTGAAGTGCTTAACCTTGTAATCTTCCGTGAAGTTCTCCGTAATACCATCATTCCAGTTGCCATATAAATAGTTTGCAAACATTATTCCGTACACCGACAGGAATGCAAAAAGAATCACTCCGCCCGGCTTAGTCACACGAATCGCCTCGTCAATCGCCTTATGCACGTCTGCTGCCTCATAAAGGTGATACATCGGTCCGAAGCACAACGTCACGTCAAAAGAAGCAGCCTCTAACATCTTAAGATTCGTGCCGTCGCCCTGAAGCGCATGAAGATTAGCAATGCCCTTGCCATTTTCTTTGAGCACCGATAAGTTGCAGTCGAAAAGTTCAACCGCTGTTACGTCCATGCCTTCCCGAGCCAGTGCTATCGAATATCGACCTGTACCCGCGCCGATTTCCAGCACTTTGGAATCCTTGCCCGCGAATCGATGAATATACTCCATCGTCGTACGATACTCAAGCTGTCCCGCTCTTCGCCCCGTAAGTCTCTTATCTTCACTTACCCGCGCGTAAAAGCCTCCTACGATTTCCTGTCTTGTACTCATAAATTTCCCTCTCTAACCCACAAGACCTTATCAATACGCGCTTGATAAGGTCTTTGTTTTTATATGAGTATATGTGTCGTTTAAAGCACTGTCAACTGTCTTTACAGTTTAATCTTCAGTGTCTCTGATAATTTCTTTTAACCGCTCCCAGTCATAAATCTTAATCACGTCGTCGCACTCGGGCTGTGGAAAGTCATTGGCGCCTCTGTACCAGATAGGATAAAGCCCCGCGCTCCTTGCGCCCCAGATATCGCAAATCACGTTATCGCCTATGTACCACACATCCTCCGGCTTAAGCTGCGCCTTCTCAAGCGCCAGCGCGAAAATCCTGGGATTGGGCTTTCTAAAAAGAAACTCGCTCGTAGCAATGATAAACTCGAAATGATTCCCCGGGAAAAGCCTGTTAATTCTCTCCTCCACAACGCTTCCCGCATACGTAATATTGCTAAGCACCGCCGTCCTGATGCCCTGCTCCCACAAAAACTCCAGAAGCTCCGGCATTCCCTTCGTAGGCTTTCCCGGCGACGCCGCATCCCAGAATATCCTATCGATTTCCTGTGACGTCAGATCCAGCTTAATTCCCAGCGACTCATACAGATACCCCGTAAACGTATGATTCGGAATCTCCACCGTCGTCTTCCATCTCGTCTTCGGATCGAACCTGCCAAGCTCCTTGTTAATCTCATCCGCCTTCGCCTGCACCTCTTCCGGCGTGTAATTATATCGGTTCTCCACCGCATGCTCCATCACCGCTCTGGTGCCCTCAAGCCCGCTAAACAGCCTCTCCGCCACCAGCGTCTGCCCGTAGTCGAAGATAATCATTTTCGGTTTCTTCATGTACATCGTGCCCCCTTTATACCTTTTATCCCGCCTGCGAAGGGCATTGTATGAACGATTCGAATCCCGCGCAGACATCTTCAAGCCCATATCCGATGATATTGTCAAAAGAATCCTTCTCGAGTAAAAATCTCACGAACTGCGCCCCCAGATAGTATCCCACGTCGCCGTAGCCTTCAAAGCTTACCCAGTCGCCGAAATACCTCTGGTTCTCGCGCGTCATCGTGTCCATATCCGCGGCAAAAGAATTCTTTATAAGTCCCGCATGACTGTCGCACCAGGCCTTCCAGCCGTTCACGTCCTGATGGAAATACCCGGCATCTCCGAGCACTTCCTGTTCAAACACCATAGCAACACCCTCTATAAACAACTGCCACAAAAAGTGTTCCCGCTGCGACTCGTTCTCGATGTAAAGCTTACCGTATTGCGCCTGATACACATGCCCGAGCTCATGTACTATAAGCCCGTTCATGGAATCGATATCGCACCAGTCAAGCTCAATAATCTTCTCTATTCCAAGGAGAACCTTAGTCCTCCCGTTTATCTCAATTACCCAGCCGGCACCGTTGCAAAGACCAAGATACAGCACTATGTCCGCATCTACCGTCTTGCCAAAACATTCCTGTACTCGCTCATCCAGATGCTCGGTAACGCTTTTAAACGAACTTACGGCCTTATCAAATCTTTCTCCTGCCGTCTGCGCCGCATTCAAAACAGGCAAGTAGTCATTCTCCCAAGTATAGCCCGCCTGCAAGCATTCTTGCATATCTTGCGAACAGACTTCTCGTGCCCCGGGAACCCACTTATCCATGTAGGCTTCCCAAGCGGCCATGTCAAAAATGCCGGACTCAAAAATATATGATATATCCCCCGATGTATCAATAATATTCATGCCCATATACCCCTAATATAATTATCGCTTCACCGACATCTCTCCGGCGATATTCATAGAGTAATAATCGCGAATCTCCGCCGGATCCGTGGTCATGCCGAGAATCCACATAAGCTTCGTAAGCGCGGCTTCGCTGGTCATGTCGTGAGCCTCTAAAGCGCCGAAACTAAGCGACCTAACCTTGGACGCTCTGCAACCAAGCATTACCTTACGATTGAATGCCACAAACACTCCGGGAATCCCGCTTGCCGCCATATGAATCGCGCAACGGCAGTTTTCCATAGCGTCTGCCACAGGGTTGATAATAGACAGCTGAGAGCCCGTAATAACCACAGGAATATTGATATTCCTAAGCATGTAAGAAAGCATGGACGATGTATAAGCTAACGTATCGGTACCGTGAATCACCACAATACCGTCGTAATTATTCCTAAGCTCACTTATATGCTGAGCCATCACGCTCCAGTCCTCGGGGAAAATATTCGCGCTGTCAAGCGAACAAAAATCCTCTATCTCTATCTCGATGTCACCCGACACCATTTGCAACTCTTCCTGCATATCGCGCACAGAAAGCCCCGGCTTAAGTCCCTCGCCCTTTTTAACGGCCGATAACGTACCGCCGGTATTGATAATCAGTATCTTCTTACTCACGTATTTCTCCTAAATTTACTCCTGTCTTTCCCACCTGTAAGTGCTGAAGGTCATACAGTTAGTCATATCAAACATATCAAGTTCTTCAACATAGAAGCCTACATACAGAACCGGCTGTTTCTTGTTTTCGGTAATGTTTCCCGAATCGTCATGAATATATTCAATATTGAATACCATTGCACAGAAATCATTCCTATCAACAGAATAAAGCTTATCTCCGGGATTCTGATAAGAAAGCCCGGTAGCAAGAGCGTAGCCTTCTTGCGCCCTATTAATCATAAGTTCAACTTCTTCTCTCGTGATTCCGTAAAAGGTCATCTCATCGACTTTATCAACGGCATCGTCACCCATATAAACTTCGTAAGTTCCGCCCGAATACAATCCGTCTTTATTGTCCGCGAATACATATATCTTAAAGTTCTCAGTATCCGTCATATCCAGAAGTGAGCCTGTATTGGCATCGTAAAAGCAAGAGTTCACATTCACCGTTTTGGAAGTCACTCCGCCCTCAACCATCGCTTTTTTGACCGCAACCGTCTCCTTGTTAATCGTAATAGTATCAGTAATGACACGCACATCAAGCGCCAATGTTCTGTCCTTGTCGCACAATCCCGCAATCGTAACCACATAGTCCTTGTCCGGCAGTATAAGTACATCTATTTCTACATGATACGTGTTTTCTTTGGTAAATGTAATACGTCCGACATAACCTTCTATTCCATCCGCTGTTACATAAGAAGTCAATGGCTTTAAGCCTTTGACATCGATTTCGGCTCCCTCATTCATATACAAAGTCACGAGTTCTGTAAAGAACTCTTCCGGCGTATAGCGGCCAAGCTCGCTCGTACCAAGAATCTGATACTGCGATTGTCCGTCCGGATACAAGAATGTAGTCTCCTTATCTTCGACCTTAATCCAGTCTTCTCCCACTTTAAATGTTATACAGCCGTAAGTACATTCCCGCGTAAGCTTCTCTTCCTGCAAAAGAACGCCTGTCTCACTGCCGATAACCTCAACACTTCTGTTCTGCGCAGGCTTCCCGGCTCTGAGCATCATAAAAACAGCTAGACCGACAACTGCCAGCGCAAGTACGCCTGCTGCCACCCACGTACTCGTACCAATCCTCTTTTTGTACCTCATATTACCTCCATAAAATCAATTTCCCCAAATTGATGTAACTTTATGCGACGATTATAGCATATGCAGGTAATTCTATGTACACAAATATTCCCTAAACTCACGAAATAACGAAAAACCCCCAAGAACAGTACGCTCTCGGGGGATAAAGTTCAACAAGTATTATGCCGAAATCCAATTCCTCACATCACTGCCAGCTCATGCTCAGGCGCTCGGTAATCTTCTCGGCGCTCTTGGTGATTGCAAGGCCTTCCTGCCCGGTTTCTTTGAGGCATGAAGGAAGCAGTCTTCCGATACGGTTCATGGATTCGATGACCTCATCGGGCTCTATGGCGCTTCGTACGCCCGCCATAGCCATCTGGGAATAAACTACGGCATTAACTGCACCCGCGGCATTTCTCTTGATGCAGGGGACCTCTACAAGGCCCGCTACGGGGTCGCAGGTAAGTCCGAGCATGTTCTTAAGGGTAAGCGCTGCGGCATGCACAATCTCTTCGTTGCCGCCGCCTTCAAGGTACGCAAGAGCCCCGGCAGCCATGGCGCCGGCGCTTCCTATCTCAGCCTGGCATCCGCCTTCGGCGCCGGAAATGCTTGCACTTGTAGCTATTACCTCACCGATACCTCCTGCAACATACAAGGCTTCTATTATTCTTTCACGCTCAACATTTTTGTGCTTAATATATGTCAAAAGCACCGCGGGAATTACGCCGCAGGAACCTGCTGTAGGCATGGCCACAATCCTCTTCATGCAGGCGTTGGATTCGCCCATCTTAACGGCCTTTTCGATAACTTCAAGAATGAATCCGTCAATAAGCGAATTGCCCTTCATCCTGAAGGCCTCTATCTTGCCGCCGTCTCCGCCTGCCATGCCGCTTGCGGAGCAAATCGACGCATCATACTTGGCATCGGCTTCGGTTATGGTATCAAGCATTGAGCCCATGGTCTTCATGGACTCTTCCCTTGTTACGCCACGCTCTTTCATGTCGTCTTCCAAAATTACCTGCCAGAAGGGAATCTTCCGGTCTTCCGAAATTGCGGTTATCTCAGACAGCTTCTTAAAACTCATTTTCTCCCTCCTCGATCAGACTGTAATACGTAACTTTGTTGACTCCGTCCAGGTTCTTAAGCCACTCAAGGTACTTCTCCGGCACTTCCTGGTCGCACTCTATTACCATAACCGCATTACCGCCTCTGTTAGCACGATAAAGCTGCATGGTGGCTATATTAACCGATTTTTCAGCCAGCATACCCGTGACTTCAGCCACATGACCGGGCTGGTCCTGATTGTGCACAATAAGCGTAGGAAAGTCTCCCGAAAAGTTGGCATCAAGACCATCAATCTTTGCAATATTTATGAGCGAACCGCCTACAGACTCCCCTACGATGGAAAGCTGTCTTCCGTTTTCGCCCACAAGCTTAATCTCTACCGAATTGGGATGCGCATCCTTAATGTCTGCTTTGCCGAAACGGACTTTTATACCCTTTTCTTTTGCAATCTTAAGACTGTTCGGAATATTGTCATCGTCCATTTTCATGCCGAGTATACCGGCCACCAGTGCCGCATCGGTGCCATGACCCTTACCCGTAGCCAGAAAAGAACCGTACAGTCCGATGTCCGCAGACACAACATTCTCGCCCAAAAGGCGCCTTGCCACATAGCCGATTTTAACCGCACCGGCAGTGTGCGAACTCGACGGTCCCACCATTACCGGCCCGATAATGTCAAATAAATTCATGATTCTTTATGATGAGCGACTCACCATATCTCCTTCTCTAACTTCTCTCTTCAAAGAAAAAGAATCCATATCCCAAAGATATGGACCCCTTTGTCATTTACAATATTATTATCAGGCAAGACCGTTGTCAAGTGAATGCACGGAAGTTATGATGCCTTCAGCGAAAGAACGGCTCTCTTAAGCTCACCAAGCCACTTCTCACCGTGGGTATACGCGGCCTCGCAGGCAAAAAGTGCCATGGTATTAAGCTGGCTGTATCCTGTCGCGGCAATACTCTTTTTTAAAGCAAGTCTCAACCTGCGATTGGGAACGAAAATATTGGAAGCCTGCAAGCCCGCAAGGTTAAAGGTCTTGCTGGTATTTTTACATAAAAAAGAGGTGTCATATCGACACCTCAAATCTTTTTTAAGCCGTTCTTTCTGATATTGTCAAGTTCTTTCGCTGTCAGGCAGCCCGATTGATACAGGCGTAGGTACTCCTTGGAAACATCCGAGTCAAAGATTAGTACGTCGTCTGAATTTATGGTCACATCTACACCGTTTCGGTAGAGCTCGGCGATGGGATGGTCCTTCAGATCCTGCACCCGTCCGAGTAGATAATTGCTGGTCGGCGTGATGTTCAGACGTATCTTATTATCTGCCAAGAAGCGGACTACCGAAGGGTCTGTCGCCGCTGCAATTCCGTGCTGCACTTCGTCGAGCTCCAGGCACTCCACAGCCCTGCGTACATCCTCTGCTGTTCCCCATTCTCCCACATGAGCCTTAAGTCTGAGTCCTTCGGCCTTAGCGCGTCTGTAGATGGGTATGAAGTTCTCTATGGGTTGCGCAAGCTCGTCACCATATAGGTCTATAGAATAAAACGCCTTACATCCCCAAAAGTGCGACAGGCAGTCTTCCAAATACGCTATATCGCAATGTCGCGACATACCTATCTGAAGCCTGAGCTCAATCTCCGGCGCAATCTCCTTATGAGCGGATTCAAACGCCTCTGCCAGTTCCTCAATATTTCCACCAAAGAAAGCGCCCAGCCCCCACACATCTTCACCGATTTCAAGGATGGTAACGCCGTCTTCTTTGGCTTGGGTAAAGGTAGCCTTTATAAGCAGCCTGCGACCTTCGGGTGTGTCAAAGTAATTACCTATATTCTGCCCATTCCACGCATGCATATCATTCATGGAATGCAGCTGCTCTGTAATCGGGCGAATGTCTCTGCCCGTGTGTTCTTTCAAATATTTACGGCTTCCGCCGAGCACAAAGTGATTGTGCAAATCAGCCTTGGGGCACTCACGAAGAGCCTCAAGGTTCCCCTGTTCCAATGCAACTGTAAAATTCATATATTTCCCGTCTTGCAGTTATGCAAGTCCTTAATCTTTAATCAATAATTCTCTCGCAGCTCTTCTTCCTTAATGTATCCGAGTTCATACAAGCTGATTTTGAGCTCCTTTTTATCACGGCTCACCTTCTCTGCCGTGCGTATGTCGCCGGCTATCCGTGGTATAACAAAAGTGGTCAGTAAAATCACAACCAGGCAAATACCATTAATAAGGCCGTCCATATACGTGGGGCGTTTCTTTATCGAAAATGCTATAAGCGCCGACCAAGTGCTTAACATTACCGTTATGGCAGCGGCGTACCGAAATACCTTAAACGCTTTTCTGAAAAACATTTCTGCTGTCGAAATAAGCACCAGTATGCCACCTATAATCAGGAATATAGATGTGAAATCCGCAGTTTTTAACTTCTGCTTAAACATGCCGTCAGGAAAGGGGAATGCTCTCCACAGCAGCGAAATGCCCACTATTGCCGTAATTACAGCTCCAATGTAAAGAAGCACTGCTTTCACGCGACGTTTTTTCTCCCTTATGACGGTGAATTGCTTAACCTTTGCAGGGCGCGCGCGATAGTATGCTACAGTTTTCAGAACCTCCGGTGACATTCCCTGTTTGCGAGCCTTTTTCAGTTCTTTTTCCAAAAACTCGGGATTCTCGCTGAAATACAGTTCATGCCCCACCTGCATATGGTAGGCCTCTCGCTCCCTCTTTTCAATCCAGTGTGCCACCGGCACGCCAAGCCCGACCAAAAGTGCGGTAAGTAACGGAAGCCACCAGATACCGGTATACCGTATTATTAAATATCCGATAACCGTTATTGCAGGAACGATAGTGCCGATTAAAAATCCCTCACCCGTAGCAATCAGATATCCCGGATAGTATCTTTTCCTCTTCTTAAGACGACTGTTTGCGCCCATGTTAAACCTCCCGTAAGTTCCAACTCATGTAAGTACCTTCCTGTGATTATATCACACCAATCTGCTAAAGTGCAAAAAACCCACTTGTTATAAGCGGGTAAGTTGCCGTGCGAGTGCACTCTGATATTCTTTTTCTTCGTCTATAAGCTGCTCTTTGTATCTATCCAGCTCTTCGGAAGACAACGTATACGAGCCCAGCCACTTAAGGCGTCTCGCCGCCGCTTCAGTCTTAAGCGTGACTTGTGTATACTTAGGTCCCACCAAAAGAAGCTGCATGGCCTCCTCAGGCTCTAAGAATCCGCCGGTGGTGATGCCGAGCGTGTTAAATATCGTATCGTTGGCTATGGGGCCGATGATTACGTCTGCCGCAAGCTTGTCCGGCTTAAGGTTACGATTACCATAAATGTATTCAAACCACTCGGCGTCTCGTTCAAAACGCTTTATAATCAGGGCTTCGGTGTCCAGTTCGTATTTATTAACTATAGATTCTGCGTCTTTGGCGCTTCTCGCCCAGCGCTTGGCAAATTCTTCATCGGAGGTGGTATAGAAGCCCTGCCCGAAATCGGCATTCTTTCGCCCGTGATGAATGTCAGGTTCTTTTATGATTTCAAATCCTGCGTGATAAAGAATCATGCCTGCGCCCTCCCAATCGCTTATCTGTTTCTGAGAATAAAGATCCTTCTCTTTTCGGTCGTTTCTCCCGGCCATGCGAAGTGGTCGATTTTCTCGACATCGAAGAAGCGGCCCAGTATTTCCGCCCACTCTTCGTCGGTTCTTGAAACCAGTCTGAGGACTCCGTTTACATAGACTTCGTTCCCGTTCATCACTTCCGTATTCTTGGAAGCGTCGCTTACCGCCTCCTGGTAATAATTCATGGAAATTATTACCTTGGCGCCCTTTTGAGCCACCCTTGAAAGATTCTCGATAATTCCGTTCGCAATTTCTTCAGGCAGAACATCTATAACGTTACTGCAAAAAACACCGTCATAAGTGTTTTCTTTTTCCTCGCCGATCCACTCGGTGGAAACACACTCTGCCTTGAAACCGGCATTGATGCAAAAAGCAGACGCAAGAAACTTTGCAAGTAATATTGCATTCTCCACAACGTCAACGCACGTAACATCCTTACAACCCGACTTATTAAGCGCAATTCCTGCCCAGCCTTCTCCGCAGCCGTAATCAAGAACCGTTTCGCACCCGGCCAAATGCTCCGTGAGCACCTCTCTAAGCTTCTCTGCCGGAGCCAGCTCCTTCCAGTCGTTTTCGGGGTTCAGTTCCTTTTTGAACTGTTCTTTCTCCTCCTCAGACATTTCAAAGACCTGATTCCAGAATTTTAAAGTGTTGTTGTATGTTTCTGTCATGCTTTATTTACTCCTCATTCTTTTCTCTTGTGTATACAGTTCCCGTTTCCGTCCACTGCGGAATAATCTGCTGTCCCAGAAGCCTTGTGGAATCTTCTTCAAAGAATTTAAGAATCGTAGGAATTCCCTCTACAAAGAATTCATCCTGTGATTTGGGCGACAGG
This sequence comes from Lachnospiraceae bacterium YSD2013, assembly GCA_900100895.1. Lineage (GTDB taxonomy): Bacteria > Bacillota > Clostridia > Lachnospirales > Lachnospiraceae > UBA1258. Next base: position 48,541 of record FMTX01000023.1, read on the forward strand.
TGTCTTTGTACACCCTCAGGGTCTTTCATCACGTTGTCTTTAATCGCAAAAGAAAGCCCATGCTCCGCGTTTACGAAAGTTCCTTCTTGGGCCTTATATGCCGGTATCTCAATGCGCGGGATTTCAAGTAGTCCCAGCATCTCGTCCTCGTAGGCTTTCCAATTGTTTGCAGATATTTCAATCTTTCTTTTGTCAAACTTCAGAGTTTCAAATAAACTTTCGGCTGATTTGGCGTAATCCTTTAAGAAATCATAGAATGCCGTAACATCCTTTTGTTTGCTTTGGTAATACGGTTCTCCTTTGTCACGTTCCCATGTAGACACCAGGGCTTGCTCTCCGCGTTGCTCCTTCATGAATGCAATGGAATCCTCTGTATGTTCGCGGTACAAATAAATGAGCAAAGGATTCAGCGGTTCTATGCACTCCGCGATTTTACTTACGAATTCCTCAAGCCTTTCGTATGATGCTGCCTTTAGCAAATACGTAAAAATCTGATACTGAAAAAAGCTGCTGTCTAAAATGAAAATCGTGTCTTCATCTTTCGCAGCATTCCTTGCAAATGCTGCCCATTTCTCTAATGCCCGGAATTCATATCGATCGAGCGAAGTCGGAAAAGCATCATATTTCAAGAGTTCCTGATACCATGCCTGCTCCTTGGCATCCTGTGCTCTTCTGCCCACAGTCTCTTGATCAATTCCAACGGTAGTCTCACGAACCTCCGCCACCTCATCAAGAAGCGCTGCAACTTCGGGATATTTCTTTTTAAAATCCCGGTATTCTTCTTTAGTCATGCAGCTTTCTGTGAAAAACAGAACCGGATGCGGCTGCGAAACCTCATGAATCCAGCGAACCTTCTTGCCGCCAAGTATAAGCTGTTCATATAGTTTAAAGGAATTTGTCGATTTGCCCGTTCCCGGGAGCCCCTCCAACATTATTAATCTGTTTTTCATTTTAACCCCATAAGTTTTGATTTGTTATCGTTCATAAAACCCGAATTTAATATCGTTATGTCCATAATTATAACACACATATTCGGTCAAAAGAAAAACCCTCGCTGTATTCCAAGCGAGGGTTGGTTTTGGCTTGTGTTATCTCTTTGAGAACTTTTTCAATGTCCTAAGTGCTGTGTTTGTGGCATTTCTACTTCAAGTTGCTGTTTACCTGCTGCGTACGGTAGAAAGCTAAGGGCTACTGTATGCTGCTGGTGGCAACTTTAATAACCGCGGTCAAAAATAATACTCTGATTTTACTTTCTACTCATTAAATATATCTGTGAGAAAAATGAAATGGAAAGTTATGACATATGAGCTCTATCCACACTGTCATCTCCCTCACTCCAATAATAGGCCAATACTCCTAAAGGCTTCTGAAATGCTCTCGTCATCATTACTTCCAATCACACACGAGAATTCCTTCTTCAATTCCTCCGGAGCATTTCCCATCAGAAAAGGAAATCCTACAGATCGTAGCATTTCTGCATCATTAAAATGATCACCAAAAGCAACCGCTTTCTCCGGCGGGATGTTCATATACGAGCATACTCGCCTGACTCCGTCGGCCTTTGTAATTCCCTTTCCCATGATTTCAAGAAGAACATCTGAGGATTTAACTATCGACAGCTTTGGAAATCTCTTTTTCAATTCATTTTCTATACCACATATTGCTTCAGGCTCACATATGCAAAGGAGCTTTCCTATGATTGCATCTTTTGGAAGAAGCTCTATGCCGCCCTCTGTTGCACAGACCTCAACGATTTCCTCTTCTGCGCGGACCAGTCGGTCATTCCTGTCATTTACAATCCACAATTCTTCTGAATAGATATTCCATGTACAGTCAATCTTCTCCGCCTCTACATAAGAAATAATATCCCTCGCGTCATCGGCATCAAGTCCCTCCGAGTACATTATCTTATCGTTTTCATCAATGATAAGCGCCCCACTATAACAGATCATCGGGCAGGTAAACCCGTATCTTTTAAAAATCGGCCGTACTCCGGATGGTCCTCTTGCTGTCGCAATGACAAAAGGGATATTGGCTTTCTGCAGGGCAAATATTGCATCAAGTGTGCCCTTAAGCATTCTATGTTCACTGTTTAGAATTGTTCCGTCTATATCTGAAAAAACTATTTTGAAATCCATTGATGTCTCTTAACATTTCTTTCTAAAATGAAGTTGTATCGCCGGGTATGAACCGAACACGGGATCAAAGGCATAGCCTGCATTCATTAGCGCAGCTCCGCTAAAGACCTTTCCAATTACATCTGCTTTCTCTCCCGCATCATTGTTCTTATCATTACTTGTTTGTTAGAAAAGCTGTTATTTCTTCTTGGGTTGGCATTACAGAAAGTGCACCTTTTCTGGTGGTTATAATAGATGCCGCAGCGTTTGCAAACGACAGGCATTCAAATAATCCGTCCTTTGTCAGATTATCAAGTCCGTTTCTGTGGATGTAATCTATGGCACAGGCACAGAAGGTATCGCCTGCTCCTGTAGTCTCTATAGTAGCAGGATTTCTGTACCCGTCTTTTTTGATCACCATATCTTTGTAAAGAGCTATACTTCCTTCAGATCCAAGTGTGGCAAACACGATTGGAATACCAAAGTCTCTCTTTATTTTCCTTGCTCCTGCCTCTATATCCTTAAGGCCTGTAAAAAGCTCAATCTCATTATCTGAAATTTTCAGGATATCACAGTTTTCAAAGCCATATTTCATAGCATCTATTGCATCGTCTACGTTCTTCCATAAAGGTTCTCTGTAATTTGGATCAAAAGATATGACTGCTCCGCTCTCTTTAGCTATTGTAACAGCTCTGACAGTTGCCTCTTTTGCAGGTTCGTCTGTCATTGACAGTGTTCCAAGATGAAATACATCTGCATTCCTGATAAGATCAGCATTCTTCTCAACATCCTCTGCTGTCAGCATCATGTCTGCTCCGGGCTTTCTGTAAAAAGAAAAATCTCTGTCTCCATTTGGAAGCTTGTTTACAAATGCAAGGGTAGTATTTACCTCCTCGTCAAAGACAAGTCCGGTAGAGTCTATACCCTGCTTTTCAATTCTCTCTTTTAACATTCTCCCAAAAAAGTCGTTTCCAACCTTGCCGATAAAAGCTGTGCTGTTGCCTAAATTCTGAAGCATTGACAGCACATTACAGGGTGCTCCGCCCGGATTAGCCTCAAATAAAGGATTTCCCCGGTTGCTGTCTCCGCTTCCTGTAAAATCAATAAGCAACTCCCCCAGCGCAACTACATCTTTTTTCATAAGTTATTTCCTCTCAAGCTCATACATAGTAACATCCATAAGAAGTTCTCCAACTGCCTTAAAACTGATACCTTCAGCTCTGACATCTGTAAGGATTACCATAGACATTACCTGCTGTCCATTATTGATGAAGAGCTCCATGCTGTATCTGTCAAGAACAAGTCTAAATGAAATCTCACCCTTATTTCCTTCAACCTTACATCTTCTCTGATGAACAATGGCTCTTCTGCTTCCTGAATGCTTTCTGTCTATCTTAACAATATTGTCAACAGGATCATATTCAATCGTTGAATAAGCCTTGCCATTATCAGCAAAACGAATTTCAAATTTTTTATATGAAAGTTCTGCCTGTGTAGATCTGACTCTTACTGTCATATCTACGCATCTGCCCTCAATACTTGAAAGTGAAGCACTATCAGAAATAAGTACATTCTGTCTGCTGATTCTTTTGCCGTAATAATTCTCTATCTCTCTGGCAGGCCACTGAATAAGTCTGTTATCCTTAATAGTTATTTCCCTTGGAATACTCATCTGGCCAAACCATGGGAAGTCATCGCGCCTGATTCCGCATGTATCCCAGTTCTGCATCCAGCCGATCATGACTCTTCGTCCATCAGGAGTCTTGATTGTCTGTGGCGCATAAAAATCAATACCATAGTCAACAGCCTGACAGTTTTCTTCGCAGAATTCTCCATTTTCATCGATACTTCCTATCACACACAAGGTTCCGTTTCCGTTGTGGAACTCAAGCTCTTCAGGGAGCATATCCTGCGGGCTTGTGAGAAGGACCTGTTTACCATCGTGGTTAAAGTAATCAGGGCACTCCCACATTACACCGAATCTGTGGTTGTTCTTGATAACAGTCTTATCATAGGACCAGTTAATACCGTCATCACTTACAAACTGTAATATCTGTCCATCGATATCCTCAGTTTTATTGCCAACTACTATGTAATATTTGCCATTTTCACGCCATACCTTAGGGTCTCTGAAGTCATATTTGCCGGCGCCCTCAGGAAGCATAGTACTGTCAATTACAGGATTATTGGCATACTTCTCATAATCCTTGCCGTCACCAAAAGCAACACACTGGGTCTGAACCTCTCTGATGTTGCCATCTTCATCTTCCATTTTCTGAACTCCTGTGTACACCAGAAGTTGTCTGCCATCTTCCATTTCAATGGCACTACCTGAAAAGCAACCGTTCTTGTCATATTCCATATCAGGAGCTATAGCAGCAGGATAATATTCCCATGTGATCAGATCCTTACTAACCGCATGTCCCCAGTGCATAGGTCCCCATACTGTCTCATATGGATAATACTGGTAAAAGAGATGGTATTCACCCTTATAAAGGCTAAAACCGTTAGGATCATTCATCCATCCACATCTTGGTGTCAGATGAAAAAGAGGCCTCATTTCAGGGACAATCATCTTTTCCTTTTTCTCTTCATATTCACGTGCCTTGTTTAACTTATCACTCATTTCTATCCTCACTTACCGTAAATCATTACATTTTCTGCCAAAGCATCTGTAAGCTCAATTTTCCAATCCGCTCCCACAGCTGCATAAATTCTGTTTGACAGAGCTTTTATTCCATCTGCATAAATAACTACAATATCTTTTTCAACCACAACATCTATATGATATTTGGTTCCGCTTTCCAGCCTGATCGGCTGATTGTTAGGAAAAGCATTAAAAGATATATTATCATCCTGATTGTCGATGCTAAGCTTGTATTCTTCTCCGCTCTCAGGATTACTAAACACCAGGTCCATTCTGCCGGCTTCTTCCATATCAAGGTCAAAAGAGAGGTGACAAGTTTCCGGCACCTTCCCTAGATCCAGCGCATTATTTTCAGAAGTGGAATTTAACAGTTCTTTTGTGAAATATTCATTATATTGATCAGGCATGCATACCCCAAGTCTGCCGTCTGATAATTGTCTAAGTTCATATACCAGGATACTTCCTGCCCATGTATACTTCAGGCTGTCTTTTTCTCTTTTTTTACGGTCCAGAAAGCCTATAAGATACCTCTTACCCTTGTATTCACAAGACTTGGCTGCATAGAAGCCATCCCCATCGAAAGTATCAATCTCCTCTTTTTCCCATGGTCCAAAGAAATTATCCGAAACTCTGTAATAGACCACGTTGTTCCAACTAAATACCAGATAATACTTATTTCCCATTTGGAAAACATCCGGGCATTCCATAAAATACAGATCCCGACTGGTATAGAAATCTCCCTTAAAAGTCCAGTTCTCTAAATCCTGTGACTCGTAATATACTATAGCGCTCTCGTTTTCTTTTCTAGCTCCCACAAGCATCAGATAGCCATCATCGGTTCTGTAAACCTGCGGATCACGAAAATCGTTTGTACTATACCCTTTTGGTGCATGAATAATATTGTCATAGTCTTTGGTAAAGCTTTTGTTATCTTTACTTGTAGCATGTAACACACATTCTTTATCTAGTCCATATGTGTCGTAGTAATCATTATGTCCTGTGTAGAAACAGTGATAGTTTCCCTGTTCATCCCTGATAAAAGAACCGGTTCCTACTGCGAGATCCTGTATTTCTGAATCCTCTGCAAAAGGAAGAACTTCTCCTTTATCCTCAAAGCTTAAAAAATCCTTGGTATAAAAACGATGAATGGGATGATAGCCCACACCGTTATGATCTGTTTCATATAAATAATTCAGATATACTCCATTTTCTTCTGAAAGAGCCATTACATCTCCAACATAACTGTCCTCAGCCCTTGGAAAAAGAGTATTTGCATTTTGGCTATCAGCACATCCTGTGAGCATACATGCAAGAAGTGCTGCAATTATGGCAACTTTTCTTTTCATTTTTAAAAAGGGAGGAGAAAATCTCCTCCCTGCCTTTCCGGTTATATGAATTAATTATAGAACTCATCAAGATACTTCTGGTAGATAGAGAGATACTCATCAAGACCATATGCATAAACCCGCTTGAGATACTCATCCCACTCAGCATCTGTAAGACCGTTCATAACGAAGTTACTTCTGCTGGAGTTGATATAGCTGATAAGATCTGTCTGGATAGTTGTAAGAGCCTCTGTATCATCAGCTGTCATAAATACGTTAGGATATACATACTTGCAGTTCATATCGTTTGTATAGTACTCCTTGATCCAGTCAAGACGATACTGCGCATCATCAGGGCATGTAACATATACGCCGTAGTACTCATCAAGGATTGCAAGAGGACCACCAACACACTCAGCCTCACGAACTTCTACAGGAGAAGCATCGCCAAGAGGTGCATGCTTGAGCATCTTGTCGCCGTTTGCATTTGTTGAAAGCTCGAAGATATCAAACTCATCATCCTCGCCATATGTTCCCCAGTTGTTCTGTGGTGACTGGAATGGATCATACATCTTATCAAGCCAAGCACATACGAATGCAGGGTTCTCACACTTAGAAGTTACAACGCATCTGCCACGGTCAAAACCTGATGTGAAAGAGCTATTCATAGGAGTTACATTCTTAACATCAGCCTTAAGAGCTGCAAGTGGAACGAAATCTTCAAGGTTATCAATGTTAGCAATGTCCCATGTAAAGCAAACACCATATCTGTGTGACTTACCCTTAGCTACATAAGTTGACCACTCCTGTGTGAAGCACTCAGGATCGATAAGTCCCTCTTCATAGAGCTGATGAAGCCACTGCATACCTGACTTGAAACCTTCCTGTGTTGCTGTGCAGATAACCTTCTTGTCATCTGTAACTGCAATGTGCTGTCCGATATCATTGTCACCGTAACCTTCGCCAAAGCCGTTAATAAGAAGGCTTGGATCCTGATCGTTCATGATGCATGACATAGGAATGATGTCACCCTCAATACCAAACTCAGCCTGAAGCTCTGAAGCATGCTCCTTGAATGCCTTAAGTACTTCTTCGAATTCATCAACTGTTGTAGGTGTCTGAAGTCCGAGGAAATCAAGCCATTTCTTGTTGATGTAAGTGAAGTTATTACCTACTGTCTGGATAGCTGTCTTGTTAGAACCAAGCTGCTCAATCCATGGAAGTGCCCAGATGTGTCCCTCGGAGTCCTCACACATTGTGCGGTACTCCGGATACTTATCAAATACTGCCTTAAGGTTAGGCATGTTGTTGTCAATGTACTCTTCTACAGGAAGGATAACTCCCTGCTCAGCATATCTGATAAGGTCTGAGTTACTAAAGCCTGCATTAAATACAAAATCTGTAAGTGTGTTCTTGTTAGCCATGTTGAGTTTGATCTTGTCGCCCCACTGATCATTTGAAATAGCTGTCCAATCAACATGTACGTTTGTCTCTTCCTCAAGTCTCTTGAAGATTGTTCTGTTGTTAGGTTCTGACTCAGTTCCTGACGGATAGCTGATTGTACCTGTGATAGTAACCTTGTTTTCCAGCGGAAAGCTGATACCATCCGCTGAAACTGATGCTGCCCCACTGCCTGAAGCACCTTTTCCGCAACCTGCCAGAACACTGGCTGACATTGCAAGAACAAGTGCTGCTGAAAATAACTTTGTTGTCTTCTTTTTCATTTTCCCTCTCCTTATAAAAATTCTTTATTATCTCCTGTTGCCAGGGGAAGTTCTGATTGTTTAAGCCTCTCAGCCTTTAACTGAACCAACCATGATTCCTGAATCAAAATACTTCTGGAAGAATGGATACATTACTATAAGCGGTAAGCTTGAAATAATGATGGTTGCATATTTAAGAAGTTCTGCAAGCTGTGCTCTCTGAGCTGTACTCTGCATATCTGCTATCATTCCCGGATCTGGTTCATTCTGGATGAGGATAGCCCTAAGCACCAGCTGAAGAGGCTGCTTATCTGCTGAATTCAGATAGATCATTGCATCAAAGTAGCTGTTCCACATTCCTACAAACTGCCACAACATCAGCACTGCTATAAGTGGTGTGCACACAGGAAGAAGTATTCTGAAGAAGAACACCAACTCATTAGCTCCGTCCACATCAGCAGCTTCTCTAAGTTCGCTTGGAATACCTTTGTAGTAAGTTCTTGCGATGATCATGTTCCATACGCTAAATGATCCCGGAAGAATTACAGCCCACATGGTATCAAGAAGTCCCATGTTACTGATAAGAAGGTATGTAGGAATCAGTCCTCCGCCAAAGAACATTGTGATAATAAAGATTGCGTTAAAAAACTTCTTGCCTTTAAAATCATCTCTTGACATTGGATAAGCACACAAAAGTGTTATAAATACAGAAATAACCGCAAATAATACGGAATATATAATTGCATTTCTAAATCCAATCCATATCTGAGAATTGGTCATAACTCTCTCATAAGCTGTAAGAGTCCATTTGCTGAAATCAAATACTATTCCCTTGTTCTGAAGTGTTATAGGATCCATGAAGGAAGCTACAATAATATAAACTACAGGGCCTATGATAGCCATTACAAAGGCTGCAAGGAGAATATAACCAACCAAAAGAAATGCTTTATCTCCAATGGAAGCTCTGGCAAAATCGCTTTTTTTAATATTTACTGTCTGTTGCATTTCGCTCCCCCTTATAGTCCCTGACCGTCGTTAAGCTTCTCAACAACCTTATTAACCACTATGAGAAGAAATACATTTACGATCGTATTAAATAATCCAACCGCTGTTGAATAACTGTAATCACCATTCAAAAGACCTTTTTTGTAAACATACGTAGCTATGATCTCAGATGAAGCAAGGTTCATATCTGACTGAAGTGCATAGGCCTTTTCAAAGCCGATACTCATAATGTTTCCTGCCTGAAGGATGAATTGGATAACTACCATATCCTTGATAGCCGGCCACTCTACTGCCTTGATCTGTTGCCAGATATTGGCTCCATCAATCTGTGCTGCCTCTTTGAGTTCCTTGCTGGCATTTGAAAGAGCTGCTGTGTACATGATCGATGCCCAGCCGGCGCCCTGCCAGATACCACTTATGATGTAGATTGGTCTGAATGCTGCAGGGATTGTCAAAAAGTTGATGTTCGTTCCCAAAAGCATATTGAATGGTCCTGTAACCGATAAAAGAATCCTGACCATACCACAGAGGACTATGACAGATATGAAGTTAGGCATATACAGAACAAGCTGTATCTTCTGCTTGATCCTGCTACTGGCAATCCTGTTAAGTAGAAGCGCCAGTATTATCGGCATTGGAAATCCCCATAACAGACCAAAAATACTCAGTTTAAGTGTATTTGCAAGATATTGCATAAAATCGGGTGATGATAAGAACTGTTCGAAATACTTAAGTCCTACCCATTCACTCCCCAATATTCCATTAAATGGGTTGTATTTCTGGAAAGCAATCAGAATGCCTCCCATCGGAATGTACCTGAACACTATTGTCAGTAACAGTGCCGGCCCCAGAAAGAACACATATAGTTGCCAATGCTGTTTAACATATACCAGGGTGTTATGCATCGAATTATCTTTTACCTTTGTGTTCATGTAGCCCCTCCCGAGTTTTACATTTGCATAATTCTTATTTGCATATGTAAAATATAGCACCCATTTTTTCAACTGTCAACATAATTATTTTACATTTGCACAATAAATATTTACATTTGACACTTTAATTTTTACATTTTATAATAATATAGGTGTCAAAAAGTCATAAATACCTACTATCTGGGGCACACCCATCTTTTGACACATTCATCTTTTATTTAGAAAGTGGAGACTACATTATGCCAGCAAAAGTCACCTTACAGGATATAGCAGATGCTCTTGGAGTATCCAGAAATACCGTATCCAAGGCTATAAATAACACCGGAGTTTTAGCTGAATCTACCAGACAGAAAGTTTTAGAGAAGGCTATCGAAATGGGATACAAGCAATTTTCTTATGCCAATTCCATTTCAGACATTACAAATCCTTTTAGTTCCCGGCCCAAGGCTTCAGGAGAGATTGCTCTCTTTTCAGGCAGTTTCCTCAATAATTCTCACTTTGCTTCTACCATGCTGGATAAATTTCAATATGAACTTTCTCTGCTTGGCTATAGTCTGACAATGCACCGGGTTGATCATCAGAATATAGAGTCAAGAACTCTTCCTCTCTCATACAGACCAGATAACACCAAGGCTATTGTATGCATCGAAATGTTTGATCACCCCTATTGTGAAATGTTGTGCAGCCTAGGATTACCTGTTCTCATGATAGATGCTCCCGTTGCAAGCTTCTGGAGACCATTAAACGCAGATGTTCTGCTCATGGATAATTTTTCCAATATATATACAGTCGTTAATGACATGAGCAAAAAGGGAATTGCCAAGATAGGATTTGTAGGCCAGGTCACACATTGCCGTTCTTTCTACGAGCGATTCATAGCCTTTAGGGAGGCAATGTATATCAATAATCTGAACTTTGACGAAAAATATTGTCTTACAGAGGTTCATCCTCACGGATCAGAATATAGAGAATACTTATTCGAAGCTCTTACGAAGATTCAAGAAATGCCCGAACTCTTTATTTGTGCCAACGATTTTGTAGCTCTCGATCTGATATCCGGCCTCAAGAGAATGGGAATAGAATGTCCACGTGATATCAAGATATTCGGTTTTGATGATTCCCCCGAGTCCAAGATCATGTCTCCTTCTCTCTCAACCAGCCACATACACAGCCAGATAATCGGTTATTCAGCTGCCAACCTTGTAATCTCAAGGATTGAGCAGCCTGATCTCAATTACAGGATAACCTATACAGAGACTGATCTTATTTACAGAGAATCAACACAGATGTAATAAAATGTAAAATAGAATGTCGCTCGCGACATTCTCGCGCCGAGCGCGGTTGACAAGGTCAACATAATTCCAATCGCGCGAGTGCGCATCCTTAGTGGAGCGATTTTTCTGTAATAGGAAATTGCTTCCTATTACAAAACAAAATTTTCTGCGTTTCACCGAGGCTGAATACAATTATAGATAAAAGAAAAACCCCAGAAACTGATATGTACCCAGAATCCTGGACACATATTTATGAACTAGGCTGAACACATGGATGCTTCCCTGTACTTTACAGGAGGCATCCATTTTGTTTTCGCCTGAATTCTTTTATTATTATAATAATCTATATATTCTTCAACACTTTTTGCAAACTCTTCAAACGAACGATATTCTTTTTCATAACCATAATACATTTCGTTTTTCATACGTCCAAAGAAAGTCTCCATTATGCAGTTATCATAACAGTTTCCCTTTCTGGACATTGATTGGATAATGCCATGTTCTTTGAGGCGCTGCTGATAGTAGGAATGCTGATATTGCCACCCTTGATCAGAATGGAAAACCAGCCCTTCTACATTTGGAAAGCACTTAAATGCTCGG
>FMTX01000041.1 GCA_900100895.1 Lachnospiraceae bacterium YSD2013
GGGACAGCACAGCCCTTTTTTGCAACTCAAACAGAAGTGTTTTCGTGCATAAGCGGCTTGAAATACAGCCGCTAAGCGCCGACGCTCCGATAGAGTTTTGGGTAAAGACTTATGTTCGGGATGGGGCGTGATATGCCATTGATAATAAAAAAGCGCCGACTTAAGTCGGCGCCTGACAGTTTCTATTACTCCTGAGCTTCCTTTACCAGGAACTTGCCTGCGGCAAGCCAGATAACATATACGAAAGCGGAAGCGATTAAAGCGGTGAAGAGCTGGGTGATGGAGAAAGTCTTCTGAGCGACTTTAATCATTTCGGGCTTGGGAAGGTTCACGAAGCGCACAAGGATGAAGTTGGAAATTACGGCGCCCATGAAAAGAGCCTTCAAAACGGAACCTGCGATGAGACCTACAGGAAGGCCGATGGCAAGCTTGTTCTTGATGTTCTTGTAGAATACGTATACGCATACGCACATGATGATGTTGCCGAGTGCAATGGCGGGAATCATCAGGAAAGGTGCGGCTGCTACGATGGGTGAACCTGTGATTAAGAATGATGCGATGGGAGCGATAATTGAAAGAATGATGCCCATCACAAGACCCAGTGTAAGGGTTGCTATAATCAAGGTTGCGTTAACGATGGGGCCGGTGATGTAAACCGATAAGTTCTTAAAGAACATGCTTACTATCATAATGGCGAGTAACACGCCGCCGATAGCGATTTGTTTGGTTGTAATTTTTTTCATAATGTCCTCTTTGACGTGGCGGGAGATATAGGGGGCGCCACGCTTTCTTTCAACAGTTACTATACGCTTACTTTGATTAACAGACAAGCAAAAAGGATAATTCTTGTGTTTTTTGGCAGGAATTTTTATAATGTATATGTTTAGCGATTATTTATAGGTGGGGGCACGGTTTGAAAGCTTTACTTAAAAGGCTTAATTCCATAACGATTTTCATTATAACCGGCGTGATGGTGGCGCTCACCGGTCTTCTTATTTTCTTTTTTGTTTCCTATACGAAAACTTTAAGTCGCACCGAGTCGGATGTGACTTATGACAAATATTATGCGATGATCACGGACGATGCGGAGTCGTCTTTCTGGAAGTCTGTGTACGAGTCTGCACTCGAAACGGCCAAAGAAGACAATGCGTATGTCGAGATGATTTCCAACAACCTTTCGCGTGAGTACAGCCAGACGGAGCTTATGGAGATTGCCATAGCTTCGAAGGTGGACGGTATTATTGTGACCGCGGGCGAGGCCGAGGGCATGACGGAGCTTATCAATAAAGCGTACGATGAGGGAATCCCGGTTGTAACGCTTTTTAACGATAATGCGCAGTCCGAGAGACTCAGCTTTGTGGGCGTAGGTAACTACAACCTCGGTCGAGAGTACGGTAACCTCATCATCAAGATGGCCAATGAAAGAATCTTCCTCGGCAACCACATTACCGTTGCGGTACTTGTGGATGCGTCTTCGGAGGATTCGGGACAGAACGTCCTTGCCGCAGGTATTCAGGAAACCATTGACAGAGAGACTACGGAGAACGCTATCAAGCATAAGCGAATCGAGGTAGAGCTTGTGCCGGTGGATGCTTCCAACAGTTTCTCAGTGGAAGAGTCTGTCAGAAATCTTTTTTTACTGGGACCGGGCAACATACCCGATATCGTGGTGTGCCTTAACGAGAACGAAACCAACAGCGTCTACCAGGGCGTAGTCGACTACAACCAGGTAGGATTTGTAAATATCCTCGGTTATTACGATTCCGAGGCAATTTTGAAGGGTATTGAGCGAGACGTTATTTACGCGACTTTGTCCATCGACACCCAGCAGCTGGGGCAGTACTGCATCGATGCGCTTACCGAATATTATGAACTGGGCAACACCAGCCAGTATTCGGCGGTAGACAGCTACGTTATTAATAAAAAGAACGTGGCGGAATACATGGGGGAGGCGCAGAATGAAGAATAAGTTACGCAACCTCCCATTAAGAATCAAACTGACAGGTATCACGCTTGCGGTTAACATGCTTGTGTTTGTGATTAACATCGTCCTTTTGGTGGCGATGAACAACATGTCCGACAAGATTGATAACGTTTATAAAGCCAACCTTCAGCTCAACGAAATATCGATATCCATTAAGTCTGTGCAGGACAGTATGGTCGAGTACCTCGGCACCAAGACCAGCGATTCGCTTGAGAACTACTACAGAAGATCGCAGAACTTCACGGATCTTGTGGACGAATTAAATGACAAGGTCACCGGCAGTACGCTCGGCCGCATGGAGCGTTCGATTAAGGAAATGTCGACGCTGTACCTGCAGGAAGTCGGTCAGACAATCGATGCCAAGCGTGGCCGTAACGTCGAGAAATACCGTTCCCGTTACGAAGAAGCGACCAAGCTCTACGGCTACATCAACACTTACATATACAGCCTTAACAACGAGCAGTTCAAAGAAAACTCCGCGAACTACCGAGAGATGCTCGACGCCTTCAGACGATTCGAAGTTGCGGGCAACCTCATCATGATAGTGGTTATTTTTACAAGTACGCTTCTTATTCTTAAGCTTACGTCCAACCTTATAAGGCCCCTTCGTTCCCTTACCGGTGCTGCGGATGAAGTTGCGAAAGGTAACTTCGAGATTTCTACGTTGCCCGTTAACTCCTCCGACGAAATCGGTGTCGTAACGAAGGCCTTCAACAAGATGGTGGTCAGTATTCAGGAGTACATCGAGAAGATGCGCGAGAGCGCCGAGACAGAGCGCCAGTTAAAAGAAAAAGAGCTCATGATGGAGACCCACCTTAAGGACGCTCAGCTTAAGTACTTACAGGCGCAGATTAATCCGCACTTTCTTTTTAACACACTTAATGCGGGCGCGCAGCTTGCCATGATGGAGGGCGCCGACAAGACTTACGAGTACGTGCAGATTATGGCGGAGTTCTTCAGATACAACGTTAAAAAGGGCACCGGAACCGTTACCATCGGCGAGGAACTTGAACTTGTAGACAATTACATCTACATATTAAACGTGCGATTCTCGGGCGACATTCATTATGAGAAAGAAGTGGATAAATCACTTCTTAATGTAGAGATGCCCAGTATGATTTTGCAGCCTATTATCGAGAACTGTGTGAACCACGGCATCCGCGAGATGATGGGAGAGGGACGCATCAAGATGAGCGTCTATGCAATGGACGACACCGCCTGCATCAGAATCGAGGACAACGGTATCGGCATGGACGAGGAGACCATCGACCGACTCAGAAACGGCCGCCCGGTTTCCGATGAAAAGAAAGATTCAAACGGCATAGGAATGGACAACGTTTATGCGCGACTTAAACTGTTTGCGGGAACGGACGATGTTCTTTCGATAGAAAGCGACGGCCCCGGCAAGGGCTCAAGATTTACCATTTACCTAGACATCAAGGAGAAACGCGATGTATAAAATAATGCTTGCCGACGACGA
The DNA here is from genome assembly GCA_900100895.1 of Lachnospiraceae bacterium YSD2013. GTDB lineage: Bacteria > Bacillota > Clostridia > Lachnospirales > Lachnospiraceae > UBA1258. The sequence goes on from FMTX01000041.1 coordinate 3,465, forward strand.
AGGCATAGTAATCGACTCCCTTAAGTTCATAATTCAGAAGGAATTCGGCGACGAGTGCCGCGTGGAATACGCCAAGACCGGCCGAAACGTCATAGAACTTGCCGAGAGCTTCCGCCCCGACATTGCCGTGATGGACATTCAGATGCCCGGCATCAACGGTATCGATGCCATGCGCGAGATCAGAAAGACCAACGACAATGTGATTTTCATCGTAATGTCCGCCTACGACAAGTTTGACTATGCCAAGGAAGCCATGAAGCTCGGCGCCATCGAGTACATTACGAAGCCCATGGAGCGTAACCGTATCATCGCCGCTCTCAAGAAAGCCATGAACATGGTTACGGAGGAGAAGAACCGCCGCTCCAACGACTTACTGGTCAAAGAAAAACTCGAGACCGTCGTGCCCATCCTTGAAAACGGCCTGATTTACAATATTCTTTTCCACGAATATTTCGACGAAGATATAGACAATTACAAGACGATGCTCGACATTCACGCTGAGAATGCATACATGATGGTACTCGTATCCGGCGATGCCAAAGAAGGCAACCACATGACCAACGCCCTCGGCTCGAGTGTCAAGTTACAGCAGAATTACAGAGAAATTCGCGAGTACATAAAGCTTTATTTTAACGGAATCGTGGGTTCCGTTATGGGTAATAAGATTGCGGTGTTGGTGCCTTGCGAATATGAAGAAATGGATTATGCGGAGCGCGTAAGTGTAATTACCAACGCTCGCGAGATGATACATAAGTTGAGCCACACTACCGATATTGCTTTCAGAGTGGGCATCGGCAAGGTCAACAAACTCTCTCGTATGGATAATTCCTACAGGGATGCGGTGAACGCGCTTCTTATTACTACGAACACGCTGGCGCACGCGGACGACCTTCCGATCGGCTGCGCTTACACAGGCGACTACCCGATTGAGCTTGAGTTAAGGCTGTTTGAGGAAATCGCCAAGGGACGTACCGAGGCGGCGCTAAGTGTTGCGCGCGATTTCTTTGAGTGGATTCGCACGAGAGATATTATGGATGCCAGACTTAAAGTGCTTGAGTTCGCGCTCAGAGCCGAGACGCTTGCTTACGAAAACGGTATGACCTACAAGATGGAAGACCGTCGCGACTACCTCCCCAGGGTTATGGAGGCGACCGACGCGGATTCTTTGTGGGAGTGGTTCAAGGACAGAATTATTTTCTCGAGCACGAGCATTTCCAATAAGAAGACGGAAAGCTCCAATGATGTGGTTGAGGCTTCCAAGGCTTACATCGAGGCTAATTACACGAAGAACATCACGCTCGACGACGTGTCCATGGCGGTTAATATCAGTTCGTACTATTTGAGCCGTATTTTCAAAGAGAGTACCGGCGAGAATTTCATAGATTATCTTACTAAGCTTAGGATTGAGCGTGCCAAGGAGCTTCTTAGCACCACGCAGTATTCCATGAAGGAAATCTGCCAGATGGCGGGCTACTCCGATCCCAACTACTTCAGTAAGTCATTTAAAAAGAACGTGGGTGTGACTCCCACAGAGTACAGAGAGGGTAAATAAGTGAAAAGATTTTTGGCGGGGTTAATGGTTATGGTACTCTTTCTTTTGCCCGGGTGCAGTGCGGGTGAGAAGGCGGAGGAAAAGAAAAAGGTTGCGCCGGATGACAAGATTCAGATAGCAATGAGCTTTGATTCTTTTGTCATCGAGCGTTGGCAGCGTGACAGAGACGTGTTCGTATCTACGGCCAAGGAGTTAGGTGCGACGGTTAACGTTCAGAATGCCAACGGTGACGTTGAGAAGCAGAAAGAACAGATTGAGTACTTTATTAAGAAGGGCGTGGATGTAATCGTCATAGTATGTATCGATTCCGACTCCCTTAAGTCAACGGTTCAGAAGGCCAAGGACGAGGGCATCAAGATTATCGCATACGACCGTCCGGTTACCAATTCCAATGCGGACCTTTATATTACTTTTGACAATGAAATGGTGGGAACGCTTATGGCGGAGGCTCTTGCGAAGAGCGGTGCGGCGGGCGGCAATGTACTGATGCTCGGAGGTTCGCCTCTTGACAATAATGTACCCGCAGTGGAGAAAGGCTTCAATAAGGTGTGCGAACGTGAGAACATGACGGTAATCGATACCATCCACTGTGACGGCTGGCGTGCGGAGATTGCGGGCGACTACATTTACGAGCATGAGGACATGGTGGCCAATGCTTCCGGTATCATGTGCGGTAACGACAACCTTGCGGGAATGGTAATCAGAGCCCTTTCCGAGAAGAGACTTGCGGGCGACCTCCCCGTAGTGGGTCAGGATGCCGACCTCGAGGCCTGCCAGCGAATTGTGGAAGGCACTCAGAACATGACGGTTTACAAGCCGGTTGAGAAGCTTGCGAAGCGTGCTGCCGAATGTGCCATCGCTCTTGCCAAGGGCGAGCCCCTTGAAGGCGACGACGTCACCACAATAAATGACGGTACCTACGACATCGCTTATATCGGTCTTACCCCCATAGCGGTGACCAAGGATAACCTCGACGAAGTCATTATTTCAAGCGGCTTCCATCTCAAAGAAGACGTATATTTAAACGTTCCCGAGAAGATGCCCGGCAACTGATGCGTAAGGCTTTCTTTGGCCGAATCGGGGATATGGTAAAAAGAAGTAAAAAGTAAAACAGGTAAAATATTGTAGCTGATGCGTGCTGTATGACAAAAATTTACAGCGCGCATTTTTTTACCCGTGAAGGTGCAAAAAAATTTCAAGATGGGTAAAAATTAATTACTTGTTAATTATGTTATTCTTTATGCGTAACAAAAAACTACCTAGATTAGGGAGGAAAGAATATGAAAAAGAAACTTTTAAGCATAATCCTTGCTTGCGCAATGGCAGTTACAATGCTTACAGGTTGTAGCGCAGGCGGTTCAGGCGGAACTAAGGTCGGCGTTGCAATGCCCACTAAGGATTTGCAGAGATGGAATCAGGACGGTTCCAACATGGAGAAGCAGCTTAAAGACGCAGGCTACGCTGTAGACCTTCAGTACGCTTCCAACGACATCGCAACACAGGTTTCTCAGATTGAGAACATGATCAACTCCGGTTGTAAGGTTCTCGTTATCGCTTCAATCGAAGGCGATTCACTCGGAACCGTTTTAGCTCAGGCTAAAGAAAAAGGCGTTAAGGTTATCGCTTATGACCGTCTTATCATGAACTCCGACGCTGTTACATACTATGCAACATTCGATAACTACATGGTAGGTACCAAGCAGGGTGAGTACATTGAAGAGCAGTTAGGTCTTAAGGATGGCAAGGGCCCCTTCAATATCGAACTTATCACCGGTGACCCCGGCGACAACAATGCCAGATTCTTCTTCGGCGGCGCTATGGATATTCTTCAGAAGTACATCGACAACGGTCAGCTCGTAGTTAAGTCCGGCCAGGTTAAGTTTGATGAAGTTGCTACTCAGGGATGGTCTACCGAGAACGCACAGAACAGATTCGATGCTATCATCGCTGCTAACTATGCAGACGGAACACAGCTTGATGCTGTACTTGCTTCCAACGACTCTACCGCAATGGGCGTTACCAACGCACTTGTAGCTAACTACGAAGGCAACCACTCCAATTGGCCTATCATCACCGGTCAGGACTGTGACGTTGCAAACGTTAAGAACATGCTTGCAGGTAAGCAGGCAATGTCAATCTTCAAGGACACCCGTACTCTTGCAGCTAAGACCGTAGAAATGGTTGACGCTATCATGAAGGGTAAGGAAGCTCCCGTTAACGATACAAAGACATACAACAACGGCGTAATCACCGTTCCTTCATTCCTTTGCGAGCCTGTATTTGCAGACGTTAACAACTACAAAGAGTTACTTATCGATTCCGGTTACTACACAGAGGATCAGTTAAAGTAATTTAAACTTAATAAAAATGTGCAGGCGGGACCCGTCCCGCCTGCTATTTCTGAAAGGATACTTAAAAGGGAGGATTCAAATTGGCTAAAATATTGCTTGAAATGAAAAACATAACCAAAACCTTCCCGGGTGTAAAAGCACTTAGCAACGTAAATCTTCAGGTGGAAGAAGGCGAAATCCATGCTCTCGTAGGTGAAAACGGAGCTGGTAAATCTACACTGATGAACGTCTTAAGCGGAATTTATCCTCACGGCACATACGAAGGGGATATCGTTTATGACGGTGAGGTTTGTGAATTTCATACGATTAAGGACAGTGAAGCAAAGGGAATAGTTATTATTCACCAGGAGCTCGCGCTGATTCCTTACATGACTATTGCAGAGAATATGTTCCTCGGTAACGAACGAGGCAGCAAATTCAAGATTAATTGGAATGAAACGAATGATCTTGCGGCTAAATACCTTAACGTGGTAGGCCTCAAAGAACAGCCGCAGGTTCTGATTAAAGATATAGGTGTGGGCAAGCAGCAGCTTGTTGAAATCGCCAAGGCTCTTGCCAAGAACGCAAAGCTCTTGATCCTTGACGAGCCCACCGCTTCTCTTAACGAAGAGGATTCAAAAGCGCTTCTTGATCTTTTGCTTAAGTTCAAGAAAGAAGGAATGACATCAATCATCATCTCCCACAAACTTAATGAGGTATCGTACGTTGCGGATAAGATTACCGTTATCCGAGACGGTCAGACAATCGAAACACTCGACAAGGCAACGGACGATATCTCAGAAAGCCGTATCATTAAGGGCATGGTAGGTCGTGAAATCGCAGACCGATTCCCCAAGCGCCCCAAAACAATCGTTAATGATATGGGAGAGATTAAATTAGAAGTAAGAAACTGGACAGCTTACCACCCGGTTTACTCCGAAAGAAAGGTTGTCGACAACGTCAACTTTAACGTAAGAAAGGGTGAAATCGTAGGTATCGCGGGACTTATGGGTGCAGGACGTACCGAGCTTGCAATGAGTATTTTCGGAAAGAGCTACGGCGATAACATTTCCGGTCAGATATTCATTGACGGCAAGGAAGTACATCTTAACAACGTTCGTGAAGCCATCGATCACAAGCTTGCATACGTAACCGAAGACCGTAAGGGTAACGGACTTATTCTTTCCAACACCATCAAGCTTAATACCACGCTTGCCAACCTCATGGGTGTAAGTAAGCACAAGGTTATTAACAAGGATGAAGAATATGCCGTAGCTGCGGATTACAAGCAGAAGCTCTCCATTAAGTGCCCTACGGTTGAACAAAACGTAGGTAACCTTTCCGGCGGTAACATGCAGAAGGTATTGCTTGCTAAATGGATGTACGCCGATCCCGACATTCTTATTCTGGACGAGCCTACAAGAGGTATCGACGTAGGTGCCAAGTATGAAATTTATTGCATCATGAATCAGCTTGTGGCTGAAGGCAAATCGGTTATCATGATTTCCTCCGAAATGCCGGAGCTTTTGGGAATGTGCGATAGAATTTATATTATGAACGAAGGCAAGATGGTAGGTGAACTTGATGCGGCTGAGGCATCTCAGGAAGCAATCATGTCACACATCATTAAGGCCGGTTAGGAGCGACGACAATGACTAATTCGAAATTACTTGATTTTGTAAAAAAATATACAATGATCATCGTACTGGTTCTGGTACTTGGATTGTTTGCTGTTATGACCGGCGGATCCATCTTACTTCCCGCCAACATTTCAAACATCATTTCACAGAACGCGTACGTATTCATTCTTGCAACCGGTATGCTTCTTTGCATACTTACCGGCGGTAACATTGACCTTTCCGTTGGTTCGGTTGTATGTTTCGTAGGTGCCGTAGGCGCCAAGCTTATGGTTGACAAGGGCGTTAACATGTACCTTGCAATCTTCATCATGTTACTTACAGGTACAGCAATCGGTGCTTTCCAGGCATTCTGGATTGCATACGTAAGAATACCTCCCTTCATCGTAACACTTGCAGGTATGCTTGCATTCAGAGGTTTAAGTAACGTAGTACTTAACGGTCTTACCGTTTCCATCACCGGTCAGGTTCAGTTTGTAAACATCTTCGGTGGCGGCGCTAACTGTTACATTCCCGATCTCTTCCACATGGGATCCATCAACGGATTATGCCTTGCGGTAGGTATCGTGGCAGCAGTATTGTTCGTATTCTTACAGCTTAAGAGCAGAATCACCAAGAAGTCCAAGAACTACGAAGTTGAATCCGCAGTAGCATTTTGGTTCAAGACAGTTGTTATCGCAGCAGTTATTGTTGCTTTTGCCTTCAGACTTGCACAGCACAAGGGTATTCCTACCGTTCTTATCTGGGTTGCAATCGTAATCCTTATCTACGGTTACATTACCTCCAACACCACCGTTGGTCGTGCTTTCTACGCTGTAGGCGGTAACGAGAAGGCTACCAAGCTTTCCGGTATCAACACCAACAGAGTTTACTTCCTTGCATACACCAACATGGGTCTTCTTTCCGCACTCGCTGCAATGGTAACAATCGCAAGACTTACCTCCGCGCAGCCCACATACGGTCAGAACTACGAAATGGATGCCATCGGCTCCTGCTTCATCGGCGGCGCTTCCGCATACGGCGGAATCGGAACCGTTCCCGGAGTTATCGTAGGTGCGGTTCTCATGGGTGTCATCAACATGGGTATGTCCCTTATGGGCGTTGACGCCAACATGCAGAAGGTTGTAAAGGGTGGCGTATTACTTATCGCAGTTATCTTTGACGTAGTATCAAAGCGCGGTAAATGGATCGCAAAGAACTAATTGATAATTTTTCTCATAATCCTCTAAAGGGAGTCAGGCCTCGGCCGGGCTCCCTTTTCACATTTGTGACCACCCGGTCGCGGCTCGGCACAGGCAAAAGTCTTCCCCCAAAACCCTCTCCCGCTTC
>FMTX01000048.1 GCA_900100895.1 Lachnospiraceae bacterium YSD2013
GCAGGGAATAAGTCCCTGCCACTATGCAAATCGCATTTCTGCGTTTTGATCAAAAACATCTTTTTCTACTTGACTTTTAATAGTTAGTCTCCAAAATGTTCTTTAGCCATATCGTGATTAACTTGTGCTGAATAGTAGTTGCTGATTGTTGTAGGTGCGTTATAAAGAAGTGCCAGTAAGTAGCCCCGTATGTTTCTTATCTCTGCCGGATTGTCTTTAAGGCTCTGCAGAACGTATTCAATGTGGCCAGAATCAAGTTTCATGAACCTGCTTTTGACCACTTCAATTGGCTTGTCATCGCCTGACACCCTGATGGTGCCTTTGCGCGAAGTCATCACATCGGTGATGAGCGTGACTATCTCTGTAAGGTCATCCTTTTCATAAGGGTGCTCTTCAAGAAGACTGTCAAAGCAAATTCTCTCCTTGATATACGATTCATAATATCGATAGGCTTCCATCCCTCCATCCTCCGCTGAAGATAGATTGATATCACTAATATCAGTTTGATTATTATTAGTATTATTAGGGTGTACTTCTTTCGCCTCGGCAGGTGTAGAATCTACATCTTCAGTAGTGTAATTTTTACACATCTCGCGATGTACTTTGTACACCACTGAAAGAAAGTTCATAACGTAGATTCTGTCGGGCTTTGAAAATCCCGATTTCTCCCTTGAAATCAGTCTTGCACTCTCAAGCTCATTAAGAAGCTTCGTAACCGTCTTGTTGCTAATCTGAAGCGCCTTCATAATCTGATTCACCGTAAAATAAATGAATATCCGTCCCTTATCATCCAGCCATTTATTCCTGGCGGAAAGCTGCATGCGGTCTAACATCATGCCATACAGGAGCTTCGCGTCCGTGGACAACTCCCTCACACTTTCCGCCTCGAATAACACTTTGGGAATCCGGTAGAAAGAAAACTGTTCCGCTTCCGGGCCGTAATAGTAGTCGTAGGTCATTTCTTTTTGCTCCCGGTATATCCTTTATAGATATCCTTCCAACAAACCCCTACGCAGTACCGCTTATAGCCGTAAGGACAGCCCTTACACTTCTTGGCCATGTGAAGGTATTCCTTTTCGTTTCCGAAGGCCTTAGCGGTCGCCCGTTGCACCGGAACCATGTGGGTTGCTCGTCTCTTTCTCAAAGAGCCGGCTCCTCCTTCTTGTGCACCTTATCAGCTTTAATCTTGGGGGAAGCGTCGGCTTCCTTCTTCTGCGCGGATAAGTCCTTCAGCACGGAGTCCTTTTCCTCGGTTCGTTCGCTCTTACGGGCTTCGAATTTCTCCGCAAGTTCGAAGATTTTTTCTTTGGCATCATAGTGGTAGACGTGGTCGGATAATCGGTCCTTCTCGGCCACCTCCGTCGCGTTTATCTCCTGCACCATGCTCTCAAGCACGTGATAGTCCTTGTCGCCGGTATCAGGCACCAAGATGACCTCATGCAAACTGCTCGGGAGTAAAAAGAAATCGCCCTGCAGCTTCTCAGCCGCCATCTCCATGAAACCGGGATACGCGATAACGCCCGCGCCATTGGTCTTATCCTCCGTGGTAGCCACATACATCGGAATCTCCGAATCGCTTACCACCTCGCCGAATTGGCCCTCAATCTCGCTCAAATCGACTCCCATAAGCTCCGCCAGCACATCAGCCATTCCCTTAATCTCGGAAGGCCTCAAATCAGGCGCGTAGACCATGGCATCGTTGAAGAGCTGCTCTTCAGTGACGTTCATACTTTTAAGGATATCATTGGTCACAAGGATGCTTCCCATGCCGGTCATGTCATTGGACACCACAAATCGGCATACCACCGACATGTCCTCAATCTCCCTGTGGGGAATGTTTTCTAAGAGCTCCGCATTGCGCTCTGTGGGCACAATCTGCATGGAGAGTTTTTCCTTCATAATCTCGTAGTTCTTAAACTCCTCCACGTTGAAAGCAGGCGCCCCTTCGAATCCTCTGATTGCCACGCCGGCAGCATCATCCAAAATTTCGTCGTAGCTTCTTTTGCCACTTTCGTACTCCCTAAACATCGCCTCAGCATCGAGGTTAAGCCCCACGGGGTTGTCGGTCTGTCTCACCACAATTCCCTCGTAGCCCGCGTTCTGTAGCTTCGACACGCTGGTCGCCTGAATCTCGTAATCCTCGCCCGTTCTCGTATAAAGAACGCCTCCAAGATCGTCCATAAGCTTCTCTCTGAATTCCTCAAAATTCATATTCTGTCCTCCTTATTTGATTGTCTTCGCCCTAAATTTGGGCATAAAAATAGCCCTCGGTCCGCGTCGTACGCCACAGACTTGGGGCTTGGGTTATAGTAATGGCCTTAGGGGAGTGGGGCCAGAACTATCGGGTATTATGTTGTCATCAACATTTTGGAAAGCATTTTTGTCCTTTCCATCAACATTTTGGAATATTTTTGATATAAAAAAGGAGTCCGGCATAAGCCAAACTCCCGTGTATTGCTTTATCATTTTATATTCCGATATAATGCTCATTCCAACAAACTGGAATTGTTAACACTCTGTCTTATTGCACCGGAGGCATAAAGCATAAAATGCAATCGCCAGAAACTGTGAT
>FMTX01000018.1 GCA_900100895.1 Lachnospiraceae bacterium YSD2013
AAATAAACATCCACCCGCATAGCGGGTGGTTTTTCTTTTTCGGGCATAGCCCTAATACTACTAGCCACCCACAAGTGGGTCTTATATTTGGCCTGCCAGCCACGCGTCGTGTTACTTGCTACCCGTAAACGGGTCCTGTGGGTCGAATATACTTAATTGATCCATTTCGTAATCTTGCTTTAGCTGGTTGGCTATATAACTTTTTATTGCTGCAGTGTTCTTCCCTACAGTATCTACATAGTATCCCTTACACCAAAATTCGCGGTTTCGGTATGCGAATTTCATATTCCCATACTTTTGATATATCATGAGACTGCTCTTTCCTTTTAGGTATCCCATAAAACCCGAAACGCTCATTTTGGGCGGGATACTTAGTAAAAGGTGTATGTGGTCCGGGCATACCTCGCCCTCTATTATTTCGACACCCTTCCATTGGCATAGAGTCCTTATTATGTCTCTGATATCCTCTCTTTTTTCGTTGAAGAATACCTTCCTTCGATACTTTGGCGCAAACACCACATGGTATTTGCAGTTCCATTTCGTATGTGCTAAACTTTGTGCATCAGTATTTTGTCCCGACAATGTACTGTCCTCCTAATGTGTATTTTCTTGCGTAACTGGCAGGTCACGCTTTTGATTATACACATTAGGAGTATTGAAACTGAATACATCTCTTAAGCTCAACGGAACCACGCGACTATCGCGTGGTTTTCTTTATACAATCATCGGATTTCTTGATTATGAAATCCGAGATTGTATGCGGTCGCCAAATGCCTGCTTGTGCAAGCACAGCAGCCGCTTGGCTCGTCGCCTAACAAAAAAGAACACGGCGCCGTGCCGTGTCCCTGTAATTAAACTGCGTGTTCGTAATGCTGTGCGTAAGCTCCGATTCCGGGGTTCGTGTTACGATACTCCGTGGGGGTACAGCCTACCATCTCCCTGAAGGTCTTAGTATAGTGGCTGCCGCTTGTAAAGCCTGTCTGGAAAGCGATATCCGTAACGCTTAAGTCGGAACCTGTGAGAAGCTCCATGCTCTTGGTAATGCGGTACGAAATCAGGTAATCGCCCGGGGTCTTGGCAACGTAACGCTTGAAAATCTTGGCACAAAGGGTCTTCCCTACATTACCGGAAAAAGCAATATCCTCAAGGGAAATCTTGTCCATGTAATGGTCCTGAATAAAGGACATCATGCTCTTGAAAGTGGACGCATGAATCGGCACCGCCTGCTTGGCCGTCGAGAAGTCTATGTGCTCATGCATAAGTCTTAAGCACTTAAAAGAAGCTTCGATAATCTCAAGTTCCAAGGTCTTGGGGTCCTTGTTCTCATCAAACAGATTCAAAAGTTCATCAATAATTTTCTTGGTCCAATTATCCTGCTTTAAAAGAATGTAGTCGTTACATCCCGCCGCAAGAATAGGTGCCACGTAGCGCTGCTCAATGTAGTTGGACGCGCACATGTATGAAGGATGAATGACGAGGCACAGGAACTCGCAATAGCTTCCCTTATTGGACCAGTTGGAGTGAATGCGCTTAGAGTTAACGCAGATGCCCTCACCCTTATCAAGGTGAATCTGCTTACCGTTAACCATGAACTCAATGCATCCGTCCAGCACATAGAAATACTCTATGTCCTCATGCCAGTGTTCCGGAATATAAGTGGTGATGCCCGGTCTTATAAAGTGACGGTCTCTGAAGCAGTAAAACAAAGGATTGTTGTAATCAAAGATCTGTGACTTGTCTGAGCGGGTTGTAATAATATCTTTGTTCATTGTAATAATCTAACGCCTCCGCGTGATAAAATGACAAAATTGCGGTATATTTGATATATAATTGTCTCTCACCGTGTGATATTATCATAACAGAAAAAATAATAAATCTCAATAGAATTGTTCACAAGTCATATCAACATATCCTTCTAGGTCCTAAGGACCGCAGAGAGAAGCAGCCAGCCACTGCTTCTTTTTGTTTTATGAAAAAAGCATATAGCCATAATAAAACCCGGGGCTCCGTAAAGCCTCGGGTTTTAATTAACTGTTCTTAATGTCTTCGAGAGTTCCCTTAAGGTCCTCGATAGCCTTCGATGCATTGGCAATTTCTCTGAACTGCTTCTCGAATTCGGGATCGAACTCTCCGTCCTTGTGCATCTCGTAATACTTGCGGCCGATTGCCATGTATGAGCGGTTTACAAGATTCTCGCAAGTCTTGATTTCGCTTCTTACTTCAAGAGCATCGAGTGTGTCGTTCTTTTTCTTGGTGAAGCGCTCCACAAGCTCTCCGATAAAGTTTATAAACTTTTCAACCATTTCCCAGAAATCATTCATTAGTTTTTCTCTCCTCAAGTTTCTTTTTTATTTTACCCTTAGCGCGCGTAAGCGCGTTGTCGGTGGATTTCTCGTCGCGGCCTAAGACCTTGGCTATCTGAATGTAGCTCATGCCCGTAAGGTGAAGCTCGACGGCCTCACGCTCGAAGTCGGAAAGGTCCGAATCGATAAAATGCTCGATATCCTCCACGTTCTCCCTGTCAATCATGATTGCCTCGGGATCGCCGTCACCGCCTGCCAGAGTGTCCTCTAAGCTTTTCTCACTGCTCTCGCCTTCCGACTCAAAGGTCTGGCTGAAAGAAATGTACGTATTAAGCGGCATGTGTTTCTTACGCCCCGAAGCGGTCACTGCGGTGTACATCTGCCTCGACACACAAAGATCGGCAAAAGTAAGAAAGCTTGCGTCCCTTCCCGCGTCATAATCCCTGATGGCCTTGAAAAGCCCTATCATGCCTTCCTGAATAAGGTCCTCGGCGTCGGCGCCTAAGATGTACATGGACTTGGCCTTGGCTCTTACGAGGTTCTTGTACTTATCAAGTATGTACTCGGTAATGCCGGGCTCGCCTTCACGCAAGCGAAGAATAAGCTCTTCGTCGGTGGCGTCGCCGTATTTATTTCTGTAATCTTTGTCTTGCAATCTCAAAGCTTAATACTCCCATTGCAACGGATGCGTTAAGTGAATCTATGTCGCCCTTCATGGGAATGCGGGCTACGAAGTCGCACTTCTCACGCACGAGTCTTGATACGCCTTCGCCTTCATTGCCGATGACAAGTCCGATGGGGCCTGTAAGATTAAGGTCGTACATAACCTCGCCTTCCATGTCGGCGCAGACGAACCACAAGCCTTTTTCTTTTAACTCTTCGATGGTCTTGGAAAGATTGGTAACCTTAACCACGGGAGTGTAATTGAGCGCGCCTGCGGAAGTGCGGGCAACTGTAGCGGTTAAGCCCACCGCGCGGTTCTTGGGGATAATTACTCCGTGAGCTCCTACAAGATTGGCGGTTCTGATGATGGCGCCAAGGTTGTGCGGGTCTTCGATTCCATCTAAGATAATTACGAAAGGAGCTTCTCCCTTCTTCTCGGCAAGTGCGAAGATATCTTCCATCTCGGAATAATCATATGCCGCACTTACTGCGATAACGCCCTGATGATGACCGGTCTGGGACATCTGATCGAGGCGGTCTTTGTCTACGTACTTAATTATCGTATCCTGTTTCTTGGCCTCTCTCTTAATCGTAAGTACGGGGCCGTCCTGGCAGCCGTCGAGCACGTAAAGTCTGTCTACGGTCTTGCCGGATCTGAAGGCTTCAAGCACTGCGTTTCTGCCTTCTATCATTGATTCATTACTCATAATACCTCTATTCTGCGGGCTTCTCTATAACGCCCTTTTCTATTAATTCAAGCATTCTCGCGGTCTCACCTTTAAGATACAGGTAACCCATTAACGCTTCAAAGCCGGTGGCCTTGCGATAGTCGCCTATGGAAGCGTTCTTGGCCTTGGTGGCGGACTTGGCGTTGCGGCCGCGCTTGTAAATGTCGGCTTCTTCCTCCGTAAGCATCGGCAAAAGAATATCTGCCGCATCAGCCTGGGCCTTGGCGTTCACGTAGTGTATCGCATCCTTGTGAACCTTCTCTATGGGGCGGTTGCCCTTGGAAAGCGTCACGGTACGCACCACCACTTCATATATCGCGTCGCCTATGTGCGCAAGTATAAGCGGTGCCACTTCTGCGGGGTTAATGTCCGCGAGAGCGAATTTGTCTTTAATTTCTTTATAAAGGAATTCATCCATTGAACTTCTTGCTTAACTCCTTAAGTCTCTCTTCCAGATCAAGTACACGGTTGATAAGCTCGCTGTTGGCCTGCTGAAGATTCGTAATGTCTTCGCGTACGGGGTCGGGAAGATCTACCTGATTGAGCTCTTCCTGAGGAAGCAATGCATCGGCACGCTTCACCACACGACCGGGAACACCCACAACAGTTGAGTTCGGAGGCACTTCCTCAAGCACCACGGAACCCGCACCGATCTTGGAATTGTCACCGATTTTAAAGGAACCGAGCACCTTCGCGCCGGCGCTTACCATTACGTTATTGCCAAGGGTAGGATGACGCTTGCCTTGCTCCTTACCTGTACCGCCCAGGGTAACTCCCTGATAAAGCGTACAGTTGTCGCCGATTATGGTAGTCTCACCGATAATAACTCCGTTACCGTGGTCGATAAAAAGTCCCTTACCGATTTCCGCACCGGGGTGAATCTCGATACCCGTCTTGCGCGCAGCCTTCTGGGAAATGTATCTTGCCCAGAAATAATGACCCTTCTTGTAGAGCCTGTGCGCCCTTCTGTAGCTAAGCATAACCTTGAAACTGGGGTACAAAAACACCTCCCAGTTAGAATGAATAGCCGGGTCACGTTCTTTGATCAATTGTATTTCTTCTTTAATCTCTTTGATAATACCCATAATCGTACCTTTAAGCGTGATAACTCATTGTAATCCATTTTGAAAAACTTTTCAATGAAGGGACGGCACATCCTAAATATTCTCGCAAAAGAAAGGCCACCGGCTGACCCGATGGCTCATTTCTATCTGTGTACTTTGTATGACTTAACATCAAGAACAGTCTCGCCGTCAATCTGAAGCGCGCAGGGGCGGTCGAACTTAACCTCTACCTCACGGCTCTTAATCTGAATGACTTCCTTGCGATGTTTAATGTGCTCACCCTTGCAGATACCTGAGAATATAAGCAGTGTCTTAAGTCGGCTTCTTCCTCTGAATATCATAGTGGTAACAGTGCCGTCGTCGTTAAGGCGCTTCTGCCCGGGTGTGGCCTTCATGCCACCGCCGTAGTAGCGTCCGTTCATGGTAGGCGCTATCCACACGTGGTCGAACACCTTTTTATGCCCGTCGGAGATGACTGCTGCCGTCACGGGCTTAAACTTAAAAAGAAGTCCCTTGATGGCAATCGCCGCGTAATTGACGGGTTTATCACTCTTCTGTCTGAGCCTATCGCCCACTTCGCAGCAATAGCCGTCGATGCCGTAGCCGATACCGTTTATGAAGCGGTATGTCTCACCTTTAACCGTAACCTTCGGAAGGTTCTTAATATACGTGTTGAGAAGCACCAGCCCCGAATTGCCGTCGGGTCTGACATCTCTCATAAAATCATTGCCCGAGCCCGAAGGGAAGTAATATACCTCTCTCGGAAGCTCTTCATCGCCTATAGTATTCACGAAGCGATTAATGGTACCGTCTCCGCCCGAAAGAACAAGCGTCTTGTCCCCGGGAAGTTCTCTCATAAATTTCTTGATATCTTCTATCGAAAGAATGCTCTCATACTCAAACTCACCGTCCGTGACTGCGGTTTCAATCTTTGTCGCACTCTCAAAGCCCCTGCCGCTGTTCGACAGAGGATTAAAAATTACATAATACTTACCCATTACATCTAACACTCCTTTGTAACCATCCGGAGTATTATAGACCCCCATACCTTTATTTTTCCATATACAGATTCTGACTTCTGCACAAAAAATCATGACGGCTCGAGAAAATGTCGCTGTCAAAATATTTAACGATTAATTCTGCGTCCTCATCCGTCACCGCATGACCGACCTTGTGCACGTGAATTGCGAAATGTCTGTCGAGCCCTGCCTCCTCATAGTAAGGAAGCGCTCTGTTGTAACACTCCCACATTGCAGGCGCGTTAACCCAATCCTCGCCCGTCGCCGCGCAGACTATAAAGTAGTATACTTCAGGGTCCATCACCAGCGCCGCAAGCATCTCTTGGTTGACCGGAATCTCCTCCTCTGTCTTGTACTGCAAGAACTTATCCACGAACCATCCGCGCTCCGCATCCGACTGCAGGCACGAAAGCGGCTCGTTCTCGCCGTAAGTGTAGTCTGCCGGTGCATCAACCTCAGTTAAATCGTAAGTCTTACCCTGCGACTTAACTCCGTACAGCGCCAGTCCGCCCGCTCCCGAGCATGTAGGCACCACCATCTTGAATCTGTGGTCGAAAGCACCGCACACCGCAGTCGCCTTGCCCCATCTCGAAACGCCCGTCACTACAGCCAGTTCAGGGTCGAATCCAAGCTCGGCTCCCAGTCCCGCCTTAACCGCATCCAGCACCTTCGCGGCGCCCCAGGCCCATGCCATCAGCACACCCGTCTGTTCTTTTTCCTCCCCATAAGGGTACAATTTGTAAAAGCATCCGTCATGCTTGTAATCGTCAGACGCAATCTCCCTCGTGTCCATGAATATCAGCCCGAAGCCCGCTTTCTTGAATGTATCCACCGGCTGAATCGGGTGCATGCATATCACGAAAGGATGCGCTCCTTTATGCGGCGCGTCTTCCTCCGGTTTAATCACTCTAACGGTAAAAGAAACTCCGTCGACGTTTATCTTAACCGGCTCCCCCGGAATCTCCTGTCCGAAGAATGTCACCGGCTCGGTCTTCGCAGGGTCAAGTATCTCATAGCTTACTTTCTCGCCTATACGCCACTTACCGTATTCATTCTCTTCAAAAAACTTAATCAGTTTCTGTCTGTCCATACCCGTAACCTCCTAAACCTAAAAACCTGAGAATTGGTTTCTTTGGCAACTATATTATATCAAACCGGGCGCGCTTTTTCATTCTTCAAGTTTTGCCAAAAACTTCTCTGATATTGCCCCGTTTGCGCAAACGTATTGAGGTTTTATAGGTATGTGGTAAATTGATAAGTGCAATGAAATAAGGAGATTTTACTATGATTAAGACAACGAAAATTACCAAGGCCTGTGCCTTTATTCTCGCGCTCACGCTTGTAAGCGCATGCGGTGACAGACTTACTCCCGCAACAATTGATGAACCTGTATCCACAGAAACTTCTGTATCTGAAGAAGCATCTGTCGAAACCCCCGATGGTATTAAAGAAGCCATTGAGGCCGAGACCTCTTCCGTTGACGACGCGCCTGTAGGTGAGGCCGAGGAAGGTGCCGAGCGTGTTGCCGACGCCGAGATTTCCGAAATCATTCCCGGCAAGTACATCAAGCTTCAGCTCAAAGAATCCGGCACTATCGAGAAGATTACTTATACTTCCAAGGATTACTTCGGTGACGAGTCCGACGTAGAGAAAGAAGCCTATGTCTACCTTCCCTACGGTTATGACGAATCCAAGCAGTACAACGTCTTATACCTCATGCACGGTATCGGCGGCGATGAGGAAGAATGGGGCATGACCGGCTCCTCTTCAAGAGTTAAGTGCATCATGGACAATCTTATCTACAACGGTGACATCGAGCCTTTCATCGTCGTTACCCCTAACGGTCGCTCCGCCAAGAATCATGCCAAGAACGGTTCCGACTTTAATTCTTTTTACTGCTTCGGCAAGGAACTTCGTAACGACCTGATTCCTTACATCGAAAGCCACTACTCCACTTACGCAGAGTTTGACGAGGCCGGCTACGATTTAACCGCTACCAGAAACCATCGCGCTATGGCCGGTCTTTCCATGGGCGGCATGCAGACCATCAACATCGGTATCGGCGAGAGCTTAGACCTCTTTTCCTACTTCGGAGCCTTCTCCGCCGCACCCACCAGCAACACCGCTCCCATTACAGCCAAGACCATTAACGACAGCGACTACACCATCGACTACTTCTACAACATCTGCGGCAAAAGCGACGGCACAGCACTCTCCAGCCACACCGCTGCCGCCAAGAGCATTTGCAGCTTAACCGACAAGCTCACAGACGGCGAGAACTTCATGTGGCAGGAAGTCAAAGGTGCCCACGATTTCAACGTATGGTACTTAGGCTTCTACAACTTCGCACAGATTGCTTTTAAATAAACTGTTGCACAATAAAAGGCGGCGAGCTCGATTTGAGTTCACCGCCTTCTTTTTATTGAAGCGTCATTAAATTCTGTTCACACCTGTCTTAACAGCTGCTGCCTTAACAGCCTCTGCTACGGTCTTGCCTACGCGCTCATCAAAAGCGTTGGGGATGATGTACTCGGGGTTAAGTTCATCTTCGGATACGAGGCTTGCGATAGCGTAAGCGGCTGCGACTTTCATTTCATCGTTAATGTCGCGGGCACGTACGTCGAGAGCGCCGCGGAAGATGCCGGGGAAGGCGAGTACGTTGTTAATCTGGTTGGGGAAGTCGGAGCGTCCGGTTCCTACAACTGCTGCGCCTGTGGCCTTGGCTTCGTCGGGATTAATCTCGGGTACGGGGTTAGCCATCGGGAAAAGAATGGGATTGGGAGCCATGGTCTTAACCATCTCTGCGGTAACGGTACCGGGAGCGGATACACCGATGAATACGTCGGCACCCTTGATTACATCAGCAAGAGAACCTTTCTCGTGGTTCTTGTTGGTAATCTTGGCCATTTCAACCTTCTCGGAGTTGAGGCCTTCGCGTCCTTCGTAGATGGCGCCGGTTCTGTCGCACATGATAACATTTTTAAGTCCCATGCTGACAAGAAGTTTGATGATAGCGATACCTGCGGCACCTGCGCCGGAGGTTACTACCTTTATATCTTTAATGTCCTTCTTAACAATCTTAAGTGCGTTAATCATAGCGGCAAGCACTACTACTGCGGTGCCGTGCTGATCGTCGTGGAAAATCGGGATGTCGCAGACTTCCTTAAGTCTTCTTTCTATTTCAAAACATCTGGGAGCGGAAATATCCTCGAGGTTAACTCCGCCGAAAGAACCCGCAAGAAGCTTAACGGTATTTACGATTTCATCAACGTCCTTGGAACGGATGCAAAGAGGGAAAGCATCTACGCCGCCGAAAGCCTTGAACAATGCGCATTTACCTTCCATAACCGGCATGCCGGCTTCGGGTCCGATATCCCCGAGGCCAAGTACTGCGGTACCGTCTGTGATAACTGCTACGAGGTTGTGGCGTCTGGTGTACTTGTAAGAAAGATCCACATCCTTCTGAATCTCGAGGCAGGGCTCCGCAACACCGGGAGTGTAAGCTACCGAGAGCTCTTCTTTATTGGAAACGGAGGCGCGGCTGATTACCTCAATCTTGCCTGCCCATTCTTCGTGCTGTTTAAGTGCGAATTCTTTTTTGTCCATGATAATAGTCTCCTGTAAAAGTTTATCGTTGATAGTATATCACTTTAGTTAAATAAAGCAAATACAATTTAATCAAACTTTTATTGTTCGCGAAAGAACTTTTTTGTATAATGAAGCCGGACTAAGTCTGAAAGACTTAGTCGAAGGCGCTTGATAATAAAGCGCTTTAGCGGTTTATTATAGGGCCGGACCAAGTCTGAAGGACTCATTCCGAAAGCGATCGATAATAAAGAGAGGATATCAGCATGAAGAATATAAAGCGTTTTGCGGCAGCGTTTATTATTGCCGCCATAGCATTCCTGTCAGCAGGTTCAAGCGCCCGCGCGGAAGGCGAGCCCAACACCTATGAGAAGACTTTCACCTACACGCGTAATGACGGCAAGACCTTCGGCGCCACCGTAACCATCAAGAGTTCCGCCGAGACCGACTGGAACCTTAGATTTGAAAAAGAAAACGACGAGGCTACCGATAACTACGTCTACTACCGCATAATTGCGGACGGCAACCCCGGTGACGTTATCGATGTAAGTCTCACTACCGAATATCCCGACACTTTGCTCGGCGTTACCATGATGCCCAGGATTAACGGCAGCTGGAAGAGCGGCACACAGAAGACGCTCTTTGCTACCGCTGATGATAATTCCATCAATTTAAGCTATACCATCGATCAGAACGCTTCCGACCTTCAGGTAGCCGCAAGTGCTTACTCTAAGTCTTTCAGTTCCAAGAAGCCCGGCAGCATGGATGTTATCCTTACCATTGAGACCCCGCTTCATACCGATACCGTCAAGAGTGAAGGCGGTGGCAGGTTCTTTATAACTGTTGTAATATCCGTTCTTTTTCTGGTAGCGCTTTCAATGTTTATGGGCAAAAGAAGCGCCATGAAGAATAAAAAGAAATAACGCAGATCACTTGCGTTCTTCACGCCTCTTACGCCTTACGCGGTTGATGTGGCGTACGAAGTCACCGTTTTCGATTAATTCCGCGAGCACGTACTGCTCCATCACGGGAACGGTGCATGAATAGAAACCGATTTTATCGTTAAACACCTTTTCAAGAGCCTTCGGTATTACCATGTAGGCAGCCCTGACGTAGGGGCCTACGGTTCTTGTGAAGGTGTTTACGTATATTACGCGGTCGTTTTTATCAAGAGAATAAAGCGTCTCCTCTGCCTTTCGGCTGGGGGTAAACTCCGACTCAAAGTCGTCTTCTATGATTATCCCGTCTTTCTCCACGCTCCACTTTAAGTACTCCGCTTTCTTGGCGGCTGATGCCGTAACGCCGGTCGGGAAGCTTCGATATGGCGTAATGTGCAATACCTTCGCCTCTGTCTGCCATAAGAATTCGCTCTCTATACCGTCGTCACCGAGGTGTAAAAGTTCCGGCTTCACGCCTTCGGTCTTGTATATCTTGTAAATCTTGGGATACGACGGGTACTCGCCCGCGAACTTCGTATCACGCCCCAACGCGTTGATGATGAGTCCATAGAGATACTCCGCTCCGGCGCCGATTATTATCCTGTCGCACTCAGCCTTGATGCCTCTGTAGCGGTACAGATAATCGCTGATGGCGCTTCTCAAACACTCGCATCCGTACCCCGGCGAGCGCTCGGTTAGTTCCTCACCGTATTCACTCAGAACTCGCCTTACTGTCCTTGCATATATGTTAAAAGAAATCTCTTCGTCGTGCGTTACACCTGTATCAGTTTTCGCATGTCTGTATACACTTCTGTCTGTCACACCATCTATTTTCTCAGATACAGCAAAAGAATCGCTTTCTCTGTAGGTCACAAAATATCCGCTTTTTTCGACCGTGGAAATGTATCCTTCTTCCTGCAAAAGTTCAAAAGCATGCTCCACCGTGATGACGCTTACACCGTTATCCTGAGCCGTGACTCTCTTCGAGGGAAGCTTGTCGCCGTAGTGGTAAATTCCGTCGATAATTTTTCTTTTGACGTCTTCGTAGAGGCTTAAATATCTGGTCATATAAAATTCTCCAATTTTGGTGATTTCAGTATTACCACCTCAATGGTATATTATGGAGCAACAAGAGTCAAGAACGACTTAAGAATACTGAGTTTAAAGGAAGAAGAATACTATGAGCAGTCAGAAATCACAGGACAAACTTATTAAGAAACTTGCTTTTGCGGGTCTCATGGCAGCGCTCTGCTACGCAGGCTACGCTTTTATCCCTCCGCTTCCGATTCCGGGGCTTTTCGATCTTACAAGCGGCACCAAGGTTCACTTCGGTAATGCCTTTGTAGTGCTCGGCGCTTTGTTCCTCGGTGGCCCTTACGGCGGACTTGCAGGCGCTGTAGGCCTTTCACTTGCAGATATACTTACAGGTTACGGTGCTTCCGCTCCCAGAACCTTCATCTGCAAACTTTTAATCGGTCTTATCGTAGGTCTTGTAGCTCACAGACTTGCAGAACTTTCCAAGTCTCATGAAAAAAGCTACCTTACCAAATGGGCTATCATCTCGTCGATCAGCGGTCTTGCATTTAACGTAATCTTCGAGCCTACACTTAAATATATATGGTTCTCGATTATTACCCCCAACGCCGACAAGGCTCAGTCAGCCATCAAGACATTGGTAAGCATCACCATCGCAACATCCTTCGTGAATGCGATAATCAATTCAATCGTAGCTGTAGTCGCTTACCTTGCGCTTCGCCCGGTGCTTTACAAGACCGGACTTCTCGGAGAACTTCCCTCCAAGCGTAAGAAACAAGAGCAGTAATCAATCGCAACAATAAAAAAGGCCCCCGTAGAGGGCCTTTTTGCGTGAAGTAATCTATATTAACATAATTACTTTCTCTTATTTAAAAATACTGAGTAATTTCTCAAAGAAGTATTCTCTGAAAAAGCATCTGATGTTTCCGTCGCAATTATCAAGGTGTTCATCTGCAGCCCATTTAGGCAGAACCCTGTTCTCATAATTACGAGTATCTATTAAACCTGTCATGTAATTAAGTCCCATAATCTACCTCCTATAAGCCTTAAAATTTGTATGTCACTCGCGGACATCTTTGATGGTTAAAATATAGCACAAAAGTACTAATTTGGGAAGTGGATTGGACTATTATTAACAAAAAATTAGATAATTTTGCCATTTTTCTCGATTTTGTATTATCCGGAGCGGATATCTGTCCGTATATGGCGTACATTTTTGACCTGTTATCACGCTAAAGCGTTCGCGTGATATTGCGAAAAATAGTAGTTATGTAAACCATTTCGTGGTGCTTTCTTTTGCCGCCAAAGAAAAACCGCGACCAAAATCGGTCGCGGCCATCCAAACATTCATTTACTAATTTATCTTAGCTGAAAAGTTCCTTCATTTCCTTGCCAACCTTTTCAAGGTCGTCGCGGATATTAATCTTCTGAGGGCACATTGTCTCGCACTTACCGCACTTAACGCAGGAGTAAGGTCTCTCGGCCTCAGGCATCTGGCTCCACTCCCACTGAGCGCCGCCACGGTTCATGAACTTGTGGTAATTGTTCCAAATTGCGAAGTTTCGTGGAATGTTAACACCCTTAGGGCAAGGCATACAGTACTTGCAGCCGGTACAGCCGTTCTGAGAGCGGGCTGTAATCTCTTCGTTGACCTTCTCCATGGCTGCCATCTCGGCATCGCTTAAAGGCTTAAATTCCTTGAAAGTCGCAAGGTTGTCATCAAGCTGCTCCATTGTGGTCATACCGCTTAAGATAACCTTAACGTTGTCAAAGGTTCCTACCCATGACAAAGCCCATGCTGCAGGGGTAAGGCCGGGTCTGAACTCATCCATGGGGCCGATAACGTCCTTGGGAATGCTTGCAAGATTGCCGCCTTTAACGGGCTCCATGATAATAAGCGGAACGCCAAGCTCCTTGGCAAGCTCGTAGCCCTTCATGGTAGCCTGAGTGTCCTTGTCTACGTAATTAAACTGAATCTGGCAGAAATCCCACTCGCGATCCTTAATGATATATTCAAAAGCATCGTAGTCATCGTGGAAAGAAAAGCCGTAGTTCTTTATTTTGCCCTCATCCTTGTAAGTCTGAAGCATATCCACGATGCCGAGGTTCTTAAGCTTATCGTAAGAGCCTCTGTTCATGGCATGAAGCAGATAAAAATCAATGTAATCAGTCTGAAGGTGCTCAAGCTGCTCCTTAAATACCTTCTCAGCCTCCTCAAGGCTGTTTACGAACCATGCAGGCATCTTGGTGGCAAGATAGAAAGATTCGCGGGGAAGCTGCTTCATAATCTTACCCACAACTCTCTCACTCTGACCGCCATGATAAGGCCATGCAGTATCAAAATAATTGACACCGTTCTTGTAGGCCTTCATGAGAAGCTTCTCGGTCTCAACTTCATTAACCGTCTGACCGTCATCCATAAGAGGAAGACGCATACATCCGTAACCCAAAAGGGATGATTTATACCCATTTTTAAGCTCTCTGTACTCCATAAATAATTACCTCCTTACAAACTGCCGTACTACTCAACTATCTTTATCATAACAAAAAAACCCGGGCGATGATACTCTCTCGGGTTTCGTTTTTGTCAAAATATTACTTTTGTCGCGTACAATCCTAAAGCTCTACACCGTTCTTTTTAAGAAGTTCACGTGCGCTTTCAACGGAGTCGACACCGGTCTTGTTCTTAATAGGTGCAAACTCGCGCTCTCTTACCACCTCGAAAGGTAAGCATGAGGAACTTAAGTAAATCATATCAAGAACGAGCTGCTCGAACTTGCAGCCGTTGGGAGTCTCAGGCTTAACTTCGTTACCGTTTTCGTCAAGGCAGGGAATCTTCTTCTCCGCAAGGTGGTAAGGAAGGCTCTTGTCCACTATCTCCTCAAGTTCTTTCTCATTGAACAGATAGTTAAGAATAACGCCGAAGTTGTAAACTCTCTCGCCGCGCTCGTCGGTTAAATCCATAAGCTCATCGGTAAGCTCGTAGTACTCAACGATTGAAGGATGACCGTCTTCAAGACACATAACGCCGACCTTCTCGTCACGGGTATTCTTACGAACAACCTTGGCACCTACGGAACGCTTCTCTAAAATGGTCGCGCCTACGAATACGGGATCGCAGATACGCTGGCATACGTTGTCGACAGCGAATACGTTGAGCCATTCAATGTTGTTCTTTTTAACTATATCAAGGACGCCTGTTCTCTTCATAGACTGAAACCACCCCGCATTACCGTTGGGGGAAACAGCAACCTTATCCTTTCTCTCAAGAAGCACCTTGCCGTTGTAACCGCAGCAGGGAGCCATTTCCTGTTTAAAGAAATGAACGTACTCATCGGGGTAACCGAAGTTCTTCTTTTCCTTAAAGAACTTGGTGGTGGAATCATAGTTCAAATCGCTTGTCATTACAAAAAGATGGAAGTATGTGCCGGTTTCTCTTACCACGTCCATCATGTTATTGATAAGGCACTCGAAGATGTATAAATCTCTGGTAAGACCTACATTGTACATACCCTTGGGGTCGTTGGAACCGAGTCTGGTACCCATACCGCCTGCAAGAAGCACCGCTCCGACCTTGCCTGCCTTAATGGCGTCCACGCCGACCTTTCTGTACTCAGCCTCTCTTGCCTTAATCTCGGGGAGCTCCAAGCTCTTAAGAGGAGTAATCTTGCCTCTCTTCTCGGGCTTATGCAAATGCTCGATGTTCTTAACTACGCTGAAATCAAGGGACTCAATCTGCTCATAAAGCGCTTTCTTTTGCTCCTCGGTAAGCTCCGACTCGTACTTTAAAAGCTGCTCCTGACCAATCTTACTAAGCTTTTCTCTTACATCCATTAATCAATTTCTCCTTCAGAAAACGCCTAAGCGCTTTATTCGTAGTGATCGTAGCAGATCTTGTCGGCCATAGCTTTAGCTGCGTCGTGTCCGTCAATTGCCTCGATAATTTTAAGGGCAAAAGGAACCGCACAGCCCGCCGAACGACCTGTAATCACATTCTTATCCCATTCAACCTCCGCACCGGTGCACTCCGCACCCTTGCATTCCTCTTCATAGCCCGGGAAACAGGTAACTTTCTTACCCTTAAGCACTCCCGCGCGACCAAGAATCGAAGGTGATGCACAGATAGCCGCAATGAACTTGCCTGCCTCGTCAAACTTCTTAACATACTTCATAAGAAGATCGCACTTCTCAAGATTGGTGTGTCCGGGGCCGCCGGGAAGCACCAGCATATCAAAAGTTTTGAACCAGACTTCATCCACTACAAAATCCGCTTTAAACACGATTCCGTGCGAGCCGCCCACATGATGTGAATGTCCCACCGAAACCGTCTCAACATCGTAACCCTGTCTTCTTAAAATGTCAACTACGGTAAGTCCTTCAATTTCTTCAAACCTTTCCCCAAAGAAAACGCCTATACGCATGCTCTTAACCTCCTAATACACTTTCCTCAGGTATTTCTGCCTTACTTTTATTATACTAAATTTGTATCTATTTTTCCACAGTGAAAGAAAAGCCGGAAGTCAAACGACTGCCGGCTCAATACATCATTGCCTCTATCTTGTTCTACGGGGCTGTTATTCTTCCGAATCATATTTTTCATATACACTGTATTCCTTGCATCCGGCATCAAGAACAGCTATCAGTTTATCCGGCTGCCCCTTAACAGTGTATATATACTCTCGTGTTTTGCCTTCGCCCAAATCTAAATATCCTATACATTCATCTTTTTCGGTTGCATCAGCCGCTCCCAAAAAGATATATGTAGACTCTCCATCTGTTATAGTCGCAGCCTTTTCATTGTAAACACCCTCAGAAAAGACAATAGGGTTATCCGGAAGTTTAGATGCGCACGAGCACACACCCAAAAGCACAATAAAGGCAAACACTGTAGTAACGTATTTCTTCATGCAAAACCCTCCTTCGCAAATAGATTATAAATCAGACCGGCAAAGCACTCAATACGTTTATGTGCGTTTCTTATTACAAATACAACGTGTTATTGTTAATACTATCAAAAGGTGTTATGCTTTTTTCAACAATATTTACAAGGAATAGGCTATATGGAAATCGAAAGAAAGTTTTTAATAAAAGAAGGTGCCTTCCCCTTCCGTGACTACCCCTACAAGGATTACGAGCAGGGCTATCTTAACACCAAGCCCGTTGTGCGCGTGCGCCACGAGGGTGACGATTACGTCCTTACTTACAAAGGCAAAGGCATGATGGTCCGTGAGGAATACAACCTTCCTTTGAACAAAGAAAGTTTCGAGCACCTAATTGCCAAGGCTGACGGCAACATTATCCGCAAGCGTCGCTACTTTATACCCCTTGGCGAGCTTACTGTCGAGCTTGACGAATTCCGCGAGCCCTTTGCGCCGCTTCTCATGGCCGAAGTCGAGTTTCCGTCGGAAGAAGCCGCACGTTCTTTTGCCCCGCCCGAGTGGTTCGGCGAGGATGTGACGCTTAATAAGGAATACCACAATGCGACAATGAGTCAAAAGAAATTTTAGATGTAAAAAGCGCCGTTTATACGACGCTTTTTCTTATGTTTCATTAGTTTAAGTATTGTATCCGCGCAAGTTCTGCGTACTTACCTTCCGCGGCGCACAGTTCGTCATGCGTTCCCGCTTCCGTAATCTTTCCATTTTCAAATGCATAAATTCTGTCGCAGTTTCTGATAAGACTGAGCCTGTGAGCGATGATTATCACTGTAATGTCCCGGGCAAAAGAATCGAGTGACTCGGTAAGAGACTTCTCCGTCAAAGCATCCAGATTGCTGGTGGCTTCGTCAAGTATCAGTATGCGAGGCTTCTTAACAATTGCTCTTGCTATGGCGAGCCTCTGCTTTTGCCCGCCCGACAGATTGGAACCGTTTTCTTCAATCAGCGTATCGTAACCAAGTGGCATCTCTTCTATGAAGTCATGTGCCATCGCGGTCTTGGCCGCCGCTACCACATCTTCCTGCGTTGCGTGCTCGCAACCGATAGCTATATTCTCGGTCACCGTACCTCGGAACAAGAAAGTATCCTGAGGAATGTAGACCACATTCTCTCGCAGCGCGCTCTTTGAAATATCCGAAATATTGGTTCCGCCAATCTCGATTGTTCCGCCCTTTGCCTCGTAAAATCCGAGAAGGAGCTTGGCTATTGTAGTCTTGCCTGAGCCGCTGTCACCCACAAAGGCAACATGCTCGCCGGACGCTATATTTGCGCTTATGCCGCTTATTACTTCTTTTCTGAAGCCGTAAGAGAAATGAACATCCTTAACAGAAATGCTGTTGTCCGCCGGAAAAGCTTTGTCGGCGTCCTTCTTGCCTTCCTCATCAAGCTCCATGACTTCGTTAAGCCTGTCGGCTGCAACCATGGCGGTCTGCACCTGAGGCTGGAGGTTAATAATGCTTTTCAACGGTTCCATGAAGAATGACATAAGCGAGCTGAATGCAAGCACCGTACCAATGCTTATCTCGCCCCTTATTACGCTCATGGCGCCGACCCAGATTATCACGCTTGTGCCCACAAGCTCGGTGGCACTCTTCAGGGCATCCTGGGCATTTATGGAATAGTACATCTTTGAAACGCTGCTCATGTATGCATCAAATCGCGAATCGCCCTTGTCGATGACATTCGTCTCAGTCCGATACGCTTTGACTGTCATGATGCCGTTTAGGGACTCCACCAAATGTGAGGTGAGTTTCGCGCCATTCTCCATCACTTCTTCGTTAAGCCTTCTGAAAAGCCCGTTGTAAGCAAGCGCAATCACCGCATATACCAGCACTACCGCAAGGGCAATAAAGAACATCTTTGCATTCTGCAAGTACAGAACTATCGCCCCGGCAATGGCCATCAGCGTATCTACCATTATCGTGACCGTCGCCCCGATGACAGCCTCCCTGACCTTGCCCGCGTCGGTGAACCTCGAAACCACCTCACCGATTCTTCTGCTGTCAAAGAAAGTCATCGGCAGCTTCATAACATGCTTAAAATATCCAAACACCAGTGAAGTATCCACTTTTCTTCCAAGCGATATCAAAAGGTGCCTTCTGAAGGCGTTTAACAATACCCTGAAAACATTTAGCAAAATAACGCCGACAGAAACCGCCGCAAGCGTCTTTTCAAGCGCATTCGGAAGGATATCATCAAGGATTTCTTTTAAAAAGAAAGAGCTGAGAATTCCGGCAGCCGAAAAAAGAACGGATGCGGCAAAAACTGCCGCAAGTATACCTCTGTGTGTAAGCAATACTTCAAGCGCTTTTCTTATGCCGCCTTTTGACCGTGCCATGGTCGGCGCTTCATCAGTTTTTTCAAGAACAACAATTACACCCGACCACTTATATGTGTGGCGGCCTTTTGCCGGTTTTTTCTTTCCCGTAAATTCATCTATAGTTAAATGCACCAATCCCGCTGCAGGATCGGCGATTATCAGTTTTCCGTCTTTAATCTTATGTATTACTACAAAGTGAAGTAAGCCATCGTCTACCACCACGTGGGCAATGCATGGCGTGTCAAGGTCACTTGTAAGTGCCTCTTCGGTGCCTTTGTAGCCTTTGGCATTATATCCGAGTCTCGATGCGGCATAAATCAACCCCTTAACATTCGTGCCCATCTTGTCGGTTCCCGCAGCCTCGCGAATCTTGGCGATGCTGACTCTTCTGTTATCCTGTTTGCATATCGTGGCAAGACATGCTGCCGCACAATCCGTCACATCGTGCTGTCTGACACATGCATACTTCATCTTCCCATTCTCCATACAAATAAACATCCACCCGCGGTGCGAGTGGATGTTTAATATTAAATTACCAAATAGATGCGAAATCGGTCAATTAGTGACCGCCGCCGGAGCCGGCCAATCCGCCCCATACTTTTTCCCAGTCAACAGGAAGATATTCCAACTGTCCACCGTTTACGGTCTCAAGCTCCTGGTCGCTTAATTCAACTAAAAGCTCTTTCTTCATACCTAAACTCTCCTTTCTAAACTGTAATCTATTTCAATAATGCCCCAATGTTTCTTGCAAGAATTGGTATGAGGCAATTATAATTCATCTGTCAACTTTTGAAAAGGGGTTTAATTGTTAAATAATATTAATTTTTTCTATACATAGTCTAACATTGCTTCGCAAAAAAAGGAGCTGTACCACACGGTACAACTCCTTTATAACCATTTTCACAATAAATCTATTCTTTACTCGTCAGCTTCGCCGTCTTCAAGCTTAATGCCTTCAGCTTCGATGTTGTCGCGCTTTGCACAGGTCTTGCAAAGACGAGTCTTGTTGTCGGCGATTGCCTGATCGACATCACCTTCGTACAATGTATCGCTGTTGTTTAAGTGTGAGCAGTCTGCGCTGGTGTGATATACCTTACCGAACTGTGTCCAGTATACTTCGCCGGTAATGGCTGCTTCTGCAGCTGCCTTTTCTTCGGAAGAAATAGGGTTCCAGTCGTAGCTGCATAAGCCGCCGATTAAGAGTGCGATGATACCTACAACTACTGCGATAGCCTTGGTCTTCTTATCAAGCTTGTTCTGCTTGTCGGTGAAGATCAAAATGATGTAAGGAAGGAAAGCAATGATACATACGATAACTCCCATGTTGTTCCAAAGGAAGAACTTAACGGGGTTCTTCTTGGATGCGGGATCGATGCGGTTAGCTTTCTTCCAAAGCTGGGAACCGATGATTACAAAGATTAAATCAAGAACCAGAACACCGATAATACCTGCAAGTGTAGGTAAAGGTAATCTGATCTTGTCAAAATATAATAAAAATCCTAATACTTCAAAACAAATTGCAACAAGCCAGCAAATAATTGCGCCGCATCTTAAGCCACCTGCGTTGCCTACAGGCTTAGCTTCTTTAATGGTCTTACCGTCTTCGGTCTTCTCAACCTTGACGATTTTGCGTTCCTTTTTCTCTTCTGCCATGGTTACTCTCCCTGTATGATAGTGTGTGCGCGGGTACCTCCCGCGCCAAAATTATTATATAACAAAATAAACTGTCATTTCAATACTTTGCGTCTTCTATGATAGATAATAATTGACTTTTTCTTGCTAAAAACTCATAATTAAATTCAAAGAGGTATAGCCCTCGGAAAAGGAGAGAATCATGGATTTATCTAATGTTTTGGGCCTTTTATCAGGCGGCGAAGTAAGTAAAGTTAGTAAAGAAACAGGCGCATCCACCAAGGATGTCACAAGCGTTTTGACAACAGCTCTTCCCCTCCTTGCAGGCGGAGCCGATAAAAAGAAAGCGAGCGAAGCTGCGGCCAAGAAAACCGGCCTCTCCCTTGAGACCGTTCTTCCCATCATCACCGCTGCACTTCCCCTTCTCCAGAAACTAATCAACACCAATGCCGATGAAGAAACCACTTCCACCGGCAAGAAGAAGAAAAAGAAGCCCGCAGCCGGACAGTCTCAGGCATCCGGCGCTCTCGGCCTTCTCGGCGGATTACTCGGTGGCGGAAGCTCCTCAGGTAGCAGCTCAGGCGGCGGATTGTTAAGCGGTCTTGCAAGCTTGGTAAACACCTCTACCGAAGAGGAAGAAGAAAAACCTAAGAAACCCGCAACCAAGAAGAAAAAGACTACTTCAAGCAGCACTACAGCTAAGAAGAAACCCGCAAGCAGCACTACTGCTGCCAAGAAGAAAACTTCTTCAAGCACCACGGCCAAGAAAAAGACTACTGTCAAGAAATAGAAAGATTCTTGCAAACAGATAAAGGGACCTGCCCTCAAGGCAAGTCCCTTTTTAGTTTCGAATTGTTCGTTGTTAGGTCAATTGGTTTAGCTCCAATCACGGACTTGCGCCGTAGGGCTTACCATTTCCATACATCTCATTGAGAGGAAGGCATACATACTTGCCGCCATCAACCGTTTCAAGTTCTTCTTCTTCCAACTCGATTAAAAGATTCTTCTCCATATTGAACTCTCCTTTCCTAATGTACCATAATACCTATCGGTGAACTTATTGTACACCATCATTCTAAGTGTTTATATGCATATAATTAACGAATAGCGTAACTACTTTTTGTATAAAATATCCTATAGAACATATAATGCCTGCAGCATTTGCGAATACAGTCTCTTTATGAGTAATCAATCAAAAAACAGACCGACCAATTCACGAGGTCGGTCTGTGTATTTATCCAAAACTTATAATCAGATATCCCTCTTCGAATTTTGCTCCCGTAACATTGAGTTCTTTAAACTCTGCCGGCACAGGGAACCTGCGGCGCTCGTTCTTGACGCCTACGGTTATTTCGGAACCGTCCTGGTTAAGCTCGAGTTCTTCTTTGGCTGCAAAAGGAAGGTAGATGGTGAGAGTTCGTGCGGCGCTGTCTACACGGTACATTTCTTTTTTGAAGAGGACCTCATCGGGCTGCATGTCCTTAAACATAAGGTCGCCGATTCTGCCTAGGTCATCGACGGTGCGAAGCTCGCTGCCCTGAAGCTCCACGTAAATCTTGGGCACTTCGCCGAAGCATTCTTTAATCTCTGCCAGGCCTTCCTCCTGACGCTTAATCCACTTGTTGAAGTAGCCTTCCATGGCCTTCGCGGGGTAAATGTGGTTCACGATTACCGCGTCCACGTTGTAGTGGTAGAGGTAAAGGCAGGTGAAGTTACGCTTCGCCTCGCTGATTACGATTTTCTCGGGTGTTGTCACCACTCTGAGGCTGACGGTGTCCGTGTCGAGCATCAGCTTCTGAAGGCGCTGCATCTTGTCCATGAGATACTCAACGTCGTCGAATACGTTCTCGCCGGGCATGGGAATCTTCATGAGCCCTTCTACCACGGGGCCTGCTACTTTCACGCCCACTTTCTTCATGGGAAGCACCTTGTCAATGAGTGTCGAGAAGCGCTCGGGATACTTAAGCAGCGACAGTGTCTCGCCTGTGGGGGCGCAGTCTACGATGATTACGTCGTACCTGCCGCTTTCATACATCTCCAGAATCTTAAACATAGAAAACAGTTCTTCAAGTCCCGGAAAAACAAGGAGCTCCTCCGCCTCGATTCCACCTTCACCCCTGCTGGTTATGAGGCGCTTCATGTAGTCCTTGAGATTGCCCCAGCTTTTCTCCCCCTCGTAAACCGTATCGATTTCCATGGCATCGAGATTGTCGGTGACCTTGGTGGCCTCGCGCCCTACCTTGCAGTCAAAAGAATCTCCCAGGCTGTGGGCCTGATCGGTACTCATGATGAGCACCTTCTTACCGGCGCGTGCCAGTTTCACGGCAGTCGCGGCAGCCATACTGGTCTTGCCGACGCCGCCTTTGCCTGTATATATAATCACTCTCATGTGTGTGTTCTCCTTACTGAATGTCTACTTTCTTGACGCGGTCTTCGGTCTCCCCGCTATTGTCGGTGCCGGCGCCCGCGCCCGTTCCGAAGGCGCACTCGCGCCCGAATCTTATGACGCTTTCTTTTACCAGCGCCTTCAGCTCCTTGGCTATCACTTCAATATGTCCTGCCGACTCCTTGGGAAGGAGCTCCATTATTGCTTTCTTTTGATACTCGCTTGCGCGTTTGATTCGTTGTCTTAACTCTCTATTCATTCTCGTCTCCTTTCTCCTCTTTGGTGAAAAGAATGTTTAACTTGCCGTCCTCGTATCCTGCTTTGGCCACGCTTAAGTTCATGAGCGTATTGGGAAGAGGAATGTTTCTTTTGAAGTTACCTATCTTGATTACTATGTCCGCGCCAGCCTGGAAGAGGTCGATGTCGCCCTTGTCGGCGCAGGGAATGTTGACCTTAAGCACGTAGCCGTCGGCGGTCTTTTCGAAGCTTTCGCGCTCCGTCGTGGCGTGGCTTGCGAATACGTCCTTGTCCGCGAGAGCATCATTTACAAGTCTTTCGACGTTCTTAATGCCCTTGAGTTCCTCGTCGTACCAGGGAATCTCGCAGATGGGGAGTCCCGCGAAGGTGCTCTTAAGCACATCGATGTAATCCTTCTGGAGCCTTATCCACTTGTCAAAGAAATCGTTGCCGATATCCTCAGGCAGGATTCTGTTGATGTAGAGACCGTCTACGTTGAAATTGTAGAGATTCATGTACATGTAGTTACGCTTGGTCTCCTCGACCACCATCTTCTCGGGCACGCTGACGATGCGCACGCTTGTGGTCTCGCGGTTCTTAAGAAGCTCCTGAAGCTCCGAAAGCTTCATGTAAATCTTCTCGATATCGTTCATCGCCTGCTTGTTAGGCATCTCAATCTTAAAAAGCGACTTCGATACCGGCGCGAGTACACGGACACCTACCTTACCTATCGGGAAAAGCTTCTCCATGTACCACGAAAGCATCTCGGGGAACTTAAGAAGCGATAACGTCTCACCCGTCGGTGCGCAGTCCACGATTATGCGGTCATATGTGCCGCTCTTGTGAAGCTCAGCGATTTTTAACAGCGAAAAAAGTTCTTCCGTTCCCGGTATGATTCCTATGTCCGCCGGTGCCAGTTCGTCTGCTCCCGCCAGCAGGTTCTTGGCATATCTGATTATGTCTGCGAAGTCAGTCTCGCACACATACGCGGGGTCTATCTCGTAAATATCAAGGTTCGGCATAACCGTCTCGACATCTCTGGAAAGCTTGCGCTCAAAGATATCCCCGAGATTGTGCGCCATGTCGGTGCTGACAAGAAGCGTTTTCTTGCCTTCTTTGGCGCTTTTATAAGCGTGGGCCGCCGCAATACTGCTTTTGCCGACTCCGCCTTTACCTGTGAAAATGTATATTCTGCTCATTATTTCGCCTTTCGTGTAATTCTTTGTATGAATAGTTCGTGTGCCGAAGTATTTCTTTTTATGTAAGGCAGCGACCGTAACCGTGCTGCCTTGGTGTAGCTATTCTATTGTTATCTTTCGTACCTTTTTGACTTCTGCTTCCTTGTCGTGTTCTTCCTTAAACACGGCCTTGGCCTTGGTCATGATGCTTTCGAGAAGCTTAAGCTCGTCTCCCGTGAGCGAGCCAAGTATTTTCATACCGTATGATAGCAGTTCCTCCACCAGGCGGTTAAACTGCGCGCGTCCCTTCTCCGTGAAGGTTATAAGCACCACTCTCTTATCTTCCCTCGAATGTGTGCGCTCGATAAGACCGTTCTTCTCCATACGGCTCACAATACCCGTCGCCGTATTAAGCGGCACATGAATATACTCGGCAATCTCCGACATATTCACCTCGCCCTTCTGATAAAGCAGCCAAAAAAGAAGCACCTCATTCTTCGAGCAATTAAGAAAAATGTTGCTCCAAAGATCAAGCGATAGCAGCTCCTTAATCTCTTCAATATAGTCCGTGAAGTTCTTTAACACTTCTTCCGGCTTATCGTTTCGGCTTATTTTAACAGTCATTTCAGGTCCTTACAAAAATACTTCGCATCTCGAACTAAATTAATTCTACACGCGAAGTATTTTTTTGTCAATAGTTATTATATATTTCGTCCTATGCTGAAAAAATAGGGCACAACCACACTATAACTCCGTCTTTGATTCCAATCGAATACTGAATACCGCGGCGCTTGTCCAATACTGCGTTAAAGTATTCCTTGGCCACGATGGTCTCTATATGCCAGCCATCACTGTATGCTATAAGTACGGCGTCGTCGGAAACTTTGTATGTTTCATAAATATCGTCAAGTCCCTTTATGCTGATGCCTCCGCTGAAACTCATGTGAGTATCCGTTCCCAAATCGACCTCTATTGTTCCTGCCTGAGCATCGTAATTTCTGATTTCGCCCGGATAACATGTAGCTCCAATGTCTTTTAAAAATCCGCCATCCGGAACCCCTATGCTGTCTATTGCCGAGAAAGATGAATAGTAATATTTTTCATCATCCTCCGACCGAGCAATAGCCAGTGTTCCCACCTGCCGTTCAAAATCTTCGGAAACTATATATACCGAAATACTGTTCAAATCTTTGCTGTCTTTTTTGAACAATGCTTTGGCAGTATCAGAATTGAACGGTTCTTCAAAAGAATAGTAGTATAAGTAACATCCGTCAGCTTCTACCGCGGCATTGCCAAAAGGCAGATCGTCAATGAGCAATCTGCACCGCTCTGCATATTTTACTGCTTCCTCGTTACTCACAATTGTATTTTCCGGTTCTTCTTTGGACTTCGCATCTGCTTTCTTTTTCACAAGTCCCTCTACAAGTTGCCAAAGATTCTTATCCTCATCTTCTTCCTTGGACTTAACAAAAAACGTATATCTGTACTCTTTAGTGGTCTCTCCGGTAAGAATATTTAAATCCGGTTCACAATCGTATGCGCAGTCCCACTTAAGATTAACCATGTTACCGAACACATCATATTTCCACCAGTGTTTGTCATATGTTCCATCAGTATTTATCTCGATTTCTTCAATTTTGTTACCATATCGGTCATACTTATATGTATGCTCGTACTCCGTATATCTTTCATTTCTTCCATAGTATGAGCCATATTCTCTCATCAATCTGTCTGCCTCATCGTACTCGGCGTAGCTATCGAAATTATTGCCTCCGGCCACTCCGTGCCTGGAGATATTATTGTCGTGCTCATCATATTCGTATTTTGTGTAATCTACACCACCGACTGCATTCGTATGCTTTTCTTCAGCCAAGTTGCCGTCATTATTATATTTGTACTCATCAATCCACTCACTGAAATAGTCTTTTCTTATGACTTTTGTGATTCGCCCCTCGTCATCGTATTTGGTAAGTATCTTACTGCCGTCAACATGTATTTCGGCTATACAGTTGCCTAATTCATCAAACTCAAATTCTGTTCCATCCTCTGCAATCAGTCTTCTTTT
The DNA here is from genome assembly GCA_900100895.1 of Lachnospiraceae bacterium YSD2013. Taxonomy (GTDB): domain Bacteria; phylum Bacillota; class Clostridia; order Lachnospirales; family Lachnospiraceae; genus UBA1258. The sequence goes on from FMTX01000018.1 coordinate 26,091, forward strand.
CTGCTCCTTGCCACTCTTATCGTAATCATAGCGGTGCTCTGTTCCATAATTGTATTCATAGACAAGTTTGCCGTCATCATTATACTTTTGATATAACACTATCTCGCCATTATTTCTTTTTATGAGTTCATTTTTGCCATACTCATACGTGTATTCACAATCGCCCGATATAACACGAATCTCCCTGCCCCTATCATCATATTCATATATATCTACAGATTCATAGTTTTCACCGCTCTTGGTCTTTTCTTCAATCAAATATGCGTTTTCTTTGACAAAAGAAAAGAACTTTTGACACATCTCGGAGTCTTTCTCCACTACACTCTCTGCCGCTTTTAAAGGCTCGTTAGCAACCAAATAAGCATACGCGCTTTCAATAACAGTAAAGTCATCTGCATTACTTCCCGATTCACCGACTTTCTTGGCAAAATCACCGTATTGTGCCGCTTCTTCTGCTGCCATATAAGCTTCTTCGTACTTTCCCTCCTGCACGAATGTCTCAAATCTAGCAAAAGCATCCCCAAATAAAGCTTCTCTGTTATCCTCTTCCGACGTGCTCGCCTCGGTTGAAGCCGATGCTGATATTTCTGTGTCAGTCTCGGATTTAGTCTCCTCTTTCTTTGACCCGCAAGCGCAAGCACTTGAAACAACCAATGCCAATATTAGTAATCCCGCAATCTTTCTTCTCATATTGTCCCCCAATAAGAATTATCTTTCTGAAATTATCATACAACTTAGCAATCAAATCGTTTCTTAATTCTTTCTGAATACGCAGTTTCTCAGCGTTTTATCCCAATATGAAAAAAAGTTCAAATTGGGATAAGAAATCGCCCTATATTTGTGTTATGTAAACCTCTTTTATCCCAATACGAAATTTTTACTGAATTGGGATAAGATTTTCCTGTTTTTTTATCCCAAAATCAAGATTTTTTCATATTGAGATAACTAGTTTACATAACTCGGCGCTCACCAACCATTTTTTATCCCAATCCACAACTTTTTTCGTATTGAGATAACCTGACCCGCAAGTCGGCAAAAGAAAGCCCCCACCGGCCCCAAAACGCCCCAAAGCAACACAAAACAGCCGCCGGAACTACCCGACGGCTGCTTTAATTACACTTATCGCAAAATATATTATCTTAAACAAAGCTTTCTCAGCTTATCAATCTCCTTGGCGAGTTTCTTGGTGCAGGCGTTCTTTTTCATGCGCCACTGCCAATTGCCGCCTAAGACTGCGGGGGTGTTGATGCGTCCCTCGCCACCGATGTTTAAGAAGTCCTGCATGGGAATGATTACGGTGTCACAGACACTCTTGTAACAAAGCTCGATGAGCGCCCAGGCCATCTTTGAAGCATCCTCCTCGCGAGCGTAGAAACGTACATACTCCGCGCATTTCTTGTCATCCGTAAGCATTCTTTCGTACCAGCCGCGAACGGTTTCGTTGTCGTGGGTGCCGGTGTAGATTACGGAGTTGGACGATAAATTGTGCGGAAGGTACTCATTGTCGGCGCCGGAGCCGAAGGCAAACTGCATGATCTTCATGCCGGGGTAGCCGGTACGCTTAACGAGGCGACGCACGGAGTCGGTTAAGAAGCCTAAGTCCTCGGCGATAATCTGCTTCTCGCCGAGCGCGTTGTTGATAGCCTTGAACAAATCGTAACCGGGGCCCTTGCGCCACTTGCCGTTCTCTGCTGTCTTATCGGTAAAAGGAATCGTATAGAAAGCATCAAAGCCTCTGAAATGGTCGATTCTTACCACATCATACAAATCGAAGCAGTAAGCGATTCTCTTAATCCACCACGCATACCCGGTCTCGCGGTGCACATCCCAGCGATACAAAGGGTTGCCCCAGAGCTGTCCCGTAGGAGCAAAAGGATCCGGAGGGCAGCCTGCCACAGCATTGGGAATGTTCTCTTCATTAAGGTCGAAGAGCTCAGGACTTGCCCACACATCCGCCGAGTCAAAAGCCACATAAATCGGTATGTCGCCTACAATCTCGACGCCCGCTTCATTAGCATATTTTTTAAGTGCTTTCCACTGTTTGTTAAAATAAAACTGCTGGAACTTATAAAAGTCAATCTCGGAAGCAAGGCGCTTACGAGCATTCTCCAAAGCCTTAGCCTTGCGAAGCTTTAAGTCCTCCTCCCACTCGGTCCAGGCGATTCCGCCCTTTTCATCCTTAAGAGCCATAAACAAAGCGTAATCGTCCAGCCAGAATTCATTGTCTTTCACAAAGGTCTTGTAAGCCTTCAAGGCCTTCACATTGCTGTTTTCATATGCCTTGCGAAGAAGCTTGAAACGCTTCTTGTACATATCTTCGTAGTCTACGTATGACGTATCCTTGCAAGCGTACTTCTTACAGTCAGCCTCGGTAACGAAGCCTTCCTTCACGAACTCGTCCACGTCGATAAAATAAGGATTACCGGCGAAAGTTGAAAACGACTGATAAGGCGAATCACCATAGCCTGTAGGACCCAGAGGCAGAATCTGCCATAGGCTCTGTCCCGCAGCCTTAAGGAAATCTACGAATTCATATGCTTCTTTGGAAAAAGAACCTATTCCGTACTTAGACGGAAGTGAAAATATCGGCATCAAAATACCGCATCTTCTCATAATCTAACCCTCCCTGCGACCAAACTTAATCCATTGACTTTAAGTGCCATACATCTTTGTTGTAATCTTCGATGGTTCTGTCGGATGAGAAGAAGCCGGCCTTCGCGATATTGGTAAGCATCATCTTCTTCCACATGGTGCGCTTCTCGTAATCTGCGAAAATCTTATCCTTCATCTCGATGTACTCTTCAAGGTCGAGAAGGGTCATGAACCAGTCTTTGTTAAGAAGTTCGTTGTAAAGTCTCTCAAGGTTCTCCTTGTGACCTACCTTCATGCACTTGTCACCTACGATAAAGTCAACTGCGTTCTTGATAACCTTGGAGTTCTTGTAGAAGTCCTTGGATACGTAGTCAGCCTTCTTGTAGTGGTTGATAACGGTCTTAGAGTCCTTACCGAAGAAGTAAATGTTCTTCTTGCCTACAAGGTCGCCGATTTCAACATTCGCGCCGTCCTTGGTGCCGAGGGTAATCGCACCGTTGAGCATAAACTTCATGTTACCGGTACCTGATGCTTCCTTGGATGCCAAAGAAATCTGTTCGGAAATATCACATGCGGGAATAATCTTTTCTGCGTAAGAAACGTTGTAGTTCTCTACGAAGAGCACCTTCATGTAAGGGTTTACGTCGGGATCGTTGTTGATGATTTCCTGTAAGCAAAGGAGAAGGTGGATGATATCCTGCGCAATTATGTAAGCGGGAGCTGCCTTGGCACCAAAGATAAAGGTCATGGGTGTGGAAGGCTTCTTACCCTTCTTGATTTCAAGGTACTTATGAATAATGTACAAAGCATTCATCTGCTGACGCTTGTACTCATGCATACGCTTAGCCTGTACGTCGAAGATGGAGTGAGGGTCGAGCACAACGCCTTCTTTTTCCTTGATGTAAGCGCAGAGCTCTTTCTTTTTCTCAAACTTAATCTCGGCGATACGGTCGAGAACCATTTCGTTGTCGATGTAATCCATGAGTTTTTCAAGCTCGGTGGCATCCTTCTTGTAGTAGTTGCCGATAAGGGATGAAATGTAGTCCGAAAGCTCGTGGTTACAGGAAAGAAGCCAGCGACGGAAGGTGATACCGTTGGTCTTGTTGTTGAACTTCTCGGGGTAAATCTTGTAGAAGTGATTAAGCTCGGTCTTCTTTAAGATTTCTGTGTGAAGGGCAGCAACACCGTTAACGGAGAAGCCGTAGTGGATGTCGATGTGAGCCATGTGCACGCGGCCTTCCTTGTCGATGATGTGAACTTTCTTGTTGGTGTATTTTTCTTTAACCTTCTTGTCGAGTTCCTTGATGATGGGAACTAAGTGAGGCACTACCTTCTCAAGGTAAGCAAGGGGCCACTTCTCGAGTGCTTCTGCGAGGATGGTGTGGTTAGTGTATGCACAGGTCTTGGATACCACTTCAACAGCCTCGTCAAAAGTAAATGCCTTGTCGTTCACAAGGATTCTGATAAGCTCGGGGATAATGAGCGTAGGGTGTGTATCGTTAATCTGAATTACGCAGTAATCGTACATTCTGCGAAGGTCGTACTGCTTTTCTTTTAACTCTTTTAAGATGAGCTGAGCGGCGTTAGATACCATAAAGTACTGCTGGTAGATTCTAAGTAAATTGCCGGCTTCATCGGAGTCATCGGGATAGAGGAAAAGCGTTAAATTCTTCTCGATGTCGGTCTTATCGAAGTCAATGCCCTTGTCTACGATTGACTCGTCAACGGACTCGATGTCGAAAAGGTGAAGCTTGTTGGTGCCGCTTCTGTAGCCTACGATGTCGATGTCGTAGAGTTTGGAGTTAACGGTAAGGTTACCGAAGTGTACGGGGAAAGAAATTCCTGTATCTTCAAGCCAGGACTTGTCTTCAATCCAGTCGTTGGGCTCTGCCTTCTGAAGCTTGTTTCTGAATACCTGCTTGAATAATCCCAAGTGGTAGTTAAGTCCGATACCGTCGCCCTGATAGCCGAGTGTTGCGATGGAATCAAGGAAACATGCGGCAAGACGACCGAGACCGCCGTTACCGAGTGAAGGTTCGGGCTCGAACTCTTCGATTTCTGCAAGGCTCTTGCCGTTCTTGGTAAGAATCTCGTTAATCTTGTCATAAAGACCCATGTTGATAAGGTTGTTGGAAAGTAACTTACCGATAAGAAACTCTGCGGAAATGTAATAAACCTTCTTGTCACCCGAAATAGGCTCGGATAACTCGGTCATTTCCTTGGTAAGGGACAAAAGAATGTAATAAAGCTCCTTGTTGTCGCAGTCCTTAAGGGACTTTTTGTACGCCTTCTTAGCTCTGTCCTCAAGCTCTGCCTCCATATTCATAAGCATAACTTCCTGCTGCATCTCTGCTCTTAAACTCATTTGTAAATCCTCCTTAAATTGGGGTCACGGTAGTCCGTGCTGTTAATGGATAACGTCCAGATACTCGATTCTTACGACTTTGTGAGGAAGAATCACTTCTCTTCCCGCTTCGCCGAGTAACAGTCTCTCGGCTTCCTCAACGGCGGTCATGGCAATCTCTGTGAAGTCCTGCTTGACGGTGGTCATCTGGCGACCAGCATAACCCATAAGGGATATTCCGTCAAAGCCGCATACCGGTCTGAATATGTCCATTTTCGTAAGGGCCATCATGGCACCTATTGCACAAAGGTCTGATGCGCATATCACGGCATCGTAGTCGGCGCCGATTTTAAGCACAATCTCGCGGGCTTTTTTCTCGCTGAAGTCTGCCTGCTCCACTTTGAGTGTGAGCTTTTTCTTTTTGCAGAAATCCTTAACCGCCTGCAAACGCTTCTCGCATACGAAGCTGTTTTTCTTACCCGACAAATACAGTATTTTCTTAGGCTTGTTCATCTTGTAAAGCGCTTCGGCCACGTCATACTGGGCTTCGTACTGGTCTACCCATACGCATGAGGTGTTATCGCTCACAAGGGGTGCATCTACGCAAACTGTCTTGAATTCGCCGCTTTCCACCAGTTTCATAATTACCTTGTCGTCCTTGGACAGTCCGAAGATTACAAGCGCTTCGACGTTCTGGGACTTAAGGTAAGCAGTGATTTCCTTAAGGCTCTTATCCCCCAGCATGGAAAAGAAAAGGGTTATTACGTCTAACTTCTTTTCTCTTGCCTTGAGTATCGCACCGGATAAGTACTGCATGTCCACCTCATCGATGGAGGCGTTGGTCATCTGATTGATTAAGATGGCCACTCTTCCCGGCTGCTTGGAGGAAAGGGCCGCCGCTACGGCGTTGGGCATAAAGTCAAGCTTCTTGATGGCTTTATTGACCTTGTCCTTGGTCTCCTTGCTTACATTGGGGTAATTGTTTAAAACCTTGGAAACAGTGGATACGGCAACTCCGGCTTCACGGGCTACGTCTTTGATTCCGGCCATTGCTGTCCTACCTTTCTTATGTGCACGTTTCCGACCTTTTTTCATCTCCCTGAAAATCTCGGAAACCGTTTTCCATAATTATAATATTATGACACTCTCGGAAAGTCAAGGAAAATTTGGAAAACGTTTTCTTTAGTCGAAAAAATATGAGCGAGCACAGGAAATACCCGTCTCGCCCATTATATACATTCTCTATAATAAATCACCTGAGTGATTTATTATCGGTCGTCTTCAAATATGCCTCAAGGGCCTATTTCGACTCGGTTAAATAACCTATAATTCTCTATCTCAATGATTACGGTGCTGATGATTACGATAACCGCTCCGCATACCGCAACCCTGTAATCGATGTAGCATGTCCAGAAGTACTTGCTGAGTGCCAGAAGCGCTAAGGCTAAGAGGCCTATCAGTGTATCGTAGTGAAAGAAACCGCGCTGCTTCTTTAAGTCTTCCGGTGAAAGTCCCATGTCCTCAATGCCGCCTGCAAGCGCCTTGCGAATACGACCTACTCTGGCAATTGCGTAGATGCCGTACATTGCGATGATGCAAAGGATAGTCCAGTGAATGTTGCAATGCGCGGCGGCCGTCTCAGGTACCGCTTCATCTTCAATTTCCGTAACGCTGCCCACAACTGTGCTAATCAGCCACATTGCCTTGGCAAGTAATGCATTCATAATGTCATTCCCAAAGTTAATAGTATGTGGCGGACTATTCGATGACAAGCGCATAGCGGCACCCACCATCAGAGTTGTAAAAGGATGTCATCAATTATTGAGTGCCATGCACGTCCGCCAAATTTAATTATACATCAAGCCAGTAGTTTTTTTCAACTATGCTGACGGTGTTGTCTTTTTTCTCAAGGGAAAGCACCACGTCTGCGGTGTCGGCGCTGTCTGCGAGGGTAGCGTTCTGAGCCTTAATGAGGAGCTCGAGATAGCGTCTTGCGTTAAACTCGGAATACAGGACTTTGGTCACGTCGTCGTAGCCAAGTTCAGTATAGCTGCCTTTATTTAAGTATTCTTTGCCCACAAAAATCACGCGGCGAAGCTTGGTATCAAGCCACGCATATTCAAGGCGGCTTGACTGAAGCGCTGTTATATCATGGTTAAAGAAACAATTCTTTCTGTCATAAAGCTCCACTTTGACGCCCAGTTTCTTAACCGCCATCATGCCGGTGAAGCCTTCGGAAAGGTCGGTAAAATTGTGCTTGGGCTCCGTGTAAAAATCGTCCACCACGAAACGCACGTAGTGAGGAAGCTCTCCGTTACGAAGATCGACATCAATATACTCGGCCGCGTTGCTGTGAGTAACGTCGCCGGAAGTCGCCATACCGCTGTCTCTGAACTCTCCGTTCCAGCCGATATGCACCGATTCCTCTCTGCCGTCAAAATACCCTTCGGCATGAAGGTCAAGGTCGGCGCGCTCTTCGACAGAGTTCCAGTACACGAAGAATCGCACGGTTGTAGCCTCATCGGGAATCTTATAAGCGAATCCGCTCTGAAGGTAACCCGTAAGCGCACTCTTATCATTGCCCGCAATCGTGGAGCGGGAAAGGTCCACGTCGCCTTCATCGATATAAACCTTCTTACCCTGCCAGCCGGTGTCAACGTGCTTCAGCTTCTCTTCCATGAGGCGCAGGAAAATGTTATAAATCTGCAGTCTCTCGCGCTCATAGCTTTCGAAAGGATGGCCAAAGAACACAAGGCAAGTGTTGAGAGTCTGCGCACTGAGATTCCCTGCCACAGGCAAAAGTCGCGAAAGAATCTCGTACTCACCGTAACCAAGCTTAATAAGACGGTTAATCTTCCTAAGCATAAGTCCTGGGCGTTTCGCAAGAAAGTCTAATGCCTCCTCGGAACGAAGCTTAAGCAGTGCATCTACCTGAGCCTCGAAAGACTTAAGTTCGCCTGCTCTGAGCCCGCGTATTGCCTCGGAGAACTCAGGGTTCTTCGAGAAACGGTTAAAGTCTATAACAGTGAGCAATTTTATGATTCGCTCACCCTTCTTGATACTAAGCTTCAGGTTCTCTCTGAAGTCGCCTGCGCCGTAAGACTCAAACATGCGCACGAGTTTCTTTTTCTCCGAGGTGCGAAGGTGGAAACGTTTATGAGTAATCAGGTAATCCGCACACTTCCACACGTCGCCCGTGTGCTTGCAGAATACCTTCATGGAGTCGATGAAATCCTCAGTCTCAAGCGTGTCAAAACCAATCGCAAAGAGCGCCATCAGGTTCTGCTTAAAGGGCACCTTAAGCTCTGAAAGCCAGGGTTTACCCAGCTCGTGCTTGTAGGCAAGAGCCACATAAGTCTTATCGTCCTGCGACATGCGTTCTTTTTTCGAAAGAACTTTCTCCAGGCAGTAACGATATGCATCGCTTTCGTCTACAACCGTAAGAAACTTAAGGTTCAAAAGCGCATCGTCCTTCTCTGTCTTCGCGGTATCGGGAGTGTCCGGGAGCCAGCCCTTCTTAATCTTCACGCCGTACCAACGCTCAAGGCCGTAGGTGGACGTATAGTGACATATCTGGTGGAATCGGAAGGTCGCCTCGTCGATATTCATAAGAGTCGTGGGGAAATCGGGGTACATGGGCTTTGCGCCGTGCATGTCGCCAATGCCCTCTATATCTTTGTAAACAGTCTCAAGTGTATCGGAAGTCGCAAGCTTCATAAGTGCTTCCGCGCCCAAAGAAAACCCGAGTGTCCCCAGATTTTCATTGGCCGTAACCGCCATTAGAAGACGGTCGTCCGTAAGCTCGTGACTGCCGGCCTTCTTGATAACCACTGTTCTGAATGCTGCGAAAAGATACTTTTCAAAATCTGTCATTACGTGTCTTAAGCCCCCGGGTAAAAAAGGATTTTCTTTCTTTTTCCAATATAACACAAAAGGGCCAGCCTTGCGACTGACCCTGTGGTTTAATACTTATTTATTTGTAGCCTAACTCAGCGAGGCGCTCGGCCATAATCTTCTGGGATTCTTCTTCGGATACCACTTTGATTCCGGCTTTTTCAAATGCCTGTCCGATAGGGCTTGCGGCGTCGTATTCTTCACCGTCGTAGCCTTTGTATAAGGTTACCATGATGTCCTCAGCCTTGGGCTGCTCTTTAAGAGTGCTTAGTGAAACATTGAGTTTGTCTATATCAAGGCCGCTTAAATCAACCTTAACAGTGTCTGTGGTTAAACCTACGTAGAATTCTTCGGTTGCGATTTCACTGTCTTCCTCCCACTTGGAGATGAACTTAAAGTCTCCGTCAGCGGTAATAAAGCCGACTTCTCCGCAATGTACACTTGCTCCTGCGGAACCGCCACTCATGATGAATCCGTCGAGGCCGACTGTAGTTTCGGAACGTGACCAGCTGTCGCCGTCGTAAGCGATCTTTAACTTGCCGTCTTTCTCAACAACTACCATATCTACGGTAAAATTCTCGATTCCTTCAACAGGAAGCTCGATTCGAACGTGAAGTTCTTTCTTGCCGTCTGAGCCGGCGTCGATGTATTCCTTGCTAATCTCGCCGAGTGTTGGGCGCTTGTCCCAGCCGTTTGCTTCCATGAAGTCGGAAAGATTGTCAATAATCTCGTTAAGTGTATATGCCTCGCCTGCGGTCATCGCATCGGTAAATACATAGTACTGACCCTTATCGCCTTCTGCGGTTACGGTGGCCTTTACCTCACCATTCATAAATCCGTCAAACAGTTCCTCGCTGTTAAGCGCCTCTCCCTCTGCGGAAGTGCTTGCGCTTGTGTCAACGGAAGCCTCTGTAGATGCCTCGCTGCTTACCGATGTCTCTGTGCTTACGATAGGTGTCTCGCTGATTGTAATGTCTGTAGCCGACGCGTCCTTCTTATCACATCCTGCCAAAGAAAGCATGAGTGCTGCCGTCAATGCTACTGAAAGTATTCTTCTTTTCATACTTTTATACTCCTCTCTTCTAAAATACATCCTCAAGTATATTGCACAATTATTAATATCTCCATAACATTCTCGCCAAAAATATATTAAAATCCTTACATTTTTGATGTATAATTTCCTCATGGCCGATTTAATATTTGATGCAAGAAAAATAATGGTATACGAAGATTTGAAGTACTTATCGGATTTCTGCGGTAAGCCTGCGGGCTTTGCGGATGAGCTCTGGAGCGAGTTTTTAAAGCACCCCGATTTGTACGAAGAGTTTCTTTACTATATAGATAACAAGAGTCTTAAGGATAAGTTTGAGTTCCGCGGTTATTTCTTAACGGATATTTACGTATATCTCCTAGGAGAATACAAGATGTTTAAGGATATCGGCAAGAACGGTTCCGAATGCAGCAAGGAATGGCTGATACTTGAGACCTTCATGGAAATGACCAAGCTTATGAGCGACCCCGATAATTACATCAAGAAGCTTGATGCGGGACGGGGAATGGATATTATGTGATTAACGGGAGTCCGGTAGCGGGCTCCTTTCTTTGGCTTAAAAAAGGCAAAAATATGGAGAGGACATCCTGCTGTTACTGATGCCCTCTCCTAAAGAAATATCTCGTCCAATGGACTAATCCTGCCTTTCTCTTCCTATCTTTCCACGTATTGTTTTGTACTCGTTGTACTTGGCGTCCTGTATCCAACCGCCTGTATTACTATGTACTCGATCTAAGAAGTGATATATATTGGATTTAAATTAAGTAGTAAGGTGGACTGTACCTCCTTTTCTTAAGATCTGTATTAAGTTTTGTTCTCTTCCTTTCTGAAGATTCTCTCTTCTGTTTGTATCTAGACTATATCATTTTGCCGTTAAATTGTCAAGTAACTTTATAATTTCTTAATAAATTTATAGTTAATTATGCCGTTATAGTCTGAATTGTCTTTACATTTTGATTCTTTTGAACAATTCAAACTGTTACGGAAATTGATTTCCCATAAAATATAGGGTTCCGGGTGGGCGCAAAAAAGGCACCTAAAAAGGTGCCCTTTTGTCTGAAAACTAAGTTCAATTTATCAGAGTCTTGCTACTACAAAAATATCATAAATGGCCTTGATGGCTGCTTCGAAATCTGCGTTGTCAACACCGATGATGATGTTTAACTCACTGGAGCCCTGATCGATCATCTTAACGTTAACGTCTGCGTGAGCAAGTGCCGAGAAGATACGACCTGCGGTACCGCGGGTGGACTTCATGCCGCGACCTACGACTGCGATAAGTGCGAGGTCTGCTTCAATCTCGATGGTGTCCGGATCTGCAAGGCGGTGAATAGCGGATACCACCTGCTGCTCCTTGTCCATGAACTCGTCCTGATGTACGAATACTGTCATGGTATCGATACCTGAAGGCATATGCTCAAAGGAAATTCCGCTGTCTTCGAAAGCCTGAAGAACCTTTCTGCCGAATCCGACTTCGGAGTTCATCATGTCTTTCTCTATATTAATAGAACAAAAGCCTTTACGTCCTGCCACACCGGTGATGGTGTACTTGGACTTCTGGCAGGTACTCTCAACAATCCATGTACCGCCGTCCTGAGGGGAATTGGTATTGCGAATGTTAATCGGGATACCCTCGCGTCTTACGGGGAAGATAGCGTCTTCGTGAAGAACGCCTGCGCCCATGTATGAAAGCTCGCGAAGCTCTCTGTAAGTGATTGTCTCGATAACTTCGGGATTCTCGATGATACGGGGATCTGCGATAAGGAAGCCCGATACGTCTGTCCAGTTCTCGTATACGTCAGCCTTGCAAGCTCTTGCAACGATGGAACCGGTGATGTCGGAACCGCCTCTTGAAAATGTCTTGATGGTGCCGTCGGGTAAAGAACCGTAGAAGCCGGGAATTACGGCATTCACACAGGTCTTAAGCTTCTCGGACAAAACCTTGTTGGTAAGCTCGGAATCAAAATCGCCGTTCGCTGTAAACTTAATAACCTCAGCCGCATCGATGAACTCATATCCGAGATAGTCTGCCATGATGATACCGTTTAAGTATTCACCCCTGGAAGCTGCGTAGTCGCGGCCTGCCTTCTTAATGAAGTTCTCGCGGATTACCTTAAACTCATCGTCCAAAGAAAGCTTAAGTGAAAGTCCGTCGATAATCTCCTGGTAACGAGCCTTGATATCCGCAAGGTCCGCATCCATCTTCTCTACTCCGCCCTTGCCTGATACGTTTGCATAGCAGGCATAAAGCATATCAGTTACCTTTTTATCTTTGGAAAAACGCTTACCGGGGGCGGAAGGAACTACGAAATGTCTGTCCTTATCATCGGTAATGATCTTTCCTACCTTCTTAAACTGCTCAGCACTCGCAAGGGAGCTGCCGCCGAATTTAACAACTTTATTCATATATTCACCTCACAGCAGAGAACACTCCGGCTCTCTACACCTTTATTTTTCCACTCTTAAGTAATTAAGGGTAGTACCCATTTTTGCTTTTTTGCTTGCAAAATCTGCTTCGGAAAGTTCCGTAGTCATAAATGCATACTCGTCAAAGAATCCTGCATCAACTTCCGTAACCTCTCCGTCGAAAGCATTGATTGCATCCTGCTTAAGCTCAGCGCCTACACGGACAAAGAAAACTTTCTTCGACGCCTGATATCCGGGAAGGTTAATCTCTTCGTCAATCCAGTTGCAGGGAATGTGCCTGCCGTTATTCTTGGCACACTCAACCACATCGCCGCATACAGCGCTGGCGGTGGGAAGCTTGCCGGCGCCGCGACCCATAAACATCGCATCGTCTAACATATTGCCGCGTACAAGAATTGCATTGTAAACATCGTCAACATTGTAAAGGGGATTGCCCTTCTTAACAAGGTAAGGAGCCACAAGAGCAAAAGCACCTGTAGGTCTGTCCTCGTACTTGGCAAGAAGCTTAATCTTCATTTTAAGCTGTTCCGCATACTTAATGTCGCGGGCGGTAATATTGGTAATACCTTCGGTGGGAACCTTGGCAAAATCAACGGTCTTGCCACATACCACCGAAGCTAAAATTGCTATCTTTCTCGCTGCATCGTGACCTTCGATGTCAGCCTCGGGATGAAGCTCTGCGTAGCCGAGTGCCTGAGCTTCCTTAAGTACTGCGTCAAAGTCGGAGCCTTCGTAAGTCATCTTGGTAAGCATGTAGTTGGTGGTACCGTTAACGATACCTACAACGCTTAAAATATGGTCTGCGGTAACTGAGCTCTCAAGTGCTCTGATAATCGGAATACCGCCGCCTGTGGAAGCCTCGAACTTGTAAGAACAGTTATGAGCCTTGGCAAGCTCGATAAGTTCGGGACCGTGAAGAGCCACAAGCTCTTTATTGGAAGTGCAGACGCTCTTGCCTGCCTCAAGTGCCATCTTGGTATACTTGTAAGCGTAAGTCGCGCCACCCATTGTCTCGCACACGATGTCGATTTCGGGATCGTTAACAATCGCTTCAACCTCGTGAACCACAAGCTTTTCAAAAGGGTCGCCGGGGAACTCTCTTAAGTCAAGAATCGCCTTAACCTTAACGTCGTCTCCCACATTCTTCTTAATTACTTCCGCGTTCTCAGTAAGTACCTCTACAACGCCGCTTCCGACGGTGCCGTAGCCAAAAACTCCAACATTAATCATTTCAACCGATATCCTTTACATTTATAATTTCTTGCCTATTCTTTGGCAATAATTTTTACATAGTGAATGCCGCGCTGGGCTTCCATTTCTTCAAGCATCTGCGATACGTCGAGGGTCGTCTCGAGAATCTGTATGCTTATGGACAAAGAAGCCATTCCGTTAATCGGAATACTCTGGTGAATCGTTAAGATGTTGGCGCCGTGATCGGCGATAATCTTGAGGACGTCCGAAAGTACGCCGGGCTCATCGTCCATTTGAAATGTAATTGTAATCGTGGTACCCTGAGAGTTGTCGTGGAACTCCATTATGTCGTCCTTGTATTTGTAAAAAGAAGAACGACTGATGCCCACCTGTTCCACCGCTTCCTGAATGGTGGAAACCTTGTGGGTTTCTAAAAGTCTCTTAGCCTCTACAACGCTAAGTAACACCTCGGGAACCGCCTTTTTTCTCAGTACGTAGTATTCAGATTTCTCTGCCATGCTTGTCTTCCTTTCGCGTACAGTTGTGCGCTCATGGAAGATAGTCTATCATACGTTCACGCTTTAATCAACTAAAATCTTTACTATTTTTTGAGCTCTTTTATCGGGGTTTTGTGCAATTGCCACAAAAGCCTTTAAATCAGTACTTTTTGACGCTTACTTCACCGCTTGAAAGGGTCTCTTCGTGTCCGTCCTCGTAGCGCACTTGGAGGCCGCACTTGTCGTCGATGCCCGTCACCAGCGCATACTTTTTCTTGGTATTTTCTTTGAACGTTTCTACGCGGACGTACTTGCCGATGAGCATGGAGAGGTCGCGGTACTCCTGTACAAAGTCGGGGTGATTGCCGTGCACGTAGGAAAGAAGTTCTGTGATAAATTTTGCCGCGAGTTTCTCTCTTGCGCCTTCCTGTCTTTCTGTCAGTAAGAATCCTGCGATGTCCTTAAGCTTGCCGGGGAAGCCTTCGTAAGGGTCATAGATGTTGGTGCCTGCGCCGATTACCACGTGGGAAAGGCTCATGTCCTCTACCGAAGCTATGCCTTCGGTGAGAATGCCGGCAACCTTCTTGTCTTCTAAGAATATGTCGTTGACCCACTTAATCTTAGTATCGATTCCGAGGGCGCTTTTAATGGACTTGCTGAGAGCTACCGCGGTCATGCAAGTATAGAGTGCTGCTTCCGAAAAGTCTGCCTTGGGGTAGATAAGGAAGCTCATGTAGAGTCCGGTATCCTTGGGTGAGTAGAACTCGCGTCCTCTTCTGCCTCTGCCTGCGGTCTGTCTGCCGGCGATGAACACTGCTTCCTCGCCCGGATGCTCCTTGGCATATTTAAGGGCTTCGTCATTGGTGGAGCCGACTTCGTCGTAGATAAAGAGTTTAGGCGTATTCGCGCCGGTCTCTGCAAGATAAGTTACTATCTTCTCGGCGTCGATGGATTCCTGCACGGCTTTCAGTCTGTAACCTCTGTTGGTGACTGCCTCGATTTCGTGGCCTTCTTTTTCCAGAGTCTTGATACCTTTCCAGACTGCCGCGCGGGTTACAAAAAGGCGCTTTGCTATGTCTTCGCCCGAGATAAAGGCGGTGCCGTTTTCTTTTAATATGTTAAGAATTTCGTCTTTGGTTTTCATAACTTTGTTCTCCGTTTTTCCGAGATTGTAAACTTTTAATGTAAACCTCTTGAAATTATCTGCGGGTTTTCGTACACTCACATAGGTTTGATTGTAAACCACGCGTGATTGATTGTAAACCATTTCTTTATCAAGGAGAGTGAATAAATGTCTAAAAATGTCCAAAGAATAACCTTCATCGGGCTCGCCGCAGCCATCATCTGCGTACTCAGTCCCTTTACAATAGCTATACCGATAAGTCCCGTGCCGATTTCGCTTTGCATCTTCGCTATTTACATTGCAGTGTACGCTTGCGGAATGCTAGACGGAACAATCGCAGTGCTTGTATACCTCTTAATCGGTGGTGTCGGTGTTCCCGTCTTCTCAGCTTTCTCCGGCGGATTTGCCAAGCTTGCGGGTCCCACAGGTGGATACATGATCGGTTACATTTTCGTAGCTTTGATTGCCGGTTTCTTTATCGATAAGTTCCCGAAGAAACCTTACATGCACGCAGTTGGCATGATACTCGGTACCGCAGTCTGCTACACCTTCGGAAGCCTCTGGCTTGCTCACCAGGCAGGCATGAGCTTAAAAGCAGCTTTTGCTGCCGGCGTAATCCCCTTCATCCCCGCCGATGCAGTTAAAATTGCTGTCGCTATCCCCGTGGGAATGGCTATCAGAAAAGCACTTGTGAAGATCAAAAAATAATATAGACTAACGTCAAAAGGCCCGATACTGTCGGGTCTTTTTCTTTGGCCATAAATGCGAAACGGGCCCACAGATAAATCTGCGAACCCGCTTCCATAAAGAGAAGTTAGATTAAGGGATATGCTTTGGTAAGTTCAAGAATACGTGCCTTAGTGGGCTCGATTGCTGCCTCGCCGCCTTTGATGATGCTTGCGATGCAGTCAGCGATAACGTCCATGTCGGCTGTGTTCATGCCGCGGCTGGTAACTGCGGGAGTTCCGAGACGGATACCGGAAGTAACGAAAGGCTTCTGGGGGTCGTTCGGAATCGTATTCTTGTTGGCAGTGATGTGAGCGGCGTCAAGCCATTTCTCAACTGCTTTGCCGGTAAGACCGAAGTTGGTGAGGTCGACAAGCATTAAGTGGTTGTCGGTACCGCCGGATACGATCTTAACGCCTCTGCTCATGAGACCCTTGCAAAGAGCCTGAGCATTGTTGATAATGTTCTGCTGATAAACCTTGAATTCGGGCTGAAGTGCTTCCTTGAAGCAAACTGCCTTACCTGCAATAACATGCATGAGAGGGCCGCCCTGAATTCCGGGAAAGATTGCTTTGTTAAAGTTGAACTTGTCCTGTACATCCTGATTGCAAAGGATGAGTCCGCCACGGGGGCCTCTTAAGGTCTTGTGTGTGGTGGTGGTTACGACATCTGCGATGCCGATGGGTGACTCGTGAAGGCCTGCAGCTACAAGACCTGCGATGTGAGCCATATCTACCATAAGTACTGCGCCGCAATCGTCCGCAGCCTTTCTGAATTTCTTAAAGTCAATTGCACGTGCATAAGCGGAAGCGCCTGCGATGATGAGCTTGGGCTTATGTTCCATGGCAAGATCGTACATCTTGTCATAATCAAGGAATCCGTCGTCGTTAACGCCGTAAGGTACGATGTTGAAGTACTTACCGGACATGTTAACCGGGCTTCCGTGTGTAAGGTGTCCGCCGTGGTCGAGGTTCATGCCCATTACGGTGTCACCGGGATTAAGAATTGCAAACTGCACTGCCATATTGGCCTGTGCGCCTGAGTGAGGCTGAACGTTTGCGTAATCGCAACCGAAAAGTTCCTTGGCTCTGTCGATTGCAAGATTTTCAACAACGTCTACGCAATCACATCCACCGTAGTAGCGCTTTCCGGGATATCCTTCAGCGTACTTGTTGGTAAGGGGGCTGCCCATTGCAGCCATAACTGCCTTGCTAACCCAGTTCTCGGAAGCGATGAGTTCGATATGATCGTTCTGTCTCTGCTGTTCGTTAACAATGGCTTCGGCGATTTCAGGATCAACTTTCTTGATTTCGTCAAAAGAATACATTTCTAACTTCTCTCCTCTTTATTGTTTTAATCCTTTAGCACGTTAAATTGGTATCATTATAGCATAATAAATTGCCTTTGCAAGTCCCAAATTGATTTTTTCGCAAAATTTCTGAAAAAATACAATCATGCGTGCCAAACGACCAATAACAATGTTACAGATTTACAAGCGGTTTGTAAATTGATAAAATAAAGAAAAGTAAACTATTTCTATATTTCAGGGGGTTCATGCATGTTCTTTTTCCTTGTTAATCCGGCTTCCAAATCAGGCCACGGTATGAAGGTGTGGAAAACGGTCAGCTCATATCTTAATGAAAGAAACGTTGAGTATGAGGTGTTCTTTAGTAAGCGCCCAGGCCATGTTCAGGAGCTTATGTACGATATATGCAGTAAGAATCTGGAAAAAGACGGTCGCATCAACGTGGTAATACTCGGCGGCGACGGCACCTTCAACGAGGCGATTCAGGGAGTTATTTCTTTTGACAAGGTTAATATAGGATATATTCCGACGGGTTCCAGCAACGATTTTGCCAGGGCGCTTCCCTATGTGGACGACCCCGTTGAGAATGTTAAGAAAATTATAGAGTGCGAGACGCCTCTTAAATATGACCTCGGCAGACTTAAATACGAAGGCACGATCAAAGAACGCTCTTCCGCTTCAAGCGGTTCCATGGCAGCTACGAGATATTTCAACGTATCCTGCGGTATAGGCTTTGATGCGGCTGTATGCGAAGAGGCTCTACATTCCCGCGCCAAGGACTTTCTTAATAAGTTTGGGCTCGGTAAGCTTGCCTACGGATTGATTGCCATTAAGCAGATCTTCGGGGCTAAGCTCTGTGATGCGAAGCTTATTTTTGAAGACGGTGAGGTTGTGGAGATTAAGAAGTGCAGATTTGTGGTAGGTATGAACACCTGCTACGAAGGCGGCGGATACAAGTTCGCTCCCACTGCCGTTCCCGACGACGGGTTCCTCGACATCTGTACCGTCGGCAACATCAGTGCTTTAGGTGTAATTCTCGCTCTTCCGAGCGGCATGAAGGGTAACCATGTTAAGAAGAAAAATATCCATTTATATCACGTGAAGAGCTACGAAATCACCGCCGACAAGCCCCTCTGGGTACACACCGACGGTGAGGTCCATGCCAAAGCCGACCACATCAAGGTTTCGGTGATTCCGGGAGCACTTAATTTCTTATTCTAAACTAATCGGCAACATAAAAGAGTCGCTGCGTATTCGCAAGCGACTCTTTCTTATTCATTCATGTATGTTGCAGTTTGAGCAGTCACCCGAGCATCCGTCACACCCGGACCTGCCTTTCTTACGTGAAGATATACGCGAGAATACGGCCAGTCCCGCCAGTATTGCTATCACAGCCACAATAATAATCGATGCAGTATTCACTGTAATTCTCCTAAAAAATCATGTTGCCGATTACATTAACGAGCATGCCGCATATCCATGCCACTGCGCACTGGAACAGCACCATAAAGAGTGCATACTTTCTGCCGAGCTCTCTCTTAACGGAAGCTACAGCCGCCACACAGGGAGTGTACAGCAGGCAGAATGTGAGGAGCGCCGCAGCACTGACCGTTGTCATAGCCGCAAGCATTGCAGTCTCGCTTCCGAATAATACGAGGAGGGTTGAGACCA
Source organism: Lachnospiraceae bacterium YSD2013 (assembly GCA_900100895.1). Lineage (GTDB taxonomy): Bacteria > Bacillota > Clostridia > Lachnospirales > Lachnospiraceae > UBA1258. The sequence continues at coordinate 44,913 of FMTX01000018.1, forward strand.
CGCTTTCTTTGGCCATGAAGCCGGTGATGAGGGCTGTGGAAAATCTGTAATCGTTAAAGCCGAGAGGCTTGAAAATCGGTGCGATGAAGCCTGCTATGGTAGCAAGTATGCTGTCGCTCGGGTCAGCCACCGCCGTCAGCGTAAAGTCAAAGGTCTGAAGCAGCCACACCACAATCGTAGCCACGAAAATGATGGTGAAAGCTCTCTGTAGGAAATCGCGCGCCTTGTCCCACAATAAGTGAAGCACGTTCTTGGCGCCGGGGATGCGGTAATTGGGAAGCTCCATTACGAAAGGCACCGGCTCGCCTTTAAAAACCGTCTTCTTAAAAAGAAAGGCCGTCACAATACCCACCAGAATTCCCAGCACGTAAAGTGCCACCATCACAAGCCACGCGCAATTCGGGAAGAACAGCGTTGCGAAGAAGCCATAAATCGGAAGCTTGGCGGAACAGCTCATGAAGGGTGTAAGTAAGATTGTCATCCTGCGGTCTCGCTCGGACGGAAGGGTTCTCGCCGCCATAACACCCGGCACCGTACATCCGAAGCCTATAAGCATCGGCACGATACTGCGTCCCGAAAGACCCAGCTTACGAAGAAGCTTGTCCATTACGAAAGCGACTCTTGCCATATATCCCGAGTCTTCGAGCATCGACAGGAAAAAGAACAACGTCACGATAATCGGCACGAAGCTTACCACGCTGCCGACACCGCCGAAAATAGCATCAATTACAAGCGACTGCACCGTTCCGTTAACGTTCCAGCGCTCAAAAGCATCGCCCACAACTCCCGCGAGCGATTCTATCAGAAACTGAAGGCCGTCTTGCATCCACGCGCCTATAACGTTAAATGTCAGATAGAATACAAGCGCCATAATCAGCACGAAAATCGGTATTGCCGTGTACTTGCCGGTAAGAAGCCTGTCTATCTTACGGCTTCTCTCGTGCTCCTTGGACTCGGCGGGCTTAACAACCGCCTTGTCACAGAGCTTGCCGATAAAAGAAAACCTCATGTCCGCGATGGCTGCCTGGCGGTCGAGGCCGCGTTCTTTCTCCATTCTGCGGATAATCTGCTCTACCATGCCGGCTTCGTCGGGCGCAAGTTTCAGGGCTTTCTTAATAAGAGAGTCGCCCTCCACAAGCTTGCTGGCTGCGAACCTCACGGGAATGCCCGCTGCCGTAGCCTTGTCCTCAATAAGATGCATGATACCGTGAAGGCAGCGATGAACCGCGCCGCCGTGGTCCTCCTTATCGCAGAAGTCCTTGCGGCCGGGGCGCTCGCAGTACTTGGCGATATGAACCGCGTGCTCCACAAGCTCCTGAACACCTTCGTTCTTAGACGCCGAAATCGGAACCACCGGTATTCCCAGCGCTTCCTCAAGGTCGTTGACTCTTATGTGTCCGCCGTTACCTCTCACCTCGTCCATCATGTTGAGGGCGAGCACCATGGGAACGTCAAGTTCCATAAGCTGCATGGTAAGGTAAAGGTTTCTCTCTATGTTAGTGGCATCTACGATATTGATGATGCCCGTAGGTTTCTCGTTGATAATGAACTGTCTCGACACGATTTCCTCGCTCGTGTAAGGAGACAGCGAATAAATGCCCGGAAGGTCTGTAACCTCGGTGCCGGGACGTCCCTTAATGGCGCCGCTGATGCGGTCTACCGTAACTCCCGGAAAGTTGCCCACATGGCGGTTGGCACCCGTTAACTGATTGAACAGCGTCGTCTTACCGCAGTTCTGATTGCCTGCCAGGGCAAAAGTAAGAAGCGTGCCCTCCGGAAGCGGATTCTCGTCGGCCTTACTGTGATAACGACCTTCCTCACCGAGTCCCGGGTGGTCCGTGTGGTTCTTAAGAGTAAGAACACCCTTAGGCTTCTCGGGCTGATTCTCAGGCTTCACGTATGTGTGCGCGCTTTCCTCGTCAACCTCTATCTGCTCTGCATCGGCAAGTCTCAAGGTTAACTCATAGCCGTGTATCATAAGCTCCATCGGGTCGCCGAGAGGCGCAAGCTTCATAACAGTCACTTCCACACCGGGTATCAGTCCCATGTCGAGGAAATGCTGCCTCAAACTTCCGCTTCCTCCCACCACCTTTACGGTAGCGCTTTGTCCTATCGGTAATTCTTTAAGTGTCATTTACTCTTACCCTTTTCTACGTACGGAACTCTGGCGCTTGGCACCACCTCGGACGCGGGCGTAGTATGAATCGCCTGATCGTCAAAGAAAATGTGCGCCCCGAATGCCTCCAGCACGTCTCTTTTCGAAACTCCTCCGAGGAAAAATGCCTCATCGATACGCACATTCCAGGCTCTCAAGGTTCTGATGACACGCTCGTGAGCCGGCGCGCTTCTTGCGGTAACAAGCGCGGTGCGAATAGGCACGTTCTCCGGCGGAAATTCTTTCTGTATATTGGAAATTGTCTTTAAAAACTTGGCAAAAGGTCCCTGGGGAAGAGGCTTGTCCGCGTTCTTACGCTCATTTTCCTCAAAGGCCTCCAAACCTTCTTTTTGATATATCATCTCGGACTCGTCGGTAAATAAAACCGCGTCACCGTCGAAAGCTATACGAATCTGACTGATCTCCTCCGATGCGTCGTAATCGCTGTCCACATCGTTGCAGATGATACCTGCCGCGATGCCCGAATTGATGGCTGACTGCACATCATCCTCATACGCCGACAAAAAAAGGTCCGTCTTAAACGCATTTAAATAAGGTGCAAGGCTTCCTCCGCTTGAAAGCACAGCTCTTGTGATGTTGAGGCCATAGTACTCAATCGAGTTAAACACTCTTAACGACGTATCAGCGCTGTTACGTGACATAATGATGACTTCCACCATGTCCTTGCTTTCGTTAAGCTCGTTAAGCTGCAAAAGCGCCTTGATAAGCTTAAAACCGGGGCCCGGCTTCAAAATTTCTTTTTCATGAGCCACCTGATAATCGCAGAAAGCCTTCACGCCCTCGCGCTCGAATATCTCGTTCTCGTAACTTAAGTCAAAAAGCGCTCTCGACGAAACGCCTACCACAAGTCTGTTTTCAAGATTGTATGCCATATGCTCCTCCGGAGCTTAACGAAGCCTCAAGCACTCATACTTGGCATGGGTCTCAAGACAGCTCATAAGCTCATTGTATCTGTCTTCTGTCTTACCGTCTTTAATATCAAGGTCCAAAGAAACCGCCATCGTATTAATCATGGTATCCGTAATGCGGGGGCGAAGGTGAGCCAGCACCTTAATGCGCTCCTCGTAAGTCTCGGCATCCAGGAACTCCATAAGTCCCGGGTCAAGACATGAATCAGTCTTCTCGAATCTGTACTGCTGCGTAACTTCGGGATATTTCTGTCTGTCCACCTCGCTCATGAACATATCGAGAGGTCTCGCATACACGCCTCCCTCTCCGTAAAGCGCTCTGTATATTACAAGCGTCTCGCGGGTCTCAGAATGAGTGGCAAGTGTCACTATCTGGTAAAGGTTGCCTTTAAAGTGGCGATATACTTCGTTTTCTTTGGGATCGGGTCTCATTATTCCTCATTTCCGGAAAAAGAAAGCCTCACCGTGGCGCCGTCTACACCTAAATCCACCGCTTCAAGCTGCTCACGGATGTATTCTCTCTCCTCTGTATTAAAATATTTAGGTAAATTGATTACCACTTCGTATTCAAGTGTGCGGCCGTCGTTGCATCGTTTCGTAAGGTTGATGCCTGCGGTGGAGGCCTTGCAGCTCTTTAAAACTGCCTTTAATTCATGTCTGTATTCAAGCTCCTGCTCGTCTGTTCCCTCAAATGGATTGTGGGGCTTAGCCAAAGAATGAAGCGTGAATAAGCCGAATATCATAATGACTATAAAAGTCAATATAAGTAATGCAAGTCCTGTTTTTCTGTTAATCGCTCTCATAATGAATACCTCCGTGAACTGTAAACTCTTGATTTGTCTTATCTTTGAGTATAAGTTATCACAGTGGGTGTCCAATATAAGGTACAGCGCTCGGCATTTTTCGAAGTTTATTGGCGCTACGCTCTCGCGGTCGCCTTGTCTGCCGGCATGGAGCATTCGACTATCAGAAGTTCTAGGCTCATGGAGTCTGTCAGGTTACCGTTCTTAATGTCCTCGTCAGCCTTGGCACAGGCTTCGAGGTTACGGCGGATTTCTTTAAGCGAAATGTTACGCGTCTGGTCACCTATCTTCTTGGCAAGCCAGTCCTGCATATCGAGCTTACCCGCAATCTGCGCTATCGGTACGCGTTTCTGCATCGCATCCTTGATGGCAAGCATTCTGGTATACTGTCTGACCAGAAGAGTCAATATATGAAACGGTGATTCGCGGAGCACCAGAAGGTCGTAATACATGGCCAATGCTTCTTTTTGATGATGAAGAGCGATGGCTGTAACCATGTCGAAAATCTTGTTATTTACCTGATGTGTGCAAACTGTGTCAACGTCCTCGCGAGTGATACTGTCCCGGTCAAGACACCATGCAAGAAGCTTCTGCATTTCTTTGTCCAGAAGGAACATGTCCTTACCGCACTCGGATACCAGATACATAGCTGTGGCCGGATCCATTTTCTTACTGTCTGCGCGAGCCTGATTGATAAGCCATCTTGCCAGCATCTCATCGGTCTGCTCACCGAACTCCTCGGCGGCGCCCTTCGCCGTAATCGTCTTAAAGAGCTTCGAACGCTTATCTACCTTCTCTTCCGAGAATATGACAATCACGTCGTCGCCCATATTCTTGATACCCTCAATAACAAGTGCCAGCTTACCATCGCCCGAAGACTTCTCTTCCGAGTCGTCACCCGAGGACTTGGCCATCCATCCGCTGTTCTCTATGATAACCACACGATGCTCTGCCAGAAACGGCATAGTCGACAAAAGCTCCGCCACCTCCGTAGGGTTGGTGCCGGTACCTTCAAAATATGAATAATTAAGATTATCACCTTCATTGACCAAAGCAGTCTTTAAAGCATTCTTATAATAATTTCTGAGATATCCTTCAGTTCCGTACAAAAGATACGCGTTCTTGTATTCCTTGGACTGAAGACTCGTTGCAACAACACCCATTTATCTACTCCCTGACAACATCCATTTTACTCATATCTGCCTATCATTGCAAGGGAAGGAAAGGAGCATTATCCTTCCAAGTATACTCTCCGAAAACTTCGGCATAAGGTATCGCTCCCGTGGTATCCATCCATTGAGAACTCTCGATTTCGTCCCGGTCGGAGGCGCCATCGTCTGTAAGTATGTAGATGCTGTAATATGAATAAATCATGGTCGGAAATTCCGCTTCACCCTCGAAATGCCTCAGGTACTTAAAGTACTTGGTATCTCTGTCATAGTCCTCATCTTTTCTCACCACATATTCGTCATCGACTCTGCAAACCGGCTCAAGCACAAACTCTACCCCATCATAGGTAAGCTTTTTGAAATAAAGGCAGGGATAGTCACCGGCTTCTGCCTGCTTAAGCGCTTCACTTACATTTGAACTCTGAGTGTAGCAATCTGCGATTATAACCGATGCCGGCATGTGTTTGCACGTCTTTGTGTAGAAATCTTCCCATATTTCCTTGCCGCTCTCCACGCTTCCGTTTAGCAAAAGAACGGCTTCCGAATTCTTTACCGCCTCTATCTCACTTATCTTTACACCTCGGAAAGGCGCCGCCTCAAATATCCCGCCTCCGGGGCCCAGCCCGAGAACGCGGTCGAGCTCAGGATATTCCTTCATCTCGTAGAATCGCCACGCATCGCCTGCACCCCACTTAAATAAAAGGTTATCGTCCGAAACGCAGGCAAGGTCTACATCGCCTAGATTTTCCGAGAAAAGCTTATATCTTTTAATCTCTCCGCCAATCGTAATGAATGCATAATCGGCGTAGACGCCTTCTTTTACCTCAATCTCCGGCGCTTCATTCCCGCCCGAAACATTGTCATTCTCTGTAACAGAAGATGCATCCGTGGACAAAGAAACCGTCTCGTCACCCGCTTCTTTACCGATTGAACAGGCAGCCATACCGACCACCGCCATTATAGTCAAAAAACAAAAAATCTTCTTCATACGTCACCCCGCAGTAACACACCGCCATATTCACCATTATAACCAAAAACCGCCTGAAATGCCACGCAGCACTTCAGACGGTTTTAAGAAGGAGTTTCGAATACTCTACCTAATAAATCTTATTTAATTCCGAGGCGCTCACGCACATACTTAAGGCTCTTAAAGTACGCCTCATCGTTCTCGAGATGCTCGATAATCATAGGCATATCTGGGTTGTATTTATCAGCCAGTTCCACGTACTTTTCGATATCCAAAGTACCCTCGCCGCACGGGCATTCTCTAAGCTGGAACGTGTACTCGTCAAGGAGCTTGATATCCTTTAAGTGACAGCTCTTAATGTTCTTACCGAGAAGTCCGAAGGTTCTCTCGAGGAAATCGTCGCAAAAGAAATATCTCTCGGGGCAATTGATCATATTGACGATATCCATATGCACGCCGAAGCATCCGCGACTTACACTCTCAAGGAGCATATGATAGCATTCGGGGCTATCGGGATACATCCAGGGCATAGGCTCAACCGTAAAGAAAGTGTTACGGGGCTTAACCTCGTCGATGACTTCTTTAATCATTTTAACAAGCTTGTTAAAGGCTTCTTTGGAAAAGTTCTCTCTGTAGCCTCCGTCCCAGCGCTCACCCATGGAGCCTGCGACATTGACGCAGCAATTGGCCTTGACTCTCTCGGCAAGAGCCAGCTGGTCGATGCAATACTGCAGGTTCTTTTTCCGCTCAATCTCATCGCGTGATAACGCATTACGCCAGATGCCGACCTCTGCTATCACGAGGTCATTGTCTGCCGCTGCCTTGACATAATCGTCAATAAGCGAATCGGGCGCAGTATGGTCTACGGGAAAAACAACGCTTCTGCATCCCGCCTCTCTTAATGTACGTCCCCATTCTTCCGGGGATAAACCCTGTAGTGATGTTGATATACCTAATCTCATGTGACCGCCTTGTATGTGTAATCTGAGTTAAAAGGTTCTGAATCTGAGTGCCGATGAATCTATATCTTTAACCGACTTAAAGCCTGTTCTGGCCATCACGGTCTTAAGCTCGCCGTTAATCTCTTCTATGCGCTTGTATACTGCCTCTCCGCCGCCTTTAAGCGGTCCCATCAGCGCGCGTCCTATACCGACACCGTCTGCGCCGAGCGCCAGTGCCTTATACACATCCATGCCGCTTTCAAAGCCGCAGTCGACGATAATCTTAAGTGAGTCGCCCACCGCCTTCTTAATCGCGGGAAGCATATATAACGGCGGCACCATTGAATCCATTATACCATGATGATGCGATATAATAATACCCGCCGCGCCTGCTTCCACGCATTTATATGCGTCATCGACGCTCAGCACACCCTTTACGATAAACGGTACGCCTGCTGCCTTCACGTAAGATTTAAGCTGTTCCGTGGTCTTAGGCTCCATAGGCAGTCCCATTACATTGTCGTATGTGCCGTGCGAAGAAATCGAGTGGTCGATATCCATGCCGACAGCCACCGCTCCGGCCTTGACCGCACGCTCAATCTTTGTAAATATAACCGATTCGTCCGCATGAGGCTTCACAATCTTAACCGTATCGGCCCCCACTGCCGCAATCTCATCGAACTCATCGTCCTCACTCATGCCTACAAAATGCAGCGTATGCGCCATTAAAGCACCTTTCGCATATTCACACATCCCGTTATCTACGGTGTTATGAAGATGTGAAAGGGCGGCCGTCATGACGGGAGTATTATACTTTTTCCCGAAAAGCTCTATGGAAATGTCGGGAATGTCCCCATCCAAGTACCTTGGAACCACCATTATGGAATCAAAATATTCTCTCGTAAGCTCGTCAGTGTTTCTCGTATACATATGCGCCCCCTGCCTTCATCTCTTCGCCTTTGCCAAAAGCAAAATATGTAGGTGAATAAAATGCAAAATTGTACATAAAACCTTCTTTACGCTCTACCCATTTACTAATATGAGTATAAGTAAAATAAAGCGAAACATATATAAATATAGATTCTTTTTTCATAAAAATATGCCGTGAGCACGTACCCACGGCATACCGATGTATCCTGCTATGAAGTTATCGTATACTCCTGATCCTGCTTGTCCGCAATCTCCTTAATTTCGGGAAGATGCTCTAAGAATACCCTTATAATCGTGGGGTCAAAATGCTTGCCTGAGCCTTCCTTGATGATGTCCACAGCCTGCTCGAAAGTATACGGCTCTTTGTAGCTTCGCTTAGACAGTAGCGCATCGAGCACATCCGAAACCGCCATTACCCTCGCGCTGAGCGGAATCTCATCGCCGGACAATCCGTTGGGATAACCGCTTCCGTCCCACTTCTCGTGGTGATAAGCCGCAAGCCCCTCCGCCTCCGAAAGGTATCCGGGGTCCGAAACAAGGTCCATGGTCTTTTGAATCATTTCTTTGCCCGCGGTAGTATGGGACTTCATCTTTTCGAATTCCTCGTCCGTCAGGCGCCCGTTCTTGTTAAGAATCGTATCGGACACCACAATCTTTCCGATATCATGAAGCGGTGCGGAATTGGCCACGCTCTCAATGTACTCGGGATTGATTATGTCCGCATGAATTCCCTCATTCATCATGCACTGCAAAAGAAAACGCGTATACGCCGCCGTCTTCTTGATATGCTGGCCGGTCTTCTTGTCCCTGCTTTCCACAATGTCTGCAAGCACCGTAATGAGGCCGTTTTGCATCTTGGAAAGTTCTTCACCCTTTTTCTTAATGTGCTCCATCTGCTGAACCGACTCTTCCATCATGACGTTCATGGAGCTGTAGAGATTCTCGACTTCGTCGCCGGTTCTTATATCAAGATCCGAAAGTGCTTTGAGGCTTCGTGCCCTGTCGCCCGCCGTATCCGAAGCAAATTCCTCCGCCACGAGGGTCATCGCATCTATCGGGTAAATTATCGAGTACTTGGCCAGCCATATACAAAACGCCAGAATCAGCAGGAAGAATCCCACAAACAAAGAAAGCACCTTCGCAAGGAAGCTTATCTCATGAAGCCTTATAGCCGCCATGGAAATGTCTGTCGCCGCGTAGCACACGCACTTGCCCTTGGAATTGTACACAGGCTCGTAGTTGGTAAGAAGCCTCCCGTATGTGGCATCCGTGACAATCGAATCTATATTTTCGCCACGCTTAAGCTTATTAAGATAAGGCGCAAACGATTCATCAAAAGGAATCATATCCCCGGGCTTGCTTCTTTCAAGTCCGTCGCTGCCTAAGTCAAACAGCACATGGCAACCGTCATTTTCTATCCTGTACGCGTATACATATTCAAGCTCCGGCGTAGTCGAAAGAAGGTTCTTAAGGTGCATTACGGCGTCCCTGTATCCGCCATAATCTTTTCCCTGCTCCAGATATTCATCCACCCTGTCACCGTCAATAACCGATGCTGCAAGTTGGGCCGTTCTCACACCCGTTTCCGAGAATTGCTCGATGGCAAAAGAATGATAGAAGACACAGCTTATGGAAGTTGTAACAAAAGCAATCACTATCATCACAAAAGCCACCACTATGGAAATCTTGGTGCCAAGGGACATGCCCCTGATTTTGTTCTTATCAATCTTAACCCTGTCGGCCTGCGTAATGGGTCTTTGCTGCCAGCAGGACAATCCCATGGGGTTCTTGACCTTATCGGGAATAATCTTAAGAATCACGAACACAATCAGCACATTTATGGTCTTATCTATCAGATCGATTACCACATCCGAGATAAGCTGAGCCGTAAAGACGCTAAGTGTTCCCTTCTCAAGCAGTGCCCTGGCAAAAGGCGCAGAAATTCCCTCACCCATTCCGAACCCGTAAATACAATATGTGAGTAATGACCCGAGAGCACCGCCGATAAAAGCAAAGACGGGAATCGTAAGAATAGTCTTCCAAAGCTTATCAAACATGCCCCTCTTGTAAAAGAAAGCGCCCGCTGTCGCAATAAGAACGCTCAGACTCGCATAGTAAACGTTCTCGACATCCGCTGTCATATTTATAAAGTTAGTAAGATAACCGGTGAGAATACCGGGAAGATATCCGCCGAGTGCCGCCGCAAGAAGCGTACCCACATTGTCCATGAAAAGCGGTATATGGAAGCGTCCCATCATTCTGTTAAAGAAGATGTTAAGTCCCACTGCGGCCGCAATACCGATGAACGGCTTAAGCACAGCCCATAGTCTGCTTTTTCTAAAATTATCCCCTACCATACAGCCTCCGAATGCCCGATTGGTGCGGTTTCGATTGTTTCCCGCAGATGGGCATATTTTCCCTTATAGCCTTTTAATGGTAACACCGAAACCATAATGAATTATTAGCCTTCTACCTGCGAAACACGGATATTCTGATTTCCCTGCCACTCGGTGCGACGCTTACCGCTCCGCTTTTGTCCGTGCGTAACAATACGGTTTTCGGCGTATACTGCCTGAATCGCTTAAGCACTTCTTTGTGAGGGTGCCCGTAACGGTTATTGATTCCTGCCGATACCACCGCCGTCCTTGGCGCCAAAGCCTTCAAAAAGCCCGCGTCACTGGCTGAATTCGACCCGTGGTGCGATACTGACAAAAATTCAAGATTGCCACTCATTGCCCCTGCTACGCTCTTTATGATATGCCTCTCGGTTTCCCCCGTCGCATCCCCGCATAAAAGCGCGTCGAAATCTCCCTTGGACACCAGAATCACCATAGAGCCCTCGTTGACATCCTCGCAAGAATACCCCTTTGCGGGCCACATGCAGGTAAAAGAAAAATCCCCAAGCCACATCCGCTGCCCCTTAGACATATGCAATACCGGAACTCCCTCGCTTCGTGCCGTCGCCTCTGCTTCAACCAGGAACTTGCTTTTGCCGGCCTTCGCAATATCTTGTGTCACAAGGCTCCGCAGCCTCACGCCTTCTCCCGCCAGATTCTCTATGAGGTAAGCCACTTCACCTACATGGTCGTAGTCTCCGTGCGACACGAATATGGCATCCACCCTGGATACCCCTGTGTAGCGCAGGTACGGAATTACCGTATACTCACCAATATTCGACTTGGATGTGGAACCGCAGTCGTATATAACCGCACTCCCCGCCCCTGTATGCACCACCACGCACTCGCCTTGTCCCACATAAAGCGTTGTCACTTGCCCCGAAAGATTTACCGGCGCAGCAATAAAGAGCACCGCGCCAAGCGCCACTCCGACCCGCACTGCAGTCCCGACAATATTCTTTCCCTTAAACAAAATCCACAGCAAAAGAACGTAGTACACACACACCTTCCACAGTGCCGGTCGCCCCAGCAACGTGAACATTGGATACAGTGATGTTGGTTTACATAACTTGTCGAATCCCCGCAGAATCAACGCTATCAAAAAGTCCGCCACTCCCACCGGAATCGGCAGCCCTGTATACGACAGCCCCAGCCCCAGAAAAGCAAGTATCAGAATCGGTGCGGAAAGTGGTGCCAGCAAAGCATTAATCAACACCGAAGCCACCGAGCACCCGTATGACAGGCACAGATTCACAGGCATCACAAACAGCCACAGCACCATGGGAAATTTGAGATACTTTTTCACTACGCCCCTAAGCCCTTTCTCTGCAGCCTTTCCCGGGCTTATAAACGTCACATATACGGCAATCGACAGAACGGTCACATATGAGTAGATAAAAGCCGTATCCGTGACGCACAGCGGATTAATGGCCACATTTACCACCGCCGCGACCGCCACCGCATTAAGCATGTCATAAATGCGCTTTAACACGTCCGCCAAAAGCCTTATAAAGAACATCACGACCGCCCTTATCACCGATATCGAGAACCCCACAAATATTCCATACAGCAAAAGAAAGCCCATCGCCGCCACGCACCCGTGCCGTACCTTGACTCCCACTCGCCTAAGAGCACGATAAATACACGTTCCGACAGCAGAAATATGCAAGCCCGAAATCACCAAGAAGTGACCTACCCCGGCGTTAGTGTATAAATCCTTTCGCTCCTTTGACAGAAAAGTCTTATCGCCACACAAAAGCGTATTGACGGTTCCGCCTTCAAGTGTGAAAAACCTCATGATTCTCTCGGATACTCTGAGTCGCAAGTTCAAAAACCACTCTCTGATTCCAAGCTTAGGCGCACTTACCGTCGCAATCGTTTCGGCACTCATTTCAAAGAATACCCCTTTGGCGCCGTAATAGTTCTTCCTGTTAAACTCTCCCGGATTCATGGGCCCTTCAATTTCCTTGATATCTCCGCCTACGGCAACCGTCGCTCCTAATATAAACCGCCCTTGATCCACCGTCTCACAGTTTACATAACACAGTGTATTTCCTATAACAACACTCTTAACATTACCCGTCTCATCAAAGTTCTTCTCTCGAATCTTGCCCTTAATTGTCACATTCTCCGCCGATGTCACAGCCGTAGCATTGCCCGATTTCAAGTTCGGGCTCCTAAACAGTAGGTTTACATAAATCACATCAACGCATAACACAATTACAGCGACCACCACAAGCGGCCTGACCCTCGCAAACTCAATTAACCACGATAAAATCCTTAATCTTTTCAAAGGTGCCTTCCTTAATTCCCGAAACCTTCATGATATCTTCAGGCTTTGAAAAAGAACCGTGCTTGTCCCTGTATGCAATTATCGCCTTGGCTCTGGTCTCCCCGATACCCGGCAGTGTAGTAAGTTGCGCTGCGGTAGCTTGATTTATGTTAACCATTGAATCATCAGTAGTCTCAGCAGATTCAGTCAATTCCTTACTTATCGGCACCACTATCCTGTCGCCGTCGTGCATTATGTTAACCAGATTCATTGCCGACTCATCGCCTTCACCGGTGATTCCGCCCGCCGCATTCACAGCATCATAAATTCTGCTGCCCTCAGGCAGGATGTACACTCCCGGATTAACCACGCACCCCGACACATACACATAAATTTCCCCACGCAAAGAAGTCTTCGACTCATCATCCGAGTCCAAGACTTCCGTATCGTCATATACATTTAAATCATCCGCGTAGGAAATTCGGTTCTTATCGCCGCACGCTGTAAGCGCAAGCATCAGAACCATTAGAAAAAACAGAAAAAATCTCTTCATGTTACCTCCGAAAGCCGGAGGATTTGTGTTGACTGACCTATGATAACTTAAATTTTGAAAAAGCGCAACCCAAATTTAGAAGCCCTTTTTGTACCGCTTCCAATCCGTGATAAACACCTTACCGTCGCCGCTCTCCGTAAGAATGCCCTCTTCCACAAGCTCCTCAATAAGGCGCACGGAATCCTCAACCCTGAAAGCCGCACCGAACTGAAAGCCTCTTTCTTTGTCAAAGAAAATGCATTTTTCAGCCTTGCGCTGAAGCGTTACAAATTCCTCATAAATACGCTGTTTTCTGTAGTAATCGAATACCTTGTCATGAGGCACTTCAAGCCCTCTGTCCTCGCAGAGTCTCTCAATAAGCTCATACTGAGCTCTCGCCTCGGGCTGGCCCCAAAGACCGGTAATAACATCGTATTCATTAACAGGCTTATAAATCGCCGCAACGTCCTTGGAAGTAACCGCATCCTCGGGCATGGCCGCAAGCTTATCATAGTCGATTCTGAAAGCCGAATACTCCTCAATCTGCTTAACATGCGACTTAACAATCTTCAATAAATCCGAAGCACTCACAGGCAAAGAAATCGTATTGCAGGAAAGGTCGGCATCTATCATCTCATTAAGGTATCCCAAAGCCTCGCCGGCCCTGCTGTGTATACCCGCCGCATCATATGCGGAACTCGTAAGAATGTAGCTGTCATTGTCCCTGTCCATCGACCACTTAAAGCTCTCAAAGCTGTCACCGGTTCTGGCATCCTCAATAAGCGTCAGCACGCTGTATAACTTATCGGCATACTCACTTCCCACAACAGCCGTCGCAACTTCCTTAAGAAGCGCTCCGCTGCCCATACCGGGATCCTGCAAAAGCATGCCCGCGCAGTAAAGCGAGAAGATATTGGCAAGATGGTACGAATCCATCTCGCTCCAGTAAGTGGGCTTGCAAATCTCGTCTTCCTCGGCCGTTCTTAAATATACTTCCTTGAGAAGCTTTGAATTAACGTTCATCTCGGCAAGCTGGTCAATTTCCATCTCAACAAGATTCCATGACCAGATACCGTAATTAAGCTCCTTGCTCCTGCAGATGTTTCTGAAGTCTTCCCACTTTCTTTCGCCCGTGGTCTCAACGCCCGAGTAAAGCGTCACATCTCCGTCCAGCTCACTTTCAAGCAGGAACAAATCAATCGTATCCATATAGCTTTCCACGCCGAAGTCGATGTCGGGATTAATCTCCCTGAACTTATCGCGCAATTTGCGGGCAAAGAAAGCTGTATCTTCCTGAGTTCTAAGGTTAGTCGGATCGTGGAAATGACCGATAACCCTGTCGGAGCAGTCCGCAAGCTCCGCATATATCGAATAATATTTGTCAAAAGTCTCAATCGCCTTGGGATTCTCGCTCGCAAACTGATACTCAAGCTCGTCAACTCCGTAATAATCCACGGTATCGTCGTCCCAGCCGTATCCGTTAAACTCTGCGCCCCATACCCAAAGGGTAAACTTCATGCCCATGGAATGAGCCGCGTCGGCCATAAATCTCAAACGTTCCTGCACATACTCATAGCTTCCGTATGCCGCCCAAGCCGCGCATATATCTGTCACCTGAATGCCCGTAAATCCGCAGTCATGCATCATCTTCACATATGAATACAGCATGTCGTCCGAGTATGACAGCACCTCACTCTTAAGGTTAGTAGCCGAATTGTAATAAGCGCCTCTGCTTGTGCTCGTCTTCCAAAGGCAGATAATCGGCTCCCTCTCCCGCATCCAGGGCTCGGCATTATGATAAACATTCTCGGGAATTCTGACAGCATCACCCACCGTATCAAGCACATGCTCTCTCGCTTCTCCGGCAAAAGAAAGTCCCAGATACAAATTGGCAAATTCCTTAACCGCCTTCAGGCACTCTTCGTCGTTTCTTCCGCGGATAATGATATTACCGTCTTCAATCAAAATGCGCGGGTCGTATTCGCCGAGCTTCTTGTCCTTGGAAACAGCAATATACTTGCCGACTCCTCTGAAAGTAAGCTTAGTAGAAAGCTTTTTACCCGTCACCTTATAAATATAATCTCTAAGCTCCGTAGCGGCTCCGTTAAAACCGCTCTTCTGAACTATCGAATAATCCGTAATAGGCGTCTTTCCCACATAGACTTCTATGCCGACAGGTGTCTCCATAAGGGCATCTTTGTCTTCAAAAAAGCCCATTTTAAACGCAAACAGGCATCCTGCCAGTGCAAGCAGGACGCCAATGATAAGCGAAATTATAACGTGAAGTTTATTAATCGGGGTTTTCTTCATAAATCTACTCCACAGCAATCTGGGAATTAATCTGTTCCGAAAGAGCCTTCAGGCTTGCTTCGGGATCTGCGCCGTCCCAGATTTCTTTAAGTGTTATCTCAAGCTGAACCCAGAGGTTGGATGCCTCTACAAGCTTGGATAGCGGAATTGAATCCTCGTATGCTTCCTGGAATATGGCTTCGGGCGATCCTTTTTCATATCCCGCACCGAGGCAGGACGCAAGTCTTCCGGTTCTCTGATATAACCTTGAAGCGCAGTCCATGGAAATGAACTTGGCAAATTTCTCGGCAGCTTCTTTGTTAACGGAATAGCCGTTTATTACGACAGCGTCGGTAACCGAAAGTGCTCTTGATTTAAGAGTCTCCTTAACGTAAGGAACCTTTGCGAAACCGTATTCATAAACATCTATCGCTTCAACGTCTTTGCGAAGCTTGTCTATCTCTTCGTTAAGAGTCTCGACTCCGCTTGAAGCATCGCCAATCTTGGAAATCTCGAATTCCTTGTCCGCGATGGCAGCCTCGAGTTCTTCAATCATGGCGTTCTTGTCGGCGTTGTACTGAGCCGATTTGGCAATCGCATCGCTTGAAACTATAGTGTAGAGTGCCTGACCGTCCAGGAACTCATCAAGTGTCGAAGTGTAATCCGTATCGGAACCGAAAGCGAAAATATCGTTAAGGTTCTTGTACGCCTTCATACACTCAAGTGTATTCTCATTGTAAATGTCGATAAGGTTCGAATCATCACCCGTATCTCCGCCTACAAGCATGTAGTTACCTAAGAATAAGTAATTGTATAAGACATCGGAGACATCCCATTTTACAAGGTTCTTAACCTTTTCCTTGGCCTCATATCGGTCGGAAAAGTAATAAATATCGTCAAAACTCTGGGGAATTATGCTGTCAAGGGTGAGTGTCTCGGCAGGTGCTTCCTCGGTCTCATTGCCCTCTTCTTCGAATTCCATGTTGCCGGATTCATCGTCGGAGAACTCCATTTCCTCTCGACTTACACCTTCACCTTGAGCAGTTTCTTCACCGGCATTGACTCTGTCTACCCAGTCCTGAAGATAGGTCTTATTGTACATAAGAGCCGTGGTCTCAAAAGTAAGCGGGTATCCTATGGTGCTCTTATGGTAAGTTACCGCATCAAGAGCTGCCTTAGGGTAGAATCTTGTATCAAGAACACGGAAAGTATTCTTAACCTTGCAGGCAAGACCCGCGAGATATGCTTTTTCAAGGGATTCGTTGGAAAGAATGTACAAATCCGGGAAGTTCTCGCCGGATACAGAAGCGTCATTGATGGCCTTGACGTACTCAGAAGAGCTTACAAGTACCGGAATAACACGGGTATCGGGATTGGACGCATGGAACTCAACGGCCGCATTGGTAAGGAAGTCCGTATAACGCTCGTCCGTGTACCAAAAGTAGAGCGTCTGAGTCTGATAATAGGCGTTCTCCTGTTCTTCCTCGGCCAGACGGTTATTCCGATGGCCTACATATAATATACCCGTAATCGTTGCAATAATAATCACAACGACCAAAAATCTCTTTCTGAATGACATTACAATCCTCTCAATAACAAGGGAACAAATCCCCTATACCTCGCTCATGCACTCCTTCAGAATCTTAATCATTGCATCAACTTCCGACTCCGTAATTACAAGCGGAGGCACGAATCGTATTATATTGGCACCTGCGTTAATGAGCACCAGACCCTTCTCAAGAGCCTTGTTGATAATAGGTGCCACAGGCTTATCAAATTCCAGTCCCTGGATGAGTCCCACACCCCTGTGGGCCACTACTCCCGGAACGGATGTCTTAATCTCTTCAAGCTTGTCGTACAGGTAGTCTCCTACGGTACGCACATTACTTATTATATTTGATTGA
Source organism: Lachnospiraceae bacterium YSD2013 (assembly GCA_900100895.1). GTDB lineage: Bacteria > Bacillota > Clostridia > Lachnospirales > Lachnospiraceae > UBA1258. The sequence goes on from FMTX01000018.1 coordinate 62,200, forward strand.
GCAAATATTTCAAGCACTTTATCCGCAGCGGCGCATGCGAGAGGGTTGCCGCCGTAGGTAGTTCCGTGGTCTCCGGCCTTAAGCGAATTCTGTGCAACCTTTTCCGTCAAAAGAAAGGCTCCGATAGGCACACCGCATCCCAAAGCCTTGGCAACAGTCATGATATCGGGCTTCACGCCGTACTTCTGCCAAGCAAACATGTAGCCGGTACGACCCATACCGCACTGAACTTCATCGAGTATCAAAAGAATATCTTTCTCATCGCAAATCTTTCTTACACCCTTAATGAATTCGTCGGTTGCGGGATAGATTCCGCCTTCACCCTGAACCGTTTCAAAGATAATCGCGCAGGTCTTGTCGGATACAAGCGCCTTAACGCTCTCCAAATCATTCATCTTGGCAAACTTAATAAGACCGATGCCCGGCTCGAAAGCCTCGCGGTACTTAGGGTTACCGGTTACGGACAAAGCACCCATGGTACGGCCGTGGAAAGAATGCTCCATAGCGATAATCTCATGGTCTGTGCAGCCGTCCTTAAGGTATGCATACTTGCGAGCAGCCTTCAAAGCGCCTTCAATTGCCTCGGCACCGCTGTTTGTAAAGAATACACGGTCCATTTCGGCAGCCTTTGTAAGCTTCTTCGCCGCTTCAATGGCGGGAACGTTGTAGTAGTAATTTGATGTGTGAATAATCTTGTCAATCTGATTTTTCAATGCATCGTTGTATTCTTTGTTATTGTATCCGAGTGCAAATACGGAAATACCGGCTACAAAGTCAAGGTACTTCTTACCTTCCTCGTCGTAAAGGTATACTCCGTCGCCGTGGTCGAATACCACCTGATAACGGTTATATGTATGAAGAAGCACTTTCTCGGCTTCTTCGATGTGTTCTTTCATCATAATTATTCTTCCTCTATTCCGTCGGTCCTAAAGCAGGTTCCGACGCCTTCTTTGGTGAAAATTTCAAGTAACAGGCAATGTGCAATTCTTCCGTCTAAGATATGGACTCTGCTTACGCCGCCTCTGATAGCGTCCGTACAGTTGGTAAGTTTGGGAAGCATTCCGCCGCCGATAACGCCGGAGTTGATAAGCTCTTCGCCTTCTGTAGCGGTCATTCTTGAAATAAATGTGGACTTATCGTTAAAGTCTCTGTATACGCCTTCAACATCGGTAAGGAACGCAAGCTTTTCAGCCTTAACAGCCTTAGCGATAGCGCAAGCCGCGTCGTCGGCATTGATGTTGTATGTGGTGAAATCATCATCGAAACCGATGGGAGATACGATGGGAAGGAAGTCCTTCTCGAGAAGATCGAGCAAAATCTTGGTATCCACACCCACAACGTTACCTACGAATCCGATATCCTTGCCGTCGGAATATTTCTTTTCACATTTAAGAAGTCCTCCGTCTTTACCGGAGATACCTACAGCCTTAACACCGAGCTCCTGAACCATGCTTACAAGAGACTTATTAACCTTACCAAGTACCATCTCGGCAATTTCCATGGTCTCTGCGTCGGTTACTCTAAGGCCGTTTACGAACTCCGACTTCTTGCCGGTCTTCTCAATCCACTTGCTGATTTCCTTGCCGCCGCCGTGAACGATGATGGGCTTAAATCCTACAAGTTTCAAAAGGGTTACGTCTTTAATTACGTTTCTCTGAAGTTCGGGATTGCTCATTGCTGAACCGCCGTACTTAACAACGATAATCTTTCTGTTGAATTTCTGAATGTAGGGGAGCGCCTCGATAAGGACCTCCGCCTTTTTTAAAAGTTCGTCGATTTCTTTCTTCTCCATAACAATATTCTCCTAACAATATTTTTAAAGGAATCAGTCCATTTGTGAACTACCAAATGGACTGCGGAACTCTCCGCGTGGCGGCCATTTTAATGCTAATGCCCGCCATCATGAATCTACAATACAGATTCATGATTCCTTCTAGCTCCTGTAGTCTGCATTAATCGATACATATTCGTGAGTCAGATCGCAGCCCCAGGCGGTTGCCGAAGCGTCGCCTAAGTGGAAGTCAGCGATGACCTTAACTTCTTTGTTGGATAAAATCTTTGTGGCTTTTTCCTCAGAAAAGTCGGTGCCTACGCCGTTTTCAAATATTAAAATGCTCTCGCCACCGCCCTCAAAAGAAAGGGTTACGTTCTCGGGATCGAAGGTCTCGCCCGAGTAGCCGAATGCGCAAAGAATACGTCCCCAGTTAGCGTCATGTCCGTAAATGGCGGCCTTGGTAAGGCTGGAACAGATAACGGACTTAGCAAGTACACGCGCCTGCTCTTTGGTCTTCGCATTAACAACGTTAACTTCAAGCATTGCGGTAGCGCCTTCGCCGTCTGCAGCCATCTTCTTGGCAAGAGTCTTCATAACCTCGAAAAGAGCTGCTTTGAAGGTCTCGTAGTCCGCGCCTTCTTTGTCCACTATAGGGTTCTCGGCGAGGCCGTTGGCAAGAACTACCAAAGTATCATTAGTGGAAGTGTCGCCATCGACGGATACCATGTTGAATGTGTCCGTAACGTTCTCGGAAAGTGCCTTCTGAAGTAACTTCTTATCTATAGCGCAGTCTGTGGTGATGAAGCCGAGCATCGTGCACATGTTGGGGTGAATCATGCCTGCGCCCTTGCACATACCGCCCATTGTTACGGTCTTGCCGCCGATTTGGAAAGATACCGCAACTTCTTTGTTCACCGTGTCGGTGGTCATGATGGCCTTGGATGCAAGTGTTCCCGCTTCTTTGGATCCATCAAGGGTCTCGCAGAGCACTGCCGTACCGTTTACAATCTTTTCTATGGGAAGTTGCTTACCGATAACGCCGGTGGAAGCAACCAGTGTTCCTTTGACAGGAATGCCCTTTTCCTCGGATACAGCCTTAGCCGTTTCTTCGCAATACTGAAGTCCGAGCTCGCCGGTGCAGGCATTGGCGATACCTGCATTGATGACTACTGCGGAGACCTTCTCATCGGAAGCAGTAACCGCCTTGTCCCACTGTACGCAGGCTGCCTTCACGAGGTTAGATGTATACACGCCTGCCGTGGTGCAGGGAGCATCCGACCAGATCATGGCCATGTCGGTTCTTCCTTCATATTTGATTCCTGCCGCGCAGGATGATGCTTTAAAACCTTTAGCTGCGGTGATGCCGCCTTCAATTGTATACATTTTGCTCCTCCTGAATATAGCTTATAATATTGTCTCGATTCAGTGTGAAATCGTAATAATTCAAATCTTCTCTTTTGGTCCAGCTCATGCTGTTCCAGAAAGCGTTTCCTATATCGTTCTTGGTAAAAGCAATAAGCGATACCTTATTAATATGTTCTTCCATAAGCTTTTCCATGCAGTGTACCACCATCGCCTTGCCGATACCGTGGCGTCTGTAGCCTGCATGCACGCATACATGATAGAGGCATCCTCTTCGTCCGTCGTGACCGCAGAGAATCGCACCGACGATCTTACCGTCAGCCACAGCCACTACGCTGATGCCGGGGTTTCTTTTTAAAAATACCTCTACGCCCTCTCTCGAATCATCGATACTTCTGATTGCAAAACCCTTGATGGAGTTCCAAAGCGCGAATACTCCGTCGTAGTCTTCAATCGTCATGGGGCGAACCGTGAACTTATCCATAATCCTTAACCTCTCTTTATACACTCCATATATGAATATAACGCATATACGGGTGAAATACCACAGTTTATTTTTGCATAACTATACAGCCGATTTGAATATTATGCAAGAGTTTATACATATTTTTGTGTAATATTTATAGTTTGAATCTATTTTTATGCAGATTTTTGTACTTGCATTTGCATAAATATGGGTATATATTAAGGAAGACACGAAAGCAGAGCCCCAAACGAGGGCTTTTCATGAATAAAAATACACATAAGGAGATTAGTTACAATGGCTAAAGAAAAAGTAATTCTTGCGTACTCCGGCGGACTTGATACAACTGCTATCATTCCCTGGCTTAAGGAAAATTTTGATTATGAAGTAATCTGCGTCTGCGTTGACTGCGGTCAGGGCAACGAGCTTGACGGTCTTGAAGAGAGAGCCAAGTACTGCGGCGCAGAGAAGTTATATATTGAAAACGTAATCGACGAGTTCTGCGATGAGTACATCGTTCCCTGTGTACAGGCTCACGCAGTATATGAGAATAAGTACTTACTCGGTACTTCAATGGCTCGTCCCGTAATTGCAAAGCGTCTTGTTGAAATCGCACGTAAGGAAGGCGCTACCGCAATCTGTCACGGCGCTACCGGTAAGGGTAACGACCAAATCCGTTTTGAGCTTGGTATCAAGGCTCTTGCTCCCGACTTAAAGATTATCGCTGCATGGCGTAACGACAAGTGGACACTTGATTCCCGTGAGTCAGAAATCGAATACTGCAAGCAGCACGGAATCGAGCTTCCTTTCTCCGCTGACAACTCTTACAGCCGTGACCGTAACATCTGGCACATCAGCCACGAAGGTCTCGAGCTTGAAGATCCTGCCAACGAGCCTAACTTCGATCACCTTCTTGTTCTTGGCGTAACTCCCGAGAAGGCACCCAATGAAGGTGAGTACGTAACCCTTTCTTTTGAGAAGGGTGTACCTACCGCTGTTAACGGCAAAAAGATGAAAGTATCCGAAATCATCACCGAACTTAACAAATTAGGCGGCAAACACGGCATCGGAATTGTGGATATCGTAGAAAATCGTGTTGTAGGCATGAAATCCCGTGGCGTATATGAGACTCCCGGTGGTACAATATTATACGAAGCTCATCAGCAGCTCGAAGAGTTAATCTTAGACCGCGACACCTACCGTGAAAAAGAAGAAATGGGCAACAAGTTTGCGCAGATTGTATACGAAGGTAAGTGGTTCACTCCTCTTCGTGAGGCATGCCAGGCTTTCATCGAGAAGACTCAGGAATATGTAACCGGCGAAGTTAAGTTTAAGCTCTACAAGGGCAACATCATCAAGGCCGGCACCACTTCTCCTTACTCACTTTACAATGAAAAGATTGCATCCTTCACAACCGGCGACCTTTACGATCACCACGACGCAGAAGGCTTCATCAACCTCTTCGGTCTTTCCACCAAGGTTCGCGCCATGAAGATGCAGGAAGTAGCCAAGAACGGAAAATAATTATGCCTAGCACTACAATCTGGATTATCGTTTACTTTGCGGTCGCCAATCTCTTCGGATTTGCCTCCATGGGAATGGACAAGTACCGCGCGCAGAACCACAAATGGCGCATCAGCGAAGCAATGCTCTTCTTCTTTGCGATTATCGGCGGAAGCATCGGCTCCATCATCGGCATGAAGTTCTTTCGCCATAAGACCAAGCATAAGAAGTTCACAATCGGCCTGCCCATAATACTTCTTATCCAGATTGCAATAGTGATTTACTTAATTGTAAGTCCGCAGCTTAATATCACGATACAGTAGACAAAACCCCGAGACTTTTAAAGCCTCGGGGTTCTTATTATACTTCTGCAATTATTTCAATTTCACATAAAACGTTCTTCGGAAGAGCCTTAACAGCTACGCAGCTTCTTGCAGGCTTGGATGTGAAATACTTGGCGTATACGCCGTTGAATGCGGCGAAATCACCCATATCAGCAAGGAAGCAGGTAGTCTTAACTACGTGTTCAAAATCGGTGCCTGCTGCCTTAAGGAGCTCGCCGATGTTCTTGCATACAAGTTCGGTCTGCTCTTCGATAGTACCGTTAAGAACTTCGCTTGTGGCGGGATTGATGGCAATCTGGCCTGATGCAAAGAACAATCCGTTTGTGATGTAACCCTGTGAGTAAGGGCCGATGGCCTGAGGGGCCTTATCTGTTGCTACAACTTTCATAATGTACTCTCCTGTTCTTTATTCTACTTCGTCTTCGTCAAATTCAGCCAATACGTAGAACCCTCTGGGAGTTTCCTCAACAGTAACCACGGTTCCCTCGCGGGACTTAAGGCGCTTGTTGAAAGGGATATTGGGTGACATGGCAAGAGACGGGTCTATTGTGTAATAGTAGTTACTGGGAAGAAGGCCTTCCGTAACCGTGATGTGATCGCCGGCTTTGCATAATCCGGGGCGTTCCATCTTAAATTCAATACGACGCATCCTAAACACCTTCTTTTTACATTTAGAACATTCTACCACAAAGAATCTCCCTATACACCATAAAAATTGTCAAAAAGTATTCGATGATTTTCGCCTTTGTTGTAAATCAGCATTGTACTTTTACAAATTTTCATATAAAATATAAACAGCATCATTATACACAGAAATAAAAAAGTACATCAGAGGCGAAATCCCGCCTCCCAAAATTCTATAATTGGGGGTTAATCCAACATGTATAAAGTTATTGCGGTAGACGATGAACAGAATGCATTGAATCGTTTTGAAAGACTTATTGCACAGGATAATCGCTTGGAACTTCTCAAGACTTTTACCAAGCCCGCCGATGCAATAGACTTCATCAAGTCCAATCAGGTTGACATCGCTTTTCTCGATATCGAAATGCCTGAAATGACCGGCTTAGAGCTTGCCGAGTGTCTCATGGACGTCAATCCCTATTTGGAAATTGTATTTGTTACCGCCTACAATCAGTATGCTTTGGAGGCATTCAGAGCTCATGCAACGGGCTATCTTTTAAAGCCCCTTTCTCATGACGACTTCACCGCTCAGATTGACAGTATGGAGAAGAAGCTTGAAAAGTCTCACGTAGTTGAGGACGACAAGCTTATTATCAGCTGCTTCGGCGCATTCTCCATTAAGAAAGCCAATGACTTTGAGCCTTTGCGTTTCAGAACATCCAAGGCCGAGGAACTCCTCGCTTACCTTGTTCAGAACGAAGGCCGTGCGCGCTCCAAGGACATGATTCTTGATACACTCTGGCCCGATGCCGATCTTGACAAGGCAGCCAATAACTTCCGTGTAACCTGTACCTACATCAGAAGTACTCTCGCAGACTTCGGTTACACCGACGTTTTGGTACGCGACCATGACGATTACAGCATCAATACCGCCAGAATCAAATGTGACTATCTTGAGTTCAGAAGCAAGATTGCTAACCCCGATACTCTCAGTCTTCCCGAGGTTGAAACCCTTATCAATCTCTACAAGGGTCCCTACCTTGAGAACCGCTTCTACGACTGGGCAGAGGAAACCAAGGGCTGGCTTGAAGGCCGCTACATCCAGCTTTTATACAGAGCAGGACGTCTTTATGCAGAGGCAGACAGAATCGATGCCGCTATCGATGCTTTCGAATCCGTTCTCCGCGTAGACTTGTACGAAGAAGACGCTTTCAAGGAAGTTATCAGACTTAAGCAAAAGAAACTTCCTCCGGCAGCCATCCGCGACTACTATGAGAAGTACAAAGATTCCTTATTCAAAGAGTATGGTCTCGGTCCTTCCCAGGAGATTAAGGAACTCATTAAAGCCATATAGAATAAATACAAACTCAAAGAGGACTGTAAATGATTACCATTATCCGCGCCTTTTGCGTTGTGTCGTGTTTAATATCGGGATTATATGCAGGTATAATTTTCTATTTTTTCCGCAACGCAAAGCGCATGGTATTCTTTGCAGCCCTTTGTCTTTGTTTCTTTTTCAATGTAAATCTCAGCATTTCCGTGCGTCCCTGCCTGATTTACGACGCAGACTATCTTAGTACCCTCTCACCCAATATTTTTCTTGTTACCACCGCCTTAGCTACAATACTGCTTAATGTTTACTCAGGATATCTCTATACCGAGGTGCAGTTTAAGTATTCCTCCGTATACAATGCCCTTTTACTCATTTTGGGCATTTTTTCACTGGTAGTTCCCGGCGATTACGTATTTCCAATGTATGTGGCTCTTTTTGCTTTGTCATACGTTGCCGCATTTCACGGAATTCATCTTTCACATATTAATATCAAGCAGGGAAAGTCCGAATACTTCTATCTGATTATAGCCAACACTATCATGGGCATGGTTGTAACCGCTGAATTTATCACAGTTGTGCTTCACATAGACATCATCGGTCTCAGAATGTTGTTCATGCCCTTCTATCTGCTTTTCCACGGGCTGATGACCGCGCTCTCCTACGGAAATTCCATAAAGAAAACACAGAAGCTCTCAGCTTCACTCTCCGACACCATCGAGCGCATCAATCACTCCAACAACGCGCTTATGTGTACACAGATGAAGTCGGAATTCCTGTATCGCTCCCTCGACCTTATCAGTCGAAAGTGCGACGAGGACCCGTTTACGGCGGAGGATCTGACGGTTTCTCTTTCCAAATATCTTCGCCACACGCTTAATTTCCAGCAGCTTCAGGGCATAGTTCCCTTAAGTAACGAAATCGAGCTTACCAAAGCCTTCGTGGCCATTGAAAAAGAAAGACACCCCAAGCTTAAAGTCGAATACAAATTTCCGGACCCGCTTCCGGACTTTCATATACCGCCTCTTTCCATTCAGCCCCTTGTGGAGAATGCCATAGAGCACGGATTTACCGAGGATTCTTCCGAACCCAAGGTTACTCTTACGATTATTCCTTACCGTGACTACTACCATATCGACGTGTCCGACAACGGCGCCGGTATGGACGAAGATGTTGCGGCTTCTCTCACCGATTCGCTTAACGACAGCGCGCGTATCGGCATATATAACATTCACACAAGGCTTATAAACCTCTTCGGTAAGGGCCTTGTTATTCAAAGTGCTCCGGGGGTAGGTACCAGCGTATCCTTTGTCGTGCCGCCCGATGCCGAAGCATATTTGCGTGAAAAGGAGGCCAATGCATGAAAAGAAGAACCAATGCCCTCCTGATCATAATTCTTTTACCGCTTATCTACGTTATGGTTTTGTTTTTCCTGAACAAATCGATCCAGCCGGTGGAATTAAATGTGGCTCGCTCAGATGAGCCGTCCGAGACTCTGTATTTCGATACATCTAAATTTTATGCGCTTTCAGGCGAGATTGTCTGCTTCCCGGGTGTACTTCTTTCGCCTACAAGCGGCAATTATACGGCGGTTGACGACTTCATCACCAATGCCAAGCAGACTCATGATTTCTTCTACGCTTCCGCTTTTTCCGATTACAGAAGACCTGAAAGCGTAGTGGGTAATGATTATATCGTAACTCTTGCTTTTAACACCAGACTTCCGTCGGAGACCGAGTATTCCATATGGTTCCCGTCAGAATTCTGCGAATACAGGATATTTGTAAACGGCGAGATGGTTTCGGAGTCTCCTACGTTTAACTCCAATAAACCGATATTCCCGCAGTCCTTTGTGTCCAAGCTTCCGCCCACAACAGACGGTTATTATACGGTGGTTGCGCAGGTTGTTTCCCCCGTCAATTACTTAAATTCCTGTCCCGATACGGCTTTTTTTGCCACATCCGACAGAATGCACTGGTCACAGATCGGTGAGGAGCACATCGGTCTCTTTATGGCGGCTTATGTCATTTTTACCATGATCTACATGCTCATTCAGCTTCTGGCGCTTAGGTTCGAGTCAGTTATCGTACCGTTTGTCTGTCTGTCCGGTATGACGTGCATCGTCATGGCATTTATGGACGACCGCTGCATTATGAGCTTTTTTCCGTCCCTTACGGCCGGTACAGGATCCTTTGTTGAGGCTATTGCAGAGCCTTTGTACCTGCTTTCGCTAATGTATTTCACCGCCGGATTGTTCAAAGAATCCTTCCCGAAACGAATAAGCTACTTCGTGTCGGCGTCACTTATTGTTCCGCTTGTGAATGCACTCACTCTGCAGCAGTTCCCGTGGCTTGGAAGCATCTCGCTTATCGTATTTATAGCACCTTATATAATCTGCGGTTACACCTTCGTGAAGGCTTATGAAAAGAACGAGCCAAACGCTGTGCCTTACGGCATCTCGCTTGCGCTCGTTGCAAGTAACCTTATACTCTACAGGCTGACATTCGACATGCTGGTGCCTTCGAAGTTCGCCTACTCCATAGGTTACATCGTATTATCAATCGCCATGGTTACAATCTTAGGTCGCGAATACGCCGCCCAGAATGCCAACGAAACATTCTACACCAACGAGCTCTCACGTCAGCTTGAAGCGATGCAGGCTTCCGAGAACGCATTCTTAAACGCGCAGATGAAGCCTCACTTCCTGTACAATACGCTTAATACCATCGCAGATTGTTGCGTTACCGATTCCAAGAAGGCTCAGAAGCTTATAAACTCGCTTTCCGAGTACTTAAAGCTCATCCTAAGCCTTGATAACATGGACAAGACCGTGCCCATCCGCCACGAGCTCGAACTGGTGGAAGCCTACACGGCAATAGAAAAAGAAAGATTCCCGAGCATCATGTTTGCCAACGAATTCCCGCTTCGGGTTCCCAACATCATGATGCCGCCGATTACCATACAGCCTCTTATCGAGAACGCTATCAAGCACGGTGTACGTAAGTCCGATAAGCCCGGCGTTGTAACCCTCCGTATCATCGAGAACCCGGACTCCGTCGAGTTCTTCGTAAGCGACAACGGTGTAGGCATGGACGAAGCCGCAATGCAACGACTCTTCGTAATGCCCAAAGAAAACCAGAGCATCGGTATCTACAACATCGACAAGCGTCTTAAAAACCAGTACGGTCAGGGATTGCATGTCGAGAGCACTCCGGGACTCGGAACGTGTGTAAGTTTCAAGATTCCGAAGGTAACTTAAATGAATAAACAAAAAGGGCGCCCGATCGGGCGCTCTTTTTTAAAGCTTTACTGTATGTGAAATGATTTCTTCCGTAATGTTCTTACCGGCCTGTGCGTGAGCCGCTACATATCTGCCGTAGAGTTCCAGCATCTTGTCAGAATACGTGGAGATTTCTCCGCGTAGGTACGTCTCGTTGGAAGTGTTGTATTCCGTATCCTCCGAAGTATGGATGCTACGGGCCTGCTTTAGAAGGTCCGGGTGAGCATCGTAGAAAGCTTCGGTCATGCCGGTCTGGATAGCGACTATAGTCTCTATAATCTGCTTCTTCTCGGGTGAAATTGCAGGGAAGTTATCTTTAATCTCTGCGTAGCGTGCGGGAGCTGTGCTCTCCATCATGCGGCCGTATTTCTCTGTAATAAGGTTGTGTCCTTTCTTAAGCTCGATTTCAAAGTCATACAGATACTGCATGAGCATTTCTTTGGTCCAGGTAAGGTACTGGCTTTCGCGCATGATATCGAAGGTGCAGAAGTCATCCTGACAGGAAGCGCGACCGCCTTCGTTTTGTACTTTGTCAAAGGCCTCGAATTCGAGTCGGACTACTTTCTTGGCAAGTTGCTGTACTGTTAGTTTACATAACTCAGACTTAATCATTAATTCTTCGGTATGATGGTCGAGATAATCGTCCGTATCGCTGATGTAGCCCATCTCATACATGGTCTGAGCAAAGAATTGACCGATTTGGTCGACGCTTGCAGTATCGGTAGCGGCGAGCAATAAAGGCTTTAACTCATCTCCCATCTCCAAATCATCAAGACTCTTAAAGAGCCATTTATCATGAGGGAAATACTTGTTTTCTATGATGTGTGCAAGCTTCATGGCTGCTTTGAGCCCGTCGGCGAGCATGACCTTGGCAGTCAATTCATCTTCCCGCTTAAGCATCCTGCCGAAATTGTACTGAGCGCACTGCGAAAACTCGGCAGCGTACTGCGCAAGCTTCTTAAACTGCACCGACTCGGGGTACCCCTCTTCCAGCTTAGATCTTTCAAGGCTGAAGGCACCTTCCTCATCCGTAAATACACATCCATTGACTGAAGTGCTCAATGCATAATCGGGTATGGTAAGGTAATCTTCCTCAGTAAGCGGGTACTTGCCGAGAAGTTCCTTATAGAATCCTTCTACCGTAAATACTCCGCGACGCTTATGTCCGCTTACCACGGGCGCAACCTTAAACCCCATGAATTCCTTGGGCAGGGCGTTATAAGCTTCTTCAAGTTCCTTGCCGATTTCGGCATAGGTCTCCTCGGAAACATATAACTGGAAGCCCGGTCCCCAGTCGTGGTCTCTTGACTCTGCATCATCATATCCGTAGCAATCAGAGCCTCTTCCCACGAGTCCCGCCGCAATCTTACTCTTGTACGCAGGGAACTTCTCCATAATCACGGGCACAAATTTTTCTTCAAAAAAGGCGCGGCAAATGTCCATGCCCTTAATGTCGTCCGCGGCATCCGAGCCCTTTGCTTTCTTGAGTTCGGCGGCAATTCGTGCGTAATATTCGGTCTTTCCGTGTTCTTTGTCCATAATTGTCAGAGCTTCAGACAACGGACCCACAGCCTTATCGGGCTGACCCTTCATATTATAAATCATGCCAAGCGCATAAAGTGCCGAAGCGTAATGCGTGTCGGTATCCTCGATGGTCTTAAACATCTCGGCGGCCTCGAGCGCCTTCTCCTCAGCCTTCTTCAAATCGCCGAGCGCCACGTAGGTATTCGAAAGATTGGCGTTGGTAACCGCAATCTCGTACTCCGCATTATTGGCCTCGGAAATCTCAAGCGCCGCATTCAGTTCTGCCGCCGCTTTCTCATACAGACCCTCTTCCTGAAAAAGAAGGCTCTTGTTGTTATGTAAACTAGCTACCAGCATAGAATCTTCAGGCAAAGTTTCCGCATATACGGCCGCCACCTCGTCATAAAGCTTCTCAGCTTCCTGCAATTTGCCCGCCGCTCTGTACGCAGTCGCAACGTTAAGCAGGCTCGTGCCGTAGCTGACGGTTCCGGCAAGTCCCATACTGTCTAAGAGCTCGAGAATCTTTCCTGCAATTTGAAGTGAAGCCTCCGCCTCTCCTCTGTCGCGCAGTAACCCTACGTATTCATTGAGAAGCTCAAGCAGCGCACCGTCATCACCGCGGCTCACCGCATCATTAATTTCCCTAACCAGAGTATCTTCAGCATTATGTTCCATCAGTCATCCTCTGAGAAAGTGCCTCGGCAAGCTTGCGCATCCTGTCCGCGTCAACCTTGCAGACCTTTCTGTCATATGTGTAAAAACCGTTGGTTTCGTCCTCCACGTCCGTAGCCTGCGTGTAAATCGAACCACACAGCCCCTTATCTATGGCCGGAAGGATATCTTTGGTATACAAACTTACTATCATCTCGGTAAGCTGCTCGGAGGATTCCGCCTTACCGTAGCCGTAGTTCTTCTTAAGGTTAAAAGAATGCTCGGGAATCTTATACGAATACCCGCCGAACTCCGAAAGAATAATGGGTCTGTCCGACTCCTCTATCTGAACATCCTTAAAGTATATGTGATAGCTGTCCACATCCGAAGTCGTCTGCCAGAACCACCCCGAAGTGGAATCGATAATCCTCGTAGAGTCCATCGCTCTCATGATATCGTACATGATATCCGAGTCAAACTGCCCCCAACCCTCATTAAATATCGTGTAATACACGATGCAAGGGAAGTTATAAAGGTGCGCCAGCGTATCCTCCATGTGTTGCTCAAACGTTGCCTTAACCTCGTCCTTGACCCTTCTTTTGGTGTCATCGATAGTCTTGTGGCCGATAGTAGGCATCACGGTATCGCGCATGAAACTGTATCTTCCGTTATTGACCATGTCCTGGAATACTAACATCCCCAAGCGGTCACAGGCCTCGTAGAAGCACTCGGGCTCAATCTTGATATGCTTACGAATCGTATTGATGCCAAGCGCCTTGAGCCTCAATATGTCCTCGCGGTACACGTCCTCGTTATTAGGCGTAAATATGCCCTCCGGGAAGTATCCCTGGTCGAGCACCCCGTGGAAAAAGAAAGGCTTGTCGTTAAGCAATATTCTCTTAACACCCTTCACCTCTCCGATTGAAACCGTCCTGAGTCCGAAGTACGACTTAACCTCGTCGCGTCCCGCAGTGATTGTAACATCATAAAGATGCGGGTTGTCGGGAGTCCACAGCACCGGATTTTTAATGGGCACGGTAAAATAAGGATTGTCCGACTTGCCCTTGTATACGAGCATGTCGCCGTCATATATCTCGATACCAATAACTTCCTCGTCCGTTTCGACATCGAAGGTCACGCGGTCAAGGGAAGGTGTGATTTCTATACTCTTAATATATTTCTCGGGAACGCTCTCCATCCAGACGGTCTGCCAGATTCCGCTCACGGGAGTGTACCACATGCCGCCGCGATTTTTCTTTTGCTTACCGTAAGGGTAAAGGTGCGAAAGGCTGTCGCGGACTTCCACCGTAAGTGTCTGAACCTTGTCGATATGGATGTAGTCGGTCACGTCGATGGTAAAAGGAAGGTACCCGCCCTCATGATGGCATACCAAAGAGTCGTCGATGTAGACGTCGGCAATCGCGTCAACAGCGCCGAAATGAAGCAGAATTCTATTCTTCATAAAATCCTTGTCTATGCAGATTTTTCTAAAGTAGGTGTATTCGCCCGTGAATCGGCCTTTGAAGCCCGAGAGCCTTGATTCAAGCGGGAAGGGCACGGTTACCCCGTCGTCCCACTTGCCGTTTAAACACATATAAGAATCTCTTACCATGGAAGGTCTCGGATATCGACCCATGGGGCGTCTCTCCACCGCCGCATCCATCGTAAGTTCGTTAAATTTACTCCCCATTTATAATCCTCACTTTGAGATTATCTTGATATAAGTTGATTTTATCACACTTTGATTATACTATCCACTTTGGTGAGGATTATGCTTGACTCACAGATTTTTTGTTGTTACTATGATTAAGTTAATAAGGAATGCGCAGAGAATCGCGTAATTCCGAGTACAAGGAGGTTTCTGTATGAGCAGAATTAAATTCTACAATACTTTAACCAAGAAGGTTGAAGATTTTGTACCCAATGTTGAAGGTAAGGTATCACTTTATACCTGTGGCCCTACCGTGTATCACTTTGCACACATTGGTAACCTCCGATGTTATATCATGGAAGACATTCTCGACAGAACTTTAAGATATGCAGGCTACGATGTTAAGCGCGTTATGAACATCACCGACGTAGGCCATCTTTCAAGCGATGCCGACACCGGCGAGGACAAGATGCTTGCGGGTGCCAAGCGTGAGCACAAGACCGTTATGGAGATTGCCAAGTTCTACACCGACGCTTTCTTTAGCGATTGCAAGAAGTTAAACATCCGTATTCCCGACGTTGTGGAGCCCGCAACTCACTGCATCCCCGAGTTCATCAACATGGTGCAGGAGCTCCTTAACAAAGGTTTTGCATATGTTGCAGGCGAGAATGTTTATTTTGACACATCCAAGCTCAAAGAATACTACGTCCTCTCCAATCAGAGCGAAGACGACTTGAAAGTTGCTGTTAGAGACGACGTTGATGAAGATACTAATAAGAGAAACAAGAACGACTTCGTGCTTTGGTTCACCAAGTCCAAGTTCGAGGATCAGGCTCTTAAGTGGGACAGCCCCTGGGGCGTAGGTTACCCCGGCTGGCACATTGAGTGCTCCTGCATCAGCATGAAGCACTTAGGCGAGAAGCTCGATATCCACTGTGGCGGTATCGACAACATCTTCCCTCACCACACCAATGAAATTGCGCAGAGCGAATCCTTCCTTGGCCACAAGTGGTGTAACTACTGGTTCCACGTTCATCACCTTACCCAGAAGGGCGGCGCCAAGATGTCTAAGAGTTCCGGCGAGTTCTTATGCGTGGATTTACTTGAGAAAAAGGGCTACAATCCCTTGGTATACAGATTCTTTTGCTTACAGAGCCACTATCGTAAGCCTCTTGAGTTCAGCTTCGAAGTCATGGACAACGTTAAGGCTGCTTACGACAAGCTTAAGAAGCAGGTTGCGCGCATCGCTTCCGAGTCCGCAGGCCAGAGCGTTGACGAGAAGGTATTTAACGAGTGCAAAGAAAAGTTCATCGACACTCTCGGTAACGACTTGAACACTTCTTCTGCCATCACTCTTCTCTACGAAGTATTGAAGGCTGATTGCAACAACGCCACCAAGAAAGCTATCATCGCAAGCTTTGACGAGGTTCTTAACCTTGATTTGCTCAAAGAAGAAGCTTCCGACAAGCCCGCAGTTGATGCCGAGCTTGAAGCTTACATCTTAGAGCGCATCGAAGCCCGCAAGGAAGCCAAGAAGAACAAAGACTTCGCCACTGCCGACGCCATCCGCGAGGAGCTTGCCGTCAAGGGCATTGTCATTAAGGACACCCGCGAAGGTACCGTTTGGAGCCTCAGCGAATAATATTGATTCAATATGTTGGGCGGTAACCTGCGCAAGGTTTGCCGTCCAATATTTTTGCCAAAGAAAGGATTTTTAGTCATGGAAAATAATGCGATTAAGCTGTTGTCGCTGTGCCTCGTGCTTGCGCTTTGCGCGGGATGTACCAGTGATTCGGCAGGCAGCGCTTCTACTTCTGCCAAAGGAACCGGCTCAACCGATACTTCTGCTGAGTCTTCGAGTTCTGCTTCGGTAGATGCTTCCGTTGAAGGCGGTTCCGTTGCTGAAGCATCCGTTGATGTTACCGCAACAGTTGGCGACAATTATACTTTCAGCCTTACCGACAATGTTTCAGACCTTATTAAAAATTTCAATGCCAATGGTATAAGAGTTATGGATGCCAAGTACTCTCGCCTTTACGAAGTCGACGAGTCAGGCAAGATTTATTACGGCAAGACCAAATTTGACCGCGAAGACCCTTCACCCGTTGTGCTCGTTACTCCCGACTCTGTACCAAGCGATACAACCGCAACCATGGGATATCTTAGATTCATCTTCGATTCGGCCAAGTTTCCTTGCAGCTCGCTTTCTTTGATTGAAGGTTGGAACGGCGATGTTGAGAACGTAGACAAGTATCTTACCGATGAAAACAGTATACATGAAGATGACTACATATTTGCAGTGTTTAAGAATGGTCGGATAATCCCCGCCAAGGACATTACAGACAAGTATACAGACAGTGCGGCGAAGGTTGTCGAGTGCGGTTCTCTGGACGAGTATTTGAAAGCCGAAGGATTGTCCTATTTTAAGAACGAAGAAATCAATCGCATCCCCGGTTCTTTTACCGGTATTGAATCCAATCCTACCAAGTCACGCTCCGAAGGATTCTATTCTATTTACTTTGCTATGATTGATCTTTCTTCCGAGTATCTTGCAGGCAACATTGATAACTTCGGTTTCATTATCAAAGACGCCAAAGGATATGTTTATATATCGATTGCAACTTCCTACGATAATCATATGGCACTCAGAAGGGCTGAGAAGTATCACGAATAATAAATCAGAGCAACAAAAAAGACTCTTCAGACACGAAGAGTCTTTTATTATGTCTATATGTTAAACCGTGATGCGATCGGCAATCATCTGCTTAATCTCAGCCTTGTCCTTGCCGAGGGCGAAGGCAAGCTCACTGCAGAGGTTCTCGCCCGCAATCTTGAGATATTTATCATCGGTCGCGGTTGTCTTCTTACCTTCTTTCAAACGGATATTTCTTCTGGTGTTTAAGTTCTTGAGAACGCTTACGAGGTCATGAAGGTCACAACTCTTAATAACTTCGCGATATCTTGCTTCTCTTAACTTGTCATTGTCAATATTCAGTTCTTCAATTGTAGCAACGTCGTCAATCAAGGCCTTAGCCTCTTCGCCCGAGCAAATCTTTCTCATGGCGTTGTCATTGTCAACGGGTACGTAGACTTTGCTGCTCTTGGCGCTAAGCGGAACCAAGAGATAGTATTTCCTGTCCTTGTCAGCCCCCGAAATAGCCAGCGAAGTAATGTCCTTAATCTGGCAAATTCCCCCGGTCATGTGTACTACGTATTCATCGATCTTATACATGCGTGCCTCCTTTTCACTGACTATATTATATCACAAGGAATGTACACGCTGTAAGTAAAAAATTAACCAAAAATTAACAATTATTACCCATTTTTCTCTTCACCCCCGCAATTGACTTATTCTTTCCCCTCTATATGGCTTCCCGAACACGCCTCATGTCGGGCAAAAGTCTTCCCCCGAGACCCTCTCCCGCTTCAATCTCGCGTAGCGGCCGGTCAGACGCTCCGTATAGACTGCGGTCTGCCCTACGCAAAAAGTGGTGCTTGAGG
>FMTX01000001.1 GCA_900100895.1 Lachnospiraceae bacterium YSD2013
GGGAAACCCGGCCGGACAAACTCCGGTCGACCTTAAGTAAATACATAGCTTAAGGCAGGGAACCCGGTGAACTGAAACATCTAAGTAGCCGGAGGAAGAGAAAACAACAAGTGATTTTGGGAGTAGCGGCGAGCGAAACCGAAAGAGCCCAAACCGACGTGCGTGCATGTCGGGGTTCGGACTGCAAACGTGAATTACCGAGGGTAGCAGAACGGTCCTGGAAAGACCGGCCAAAGAGGGTGAGAGCCCCGTAAGCGAAACTTAAGGTAACATAGCAGTATCCAGAGTACCACGAGACACGAGAAACCTTGTGGGAACGCGCGGGGACCACCCCGTAAGGCTAAATACTCCTTAGTGACCGATAGCGCATAGTACTGTGAAGGAAAGGTGAAAAGGACCCCGGGAGGGGAGTGAAAGAGAACCTGAAACCCTGTGTTTACAAGCTGTGGAACT
>FMTX01000029.1 GCA_900100895.1 Lachnospiraceae bacterium YSD2013
GCGTCCATGCTTTCCAAAAAGCTTTAGGTTTCAATGCTTCAGGCCCACAAGCTTCCTCGACATGATACCATTGAATGATTTTTTTTCGAAAGATCTTTTCATTAACATCTTCGGGTGTATTCGGCCAATTACCCTGCCGATATAATTCGACACATTTTCTTTTAAATTCATATGTGTAGCGCATAAAAAACCCTCCTTACTGGATGTCCAGTAAAGAGGGTACATATCAGCAAAGGTTAGGTTGCTTTCTTTTAGTAACCAATAACCAAGGCGAACCGTTTGCTACGGTAGTGCCTTTTCATAAATATAGGACTGTATTGCCGGCGGAATGTCAACGGGGTACGGGATGGGGAGATATCACAAAACGGACTATACAGATTCAACAAGAAAAAATCAACAACATTGCGAAAAAATCGCACCTATTTGAAAACTTCCAGTCTGCACAAGGCATAGAAGTTCGGAGATTCGACGATTGTAATTTACTACTTTGTCAATTAGCATTTTAGGCATATAAATGAGTTGGGAGGTATATATGACTATTGATGATTTTGTTGAAGAGGGACCGTTAATTAAAGATGAGGCGTTGCGCCGAATTTTTGAAAATAAGAACCCCTATATGGTGAAGACAGATTCAAGTTATGATGTGCATGCGAATAATCTTCATTTTATCTGCACCTATTCAGATGAAGAAATTGAAATGATTGCAGATTTGTGCCTTGAGTTACTTGAGGAATTACGAAGGATAAACGAGGCCGGGTATACAAAAGAGGATATGCTTGTAGCTAAAACAATAAATCGAAAGGGCTTTGAAGATTTCTTTGACTGTTATAGGATTTATGAGACATTCAGAACTGAGAGGATAGAAAACATAATCGACAGGTTGGGAGAGACAACACGTGTTGGCGATGCATATTATTTAATGGTATCTAAACCTACGTTCATTAGTGGTATTTGTGCTGTCTTTGACGTAATTATTGGCCGCTTTGAAGACGCAGAGTTGTATTTTTCAGCGTTGTTTATGCTAATTCGAGTTGCGATGCATATGCATTGTGATGAACTTAAATAATATGGAGTATCATATCGGAAACATGGATCATTTAAGAGATGAGAGCGGATGTTATATTTCTTTAGAGGATATCAAAAAGCTTGGCGATGAAGAACTCAAAAATCTGATAGATAAGGGATATAGATATAAGCATAAATCGTTGGAAGAATATGTTGCGGCCTCGGGGAAAAGTTTATTACCGTCAGAAGAAATAGATTTTGGGCCGGCAGTGGGCAGAGAAGTGTGGTGATATTGGATACCGAACTAACCAAGTTTTAAAGTGGTCGGATTCGACCACTTTAAATAGAAAGTATGGAGGAAAACAGTTTGGTGGTCGCCCTATGGTACCATCGTACCATTGCCCCGCTACCTCGCAAGGTGGTATACTGATTGAACCACTAATCAAGAGGAGGAGATTATGAAGAAACTCTATGCAATTGTGTTGTCTCTTGCGCTGGTGCTTTCTTTGGCGGCTTGTGCGGAGAAGACTTCCGTATCACAGTCAGCTTCTGAAGTGACCAAAGAGACGCCTGCTTCTGCGGAGACTAAGACTGAGACCGCAGAGGACAAGGGATTGGGTATTGACAAGGATATCATCGTGCTTTACGTGAACGACGTTCACTGCGGTATCGATGACAATCTCGGCTATCAGGACCTGGTAACCGTGAAGAACGCTTATGAGAGACTTGGCCACAAGGTGCTTCTTGTGGACAACGGTGACGCTATTCAGGGCGACATCGTGGGAACTCTTTCAAAGGGCGAAGCTATCATTAACATTATGAACGAAGCGGGATTCGACGTAGCGGTTCCCGGTAACCATGAGTTCGATTACGGAATGGAGAGATTCCTCGAGCTTACCGGCAAGGCTAAGTTCCCTTACGTATCATGTAACTTTATGGACAAGGACGGCAAGCCCGTTTTTGACGCTTATAAGATCAAAGAAGTAAGTGGCGTGAAGATTGCTTTTGTCGGCATCTGCACTCCCAAGACCATTACTTCTTCCACACCTAAGTATTTCATGAATGATGCGGGTGAGTACATTTATTCTTTCTGCCAGGATGAAAGCGGAGAGAAATTGTATGAAGCAGTGCAGAGCGCTGTTGACGCAGCCAGAGCGGAAGGCGCACAGTACGTATTCGCACTTGCTCACCTTGGAACCGAGGACGATTGCGCTCCTTGGACTTCCACAGATGTAATTCTTAACACCACAGGTATTGACGCTGTTCTTGACGGACATTCACACTCCGTATGGCAGGAAGAGCGCATTAAGAACAAAGAAGGCAAGGAAGTTATCCTTACTTCTACCGGCACCAAGCTTGCCAACATTGGTGTGCTTACCCTTTCCAACTCCGGCATCATCCGCACCGGACTTGTAGATGACAAGGGCGAGACCGCTTCTGTTAAGGCAACCATCGACGAGGTTAAGGCTCAGAACGAGGAACTCGTGAACACCGTAGTGGCTCACACTGACGTAGACCTCACCATCACAGACCCCAAGACCGGCGAAAGAATGGTTCGCTCCAACGAGACCAACTTAGGCGATTTATGTGCAGACGCATACAGAGCCATGTCCGGCGCTGATATTGCTTTTGTTAACGGCGGTGGCGTACGTGTATCCATCCCCGCAGGCGACATTACTTACGGCGACATTATAAAGGTTCATCCTTTCGGCAACCAGATGTGTGTTATCGAGGCAACCGGTGCAGAGATTCTTGACGCACTCGAGATGAGCGCGGCTAAGGTTCCTGCAGAGTTCGGCGGATTCTTACATGTATCAGGCCTTAAGTACACAATTGATACTAAGGTTGAATCTACAGTAGTTACCGACGACAGCAAGATATTCGTTGAAGTATCCGGCGACCGCAGAGTTAAGGACGTATTCGTAGGCGACGAGCCTATCGATCCCGAGAAGACTTACACTCTTGCCAGCCACGATTATATGCTTAAGAACATGGGCGACGGCTACAGCATGTTTGCCGACAACCCTGTTCTTCAGGACTGCGTAATGATTGACAACCAGGTACTTATCAACTACATTGTTGACGTTCTCGGCGGCAATGTAGGCGAAGACTACAAGGATCCTTACGGTCAGGGCAGAATCACTATCTTAGAATAATTTATATGTATTAAATAAGGGAGGCGCTTCGTGTGAGGCGTCTCCCTTTTGTTGTGTCCTTGTTTATTTTACTTACCGTAGTATGCGTCGTGGTCGGCCTGAGTGCTCTCGTCGTTGGGAAGGCTCTGGGCGGCAGTGGTGCCGGCGCCGGACTGCTGATAGAAGAGAGCCGATGAGCTTGCACCCTTAGTCACGTACCAGCGGTCGCTTCCGTCGAATCTTGAAAGCTCGATGTTGACCTGATTGCCTGCCGCGTAGCTCTGTACCCAGTAGACTATGTTGAGCCTGCCGAGCGAATCAAGTGTCTGCGAATTAATGGTCTCGGTATTATTATCGTTGTAGTAGAGCTCGATGGTAAGAGGCTTGTCGGGAACGAATCCGTTGTCTGAGGATGCTCCGTTAAAGTATGCTCTGGGAAGCCACCTGTAAGTCTTATCTTTAAGGCGTTCATTGAAGTATGAATCCCAGCCGGCCTGACCTGCTCCGCCGCCTTCGGTGAAGCCTGAGCCGAAGGGCTCTATATCTGCGAAGAGGTATTTCATCATAGCCATACCGTCGTCGTAATTGTCTGTAAGTCTCGTAATTGCCCATACCCAGTATGCCGCTACGCTTCGAGGGTCATGCACATCAACTACCTGCTTAAGCTCCTCGAGGTTCCAGGGCGCGGGATCCGCAAGAGTGAAGTCCTGATCCTGTTTCCATTCATCCGCAAGCTGCACGGGGTAATCTTTGTAGGGTGATGCGTCTGTTGCTGAAGTACGTGAGGTTTCCTGTGCTGTGGTTTCTTTTGCTGAATTGTCTGCGCTGTTGTCTGTAGATAACAATGTCAAGGTATCGCCCTCCGCATCTGTCTTAGTAGTCTCGGCCGTCGAACCGTTAGGCTCTGCGGTCTGCTCTGTCGAATAACTCGGTACGCCCGGCTCCTCGCAAGCCGCAACCGATAAGCCTACGGCTAATGTCATCGCAACCGCCGCGGATTTCTTGAATAACTTCTTAAACTCCATAATAATCTCCCTTTTGCTAACTATTATAATTCCTCTAATATCATATTACATTCATATATGTTTAGATTCAACGATACTTGCATAATCGTAAATATCCGGTCTGAGATTTATCCCAATACGAAAAAAATCGCAGATTGGGATAAAAAATACGCTTATATCTGTCTGTTTGAGGCTGTTTTATCCCAATATGAAAAAAGTTGGAAATTGGGATAAGAAATTGGCAAAAACTTATCCCAAAACGAAGATTTTTTGATATTGGGATAAATGGTTAACATAACTCGACAAATACGGCCATTTTTTTATCCCAAAATTGAACAAATTTCATATTGGGATAAAAGACCGTGCTTTGGAGCATAAAAGCGAGATGGTGAGCGGCAACGCGAAGTTCATTATGAAGAAACGGTTAAGATTCGGCACCGAAATGCTTAATAAGGCGGCGGAAGCATTGCCACTGCGTGAAAGTGTGGTATCATGGTGAGCATGAATAACGGAAAAAGAAGACAATTATTAAAATGCATCCCTATGGTGCTTGTGATGATAGGGATATTCATATTTTCGATGATGCCGGGAGAGCAGTCGGGCGATACCAGCCGAGGCTTTCTTATGTCGATTGCGCACCTTGTGGAGGGAATATCGCATAAGGACTTGAACGCGGACACTCTTGAAGCGTGGCACCATATTATCAGAAAGGGCGCGCACTTCACCGAATACGCGATACTTGGTATGACCGTAGTGTATGCTTTTGGCGAGCGGCTAAAAAAAGCGGCGCGGATAATCCCGGTGGCGTTAGCAATCTGTGCATTCTACGCGGCGACCGATGAATTTCATCAGACCTTCGTGGATATGCGTGTCGGATCGGTGTCGGATGTGCTTTTAGACAGTGTCGGAGCACTCACGGGTATAGTGATTTTTCTTTTGATTACAAGAAAGAAAAGGGCTAAATTGCGTGAATAGTAGAACTTTTTAAGCAATACTTGCACGAACAAAACAAGTATGGTATCATGAAAACAAAAAATGGGTAAAATCTACCCATCTATTGAAATATTGTTTGCCCGGCGCGCAAAAAGGATTTTGCACACCTATCACGGAAGAAAGGAGGAGCTTATGGCAGACCATACGTCTATTAATAATATCTATAATTATTATCTGACTACGTATGCGCAGAAGTCTGACACCAAGTTCGATACTCATAAGAAGAGTGAACTGCGCGGCGTATACAATTCCATCGTTAAAATGAATAAAGAAGCTCCCCTGTTCATCGTGGATAAATCCCAGGAGACTAAAGAGTATGCCGTTGGTTTGAAAGAGAACGCGCGTGCCCTTCACAATACAATTGCGTCCCTCGGCGGCTTAAGTGATGATGATTTGCTTAGTAAGAAGGTTGCTTTTTCATCCGACGATTCACTTGCATCGGTTAACTATATCGGTGACGAGTCGGATACTTCGAAGGTTCCTTCTTTTGAAATAAGTGTACAGAGGCTTGCGGGACCGCAGATTAATGCGGGTCGTATGATTCCGTCCGAGATGTCCAATCTTCCGGCGGATACGTATTCTTTTGATATCGGCATCAACGGACTTAATTACGAGTTCCAGTACAATGTCGGCGAGAATGACACAAACATCGCAGTTCAGGAGAAGCTTGCAAGACTTATTTCCAACGCGGGCATCGGTCTGGATGCTTCGGTTGAGCGTGACGGTAACGGCAACAGCGCACTGGTGATTCAGTCACAGAACGTGGGCACTGCAGGCAACGGTCGCCTGTTCACCGTAAGTGATGAGCATACGAGTAAGACTTCGGGTTCTGTAGGATTCTTTGGAATCGACAATGTAATAAGAGAAGCGCAGAATTCGCAGTTTACCATAAACGGCGTGGAGCGCGAGGCTTCCGGCAACAGCTTCACGGTTGAAAAGATGTACGAAGTTACACTTAATCGTGTGAGTCGCGACGAAGATGATAAGGCCAATATCGATCTTAAGGCCGATCTTGAGTCCATGGCTTCCAATATTTCCAGACTCGTGGACGGTTACAACGGTTTTATAGAGACTGCCGATTCCTACATGGCCAATCATCCGAAGTCCGGTCGTCTGGTACGCGAGATGTACGGTCTGGCATCGCTTCACGAGGAAGACCTCGAGAGTGCGGGACTTCACCTTAAGGAAGACGGACACATCGAGCTTGACCGCGGTAAGCTTATGGAAGCTGTATATCGCGAGGATATCGGTAAGAGCATCGACGGAATCAAGAGCTTCGCAGGTTCCGTATTAAGAAAGGCCAATCAGGTAGCGCTTAATCCCATGGAATATGCGGACCGCACCGTAGTAGCTTACAAGAATCCGGGTCACAATTACGCATCACCTTATGTGACGAGCGCGTACACCGGAATGATGTTTAACGGTTATTGCTAAGATACCACCTATCTTTTAATTTTGAAGGATATGTGGTATCTTTTTTTTATGGAAAATTTGACGGATACAGTAAAAGAAGAAATAACGCAGGAAGAGGCGGCTGCGACAGCGGAAGCCCGGGCACCGGAAGCTCCGGCACCGAATGCGACGGTTGATGCCAAAGAAACCGTTGCGCTTAAGCCCGAGAAACCGATAAGTGTTGCGAGGGGTGCCTTCAGAGCGTTTATAATAGCATTTTTGATTTTTGCCGCCGTGGCAATTCCTTCCCTTGTAATGACTAAGGGCGTTTGGATTTACTACGGTGATTTTAACGTGCAGCAGATTCCTTTCTATAATCATCTGCATTCGGCGCTGCGAAGTGGGAAGTACCTCTATGACTGGGGGACGGATCTCGGCGGAAGCTATGTCGGATGCTATTCTTTTTACATTCTGGGAAGTCCGTTCTTCTGGCTTACGTTGTTGTTCAGCGACGGCGCAATTCCTTATATTATGGCGTGGGTGACGGCGCTTAAGTACGCTGTGATGGCGGCGACGGCTTATGCGTTCATGAGAAGACACTTGCGCACGCATATGGGAGCACTGCTTGGTTCACTTATGTTTGCTTTTGCCGGATATCAGGGCGCGGTGCTAGTGTACAATCATTTCCATGATGCGGTGGCGCTGTTCCCGCTCTTCCTGTGCACTTTCGAGGACTTGTTCAAGGCGCGCGAGAACGGACGCAGGCGCGTGGCGGGCTTTGTGCTCATGTGCACGCTGATGCTTATTATCAATTACTATTTCTTCGTGGGACAGTGTGTATTCCTTGTGATTTATTATTTTGCGGTGATTGCTGACTACAAGAAAGGTTGGAAGAGTGTGCTTGCGGATGTGGCGCGCGCTTTCTTTGGCGGACTTGCGGGCATATTGATGGCGGGTGCGTATATTCTGCCGGCGGTGTACTATACGATGGGCAATTCGAGACTGTCGCAGGTGCTGCTCGGCTACGATCTTGTGGCGTACAGCGAGCCGACGATGTTCTTAGGAATCGTGAAGAACGTGTTCATGCTGCCCGATGTATCGGGGCTTAACTCGATGCTTAACCAGTCATTCAGCAGAGTTTCGGGAATCGGCGCGTATATTCCGCTGTTCTCTATGAGCGGGGTGATCGCTTACTTCCTATATAATAAAGGATGGGATAAATGGAAGAGATTGTGCGGCGTGTGCTGTGTGTTTGCGCTGGTGCCGGTGCTCAATGCTTTGTTCTCGGCGCTCAATTCCGAGTATTACGCACGCTGGTATTATATGCCGCTTCTTGCGATGGCGATGTTGACCGGCTGGGCTGCCGAAAACCGTGAGGAGGCTGCGGCCGAGGTCAGAAAAGGCGCGATTACAGTTATGGTAGTCAGCGCGGTGATTGCCCTGATGGGAGTGCTCCCGGCTCAGGACGAAGACGGCAAGCTGACCGTGCTCGGTGCGCTTAAGAATTACGAGCAGCTCATCAGTGAGATCGTGTTCACGCTCGTGATGGTTTTCTTCCTATATATGTATGTCACCCGAATCTACAAGAAATCGACCAGGGTTGTGACGGCTTACGTGATAGGCGCTTGCGTGCTGACGGCGGCCACGATGTTCTATACCGGCACCGTGCTCGTTGACGGCGAAAGAAAGGCTGACTTCTTGGAGCAGGCAGTCTTCGGCGAGTCACCGATTGAGCCGGACGGAACCTTCTATAGAATAGAGACGGATGAGGACTTCTACAATTATCCGATGTTTTGGGACGATGTGCACAGCATTACCTCTTTCATATCGACTATTCCGGATTCGACGTTTTCTTTTTACAAAGCGATGGAGATTCCGCGAAAGGTTACGAGCCACCCTTACACTACCAGGATTGGGGCGCGGGCCATTCTTTCGGCGAGATACTTCATCACCAACAACATGCACTCGATTGAGCATATCGGCCACATCGAGGACATGGCGGAGCTTAAGGACTACGAGCTTGTCGGCGAGAAGAACGGCTTCAATATATATGAGAATTCGAATTATATTCCCATGGGATTTTCTTATGACGGATATATTACGGAAGCTGAGTTCGAGGGAATCGAGACGACGGCGCAGTCCAAGGACAGGCTGCTTGCCAAGTACCTGATCGTTAGCGCGGAAGATGAAGCGGCGGTCGCAGAGGTGCTGGAGCACGGAATCGTTTCGGAGTACAGCATGCCGTCGATTAAGACGTTCGAATCTAACTGCGAGGCGAGAAGACAGTCGGCGTGCACGGAGTTTGTGGCGTCGGATGCGGGATTCACGGCGCGGGCATCTATGGCCAAAGAAAATTATGTGTTCTTTTCCGTTCCTTACGAAGACGGGTTCACGGCTTATGTGGACGGAAGCGAAACTTCTATTATAAAGGCGACCTACGGATTTATGGCGGTAAGGGTGCCTGAAGGCGAGCATACGATTGAGTTTAAGTATGTTCCGTCGGGGCTTAAGACCGGAATCTATATGAGTATTGCGGGACTTTTGCTTTTTGCAATAATTTTAATCAAAAATCGCTTGACTCTTAACGCGGGCTGTGATAAAGTGTCATAGCGGAGAGAAATTAGGCTCCTTTTTTTGTGTTAAAATTTTTGAAAATTAACTTACGCGGAGGGAAAGAATATGCGTACAAAGATCACATTGGCATGCACAGAGTGCAAACAGCGTAATTACAATACCACTAAGGATAAAAAGACTCATCCCGATCGTATGGAGACCAAGAAATACTGCAGATTCTGCAAGCGTCACACCATGCACAAAGAGACCAAGTAATTGACCCAATCGGAAGGAGTTAATCATGGCAGATACCAATACTAAGGAAAGCAAGCCCGGATTTTTCAAGACCGTAGGAATCGAGTTCAAGAAAATCGTATGGCCTTCAAGAGAATCCGTTTTGAAGCAGTCCGTTGCGGTTACCGTTATTGCGATTGTTGTCGGCATTCTCATCACCATATTTGACTTTTTCATCCAGTATGGTGTTAACTTTATTACACAGTAAAGTGAGGGCAGTTCTATGGCAGAAGCACAGTGGTATGTAGCACATACCTATTCCGGATATGAGAATAAGGTTAAGGTTAACCTTGAAAAGACAATAGCTAACCGTCACCTTGAGGATGAGATTCTGGAAGTACGCGTTCCGCTTCAGGACGTTGTGGAAGTTAAGGACGGCGTTCGTAAGACATCCCAGAAGAAGATGTTCCCCGGTTATGTTCTTGTTAAGATGGTTATGAATGATGACACTTGGTATGTTGTCAGAAATACCAGAGGCGTTACCGGCTTCGTTGGACCCGGATCCAAGCCCGTACCGCTCACGGAAGCAGAGATGAAGCCTCTTGGCATTCGTATGGAGAATGTTTCCGTTGATTTCAAAGAGGGCGATACCATTGCGGTTGTTGCAGGTGTTTGGAAAGATACCGTCGGCGTTGTTACCCGTATGGATTACAACAAGCAGACCGCTACCATCAACGTAGAGCTCTTTGGTCGTGAGACTCCCGTAGAGATTTCTTTTGCGGAAGTTCGCGCAATGAACTAATTGATTTAGGTATTAACGGCCTTGTGCCTTTAATATACCCACTAACGTGGGAGCGTCGCCGCATTCCGCGGAGTCACGACGCGCCTAACCACATATTTATTAGGAGGTGCCATTATGGCAAAGAAAGTAGAAGGATACATTAAGTTACAGATTCCTGCCGGCAAAGCTACACCAGCTCCCCCTGTAGGACCTGCACTTGGTCAGCACGGTGTTAACATCGTTGAGTTTACCAAGCAGTTTAACGCTAAGACAGCTGATATGGGCGATACAATCGTTCCCGTTATCATCACTGTTTATGCAGACAGAAGCTTTAGCTTCATCACAAAGACTCCCCCCGCTGCAGTTCTTATTAAGAAGGCTTGCAACATTAAGTCCGGTTCGGGTGTTCCCAACAAGACCAAGGTTGCTACCATTTCTAAGGCAAAGCTTCAGGAGATCGCTGAGCTTAAGATGAAAGATCTTAACGCAGCAAGCCTTGAGGCAGCTATGAGCATGATCGCCGGAACCTGCAGAAGCATGGGCGTTAACGTAGAACAGTAATTAAGGAGCTTAGGAGGAAATTAATATGAAACATGGTAAGAAATATGTTGAAGCAGCTAAGCTCGTTGATCGTTCACAGTACTACGAGTCAGCAGATGCAATTGCACTCGTTAAGAAGACAGCTACTGCTAAGTTTGATGAAACAGTTGAATTACATTTAAGAACAGGTTGTGACGGACGTCATGCTGAACAGCAGATCCGTGGCGCCGTAGTTCTTCCTAACGGTACAGGTAAGACCGTTAAGGTTTTGGTATTTGCTAAAGGACCCAAGCTTGATGAGGCTCTTGCAGCAGGTGCCGATTACGCAGGCGGAGATGAGCTCATCCCCAAGATCCAGAATGACGGATGGCTTGATTTCGACGTTGTTGTTGCTACCCCCGATATGATGGGTGTTGTAGGTCGTCTCGGTAAGGTTCTCGGACCTAAGGGATTAATGCCTAACCCCAAGGCAGGTACCGTAACAATGGACGTTACCAAGGCAGTTAACGATATCAAGGCTGGTAAGATTGAGTACCGTCTTGACAAGTCCAACATCATCCACGTTCCCGTTGGTAAGGCTTCTTTCACTGAGGAGCAGTTACAGCAGAACTACGATGCACTTATGGACGCTATCTTAAAGGCTAAGCCCGCTGCATTAAAGGGTCAGTACATCAAGTCCGCAACCCTTACCACTACAATGGGCCCCGGCGTACGCATGAGCGTAGCTAAGTTCTAAGTATAGGGCTTAATATTTTTAGGAGTTGACACAATTTTAAAACTGTGTTAATTTATACAAGGCCGAAGACAGTAGGTGAAGGAGTAACCTTCGTAAGATAACCGCCTACCGAGGAACCAGTGAGTATTGATTATTTACGAGTCCCTCTGTCTTGTGGCAGAGGGATTTATTATATGAATCTCCTGTTCGGCAAACTTATAAGGAGGTAAGAAAATGGCTAGTGCTAATGAAGCAATCAAAGCCCAGAAGGCTGCCATCGTTGCTGAGATCTCCGAGCAGATTAAGGATGCAGATTCCATCGTAGTTGTTGACTACAGAGGACTCACCGTTGCTGAAGATACTAAGCTTCGTAAGGCTTTACGTGAAGAAGGCGTTGTATACAAGGTATACAAGAACACTTTCATCACCAGCGCTATTAAGGGCACAGATTTCGAAGGCATCGCACCTTATCTTGAAGGACCTACCGCTATTGCTATCGGTAAGGAAGATGCAACAGCTCCCGCAAGAGTTATTGCTAAGTTCGCTAAGGATGCTAAGGCACTCGAGATCAAAGGCGGCGTAGTAGA
Organism: Lachnospiraceae bacterium YSD2013; assembly: GCA_900100895.1. GTDB lineage: Bacteria > Bacillota > Clostridia > Lachnospirales > Lachnospiraceae > UBA1258. The sequence continues at coordinate 11,940 of FMTX01000029.1, forward strand.
AGGTAATGTCTACGACGTTAAGGGTATTGAGAAGATCGCTACAATACCTTCAAGAGACCAGTTAATCTCCAAGTTACTTGGAAGCTTACAGTCTCCTATTACAAACTTCGCACGTGTTATGAACCAGCTTGCTGAAAAAGGCGGCGCTCAGGCATGTGCAGCTCCTGCACAGGAAGCAGCTCCCGCAGTAGAGGAAGCTCCCGCAGCTGAAGAAGCTCCCGCAGAAGCACCTGCAGAGGCATAAGCTTAACAGGTAACAGTTAACATTTCTATTAAAGATTAAATGGAGGATTTTTAAAATGGCTAAATTAACAGCTCAGGAACTCATTGATGCTATCAAAGAGTTATCCGTACTTGAATTAAATGACTTAGTAAAAGCTTGCGAAGAAGAGTTCGGCGTATCCGCAGCAGCAGGCGTTGTAGTTGCAGCAGCAGCCGGCCCTGCAGAAGCAGCTGAAGAAAAGACCGAGTTCGATGTAGAACTTACCGAAATTGGTGCTGAAAAGGTTAAGGTTATTAAGGTTGTTCGTGAAGCTACCGGACTTGGCCTTAAGGAAGCAAAGGACCTCGTTGAGGCTGCTCCCAAGGTTGTTAAGGAAGGCGCTTCTAAGGCAGACGCTGAAGCTCTCAAGAAGACTCTTGAAGAAGCAGGCGCTAAGGTTACTCTTAAGTAATTTTACCCCTTATAAGAAATCGGGCGAGGATTTATCCTCGCCCTTTTTGTTTGCTCAAGTTTTGATTCGTCCGACGACTTACCAAATATTTAAAATTTCATAAACTCACGAATATATCACTTGAAATTGCGCAACCACAATGCTAATATACGGTTATAGTACTAAAATATACGAATTGAGTCGGAGGCTATATGAAGAAATTATATTTACCTGTTCTTTTGATGACATGCCTGCTTATGGCGGCATGCGGGGATGCTGACAAGACCAAAGAAAACGATGCGAGCACATCAATAACTGTGGAGACTGAGACTTCAAACGGTAGTGTTACCGATGTGACAACAGAAGCTTCGGATGATAATGGCGCTGTCCAACTGTCCGATAACGACAAGATTTATGACTTCGCTATCGAATGTTGGAAGAAGCGTGATGTAGCACCCTTGTACGAATATTGCTCAAAGGATATTAAAGACCTTATTGATGAAGACGGTTTCATCGGAATGTTTGATGATTTTATTGACAACTTCGGTGCGATTACAAGCGTAGATGAAAAAGATGTTGTTGAAGCGCAGGGCATGCAGAGCTACTGCACCACGGTTCATTTTGAAAATGCCGACTGCCCGGCTTCTTTTACCTTTATAAATGGTGAGCTCGGCGGAATCAGTATGCTGCCTACTTTCACTAAGGACTTCACCAAGGAAGTTTCTGATACAGTCAAGGAAGACTACTTCCAAATTGATTCAGACGGATATAAGTTAACAGCGGTATTCACTTACTCGGGTAGCGATGCGCAGCCGACCGTTCTTTTGATAAACGGTTCGGGTCCTTCTGATTATAATGAAGCCACAGGACTTGTTGCTCCTTTTGAAGAGATAGCAAGACGACTTGCAGACAAAGGAATCAACTCGCTGAGAATGGAGAAGCGTACTTACAGATTCGGCGACAAGTTCAAGCCTACGGATGACCTTGACGAAGAGTACTTTACAGACTTCGGAAATGCATATAAGTGGCTGCAGAATGATTCCAGAGTTTCTGATATTTATATTGTGGGACATAGCCTCGGAGCGCAGATTGCGCTTGAGATGTCTGATGAGTATAAGCCCGCGGGACTTGTTTTTTTGAACGGCACTATGAGACATCTTGCGGATGTCGCATACGATCAGTATGTTGAAGCCGATCCTGCTAACAAGGCTGCATACACGCAAATGTTTAGCGCAGCTAAGGCTGTTACCGCAGCGAATGTCAGCGGTGCGAACTACGGCGGACTTACCGATTACTACTGGGCGGACTACAATGACATGGATTTGGAAGGCGATATGAAGGCGGTCACCATTCCGGTGACAATCATCAATTGCGGCGCGGACAGCCAGATATACGATGCAGATATTGATTTATTCAAAACTCTTATCGAAGGCAAAGACAACTGTACTTTCACACTTCTTCCGGGAATCAATCATTTCGGATATAAATCCGAAGGCCAGAATGCTTACGATACATTTAAGAATCGTGAGTTTGCTACTGAGATTATCGATGCTATAGCTGCCGGAATCAAGAAATAGTAGTCCGCGACGAGCTTTCTTTGGCGTAATAATATGCGTACTTGCCCATTTAATTACTTTATTATATAATGTCGTGGAACATTAACTAAGATTACGGGTATTATTATGTGGATTGCTAACAATTGGACAGATTATGAAGTAATAGATACGTCGGGCGGCGAGAAGCTTGAGAGATGGGGCAAGTATATTCTGCTTCGTCCGGACCCTCAGGTTATCTGGAACACCGAGAAGAACAATAAGAACTGGCAGAAGTTAAACGGCCACTACCATCGTTCCTCCAAGGGCGGCGGCGAGTGGGAGTTTTTCGACCTTCCCGATGAGTGGACGATTTCATATCAGAACGGGGCCAAGTTCCATCTTAAGCCTTTTGCTTTTAAGCACACGGGCTTGTTCCCCGAGCAGGCGGTCAACTGGGATTGGTTTTCTTCTATTATAAAAAGCGAGAAAGAAAGAAAGCCCGATAAGCCTATCAAGGTTTTGAACCTTTTTGCATATACCGGCGGCGCCACATTGGCGGCTGCACTTGCGGGTGCTGAGGTTACACATGTCGATGCTTCCAAAGGTATGGTAAGTTGGGCGAGAGAAAACGCTGTCTCCTCAGGCCTTCAGGATGCCAAGATTCGCTGGCTTGTAGACGATTGCGTGAAGTTTGTCGAGAGAGAAATCCGTCGCGGCAACAAGTACGACGGCATCATCATGGATCCCCCTTCATACGGACGCGGACCCAAGGGTGAGATTTGGAAGATTGAAGAGAGCGTATTTCCTTTTGTGGAATTGTGCGAACAGCTTCTTTCGGACGATGCACTTTTCTTCTTAATTAACAGCTATACCACCGGACTTCAGCCGGCGGTACTTACATATATGCTCAGTACTGCGATAGCTAAGAAGCACCCGGGAATGGTTAAGTCGGACGAGATAGGACTCCCGGTATCCGACAACGGATTGGTACTTCCCTGTGGCGCAAGCGGCAGATGGATGAGACAATAGTTTCTTTGGCAGAGACTTATGAAGGCAGTAGTGCATATCGCACATAAACCTGTCGGGCAGTGCTTGAAAACGGGCAAAACTGCCGATTATGAAAAAAATTAAAAAAATGCTTGCTTTTTACGGTGACTTGGTGTATTATAACGATTGCTGTGGCATGATAGCTATGAAGCGTGAGGTTGCTGCATTCGGGAATACATAACCGCTTGCAGGTTTTCCGCGGAGCGAAAGTCATGTAAACTGACGACAAGTCACTGTACAAAGCAACTGTCTATCAATAGGATAGAAACGACGTGTAAGTCGCTATCCCCGAGAGAAGAATGCTTATGTGTTCTTCGTTTTTTTCAGAGGGTTTAGGACACGCACGGGAGAGTGTACAGTCGCCACTTGTCGTACTTAGCTTTAAAAGTACGAAAAGGAGGAGACTTTTTTTATGGCAAGTCAAGTAATGAGAATCACACTCAAGGCATATGATCATCAGTTGGTTGATGCATCTGCCAAGAAAATCATCGAGACCGTTAAGAAGAACGGTTCCCAGGTTAGTGGACCTGTTCCGCTTCCTACTAAGAAGGAAGTTGTAACAATTCTCCGCGCTGTTCACAAGTACAAAGATTCCAGAGAACAGTTCGAGCAGAGAACCCACAAGAGACTCATCGATATCATTACTCCCACACAGAAGACAGTCGAAGCTCTTCAGAGACTCGAAATGCCTGCAGGTGTGAGCATCGATATCAAGATGAAATAATTCTTAAAACTGACAAATAACAACCTCTACTAGAATGAATGCCCTGTGCATTCCGCTGTAGACACAAGGAGGAAAAATGAAAAAAGCATTATTAGCTACCAAAGTCGGAATGACTCAAATCTTCAATGCAGACGGTACATTGGTACCCGTTACTGTACTTCAGGCAGGCCCCTGCGTAGTAACACAGGTTAAGACAATCGAGAACGACGGTTACGAAGCAGTTCAGGTTGGTTTCGCTGAGAAGACAGAAAGAATTACTAATAAGGACGCCAACGGCAAGAAGGAATACGTTCATGTTCACGGCGTTAACAATGCTCTTAAGGGACATTTCAAAAAGGCCGGCACAACCGCTAAGAGATACGTAAGAGAGTTCAAGCTCGAGAACGTAAGCGATTATGCACTCGGTTCAGAAATCAAGGCTGACATCTTCGCAGAAGGCGACAAGGTTGACGCTACCGCTATTTCAAAGGGTAAAGGCTTCCAGGGCGCAATCAAGAGATTAGGCCAGCACAGAGGACCTATGAAGCATGGTTCCAAGTTCCATCGTCATCAGGGTTCCAACGGTGCATGTTCCTCACCCAGCCGTGTATTTAAGGGAAAAGGAATGCCCGGTCACATGGGACACGTTAAGGTAACTGTTCAGAACCTTGAAGTAGTAAGAGTTGATGCAGAAAACAACTTATTACTCGTTAAGGGCGCAGTACCCGGACCCAAGAAAGCCTTGGTTACCATTAAAGAAACCGTTAAGGCTAACGCTTAATAAAGATCGGAAGGAGGACCATTAAGATGGCAAAAGTAGCTGTTTATAATATGGAAGGCAAGGAAGTTGAAAAGATCGACTTAAGCGATGCAGTATTCGGTGTAGAAATTAACGAACATCTCGTACACATGGCTGTCGTACAACAGCTTGCAAATAATCGTCAGGGAACTCAGAAGGCTAAGACCCGTTCCGAAGTTTCCGGTGGCGGAAGAAAACCTTGGAGACAGAAGGGAACCGGACATGCTCGTCAGGGTTCAACCAGATCTCCTCAGTGGACAGGCGGCGGCGTAGTATTCGCTCCCGTACCCCGCGACTATTCCTTCAAGCTTAACAAGAAGGAAAAGAGAGCTGCATTAAAGTCTGCTCTTACCAGCCGTTTACAGGCTGAGAAGTTAATTGTTGTTGATGCTCTTAAGTTCGATGAGATCAAGACCAAGAACTTCGCTAACGTAATGAAGAACTTAAAGGTTGAAAAGGGCCTTGTAGTATTAGCTGAGAACGATGCTAACGTTGTTCTTTCCGCTAAGAACATGGCTGATGTTGATACAACTCTTGTAAATCAGATCAATGTATACGACATCATGAAGGGCGGCACAATCGTTCTTACCAAGGACGCCGCTAAGAAGATCGAGGAGGTGTACGCATAATGGCAGCAATTCAGTACTATGACGTAATCCTTAAGCCTGTACTTACCGAGAAGAGTATGTCAGGCATGGGCGAGAAGAAATACACTTTCCTTGTACACACCGAGGCTAACAAGTCTCAGATCAAGGAAGCGGTTGAGAAGATGTTCGCAGGAACAAAGGTTAAGCGCGTTAACACCGTTAACTACGACGGTAAGTCCAAGAGACGTGGCGCCACAACCGGTAAGACCGCTGCTACCAAGAAGGCAGTCGTTTGGCTTACAGACGACAGCAAGGATATCGAAATCTTTGCAGGTTTATAAGATAGGCCTTCAATTTATACGCACATGAAGCGTGATAACAAATCAGTAAAGGAGACATAAAAATGGGAATTAAGACATATAACCCCTATACACCCTCCAGAAGAAATATGACCAACTCCGATTTTGCGGAAATCACCAAGAAGACTCCCGAGAAGAGCCTCGTTGTTAGCATTCCCAAGACCGCAGGTCGTAACAATCAGGGTAAGATCACCGTTAGACACATCGGTGGCGGTAACAAGAAGAAATACAGATTAGTTGATTTTAAGCGTTTAAAAGACGGCGTTCCTGCTAAGGTAATCGGTATCGAATACGACCCCAACAGAACTGCCAACATCGCTCTTATCTGCTATGCAGACGGCGAGAAGTCATACATCCTTGCTCCCGAAGGACTTAAGGACGGTATGAAGATCATGAACGGACCTGAAGCTGAAGTAAGAATCGGTAACTGCTTACCTCTTTCAGAGATCCCGATCGGTACTGAAGTACACAACATTGAGCTCTATCCCGGTAAGGGCGGACAGCTTGTTCGTTCCGCTGGTAACAGCGCTCAGGTTCTTGCTAAAGAAGGTAAGTACGCAACACTTCGTCTTCCTTCAGGCGAAATGAGAATGGTTCCCCTTGTATGTCGCGCATCTATCGGTGTTGTAGGCAACGGTGACCACAACCTCGTAAACATCGGTAAGGCCGGACGTAAGCGCCATATGGGCATTCGTCCTACTGTACGCGGTTCCGTTATGAACCCTAACGACCATCCTCACGGTGGTGGTGAAGGTAAGTGTGGTATCGGTCGTCCCGGTCCCAGCACTCCTTGGGGCAAGCCCGCACTTGGTCTTAAGACACGTAAGGCTAAGAAGGCTTCCAACAAGCTCATCGTAAGAAGACGTAACGGTAAGGCTATTAAATAATACAGGAGGAAGAATCAATGGCAAGATCGATTAAAAAAGGACCCTTCGCAGACAAGAGCCTTCTTAAGAAGGTTGATGCGATGAATGCAGCCGGACAGAAGCAGGTAATCAAGACCTGGTCCCGTCGTTCTACAATCTTCCCCTCATTTGTGGGACATACGATTGCAGTACACGATGGACGTAAGCACGTTCCGGTATATGTAACAGAAGACATGGTTGGACATAAACTTGGCGAATTCGTTGCTACCAGAACCTTCAGAGGCCACGGTAAGGACGAAAAGAAGTCAAAAGTAAAGTAAGAGGCAATTTGAAAGGAGGACATATCTATGGCTAAAGGACATAGATCTCAAATTAAGAGAGAAAGAAACGCACAGAAAGATACAAGACCTTCAGCAAAATTGTCTTACGCTAGAATTTCGGTTCAGAAGGCTTGTTTCGTTTTAGATGCCATCAGAGGAAAAGATGCAAAGACAGCTCTTGCTATTCTTACATATAATCCCAGATATGGTTCAAGTATCATCAAGAAGTTGTTGGAGTCAGCAATCGCTAATGCCGAGAACAATAACGGCATGAACGCTGATAACCTTTATGTAGCAGAATGCTTTGCTAACAAGGGACCCACAATGAAGAGAGTAAGACCCCGCGCACAGGGCCGCGCTTACAGAATCGAGAAGCGTATGAGCCACATCACTGTTGTGCTGGATGAAAGATAGGAGGAGCGAAGATGGGACAGAAAGTTAATCCTCATGGACTTAGAGTCGGTGTAATCAAGGATTGGGATTCCAGATGGTATGCTGAATCCGATTTCGCCGATAACCTTGTAGAAGATTACAACATCAGAAAATATCTCAAGAAGAAATTATTTGCTGCAGGTATCAGCAAGATTGAAATTGAAAGAGCTTCCGACCGCGTAAAGGTTATTATCTTCACTGCTAAGCCCGGTGTTATCATCGGTAAGGGCGGTCAGGAAATCGAAGTTACTAAGAACGAAGTTGCTAAGCTTGTAGGCGGCAAGAAAGTACTTGTTGATATCAAGGAAATCAAGCGTCCCGATAAGGATGCTCAGCTTGTTGCAGAGAACATTGCACAGCAGCTTGAGAACCGTGTATCTTTCCGTCGTGCTATGAAGTCTTCAATGTCCAGAACAATGAAGGCAGGCGCTCTTGGTATCAAGGCAGCTGTTGGCGGACGTTTAGGCGGCGCTGATATCGCTCGTACCGAGACATACAGCGAAGGCACCATTCCGCTTCAGACATTGAGAGCAGACATCGATTACGGTTTCGCTGAGGCAGATACCACTTACGGTAAGCTCGGCGTTAAGGTTTGGATCTACAAGGGTGAGGTCCTTCCTACAAAGTCTAACAAGGAAGGGAGCGATAAATAATGTTAATGCCTAAGAGAGTTAAGCGTCGTAAACAGTTCCGCGGTACTATGGCAGGAAAAGCGATGCGTGGAAATAAGATTTCCTATGGTGAGTTCGGTCTTGTAGCTACAGAGCCCAGCTGGGTTAAGTCCAATCAGATTGAGGCAGCCCGTGTAGCTATGACAAGATACGTAAAACGTGGCGGTCAGGTTTGGATCAAGATTTTCCCTGACAAGCCCATCACAGCTAAGCCGGCAGAAACCCGTATGGGTTCCGGTAAAGGAACAGTAGAATATTGGGTAGCAGTAGTTAAGCCCGGACGTGTAATGTTCGAAATCGCAGGCGTTCCCGAAGAGACCGCCAGAGAAGCATTACGTCTGGCATCACACAAGCTTCCTTGTAAATGTAAGATAGTTTCCAAAGCGGACTTGGAAGGCGGTGCATCTAATGAAAACTAATAAGTATGTTGACAGTTTAAATGCAAAGACAACTGCAGAATTGACAAAGGAATTAACCGATGCCAAGAAGGAACTTTTCAACTTGAGATTCCAGAATGCTACTAACCAGTTGGATAACACAGCAAGAATTAAAGAAGTTAGAAAGAACATAGCAAGAATTCAGACCGTTATGACTGCAAAGTCTAAGGCTGAAGCGTAAGTTCGGCATTTGGATAATCAGAAAGGAGACTTAAAGTCGTGGAAGAAAGAAACTTAAGAAAAACACGTGTCGGCAAGGTTGTCAGCGATAAGATGGATAAGACAATCACAGTTGCAGTTGAAGACCACGTAAAGCATCCTCTTTACGGAAAGATTGTTAAGAAGACCTACAAGTTGAAAGCTCATGACGAGAACAACGAATGTCAGGTTGGCGATACAGTTAAAGTAATGGAAACAAGACCCCTCTCCAAGGATAAGAGATGGAGACTTGTTGAAATCGTAGAAAAAGCTAAGTAAGCATTGGAAGGAGAAAAAGCATGATTCAACAGGAAAGCAGATTGAAGGTTGCTGATAACACCGGTGCTAAGGAATTGCTTTGCATCCGTGTTATGGGCGGATCTACAAGAAGATATGCTAACATCGGCGACATCATCGTAGCCAGTGTTAAAGATGCTACACCCGGCGGAGTTGTTAAGAAGGGTGATGTAGTTAAAGCTGTTGTTGTTCGTACAGTTAAGGGCGCTCGTCGTAAAGACGGTTCCTATATCAAATTTGACGAGAATGCTGCGGTAATCATTAAAGACGACAAGGAACCCAAGGGAACCCGTATTTTTGGACCCGTAGCACGTGAGCTTCGTGAGAAACAGTTCTCCAAGATCGTTTCTTTGGCTCCCGAAGTACTGTAGGAGGTAGCTAATGGCAACAATGAAGATTAAAAAAGGTGATACCGTTAAGGTTATCGCCGGCAAGGACACCGGTAAAGAAGGTAAGGTTCTTGTTGTAGACCAGAAGAACGCTAAGGTTGTTGTTGAAGGCGTTAACATGGTTAGCAAGCATATGAAGCCCTCCCAGGCTAATCAGAACGGTGGCATCGTACAGAAAGAAGCAGCAATCGATATCTCTAACGTAATGCTCGTATTCAAGGGCAAGACCACAAGAGTAGGCTTCAAGATGGACGGTGACAAGAAAGTCCGTTTTGCCAAGGCAACGGGCGACGTTATCGATTAATACGTAAAGGAGGCCAATTAAACGTGAGTAGATATAAGGATTTATACAAGAACGAAATTGTCAAGGCTATGACTGACAAGTTCGGATATAAAAACGTTATGGAAGTTCCCAAGCTCGACAAGATCGTAATCAACATGGGTGTTGGCGAAGCTAAGGAAAATGCCAAGGTTTTAGAGTCTGCTGTTGCTGACATGGAGAAAATCGCAGGTCAGAAGGCAGTTATCACAAAGGCAAAGAAGTCTGTTGCAAACTTCAAGATTCGTGAAGGTCAGGCTATCGGATGTAAGGTTACCCTTCGCGGTGAGAAGATGTACGAGTTCTGCGATCGTCTTGTAAACCTTGCACTTCCTCGAGTTCGTGACTTCAGAGGTGTAAACCCCAACGGATTCGATGGCAGAGGTAACTACGCTCTCGGTATCAAAGAGCAGATTATTTTCCCTGAAATCGAGTACGATAAGGTAGATAAGGTTCGCGGTATGGACATTATCTTCGTAACTACAGCAAAGACAGATGAAGAGGCACGTGAATTACTTAGATTATTCAACATGCCGTTCGCGAAATAGGAGGAGGTAAATTCATGGCTAAAACAGCAATGAAGCTTAAACAGCAGAAGAAGCCTAAGTTCTCTACAAGAGCTTATACCCGCTGCAAGATTTGTGGACGTCCCCATGCAGTTTTAAGAAAGTATGGAATTTGCAGAGTTTGCTTCCGTGAACTCGCATACAAGGGCGAAATCCCCGGCGTTAAGAAGGCCAGCTGGTAAGAAGAAAGGAGGACAATCAAATGGCATGTAATGATCCCATTGCAGATATGCTTACAAGAATTCGTAATGCTAACACTGCAAAACACGATACAGTAGATGTTCCCTCATCTAAGATGAAATTAGCTATCGCTCAGATTCTTCTTGATGAAGGTTACATAAAGAAATTTGATTTAGTTGACGAAGGCAGCTTCAAGAATATTCATATCACCTTGAAGTACGGCGCTGACAAGAACGAAAAGATTATCTCCGGTATTCAGAGAATCTCCAAGCCCGGTCTTCGTGTATACGCTAGCAAGGAAGATCTTCCCAGAGTACTTGGCGGACTTGGTATCGCTATCATCTCCACCAACCAGGGCGTAGTTACCGACAAGAAGGCTCGTGAGCTTGCAGTCGGCGGCGAAGTTCTTGCTTTCGTATGGTAATTTTCTGATACATATTAACCTGAATTTTAATAGGAGGTACGGGCATGTCACGTATAGGTAGAATGCCAATCGCGATTCCTGCAGGCGTAACTGTAGAAGTTGCAGAAAATAACAAAGTGACCGTTAAAGGTCCTAAGGGAACTCTTGAGAGAGTATTACCCAAGGAGATGGAAATCAAGGTTGAAGGCGCAGAAGTAGTTGTTTCTCGTCCCAACGACTTAAAGAAGATGAAATCTCTTCACGGTTTAACCAGAACACTTGTAAACAACATGGTTGTTGGTGTTACAAACGGTTATGAGAAGAAGCTTGAAGTTAACGGTGTAGGTTACAGAGCCCAGAAGGCCGGTAAGAAGTTAACCTTATCCTTAGGCTATTCTCATCCGGTAGAAATGGAAGATCCCGCAGGTATCGAGACCGTAGTTGAAGGTAACGTTATCACCGTTAAGGGTATCGACAAAGAAAAAGTTGGCCAATTCGCAGCTGAGATCAGAGACAAGAGAAGACCTGAGCCTTATAAGGGCAAGGGTATCAAGTATGCCGATGAAGTTATCAGACGTAAAGTTGGTAAGACCGGTAAGAAATAATAGATAAGGAGAGTGTAAAAATGGTTAGCAAAGAATCAAGACAGGAAATCCGTGTTAAAAAGCACATGAAAATCCGTAACCGTTTTGCAGGTACAGCTGAAAGACCTCGTCTTGCTGTATTCCGCAGTAACAACCATATGTATGCTCAAATTATCGATGATACAGTTGGTAAGACTTTGGTTGCAGCATCCACCGTTGAGAAGGATGTTAAGGCAGAGTTAAAGAAGACCAATGACGTCGAAGCAGCAGCATATTTGGGAACTGTAATTGCAAAGCGCGCAATTGAAAAAGGTATTAAGACAGTAGTCTTTGACAGAGGCGGCTTTATATACCAGGGTAAAGTAGCAGCATTAGCTGACGCAGCTAGAGAAGCTGGGTTGGAATTCTAGGAAGGAGATCACATCACATGAAACGCACTATGATAGATACAACTAACATGGAGTTTAGTGAAAAAGTAGTTTCCATCAAGCGTGTTACCAAGGTTGTTAAGGGCGGACGTAACATGCGTTTCACAGCTTTGGTAGTTGTAGGCGATGGTAACGGCCACGTTGGTGCCGGCCTTGGAAAAGCTGCTGAAATCCCGGAAGCTATTCGTAAAGGTAAAGAAGACGCAATGAAGAATCTCGTAAGCGTAGCGCTTGATGAGAACAAATCTATTTCACATGATTTCTTCGGTAAGTTCGGATCTGCATCCGTTCTTCTTAAGAAGTCCCCTGAAGGTACCGGTGTTATCGCCGGCGGTCCTGCTCGTAGCGTGTGCGAACTTGCAGGTATCAAGAATATCCGTACCAAGTCTTTGGGCTCCAACAACAAGCAGAATGTTGTTCTTGCTACAATCAACGGTTTGAGTCAGCTTAAGACTCCCGAAGAAGTTGCAGCAAAGCGTGGTAAGTCCGTTGACGAAGTCAGAGCATAAGGAGGACTGAATCATGGCAACAAAGAAAGTTAAAAAGCTTAAAGTTACTTTAGTGAAATCTACTATCGGCGCAGTTCCGAAGCATAGAGCAACTGTTGAAGCATTAGGTCTCCACAAGCTTCATCAGACAGTTGAACTTCCCGACAACGATGCTGTTAAGGGTATGGTTCAGCAGGTTAGACACTTAGTCAAAGTAGAAGAAGCTTAAGGAGGAGGTGTCACAATGGAATTATCTAACTTACAGCCTGCAGCAGGCTCTAAACACAGCGATAATTTTAGAAGAGGTCGTGGACACGGTTCAGGAAACGGCAAGACCGCAGGTAAGGGCCATAAGGGTCAGAAGGCTCGTTCAGGAGCACCCAGAATCGGTTTCGAAGGTGGTCAGATGCCTTTATACAGACGACTTCCCAAGAGAGGTTTCAAGAACAGAAATCACAAGGAAATCGTTGCAATTAACGTTAGCGCATTGGAAGTATTCGAAAACGGCGCAACCGTTGACGTAGAAGCTTTAATCGCACAGGGTATCGTTAAGAATCCCGAAGACGGCGTAAAGATTCTTGGCAACGGAGAACTTACCAAGAAGCTCAATGTTAAAGTTTCTGCTTACAGCGAATCTGCTAAAGAAATAATTGAGAAACTTGGTGGAACCGCAGAGGTGATCTAATGTTTAATAAACTTAGAGACGCATTAAAGATTAAAGAAATCAGAGTTAAATTACTCTTCACACTTTTAATGATTATCATCATCCGAATCGGCTGTCAGTTGCCGGTTCCGGGTGTTGATCCCAATTATTTCAGAGACTGGTTCAACAAGCAGACCAGTGATGCGTTCAACTTCTTAGACGCATTTACAGGTGGTTCGTTCTTAAATATGTCACTTTTGGCATTGAACATTACCCCCTACATTACATCTTCCATTATCATGCAGCTTCTTACAATTGCAATTCCCGCACTTGAAGAAATGCAGAAGGAAGGCGGCGAAGGACGTAAGAAAATTGCTTCCATTACCCGTTACGTAACAGTAGCACTTGCTCTTATCGAGTCAGCAGCAATGACCATTTCTTTCGGTCAGGGCGGATTGCTTCGTGAATACAATGCGTTGAACATCATCACCGCAATCGTGGCTCTTACTTCAGGTAGTGCCTTCGTTATGTGGATTGGTGAGAGAATCACCGAGAAGGGTATCGGCAACGGTATTTCAATTATCCTTCTTGTTAACATCATTGCAAGAATACCTCAGGATATGCAGGGTCTTATCTCTACATTCGTAACCGGTAAGCCCATCGCTACTCAGGTACTCGCTATAGTAGTAATTCTTGCTATACTCGTTGCAATGGTAATGCTTGTAGTTTTACTTAACTCAGGCTTAAGAAAAATCCCTGTTCAGTACGCTCGTCGTTCACAGGGTTCCAAGATCGGCGGTGGCACAGCTACCAACATCCCGATCCGTATCAATACCGCAGGTGTTATTCCCATCATCTTTGCAACATCCTTGATGCAGACACCCGGTATCATTTCATCCTTTGCAGGTTACAAGGGAACAGGCGTATGGAGCGTAATTCTTACATTACTTAGCTCCAGAAGCTGGTTTGACAAGAGCAGACCTGTTTACACACTGGGAATTTTGATTTACATTGTACTTGTTATCGTATTCGCATACTTCTACACTTCGATTACTTTCAATCCTGTAGAGCTTGCAGATAACTTAAAGAAGTCAAACGGCTTCATCCCCGGCATTCGCCCCGGTAAGCCTACCAGTGATTACATTACAAACATTTTAAACGCTATCATCTTTATCGGCGCTGTAGGTCTTACAATTGTAGGTGTACTTCCTTATATCTTCTATGGAGTATTCCGTGCAGAGGTAACCTTCCTCGGCACCAGCCTTATCATCGTAGTAAGCGTTATCATTGAGACACTTACTCAGGTTGAGAGCATGATGCTTGTAAGAAATTACAAAGGATTTTTAAACCAGTAAAAAGCACATAATATTCGGAGTGGGATTATTCCCGCTCCGATGTTGTGCGTTATAAAGAATGGGGTGTTCTTTTGCTTTTTGTAACATCTTTCTTAGCCAAGGAAGTTATTGCAAAAAGCAAAAATCAGGAGGTTATAGGTATTATGAAGATTATTATGTTAGGCGCTCCCGGCGCAGGTAAAGGTACTCAGGCTGAGATGATCAGCGAGAAGTACGGTCTTCCTCACGTATCAACAGGAGACATCTTCCGTGCCAACATCAAGAACGGTACCGAACTTGGTAAGGAAGCCAAGAAGTATATGGATGCAGGTCAGCTTGTTCCCGATGAGCTCACAGTTAAGATCTTGCTTGACAGAGTAGCACAGGACGATTGCAAGAACGGTTATGTTCTTGACGGTTTCCCTCGTACCATTCCCCAGGCAGAGGTTCTTGACAAGGCTCTTACAGAGCTTGGCGACAAGGTTGACTACGCTATCAACGTTGACGTTCCCGATGAGAACATCATCAATCGTATGTCCGGTCGTCGTGCATGTGTAACTTGCGGCGCTACATACCATGTAGTATATGCTCCCACAAAGGTTGAAGGTATTTGCGACAAGTGCGGAAGCGAACTTATTTTAAGAGATGACGATAAGCCCGAGACTGTTAAGAATCGTCTTGAGGTATATCATAAACAGACACAGCCCCTTATCGAGTACTACGATAAGAAGGGTGTACTTAAAGAAGTAGACGGAACGGTGGATATGAATGAAGTCTTTAATTCAATTGTTTCCATTCTTGCGTAACAGAGGAGGAAAAATGTCAGTAACAATTAAGTCGCCAAGAGAAATCGAATTAATGAGAGAATCCTGCAGGATTCTGGGTGAGGTATACGAGCAGCTCGTAACTTACGTTAAGCCCGGAATGTCTACCAAGGACATCGACATTGAGGGAGAGCGCTTAATAAGAAGTTACGGATGTGTTCCCAACTTTTTAAACTATGAAGGATATCCGGCTTCCATCTGCGTATCGGTTAACGAT
The DNA here is from genome assembly GCA_900100895.1 of Lachnospiraceae bacterium YSD2013. Lineage (GTDB taxonomy): Bacteria > Bacillota > Clostridia > Lachnospirales > Lachnospiraceae > UBA1258. The sequence continues at coordinate 27,219 of FMTX01000029.1, forward strand.
GAAGTGGTACACGGAATTCCCCGTAAAGACCATATTATTAAGGAAGGCGATATCGTAAGCCTTGATGCAGGTCTTATTTATAAGGGTTATCATTCCGACGCAGCCCGCACCGTTGCGGTAGGCAAGATATCACCCGAAGCACAGAAGCTTATCGACGTAACGCGTCAGGCTTTCTTTGAAGGCATTAAGTACGCTAAGGCCGGAAATCACTTATATGACATATCCAATGCCATTGATGATTATGTAACACCTTTCGGTTATGGTATTGTAAGAGACCTTGTAGGTCACGGAATCGGAACCTCTCTTCATGAAGAGCCCCAGATTCCCAACTTCCGTCAGAAGAGAAAGGGCATTCTTCTTGAGCCCGGTATGACTCTTGCGATTGAGCCCATGATTAATATGGGTACATGGGAAGTTTGCTGGGACGATGATGACTGGACGGTCGTTACCGCAGACGGATCACTTTCGGCACATTACGAGAACACAATTCTTATTACCGAAGGCGAGCCCGAGATACTTACACTCGGTACTATGAAATAAGTGATATATCTTAAGTAGATTAAACTGATTACGAAATATATGGAGGAATTGAATGTCTAAGCAGGATGTAATTGAAATCGAAGGAACTGTAGTTGAGAAACTTCCCAATACCATGTTTCAGGTAGAACTTGAAAACGGTCACAAGGTTTTGGCACATATCAGCGGTAAGCTTCGCCAGAACTTCATCAGAATCCTTCCCGGTGACAAGGTAACACTTGAACTTTCACCCTACGACCTTTCCAAGGGACGCATCATCTGGAGAGACAAATAAGTCTTCAAAGAAATATTTTTTAGGTATTGCATTCGTGAAAACGTTGTGATAAAATGATACTCGGTCTTTTTTGGGCGAGAGGCTTTATTTTGCCCTAAAAAGCACACGGAAGAACTGAAAGGAGGACATCATGAAAGTAAGATCTTCTGTTAAACCAATTTGCGAAAAATGCAAAGTTATCAAGCGTAAGGGCAAGATCAGAATTATCTGTGAAAACCCTAAGCACAAGCAGGTACAGGGTTAATCCTTTATAGGATTTAAAGTATAGACGTAGACAGAGCCTACGAATAATACTTTTGAAACCGAGAGAGTTCGCTAAATTACGGAGAACTCGTACCTAGTCGGAAAAATCGGGAGCCGTCCCGATCGGGTGAGTGATCACCTCATTCAATTAGTTAAGCGCAATAGTGCGCACAGAAGCGATTTAGTCGCTAGAATTTGGAGGAATTAAAAATGGCTCGTATCGCAGGTATTGATTTACCCAGAGAAAAACGTGTCGAAATCGGTTTGACTTACATCTACGGTATCGGTAGAACTTCCTCAAACAAGATTTTGGCAGACGCTAAGGTTAATCCCGACACTCGTGTTCGTGACTTAACCGATGATGAAGTTAAGAGAATCAGTGAAGTAATTGAAACTCACTATGTAGTTGAAGGTGACCTTCGTCGTGAAGTTGCATTCAACATCAAGACTCTTCAGGAAATCGGATGCTACAGAGGTATCCGTCATCGTAAGGGACTTCCCGTTCGTGGTCAGAAGACTAAGACCAACGCTCGTACCCGTAAAGGTCCCAAGCGTACAGTTGCTAACAAGAAGAAGTAATTAACAGTAAATGATTTGGAGAAAGTAGGTTAGTTTAAAATGGCAAAAGTTGCAAAGAAAGTAACAAAGAAACGTGTCAGAAAAAACGTTGAACGCGGACAGGCACATATTCAGGCATCCTTTAACAACACTATCGTTACATTAACAGATGCCGAAGGTAATGCTTTATCATGGGCAAGTGCCGGTGGTCTTGGATTCAGAGGTTCAAAGAAATCTACTCCCTACGCTGCACAGACAGCCGCTGAAACAGCTACAAAGGCTGCTTTATTACACGGCTTAAAGTATGTTGACGTATTCGTAAAGGGTCCCGGCTCAGGCCGTGAGGCTGCAATTCGTGCACTTGCTGCTGCAGGTTTGGAAGTTGTTTCTATTAAGGATGTAACTCCCGTACCTCACAACGGATGCAGACCCCCCAAGCGTCGTCGCGTGTAGTTGTATATTTTACTGATGCATATATACATAGTTTTTTAATTAGTTGGAAGAAGACGGCATAAGCCGCTGTAAACAATATTTTGAAAGGAAATTAAAACAATGGCAATTAACAGAACTCCTGTGTTAAAAAGATGCAGATCCTTAGATCTCGATCCTATCTTCTTAGGATATGACAAGAAGTCCAACAGAACCAGCGCTCGCGCAGGTAAGAAGATGTCCGAATACGGACTTCAGCTTCGTGAGAAGCAGAAAGCTAAATTCATCTACGGCGTACTTGAGAAGCCTTTCCGTAACTACTATGAGAAGGCTGATCGTATGAAAGGTATGACCGGTGAAAACCTTATGACCATGCTTGAGTCCAGACTTGACAACGTAGTTTTCCGTATGGGCTTTGCACGTACTCGTAAGGAAGCAAGACAGGTTGTTGACCACAAGCACGTTCTTGTAAACGGCAAGTGCATCAACATTCCTTCATATCTTATTAAAGCAGGCGACGTAATCACTTTAAGCGACAAGGCTAAAGAGTTACAGCGTTATAAGGATATCCTCGAAGTAACAGGTGGCAGACTCGTTCCCGAATGGCTTGATGTAGATGCTGACGCATTCAAGGGAACTGTTAAGAATCTTCCTACCAGAGAGATGATTGACGTACCTGTTAACGAAATGCTTATTGTCGAGTTATACTCCAAATAATGTAATTTCACTTAAATCAAAAGGAGGGTATTTACTGTGTTTGAATTTGAAAGACCCAATGTGGAAGTTGTTGAAGTGTCCGAAGATAAGAAGTATGGCAAGTTTGTTGCCGAGCCTCTTGAGAGAGGTTACGGTATTACCCTTGGCAATTCTTTAAGAAGAATCATGCTTTCTTCATTACCCGGCGCTGCAGTAAGCCAGATTAAGATTGAAGGCGTACTTCATGAGTTTTCATCTATTCCCGGTGTTAAGGAAGATGTTACAGAGATTATCTTGAACATCAAGAAGCTCGCTATTAAGAATACCAGCGATTCTTTCGAGCCCAAGACCGCATACATCGATTTCACAGGTGAAGGCGTAATCAAGGCTTCCGACATTCAGGCTGATTCTGACATTGAAATTTTAAATCCCGATCTTGTAATCGCTACACTTTGCGGCGGCAAGGATGCTAAGTTCTACATGGAACTCACCATCACCAAGGGCCGTGGCTACGTAGGCGCTGACAAGAATAAAAACGATGATCTTCCCATCGGTGTTATCGCAATCGATTCCATCTATACTCCCGTTGAGAGAGTTAACATGTCCGTTGCTAACACCCGTGTTGGTCAGGTAACTGACTTTGACAAGCTTACACTTGACGTTTACACTAACGGAACCCTTGCTCCCGAAGAGGCAGTCAGCCTTGCAGCTAAGGTATTAAGTGAGCACTTAAGCCTCTTCATCGATCTTTCTGAGGCAGGTCAGAAGACTGACGTTATTACCAGCAAGGAAGATTCTTCCAAGGGCAGAGCTGTTGATGACATGAGCATCGACGAGCTTGAGCTTTCCGTTCGTTCTTACAACTGCTTGAAGAGAGCAGGTATCAACACTGTAGGAGAGCTTGTTAACAAGACACCCGAAGACATGATGAAGGTTAGAAACCTTGGTCGTAAGTCTTTGGACGAAGTATTGCTTAAGCTTAAGGAGTTAGGTCTCCAGCTTAACAACGCTGACGATATCTAAAGTTAATAATGCGGTAAGTCCATAAGAGCGCGCATTAGAGTTTAATTGTGCGGTAAGACCATAAGAGCACGCATGAAAGGAATTAAAAATGGCAAAGTACAGAAAGTTAAGCAGAACATCTGCACAGAGAAAGGCTTTATTAAGAGGCCAGGTTACTTCTTTAGTAGCTAACGGTAAGATCGTTACCACCGAAGCTAAGGCTAAGGAAGTTCAGAAGATTGTTGAAGGTTTAATTGCACTCGCAGTTAAGGAGAAAGACAATTTCGAAACAGTTAAAGTAAACGCTAAGGTTGCTAAGAAAGATAAAGACGGCAAGCGCGTTAAGGAAGTAGTTGACGGCAAGAAAGTTACCGTATACGAAACCGTTGAGAAGGAAATCAAGAAGGATGCTCCTTCCAAGCTTCACGCACGTCGTCAGATGCTTAAGGTTCTCTACACAGATGAGACCAACAAGCTCTTCGATGAAATCGCTCCCAAGTACGTTAACCGTAACGGTGGTTACACCCGTATCGTAAAGATCGGCCAGCGTAAGGGCGATGCAGCAATGGAAGTACTTCTTGAGTTAGTTTAATTCAACATTAAAGACCGGTGCACATGCACCGGTCTTTTTGTATCCCACTAATTAAATATTACAATTAAGGCTCAGCCTCTTCCCCACTCACGCTTGTGCTATAAGCTATATCAGGATTCTTATCCGCATATTGGCTGAGTGTCTCGTGACCGCTGATAACATGCACGATTATCATGCATATTACGATTATCAGTATAATCTTAAGCAGGGGCTGAATGATATTCTTTTGATAAGGCTTTAAGGCCTTTCTTATACGCTCAAATAGTTCTTTTATCTTGAGTTTCATCGCTATTCCTTGTATAATCAATTAGATTGAATTACAGTAATTTAAGTACACAAACAGTATATAACATCGACAGGTAATATAAAAGTGTCAATCATTCAAACAGACAACCTAACATTTGAATATATAAGGCGCGACGAAGAAGGCAATGTGGAAGGAATCACAACCGCTGTGGATAACGTGTCTTTGGAAATCAACCGCGGTGAATTTGTAGCCATCTTAGGCCACAACGGTTCCGGCAAGTCCACTCTTGCCAAGCATCTCAACGCTATTCTTTTTCCGACAGAGGGAACCGTATTCGTAGACGGCAAGGATACTAAGGAAGATGCCAATCTTTGGAACGTGCGTGAGACCGTAGGCATGGTATTCCAGAACCCCGACAATCAGATAATCGGTCAGGTAGTAGAAGAAGACGTAGGCTTCGGCCCCGAGAACCAGGGCGTGCCCACCGAGGAAATCTGGCAGCGCATGGAAGAGAGCCTTAAGGCAGTGGGAATGTACGAGTTTCGTAAGAAATCCCCCAACCGCTTATCCGGCGGACAGAAGCAGCGCGTATCCATCGCAGGAGTTCTTGCAATGCATCCCAAGTGCATCGTACTCGATGAGCCTACAGCGATGCTCGACCCTATCGGCCGCAAGGAAGTCATCCGTGCGGTAAGAGCACTTAATGACGTAGAGAAGATTACGGCGATCCTCATAACTCACTACATGGATGAGATAGTTCACGCCGACAAAGTTATAGTAATGGACAAGGGTAAGATAGCGATGGCGGGCACACCGCGCGAGATATTCTCCCAGGTAGATAAGCTTAAAGCGTTAAGCCTCGACGTTCCGCAGGTCACTATGTGCGCCCACGAACTTAAGAAGGCGGGCCTTCCCATCCCCGACGGAATTCTTACCAACGAAGAACTTGTAAAGGCTTTGAAGCAATGTCGATAATAGTTAATCACCTGACATATCGTTACAATCCCGGTACGGCCATGGAGTCTACCGCGCTTGACGATATCAACCTGAAAATTGAAGACGGCGAATTTATAGGTCTTATAGGCCACACAGGCTCCGGTAAGTCCACGTTGGTGCAACAGCTTAACGGTATACTTAAGCCCACTTCAGGCGGCGTATACGTGGACGGAGCGGACATCTCCGACGAAGGTTATAATCTTAAGAAACTTCGCGGCGAGGTCGGCCTCGTATTCCAGTACCCCGAGCACCAGCTTTTCGAGACCGATGTATTCTCCGACGTATGTTTCGGCCCTAAGAACTTAGGCCTTTCGAAAAAAGAAACCGAGCTTCGCGCCTATGAAGCCCTCAAGCAGGTAGGTATCGAAGATGACTACTTCTACCAGTCACCCTTCGACTTATCCGGCGGACAGAAGCGTCGCGTGGCCATAGCAGGCGTACTTGCAATGAAGCCCAAGGTTCTTATCCTTGACGAGCCCACAGCAGGTCTCGATCCCAAAGGCCGCGACGAGCTCTTAGAGAAGCTCACAGCCATCCGTAAGGACACAGGATGCACCATAATCCTTGTATCCCACAGCATGGAAGACGTAGCCCGCTACGCCGACAGAATCGTAGTAATGCACAAGGGCAAGATTGCTTTTGACGAAACGCCGTCCGAAGTATTCAAGCACCGCGACGAGCTCAAAGAAATGGGCTTAGGTGTTCCGAACATCACCGAGACCATGTACGAGCTCAAAGCCGCAGGCTTCCCCGTATCCACCGACATCATCACCGTGGATACAGCTGTCAAAGAAATTTTGCGTGTTATGGGCAAATAATTCCGCACGCTTACAGAGGTAACAATGCTTAGAGACATAACACTGGGCCAGTATTACCCCGCAGATTCGGTAATACACAGACTTGACCCAAGAGTTAAATTGATGGGAACGCTGATTTTCCTAACTTCCCTCTTTATCACCAAATCCTTCTACGGATACATACCCGCGATTTTATTTCTTTTTATGGTAATTAAACTATCGAAGGTTCCTTTTTCCTTCATGGTACGAGGTATGAAGGCAATCGCTTTCCTGCTTGCTTTTTCCGTAATACTTAACCTGTTCCTGACACAGGGCGAGGTGATATTCGAGTTCTGGAAGCTTAAGATTACCAAAGAGGGCATCTACACCGCCGGATTCATGGCGATAAGGCTGTCCTTCCTGATAATCGGCTCCTCCGTCATGACACTCACCACCACACCGAATAACTTAACCGACGGCCTGGAAAAGGGCCTCGGCTTCCTTAAGATAATACACGTACCCGTTCACGAAATCTCGATGATGATGTCCATCGCCCTTCGTTTCATCCCCATCCTCATGGAGGAAACGGACAAGATTATGAAGGCTCAGATGGCTCGCGGTGCAGATTTTGAAAGCGGCAACATGTTTAAGCGCGTTAAGAGCCTCGTGCCCTTGCTGGTACCGCTCTTCGTATCGGCTTTCAGACGCGCCAATGACCTTGCAATGGCCATGGAGGCCCGCTGCTACAGAGGCGGCGAAGGTCGTACCAAGATGAAACCCCTTAAATACAGAAAACGTGACGCAATCGGCTACCTGGTACTGGTTCTTTACCTCGGTATCATCATTGCCCTTCGCATTCTTTTGAAATAATTATCGGTAAAAGAAAATGAAACGAGTTCTTATGTGCGTATCCTACGACGGCACGGCCTACAGCGGCTGGCAGGTTCAGGATAACGCCCGCACCATCGAAGGAGAACTTAATAAAGCACTTACGGACCTTACGGGCACTCCCTCGGAAGTTATAGGAGCGAGCCGCACCGACGCAGGAGTTCACAGCCTCGCCAGCATGTGCGTGTTCGACACCGATATGCGGATGCCTGCCGACAAGTATTCTTTTGCCCTCAATACCAGACTTCCCGAAGACATCAGAGTCGTATGGTCCCGCGAAGTGGCTGAGGACTTTCACCCGCGCCACGTTAACACTGTTAAGACCTACGAGTATCATATATACAATGCAGAGTTCTGCCCGCCTACAGAGCGCCTTTACGCGTTCCACGAGAGACGTCCCCTCAACATCAATCTAATGCAGGAAGGCGCCGCTTATCTTATCGGCGAGCATGACTTTAAGAGCTTCTGCAGTGTGAATACGAATGCAGAGACCACAGTTCGCACCATCCTTGATATTAAGGTGAACCGAAACGGCGAGAAAGTCATAATAAGCGTCACCGGCACCGGTTTCCTATACAACCAGGTCAGAATCATCGCCGGAACCCTCATGTGGGTGGGACTCGGCATCAGAAAGCCACAGGAAGTGCAGGATATGCTTATGGCATTGGACCGAAACGCATCTGGACCCACTGCCCCGGCGTATGGTTTACTGCTCAAATCGTTCGAATTTATCAAATAATCAGTACATTATCGTCGCATAAATGCGAGAAATATGGCAAAATTAATACATAATACCGCAAAATGTGGGTTGTTGCTCCCTGACTAACGATATATAATTATATCAAGAATGTTCGGGGGGACAGAGCTATGCTAAGGATTGCCATTGTAGATGATCAAAAGGAAATCCTTTCTTATTTGGATTCTTTGGTCAAAGAATTATTGCCCGGGAGAGCCAAGGACTATGAAGTCTGCGCATTCCAATCGGGCGAAGAACTGATATCTCAGAAGGACTACTTTGACATTATCTTTCTGGATATCGAAATGTCCGGTATGGACGGAATAGAAACGGGCGAGTACGTATTTAAGCGTAACCCCGACTGCATCATTATTATGGCTACGGCCGCAATCGAGCGCTACAAGGAGGCTTTTCACATAAGAGCCTTCCGCTTTGTCACGAAGCCCTTTGTAAGGGAAGAAATCGAAGAGGCTTTGACGGCAGCCTGCAAGCTTGTCAATACCGATGAAAGTATTGACCTTTTCTATCAGCGCATTCTTTACAAAATCAAGTTTAAACAAATCCAGTATGTTCAATCATATAACGGCTATTGTGAGTTCCTTGTCGGTAACAAGGTCTTCAGAAAAGAAATAACCCTTCAGGAAGTGGAAGACACCTTCCCCAAGGAGTTTTTCGTAAGAATTCACCGTCAATACGTAATTAACATGAGGTGGATAAGCTCCTACGAAAAAGGCACGGTTACCATCGGCAAAGAAAAAATCAGTGTATCCGCAAGAAAGCTTAAAGACTTTGAAACAAGATACATTGCCTTTGATGTGAAGTACAGGAGGAATGAAGAATGACTATCTTGGCATGGCTGGCACTTTATTTTGTGGAGTGTCTTGCCTACTATCTCGTATACTTTTTTCTGTATGAAGAAAAGATTAAATCTATAATCGCGCCCATCGTCGGAGGCGTATTGTTCCTGGCTCTCTGCTTTTTTTCGCCGGCCTCCTCGGAGTCATCGATTCCCGTGATGGCTCATGTGGTGCCAATCATAGTCCTTATGATTGTGCAGCGCGGCAAGATAATGGAGAGAATCAGCCGCACGCTCATAGCGTTTTTCGTCATTAACTGCATATCCGAACTCCTGCTTACCATCGATGAGTGGCTGATAACAGGCACCGACGTCGGCAAATCGGCCGCACTCTACGAGCTCATAATCTATTCCATCGAGCTACTGATCCTCTATGCCTACTATTTGTTTCGCAAGCGGCAAAAGAAAGCCCCTTCCTTCATGGTGAAAAGCAATCGGGTAATCTACTCGGTAATATTCATGGCGACGGTCATGCTTTTTACGGTATCGGGACTTAACTGGGCAAGAAAGCACATAGACAACAACGGCTTTAAGAACATGGCTTTCGTGCTGTGCATCTTATCTTATGCCGGTATCTGTTTGCTGGGACTGTTTTCCATATATGTAGAGAAGACCAACAAGAAGCTTGTGGAGCTTCACGAGAACGAGAAAATGATTACCGCAATGCAGACAAGATACTACGAGACACTCCTTGAGCGTGAAGAGGACACCAGAAAGTTCAGACACGACATAGGCAATCACATAATCTGTCTGGGGCAGCTTACAGAGAAGGGCGACATAGGTGCACTGTCCGATTACATAAGAGGCATGCAAAGCGGCATAGAGAAGATTCGCGCACACTGCTACGAGACGGGCAACGACATCATCGATATTCTTACCAACCACTACACTAACATTTTGGCCGAGAATGTTAAGGTAAGAGTAAGCGGTACCATTAACACCAAGGTCGACCAGATTAAGTTATGTACCATCTACTCCAACCTGCTTGCCAATGCAGTTGAAGAACTGGCCAAGTGCACCGGCCCCGCTGAGCTTACCATCAACTTCTCGCAAGGCCGGGAGTATATACTGATAGAGATTAAGAATACGCTCTCCGAGGTAAGCCGCAAGAAGGATCAAGAATCAATGACCCGCACCTCCAAGAAGGATGCCAAGAACCACGGCCTCGGCCTTAAGAACGTTAAACGTACCCTGGAAGAGCTAAACGGCAGACTGGATATGGAAGTTACAGACGACTCATTTATAACGCGAGCGTCCTTCAAGGCATAGCCGCACACGCGATAACTACATAGATATACACACATTTACACCTGTACGATTCAGTTCATGCAGGTGTTTTTTGTTATAGCAACGAGCCAATGTCAACCCTCTTTTTTTTACGTTCGCCACTTTAAGCCGACGCTTACAGAGTTATCATTCACTATTAAAAAAATGTCTGTTATGGTTTAGTTACAAGATAAACAACAGCAAAAAACAAAAGAAAAAAGGGAGGAAAAAGGTTATGTTTGATGATATTTGGGAGTGGATCTTCGGAAGATAGGAAATGAGAAACGAAGAAATGAAAACATCACGATTTACTTACAAATTCAATCAAGAGGGGGCTACATATTTATACAATTCCCTGACAGGTCTGGACAGCGTAATGAAGGTATACGACAAGAACCTGCAGGAAGAAATCAGGAATCACTTAGAGGGCAATACGATCGAACAACCCAATCCGATTCTTGTAAACCTCTTGAAAGAGAAAGGGTACCTGGTAGACGGGGACACAGACGAGCTTAAACTTGTCGAAAGCAAAAAACAAAAACTTCTCACAGATGAGAAACTCACACTGACACTGATTCCCACATCCGGATGCAACTTCAAATGTGTCTACTGCTACGAAGAGTTTAAACCGATTATGATGAGCGACAAGACCATTGAAGATGTAGTGAAGTTTACAGAGCCACTGCTTAAAGGCAAGAAAGTCCTCTTCGTAAACTGGTTCGGAGGCGAACCGCTTCTGGCATTAGACATAATGGAGAAGCTCACGGCAGCATTACGAGAACTGTGCAGGACGAAAAAAGTCGCATACTTCGCAGGAGTTACCACCAACGGTTACCTCCTCACAATCGAAAACTTCAAAAGACTATCGGCCTGCAGAGTTATCGATTATCAGGTAAGCATCGACGGACTCAAAGAAGACCACGACAGATTAAGGTGCTTAAAGAACAGCAAGGGAACCTACGATGTGATCTTTAAAAACTTAAAAAGAATTAGCGAAGAAATTACCGGCAACCGCTTTTCCATAAGCATCAGATGCAACTGCTTAAAGGCAAGCAAGGAAAAGCGTGAAGAAGCAGAGACAATCTTCTATGAAAACTTCGGAAACGACAAAAGATTCTCAATCACCCTCCATGCAGTCATGGACTGGGGCGGAGACAGCGTCAACTCATTGAGAAGTGAGCTTCTTACCCAAGAAGAAGAAATCGATCTTCTTACCGAAGCCTTAAGGGACAAATCAGAGAAACGCATGAAGAAGTTAACTCACTTAAATGTCCTGGATTCAAGAAGCAACTCCTGCTTTGCCTGCAAGACAGACAACTACGTAATAGGAGCGGACGGAAGCATCTACAAATGCACATCGGACTTCGGCAAACCGCTTGGAAACGTCTCAGACGGCAGGCAACCGGAAGAATGGTACGACATCTCCAAACAGACGGAGCTAAAAGAAGAATGTAAAGACTGCGCTTTCTACGGAGCATGTATGAACACCATCTGCCCTAAGGCGCTCAAAGAAGGGAAACTAATGTGTCCCGTCGAGAAAGATTGTATAGACAGCCTGATAGGTTCCATGGGAAAAGAATACTTTAACGAAACACTACCCGGCTTATATGTATACAGAAAGGAGTAAAAATGGACAAAAAAAGACAGCTTATGGCAGAAGTCTTTAATGAACTGGGAATCGATTGCACGATAAGCGCCGACAACGACCTTAATCTGCAGGAGTTCATAGCGGATTCTTTTTCCTTCATAAACTTTATCTGCACAGTCGAGGAAAAGTACGGAATCGAAATACCCGATGAGCTTCTGACATACGACACAATCCAGTCGTTAAACGGATTCTTAGAGTTAATCGATGCTAAGGAGGTGAAACCGGCATGATGAAGCTTAAGAAAAGAAAGAGCGGCAGCAAAGCCAATCTCTATGCTTATGAAGCACCGAAGCTCAATAACGGAGCTTTTTGCTAATAAAGTTTAGAAGGAAAGGAGAGAGATTATGAAGCTTAAGAAGAGAGGAAACAAAAACGCTAATCTTTACTGGAGCATTGAGATCAGCAAGACCAACAGCTCAGGATTGTGCTAGTCACGATGAAAAATATTTAGGGAAAGGAGGACTATACCATGAAGCTTACAAAGAAGAATTCCAAGAAGAATGCTAACCTTTACTGGAGCATCGAAATCAGCAAGACCAACA
>FMTX01000013.1 GCA_900100895.1 Lachnospiraceae bacterium YSD2013
GTATATGATCGGGCATTAGATGTCCTTCGATAATCTCTACTCCTTTATACCCGCATAATTGTTTCAATATTTCCCCTATGCTTGCTCTGTATTGATTATAGATTATTTTTCTCCTATACTTAGGGGTGAACACAATGTGGTACTTACATAGCCATTTTGTGTGTGCTAAACTATTTGCCTTCGTGGCCATTAAAATCACCTTTCCTTTCACTATATTTCGGCTTGAACAACCTCATTATAGTGGAAAGGTGATTTTTTTGTATAACAAACACCGCGCACCCGCATAGCGGGTGGTTGATATTTCGCACGCTTCGCGAGCTCAACAGGGTCACGACCCATAACAACAAAAAAGCGCAGGCATTATGCCTGCGCTTTGATGAAGGGTATCTATAAATTAAACGTATTTCTTAAGTGTATTAATGATTGCTCCGGGTCCAGCGATGAGCTCCTTGAAATAAGATTCAACCTGCTCGCCGAGGCCTACCTTGTAAAGGTCAGAGCCAAAGATGGTAGCGTCCGAAAGGATAGGTGCAACCTTCTCGTGAATGTCTGTGTCGCCAAACTTGATGTCTGCTACGTAAGGACGAAGCTTCTCAAGTAAGGGGTCGGAACTGGGCTCAAATGCCTTGCCCTCATCATTAATGCCCATTAAGTATCTTAACCAGCCTGCGAATACAAGGGGAATCATCTTAAGGTCGGAAGCCTTTAAGTCATCACGCTTCTCATAAGCCTTGATGGTCTCGCCGAAGCGGATACCAACCTTCTGCGAAGTATCCGTAGCGATTCTCCAGGGCGAGTCGGGCATGAAGGGATTAGGAATACGAAGCTTTACAACCTCGTCGATAAACTTCTTGGGATCGAGCACTCCGGGATTAACTACTACCGGAAGGCCTTCTTCGTAACCGATGCGCTCTACGAGTTTCTTAAGCACCGGATTCTCCATTTCCTTAGAGATGAGCTGATAGTCGAGTAAGCATCCATATACTGCAAGAGCGGTGTGAAGAGGATTGAGGCAGGTACATACCTTCATCTTCTCAACTCGGTCAACGGTCTCGCGCTCGGTGTAGATAACGCCTACCTTATCAAGTGCAACCTTGCCGTTAGGAAATGCATCTTCGATTACAAGATACTGGCACTCCTCAGCGTTAACAAAAGGCGCTACGTAAGTGTTCTTGGAAGTGATGGCGGGCTCAAGCTCCTGAATACCGTCATCAATCAAAATCTTTTCAACAGACGCGTCGGGTCTGGGTGTAATCTTATCAATCATGGACCAGGGGAAGGAAACCTTGGACTTGTCCTCAACGTACTTAACAAAGTCTTCGCTTACCAATCCGTTCTCTGCCCATGCCTTGGCAAAAGAAGAAACCGCATCAAAAAGCTTGTCTCCGTTATGAGAGCAGTTGTCCATGCTGACCATAGCTACGGGAAGCTGTCCTGCCTTAAATCTTCTGTAAAGAAGGGCGCTTACCTTACCCATATAGCTCTCAGCCTTCTCGGGGCCGTTCTTAAAGTCTGCTGCAACACCGAGGGCAACCTGACCTGCAGCGTTCTTAAGGCTGTAACCCTTCTCGGTAATGGTGAAGCTTACCATCTTAAGTGAAGGGCTTTCAAATATCTCGTAAAGTCTGCTGTAGTCATCCTTATTGTCGGGATCTACGGTTAAGTACTCAACGATGCTTCCGATTACTGCCTTGTCAACAGTTCCGTTAGCCTTCAAAGTAACGTCTATACCGATACCGTCATGAGGACGATACATCTTATCAATGATTTCATAGTCAAAGCCTTCTGCAGCGATAAGACCTGTGGTCTCGATTCCTTTATCAAGAAGCTCTTCCTGAAGGGCCGCCTGAAATGCTCTGAAAATATTGCCGGCACCGAAGTGAATCCACTCAGGCTTAGCCAGTGTAGCTGCCTTAACCGCATCACGGTCATAGTTCCATACTCTGTAGCCCTTGTCCTGCCAGGCTTTTTTATTGTCCAATACGCTTTTCTGCGATAATTTAAGTTCTGCCACGTCTCTTACCTCTTATTGCTCTTTTCAATAGCTTCCCAAAGTCCGTTTAAGTATGTCGCACCGAGTGCTCTGTCATAAAGACCGTAGCCGGGAAGTGCAACCTCACCCCAGATCATACGACCGTGGTCGGGTCTGATGGGGCCGTCGAAGCCTATATCGTAAAGAGCCTTCATAATCTCATACATATCGAAGGTGCCGTCCGAAGAAAGATGTGCGGACTCCTCGAAGTCTGTGGGAGAGTTGAACTTAAGGTTTCTTACATGTGCAAAATGAATACGTCCCTTAAGAGAACGAATCATGTCGGGAAGGTCATTCTCAAGGTTAGTGCCGTATGAACCTGAGCAGAAGGTGACACCGTTGTGAGGGTTGTCAACCATCTTCATCATGCGGAGAATGTTCTCTTTATTAATGATAATACGGGGAAGTCCGAATACGCTCCATGCGGGATCGTCGGGATGAATCGCCATATTGATGTCGTACTTGTCACATACGGGCATAATGCGCTCGAGGAAGTACTTAAGGTTCTCAAAGAGCTTTTCATTGTCGATGTCTTTGTACATCTCGAAGAGTTCCTTGATCTTAGCCATTCTCTCAGGCTCCCAGCCGGGCATTACGTGACCGTTACTGTCATTCTTAATGCTGTCAAACATCTGCTCGGGCTTGATAGCGTCGATAGCTGCCTGATTGTAAGCAAGAACTGTGGAACCGTCGGGACGCTTTCTTGCAAGCTCGGTTCTGGTCCAGTCGAAAACGGGCATGAAGTTGTAGCATACCATATGAATGTCTTCCTGACCGAGACGCTCCAACGTCTTGATGTAATTCTCAATGTGCTCTTCTCTCTCGGGAGAGCCGATCTTGATGGCATCGGAAATGTTAACGCTCTCGATACCCGCAATCTTAAGACCTGCGTCTTCTACTTCTTTCTTAAGTGCACGAATATCTTCAAGCTCCCAAGCTTCACCGGGAACGGTGTCGTAAAGGGTGGTGATAACTCCCTTAACGCCGGGTACCTGTCTTATCTGTTCAAGGGTTACGGAATCGTGCTTGCTTCCGAACCATCTTAATGTCATCTGCATATCTTATATCCTCCATATGACTGCTGCCTTGACTATCATAATAGCGCGTACCCCTTTGCGCGCTGTTAATCCTCTATTTCGTATTAATTGTAATTTCAGCCCGAAAAAACTTAAAGCATAAGTTTTGTTGTTAACATTGTAAAAGTTGCTGTATTGTAATATAATCATCCCAAAGGAGATTTAGAGATGAAAAAGCAAGAGCTTATTACCCCCTTTTCCACAAGACAATACATGTTCTCCCGCGACTATGAAATATATTACTACAGCGATATGCCGGGCACAACGGTCAATAAGCACAGCCACGACTATTACGAGTTCTATTTCTTTCTCGAGGGCAACATCAACATAAACGTCTCCGGCAAGCCCATCAAGCTTAAGCCCGGTGACTTAATCCTTATTCCGCCCGGAGTGGAGCATTGTCCCGAGTATCTCGACGACGTGACTCCCTACAAGCGTTTCGTCTTATGGATAAGCGCCGATTACTACAATAAGCTTCTCGCTGCATCACCCGACTACGGTTACATAGTCGATACCGTGAAGACTACGCACTCTTACCGTTTTGCTAACGACGTACTTGCTTTTAACGAGATACGTTCCGCGCTCTTTAATATCACAGCCGAAGTCAAGGGCAACCGTTTCGGCAAGGACGCCAAGGTCTCTCTGCAGATCAACGATCTCCTCCTTACCCTTAACCGTATGACCTACGAAAAGGTCACCGTCGGCGTATCGGGTACCAAGGGAAGACTTTCCAACATCATCAACGACTACGTAATGTTTCACCTTGACGAGGACTTGTCCCTCGAACGCCTCGAGCGCGAGTTCTTCGTAAGCAAGTACCACATCGAGCACGTGTTCAAAGAAGACTACGGCATCTCCCTTCACAAGTTCATCCAGATGAAACGTCTCTACGCCTGCCGCGACGCCATAGGAAGCGGTAAGCCCATTCAAGAGACCTTCCCCTTGTACGGCTTCAACGACTACTCCGTATTCTTCAGAGCTTTCAAGAAAGAATTCGGCATGAGCCCCAAGGAATACCAGATGGTACAGCGTTAACTATTTTAAGCAAAACATGTCCAGCCGCGGTGGCAAATAATCGGTGCACTTTCTTTTACCGCACATGACAAAAGCCTTCATCCGACTCACTCGGTTGAAGGCTTTTTTATCAGGCATTACAGTGTACGTATGTCCCTTCGCAGTATACTGTGTTGTCCAGTACCAGCGAAACGTGACCTCGGTACAGTTTGCCGAATTTCTCTATTAAGTTGACTTTAACGGAAAAGTCCCGGTCAAGATTGTCGTATATATCTTCATTGAGACTGAAGTCTTCTATTGAAGCCAAATACCGTTTGCACTCTCCGTCGCTTGTTATGTAGAATTTCTCCGCCGTCTGTCCCAGGAGTTCCATGAAGACCAGTGGCGGTATAAATCCGCCCTCCTCTCTGTAGTAATCGTCGGCCGAAAAGTTCGCCGTGAATTCGCCTTTAGATGCATCTGCGTCCACATTGGAAACGCTCATTTTCATGGGATAAGACTGCGTTTGATTTAAAATCGCTGTATCATTCATCGCTCTCGTTTACGTCCACAAAATTGTATGCCAGTTCTGCGCTTGCGACCACTTTGTCGTCGACTTTGGCCACTGCGTTTATTGTTGCTTTGTTACCAAGGTGTACCACTACGCTGCACTCTATTATGAGCTGATCGCCGGGTATAACCATTCTTTTAAACTTAGCCTTATTGACACTTATTACAAATCCGCGCTTGCCGGGCATATCAAATAGGAATCCGCCTATCTGGGCCATGGTCTCTATTATCATGACCGCCGGCATTACGGGTTCGTCAGGGAAGTGTCCCTGGAAATAGGGTTCATTAACAGTAACATTCTTTAATCCGACCACCTTGTTTTCCTTCTCAAGGCTGACTATTCTATCGACCATAAGAAAAGGAAACCTGTGTGGCAATATGCCATATATATCTCGAATCTTTAACATAATAATTTTATCCTCCCTATGCTCCGTTTACGAATTGTCCGAAATCTTCGGAGTTACTCATGAGCCAGACTTTTTTCTTTCGATCGAAGCCCTTGATGAGACTTGCCATAATCTTGTTTACTCCGACTTCGGCAATCTTAACGTCTTCATTACTCAGTAACTGTTTCATGCAATCGACCCACTTGACGGTGTTTACACACTGGTTAATTACGTCTTCCCTGATTTCTTCCGGGTCGTCGCTGTATCCGCCCTTACAATTTAAAAGTATCTTGCATTCAGGCTTCTTAAACTCAAGTGAATCTACAAACTCCTTAAAGGCATCTACCATGGGTGCCATCATGTATGTATGGAAAGCGTTGCTTACTTTAATCTCAACGACCTTCATTGCGCCCGCATCTTTAAGTTTTTGAACCGCTAAGTTTACGTCCTCTTCTTTACCTCCTATCACATATTGTATGGGTGAATTTTCAAGAGCTATGCTGACCTTGCCCGAAGACTCGTTGACTTCGTCGCAGATCCTTTGAACCGTCTCACGGTCAAGTCCCACAGCTGTTGCAAGTTTACCCGATTCGTTTATGCCGCTCATAAGCTCGGCTCGCTTTTTGACAAGTCTGAATAAGTCCACTGTCGATATCACACCTGCCGCCGCTATGGCTGACAGTTGCCCAAGGCTGTGACCGGCTACCACGTCCGGCTTAATGCCTCTTTTCTCAAGCAGTTTCGCGTATGCCATGTTCATGGTGGTTACGCTTATCTGCGTATTTAGCGTCTGTTTAAGTTCTTCTTCTGTTGCATCTCTGCACAGGGCTCTTATGTCTCGCCCCGTAACTTCGCTCGCTTCATCAAATACTTCCGAAACATCTGCTTCGTTTTCTTTTATCAGATTGTACATTCCCTCTTTCTGGCTGCCTTGCCCGGGAAATAAGTAAACTATCATATCATGTTTCTCTCCTTTTTGTCGTGCCGCAAGAGGCCCTCCGGAGTGGCCCCCCGCACCACATTTATGTTATTTTTTCTGATAAACCTTAGGATAAATAACGGATATCGCTATCGTCGTCACTACAGCGACCGCCACTATTCCAAGAATTATGCCGTAGGTACCGACCTCTTTGCCGAACATCTTTGATGTGAAGCCGAAGAGATCTCTTATTGTCTGAGCGAATGAACCTTCATCCACTCCGCCGATACCCGCGTCGATGTGATCGAGTACCGGATTCAAAACTCCGTTTCTGAACAAAACGGTTATTCCGTTGCCGGGGAAGAGGTTACAAACCGTCTGTACTCCGGGTGAGAATGTGGAAAGCGGTATGTATGCGCCGGTGATAAATCCGGTTGCCGCACAAAGGATACCCATAAATGCTCCCGTTGCCGTCGTAGTCTTTAAGAAAATAATGATTATCATAAAGAGCGATGTGCTGGAAAGGGTACCGAGGAAGGCTATGGCGTAGAGCTTAAGCACTCCCACTGCAGTCAAGTATGTTGCGCCCTGGCCAAACATTATTACGAGTCCTATCGTCATAACCGCCGACGTCATGATAAACGCCGAGATTGCCGATGCCGTGAAGTAAGCAAGTATGATTTCCACACGGCTCATGGGTGTTGAGCATATGTCGCTGTCCACTTTGTTTTCCTTATCCTTAACTATGGTTATGAGGCTTTGGTAAGGTACGGTAATCATTGATGTTCCGAGCAAGCTTGTAAGTAACAAACCGCTTACGAACATGTCCACATCCGAACTCTTAACGAGGTCGCCGAGTTCCTTGGCCGCGTCCATAATGGGAGCCACATAACTGTTCTTTAAGAACAAAAGGTAAAGAATGAATACTATAATCGGTGTAAGCATCGAGAAGAATATCGCCTGCTTATCCTTGAAATATACGAGTAAGTTTCTTCTTGTTAATCCCCAGTATCTTCTGAATTTCATTATTCAAGCTCCTTTCCGGTAAGGTTTAAGAACACGTCGTCCATGCTGCCTTTCAATACTTCAAAGTCTCTTACGAAGTCCTTGTTTCTGCATAAGAACTCGTTTATACCCTCGTCAAAGAAAATGTTGTAATGATCCGCCACGTATTCGTACTTAAGTCCTCCGCATATAGCCTCGATGTTTTCTACCCTCGGGGTGTACCACATCACGCGGCTCTTTGCGTGTTTGGTCTTAAGGTTGACGGGAGTATCCTGGGCAATGATCTTGCCTTTGTCCAGGATAACCACATGATCTGCGTCTCTCGTCTCTTCCATATAATGGGTGGTAAGGAATAGGGTTATCTTTTCTTTTTTTCTAAGCTCCTCAATGTAGTTCCACACTATCTGTCTTGACTTCGGATCAAGTCCGGTAGTGGGCTCATCCAGGAAAAGAATCTGCGGATGATTGATGAGTGCTCTGACTATATCCACGCGCCTTCTTTGGCCGCCGGAGAGCTTTTCGTAGTTCCTGTTCCAGATATCTTTGAGTTCAAAAGAATCCATAAAGGGCTCTAATCTCTCCATTGCCTGCTTCTTGGTAAGTCCGTAGTAAGAAGCTCTTGTAAGAAGGTTTTCCTTGACCGTAAGCTTTGCGTCCAAAACGGAGTTCTGGAACACTATGCCTACTCTGTTTCTGATTTCGTCGTCTTCTTTGCCTAACTTGTAGCCTAAGAGAGTAACGTCTCCGTCAGTCTTGGAAAGAGTGGTGCAAAGCATATTGATGGTTGTTGACTTGCCGGCGCCGTTCTCACCAAGGAAGGTAAAGAATTCGCCCTGCTCGACATCAAAGGAAATATGGTCTACCGCAAGATGTTCTTTATACTTTTTTGTCAGTCCGTTTACTGATATCGCTTTCATTTGTTCCTCCTGTAATCAAAAGCACTATGCAACTTTTTCTTCTCTGTTGCGGAAATTATCCAGAATTCGCTTGTACAAAGGCTTTTCTTTTTCATAAACTTCCATCATCTGGTCAACCACTGCTTTCACCTGCTCGTCGGTAGGAGTCGAATAGCTGTACTGTATAACCTTGGCAAGTATCTGATACAGAGTGTTGGTAATTTCACCAAGCTCCGCCATTTCATTTTTGAAATTTTCGAAGTTTATGTATCCCTTTTCGCAGCAGTAATTCAGTTTTTCAATCATTCTTCGGTTGTGTTCGAACAGAGTGAAGTACATTCTATAGTCCAGGCCTACCGAAGTTTCCTTGTAGTTTAATGAATAATCTCTTACTGTCTTGTAGACTTCCACACCGAAATTCTTTTCTCCGTTTTCTTTCATCGTGTAGAAATCATCCGAGAAGAAACCGTCTTCATACAGATACAATTCCTTGTTTTCTCTTGAATCATTTCCCAATGCGTAATCTTCAATCATTGTCACGAAACGCTCCAAGTCAAACTTATATCTGAATTCCTTATTGCAGCTCAGTACATATGTCATCGCGTTATCGTTTCCGAGATATGCTGTGATAAACTCTTCTTTGTCGATAACAAATTTCGTATACATTCCGCCGACGTTTTCGTAATATGAAACTGTCTCACCGGTGTAGTCAAACACCAATACGTCGTGAACCATGTGCTCTTTCATGTAGTACTCTGAGTTCTTCACGTAGTAGTGGTCAAAGTGAAGATAGAGATTGTTTTTATTGCTCAAGGCTTCAAAGATGTCATTAAGCAGGTTCTCTCTGTCTTCTTCGGTCACCATTTTTTCCCGGCGCTTTGAAAGGTCCACAATATTTAGTAACGGGAGCTTTCCGAATGTCGTACCGCTGAAGTACTCGACGGTAGAATGAACATCGGTTTCCACCACTGCATTACCTACAAGCTGAATGTAGTTATTGTTTACCCAATCCTCGTAATCGGGATGTTCTCTGATAACCTTGTCAGCAAAAGCATTGTATTGATAAGGCTGAATGTAAAACTCTGTAAATTCCTTCTCAGGAATTGCCTCTTCGCTGTCGTTAACCTCTGCTGCGCTGTCTACGAATCTTGCCAGTTCTCTTACTGTAGGGTTGGCAAAGATGTCGCCGACATTTATTGCTTTCTTTAAATTCTCACCGATCTTGTTGCAAAGAAGTGTTGCCTTAAGTGAGTTGCCGCCTACTTCAAAGTAGTTGTCCTCCGCTCCCACTTCTTCGAGTTCGAGAAGCTCTGCAAACATTGCTGCGATTGCTTTCTCTGTTTCGGTTTCGGGCTCTACATATTTGGTCTTTACTACTTCATTGTTCTCAGGAAGCTTTCTGTAATCGAGCTTGCCGTTCATGGTAAGCGGGAATGATTCCACTCTCATGTAGTAGGAAGGAACCATGTAGCTCGGAAGCTTGGTCTTCATCCAGCCGAAGAGTTCGTAAACATCGATTTCTTCGTCGGATGCAAAGTATGCTTTGAGTTCCTTGCCCTGATAAGCGATTACTGCTGCCTGGCTGATTCCCGGATATTCTCTGAGGACGCTCTCGATACCCGTAAGCTCGATTCTGAATCCTCTGATCTTGACCTGTGAGTCGATTCTTCCGAGGAAGTCGATGTTTCCGTCGGGAAGGAATCTCGCAAGGTCTCCGGTTCGGTACATTGTGCCGCCGCCGTATGGGTTGGGCACGAATTTTTCTTCTGTAAGTTTTTCGTTATTTAAATATCCTTTTCCTACGCCTTCACCGGAAGTACAGAGCTCTCCGTAAATTCCGATTCCGACCATGGAGTTCTTCTGAAGGATGTATACCTGCGTGTTGTCGATGGGTTTGCCGATTGTCATTCTTTCGAAGCCATGCGGAACCTCATAGACTGTTGTAAATATTGTGTTCTCGGTAGGTCCGTAGACGTTAAGGAGTGTCGTTTCTTTGTTGACTTCCTGGAACTGTCTTACGTGCTTGTCCGAAAGCTTTTCGCCGCCGACTCTTAAGTGCTTGATGCCTTCAAACATTGTCGGGTCGTCTTCCACGAATTTGTTAAACAATGCGGTTGTCACAAGGAGTGAGTTCACGCCGTATTTAACGATTCTGTCTCTAAACTTCTTGTGGTCTACGATTATATCCACAGGGATGATTCGTAATGTTGCACCGTTAAGAAGTGTTCCCCAGATGCTGTGTGCGGAGCCGTCAAAAGCAAGCGAGCAGGAAAGAAGTGCCACATCGTTTTCGTCGTATATACCGCCGACTCTGTCCTGAACCGTTCTCATGATGTTTCTGTGAGTGATCATCGTAGCCTTGGGATTGCCTGTGGTACCTGATGTATAGAGGTAATACATACAATCAACCGATGTTCTTCCGGCGGGAGTCACGAATCTGATGTCTTCCGTTCCGTTTAAGAGGCCGTCTCTGTCAATGTATCTGACACCGGTGCTCTTAAACTTGTCTTTGTTTCCGGCAATAATAACTTTTGCGTTACAGTTATCAAGCATGTACTTGATTTTCTCAGCCGGCATATCCGATTCAATCGGTACGTAAACCGCTCCGGCCTTTAATGCTGCTATGAAAAGTAAGATTGTGTCGGCCGATCTTTCAGCCTCAATCGCTACCGCATCGTTATGTCTTACACCGAGCTTTCTAAGCTCTGCCGCCACTCTGTCGGTGATTTCGGAAGCTTCTTTGTAGGTTACTTCCTTGGTCTCGTCGCCGATGGCGATCTTGTCGGGGTTCTTTCTTGCATATCTGTCGAAGACTTCGTCTACGCATACATTGTTCTCGTAAGGAACGAATGTGTCGTTAAACTCTTTGAGGATTGTTTCTTTTTCCTCTGCATCGATGATTTCGATGTCTTCTGTAAGCGACTGCAGGTTATCTTTCATTACGCTTAATGCGCATGCATAGTTGTTAAGGATGCGTTCGGCGGTGTCCTGTAAGAAGAGGTCTGTGCTGTACTCAAGTCCGAGTACGTAGTTTTCTTTGTTGACCTGAACTTCCATTGTGAGGTCGAACTTGGCGGTGTCGCCGGTAAGTTCAACGTTCTCTGCGCCAAACTGAGTAAGGATGCTTTCTTCTCTCTGGTCTCTGACTGCGAACAGTACATCGAATAAGGGCTCTCTGTCTGTGTTTCTCGGAATTCCGAGTGCGTCAATCATTTCGTAAAGAGGATATTCCTGATTCTCGAATGCCTTAATGGTCTTCTCGCCGAGGCTCTTAATGAACTCTTCGAGGGTAAGGCCTTCTACCTGAGATACTCTTACGGGGATTGTATTTACAAACATTCCGACCGTATCGTTAATCTCTGAGTGAACACGTCCCACAACCGGGGTGCCCACTGTCATATCTTCCTGTCTGGTGTACATCTTAAGAAGCATGAACCACGCTGCCATAAGTACTGCATATTCGGTTACGTGACACTTCTCTGCGATATACTTGATATCTTCGGAAGTAATGCTCTTTTTGATGGTGTTGCCTGCGTATGTTTTTCTTTTGCCTCGTTCGAAGTCGTAAGGTAAATCAAGAGGTGTGACTTCGTCGGCAAATTCTTTTAACCAGTATTCTTTTTCCTTCTCAAAGTCGTAGGTCTTAAGCCATTCGCTGTAGTCCTTGTACTGGAACTTCTGCTCGGGAAGCTCGCCGCCTCTGTACAGTGTGAGAAGGTCTTTCATGATTATGGTAGTCGAAGCGCCGTCTGCGATGCTGTGGTGCATATCCATAAGGAGGTAAGTAACGGATTTGTCCACAAGAATCGCAGCTCGGAAAGGTAATTCTTTCTCAAGGTCGAAGGGTGCCAGGAATTTTTCCCATACTTCGTCAAAAGGTGTGTTTGCATAAACTGTTACCTCGATGTTTTCGTCGGTAACGTTTTGGAAAAATGCTTCGTCCTTGATGTAGAATTTGGTTCTTAATGCTTCGTGTCTTCTGACTAATTCTTTGACCGCACCGGTGAGCTTCTCGATGTCCATCTTCTCCTTAAAGCTGAGTACGATGGGGATGTTGTACTGAGTTGTCTCGGGGTTGGTCTTCTGAAGGATAAACATTCGCTTCTGCACGGAAGACATTTCGTATTCGTCCTTAACTTCTGCCTTGGGAATTGCTACAACCGCACGACCTTCGGTCTTGATGATGCCTAAGATCTTGGCAGGTGTTCTCTCTTCCATGATGTGGCGAAGTTCAATTCTCTGTCCGAATACTTCTTCGATTTCGTTGGCAAGTCTTACTGCCATAAGGGAGTTACCGCCGAGTTCGATGAAGTCATCTTCCATACCTATGTTGTCAATGTCCAGAATTCGTTCAAATGCGTTTACGATTTTCTTTTCGTCTTCGCTTACGGGTGCTACGTACTGTCTCTTGATGGGTTCCGCGATATCGGGCAGTTTCTTGTAATCGGTCTTTCCGTTGATGTTTACGGGGATTTCGTCAAGCTGCATGTAATATCTGGGTACCATGTAGTCCGGAAGCTTTTCTTTGAGAATGTCGAAGATTTCGGTGTTATCCATTTCTTCGGATGCTACGTAGTAAGCTTTAATCTTCTTCTCGCCGTCGATGACGGTTACGCATGATACGATGTTGTCGATTTCCTGTACTTTCTTGGAAATCTCTTCGGGCTCGATTCTGAAGCCTCTTATCTTAACCTGGTGATCGATTCTTCCTGCGAATTCGATTTCACCGTTTGGTAAAAATCTTGCTTTGTCACCGGTGCGATATAATACTCCCGCTCCGAAAGGATTCTTAACAAAGACCTTTTTGGTAAGCTCCTCATTCTTGTAGTAGCCTCTTGCTACGCCTTCACCGCCGGTAACAAGCTCGCCGTATACTCCGATGGGGGCAAGTTCGCCGCCGTTCATGATGTATACAGTACTGTTGGTAATAGGTTTTCCGAGTGTAATTCTGTTAAGGTCAACTTCGCCGAAGGTTGTAAATGTAGTGTTCTCGGTAGGTCCGTACACGTTCATAAACTTTGTGTTCGGGTGGTTGTCCATAAATAACTTTGCATGCTTCTCGGACATTTTTTCGCCGCCTGTTGCAAGCTCACGAAGTGTTCCGAGAATGGTGGGATCGCTGTCCATAAGCTGGTTAAACAAAGCTGTTGTAATGAACATCGTGTTGATGTCGTAGCGTCTTGTAAACTCTTCGAGCTTCTGAGCCGTCATCATGTCGTCGGTGTCCATTAAAGCAAGTGTTCCGCCGTTAAGGAGTGTGCCCCAGATTTCAAGTGTTGATGCATCGAAGGCCATTGAGCTTCCGGACATCATTCTTGTGGTCTCGTCAAGCTGCATGTAGTTGGTGTTCTTGACAAGTCTTACGATACCCTTCTGAAGTACTACGCAGGCCTTAGGTTCGCCTGAGGTTCCGGAGGTGTACATCATGTATGCCACTTCGCGGTTTTCTTTCTTGTTGGGTAATATCTTTTCGCCAAAGAACCTGTTCTCGCCCTTGGGATCGAGCACTGCTACCGCATCGGAGTTCTCGATGATGTACTTGATGCGCTCCGGAGGGTTGTGAGGATCGAGGGGGATGTATACTCCGCCGAGCTTAAGGATTGCGATGATGTAAGCAATCGTCTTGACTTCCTTGTAAGCCAGGAAGCATACGTTGTGTCCTTCGCTGATTCCGTGACTCTTAAGTTCCGTTGCATATTCGTCGGATAACTTATCGAGTTCTTTATATGTGTAGCTTTCGTCGTAGTAACGAAGAGCTATGTTGTCAGGGTACTTATCAACCGCTTCCTTGAAGAGTTCGCTGACGGTCTTGTCACCGGGGTAATCCCTTAAGGTGTCGTTGAACTTTTTGGTGATGATAGCAGTATCTTTCTTGGATACCATGCCGACTTCCGCAACGGGCTTGTTAAGGTTCTTGGGAAGTTCGGTCATTACTCTTTCGATACAATCAGCCAGGCGGGCGATTTCTTCCTCGCCGTAGATGCTTGTGTTGTAAGTAATGTTCCATTCAAGCTTATTGGTGTTATTGATTACGAAGCTGATATCGTAGTTGGTATCGTCTCTTAAGTTCTCGGACTTAATTCCGTCAAGGTTGTCCATGAGTGCATCTGCGTTCATAAAGTTTTCGTAAGCGTAGATGATTCTGATGGGATTATTGCCAATCTCTCTGATGATCTGGGACAAAGAACAATACTCATACTTGTTGCTGTTAATGTCGTTTTCTTTGACCTTCTCAAGGAGTTCTCTTACGGTGTAGCCTTCGTTCTTAACTCGTACGGGAAGAGTGTTTACGAATAAACCTACTTCGCGCTCCACTCCGTCTACCGTAAGGTCTCGTCCTGAGGTAACCTTGCCGAATACCACGTCGTCGCTGCAGTTGTACTTCTGAAGTACGATGCCGAGTGTAGCTTCGATGATGGTGTTAACCGTTGTGCCGAGGCTGTTTGCAAGCTTCTGAACGGATTTCTGAACCTTGTCGGACAATACTTTCGTGAATCTTTCTTTGGCATTTCCCTGATCCTTCGCGGGATTGATGGGAGTGATGTAAGTATCGTCGTCGTAATCTGAAAGGTACTCGCTCCAGAACTTCATGCCGGCCTTGATGTCTCTTGTATAGAGCTTATTGATGTGACGCTCGTAACTGTCTGTGGGTCTGTAGTCGATGTCTTCGCCGTAGAGAAGGTTCTCGTAATACTGGTGGAAGTCACCGAATACTACCGGAAGGCTCCAGCCATCCATAAGGATGTGGTGGAAGTTCCAAATCATTTCCATTGTCTTGTAGTTGTTAAGAATCGTTACTGCGAAGAGAGGACTGTCCTCGAGGTCGAGAGCTCTGTTAAGATCTCTTTCCACGTATTCGTTAACAAGTTCCTCTGTGATGTCGCCGTTAACTTCTACCACCTCAACGATGGGTTTTCTGTTCTTAAGCACTACCTGCATGGGCTCTGTGACTTTCTTGTACACGATTGATGTACGAAGAGCCGCATACTTGTCGGAAACCACATTTATTGCTTCTTCTGCAAGTTCTGCATCCATATAGAATCCCATGTGGATACGGTACTGCATCTTATATTCGTTGTTGCCCGCCTTTTCAAGAGAGTGATATAACATACCCTTCTGAACGTCCTGGAGGCGGTAAATTCTTTCTACGTTGTCTGCGCCGAACTTTTCGATGATGGCTGCCTTGTCCTTGGCGGTGCCGCCGGCGTTACCGTAGTTTTTGTCTGTCTTAATTTCGGGATTGTTGATTGCCGTAATGAGTTCGCCCATAAGTTCGGGAGTTCCCTCTTCGCGGCTTAACTTAAGGCCGTATCCGTCGGCTTCTTCCGAAACCTCTAAGAATACCTGCTCTTTAATCTCTCGCTCGCAAGTTACTTCGGGAGCCGAGAAGCCTTCCGATTCTGCTGCCTTACTACCCGGTATATACTCAAAGCCGCAGCTGCAAGAATCGTCGTTATATTCACAGTAGTGGTTATTCTGTGCAGAAACTTCTTCATAGTTTAAATATTCCTCTTTCCCGAATGTGTATGTTGAAGGTGCTTCAAAATTGCCTATGGTGTCAGAGAAATCCGCAAGATCGTCGGGATATACTCTGTTTGAATTGTAGAAGTGAAGAGTGATATCATCCGAGTCAAAGTTCTCTGCCATAATTTCCTGGAAGGCTCTGAAGATGTCGGATACGGATTTTTCCTTACCGATCTTTTCCTGCTCGGAAGTCGTCTCGCGGGGCTTAACCGGAGCACTTTCTTTGTCCGAAATCTCGTTAAAGAACTTGTAGTTCTCGCTAAGCTTTTCTCTTAAGCTGTCCCAGTAAAAGAAAGGTGCTGCCGCTTCGATTTCGCCGCTCTCGCCCTGTTCTTTGATTGTGGTGTAAAGCTTAGTAAATCTTTCGTAGATTACATTAAGTGAATGGAAGTCGCTTAAGTTAACGTCTGCAGTCACCGTAATCTTTGTTCCGTTTTCAGCTTCTTCTGTCGCAAATGTGAAGCTCTTGTTGTCGCTTTCCAAATATTCGTCGTAAGATAAGATTGTTACGCTGCTATCTTCTCTTACCGCTCTCAAAATGCTGTTGGTCTCGATTAATGCCTTGAGAGTCTTTTCATATGTTTCTGTGTCAAAACCGTTTATGTCGAAAGAAAGAGTGTTGTAACCGTCTGCTACATCGAAGCTTAATTCGTGGGTTCCTGCGTTGTAAGGTGCCCAGAGCTCAAGGTTCTTCTTCTTTCCTTTTTCGATCAGTTTCTCAATCGAGCTGTTTGACAGAATGTCTTCCATGGAGATGTCGTATCCAAGTTTTCTGGCTTCGGCAACCAAGTGCATGGCCTTTACGGAATCACCGCCCATTTCCAAGAAATTTTTTCCGTCTGCCGATGAAGCGCCCTTGTTGCTCTTTAAAACCGTATCAAACAGCTTACTTAATTCGTCATAGCTTTCTTTCATGTTTCCTCACCCATTATTGTCTGTTACATTACCAATTGTTTATCATGCATTACTACCAGTTCTTCTACCGGTTTCTTTCTTGCCCTGCCGTAAGGGACATCTTCTTTGTATCCAAGTGCCAGGGAAGAAGCGAATTCATATTCGTCAAGATTGATTACGTCTTCAAAATATGATTTGCAGAAGTTCATGGCGTAAGATATTTCCGAAATACAAACGGCTCCGAGTTTAAGTTCTTCCGCCGCAAGAAGCATATTCTCAATTACTGTTCCTACCGAAATTACGGATTGCATTTGGTTCTGATGCTCTATGTATTCCAAATAGCTTTCGGGTACTTCCATCGGAAGTCTTTCTGCCTTAAAAAATGTGTTCTTCTTTACGAAAAGGAAGAAGTTTACGGGAGCGTCTCTTAAGATTCTTGCGCTTCTTTTTCCGCTTCCCATCGGGATACCCCATTTGGAGTACCGGTTCATCTCGGAAAGAATTGCTTCCGAAGCTTCCTTAACCTTTTCATCTTTAATTACTACGATTTTGTAACCCTGCGTGTTGTGTGCAGTCGGAGCAGCTACGCCTGCCTCAAGAATTGTTCTTATATCCTTATCTTCAAGGGGCTTGTCCTGAAAGCATCTGCAGCTGCTTCGTGTATATATAGTTTCCAATGCACTCATTCCTTTAAATCAATCCTCCGTCAACCACTATCGTCTGTCCGGTAATATATGAAGCGTCGTCGCTTGCAAGGAAGGCAACTGTCTTGGCGATTTCTCTTGCCTGGCCGAGACGTCTCATGGGGATGGTCTTTGCTCTTTCTTTGAGCTCCATCTGGTTCATGTTGGCTGTCATTTCGGTTTCGATGAAGCCGGGAGCCACTGCGTTAACTCTGATCCTTCTTCTTCCCATTTCCTTGGCTGCGGTCTGTGTAAGGCTTACGATGCCGGCCTTGGATGCCGAGTAGTTGGCCTGTCCTGCACCGGGTCTTAATCCTGCCACGGAGCTTACATTGACGATTACGCCGCCCTTCTGCTCCAGCATTACGGGTAAGATTGCCTTAGTTGCGTTGAAGCATCCGTAGAGGTTGGTCTGGATTACCTTGTCCCAGTTTTCGTCGGTCATTAACATGAGTAATCCGTCGCTTGTGACGCCGGCGTTGTTGACAAGAATGTCAATTCCGCCGAGGTCTTCTTTAACGCTTCCGATAACCTGCTTAACCTCTTCGGCATCGCTTACGTTTAAGTGATAGAACTTGCACTTGTCGCTCTCTACGGGGCGGCTGTTGTATGTTGCCGCTACGGTTGCGCCTTCATTTACAAATTCATCCACGATGGCTGCACCGATTCCTCTCGATGCGCCTGTTACCAATACTTTTTTACCTGCAAATCTTCCCATTTAAGCCTCCAATAATACACATGAATAGTTGCCGAGGATGTCGTAACCGGTTACAAGAATTCTCTTGCAAGAAGCCTTCACTCCGTCGAAGAGCTTGTCGTTAAGTTCCTTCTTCTTAAGGCACATGGTGCCGAGTACCAGGTTCATGTTGATGCTGCTTCCCATGATGTCGCCGACGAGTTTGTTGGCCTTGCCGGATACCGGAACTTCGGGGAACATATCCTTCATGATTCTTGTTTCAAGCTTGCCGATTCTGTCATCGGTTGATGTATGTAATACCGCATCTACGGGCTTTCCGTCCGATAAGCATCTTTCGATGCACTTTCTGATTCGTCTTTCGTTGGTAGCTTCATTTTCCTTGGTGTTGCTGCCGAGATTCATGTTGACCATCTTCTTGATGGAGCAGATGCTCTGATCCTTGAAGTTCTCGTTGCCTACCAGGAAGATTGAGCAGTTCTCCGAGTAATTTCTGGGCTCATCGCCTGCGTCGTGTAATGCCTTAACAACTTCTTCGCTGTACTCGTCTGCAAAAGCACTGAAGATTAAGTCTGCCTTGTCTTCGTTGATTAAGTCTTCCGAGAAGCTTAAGCTGTTGCTTCCCTGAAGCATTGTGCTTACGCCCTTGTAGCCGTGATCGATACATGCGATTCCGACGCACGCATTGGCTACGGTGTTGGAGAACTTAGCCGGACTGCAGATCTCAGGTTCTTTTTCCAGAACTTCTCTTGCAAAAAGAAGGTTCGTGGTCACCGGACCGTATTCCGAAGAAAAGATGGTTCCGATTCTCTCAGCCGGATACTTCTCAAGTGTTTCTTTATTGTTGTTAACAAGCTTCTCAAGAACCGACATGTACATCTTTGAAAATCTGTCTGAGCTTCTCTTAAGCTTGGGAGGCATGTTTACTTCGAAGTCGTAATTTTTTTCAAGTTCAACTTCGCTTCCGATATTCTCCCAGCAGGAATCCATCGAATCGCCGAGGGAGCTGATGCAACCCGCATCCAAAATATATAAGTCTTTCATTCTCTACTCCTTTCAGCCGCACTGCCCGATGATGATTGATGATGAATGTCCGGCAAAAGCAAATGAGTTGGACATTGCATATCTGACATTCTTGTCGCGATAGGGCTTGTTAAGTAATTCTGCGTTCTCTGTATCCTCTGCTTCGGTTAAGTGGTTGTTACCCCACACCTTTTTGTCGTTGATGGCCATTACACAGAAGGCTGCCTCCACCATTCCGGCTGCTGCCAGGCAGTGACCTGTCAAATCTTTGGTTGAACCTACAACGGGCTTTTCTTTATTGCCTTCAAAAAGCATCTCCATTGCCTTAAGTTCCATTGCGTCGTTGTGCTCGGTTCCTGTTCCGTGAGCGTTTACGTAGTCGATATCTTCGGGCTTAAGACCTGCATCCTTAAGAGCCATCTTCATGGTGCGGTACGCGCCTTCGCCGGTAGGATCGGGGCTGGTTCTGTGGTATGCGTCGTTGCCGATTCCGTATCCGTATACTTCTGCGAGAATGTTAGCGTTTCTTTCTTTGGCATGTTCGTAAGATTCGAGCAAAAGAATGGCTCCGCCTTCGCCAAGGTTGATTCCTGTTCTGTTCTTATCAAAGGGTGTACATACGCCCTTGTTCATGTTCTTCATGGAGTTGAATCCGTATGTGGAGAACTCTGTTGCGGGGTCGATTCCCACTACAACCGCGAGGTCGCATTCGCCGCTTCTGATCTTTGAAAATGCTGTACAGATTGCGGTAGTTCCTGCTGAACATGCTGAGTTGTTGATGAAGTACTGGCCACCGATTTTAAGCTTGTCCTGGAAGGGCTTAACCATGTACTTGGGATAGTCCGCAAATCTCTGAGGGATGTACTTTCCTTCCGCGATGTCGCTTGTGTACTCGATAAGGTGTGTGTTGCTGCCTACGGAAGTTGCCATCGACATGATTGCTCTTTCATCGAGTGAGTCGATTTCCTCGGCGGTAATGCCTGAGTCTTCAAGGAGCTGGTCGATAAGTCTGTCTGTAAGAATCTCCATTCTGGAAGGCTTGTCGAGCTCTCTTACTCTGTAAGGGATGTCTGCCTTTACTTCGCCGAACATGTCGCTTGTAAGCTTCTCTGCTTCAAAAAGTGTGATCTTGCCGACGCCGGTCTTGCCTTCGTAAAGGGACTTAAGCACTTCTTCTTTGTTGTTGCCGATGGCACATGTGATGCCAAGGCCTGTGATTACTACTCTTTGTTTGTTACTTTCCACTCTTTGTTACCCCCGGGTCGATTACTCTACGCCTGCACCTACAAGTTCCTTGCCCTCTGCCTGCTTCTGTCTTACGTACTCTGCAAGGGTGTTGATGCTCTTGAATGCATCCATCTCGTCTTCGTCTACCACTACGTCGAAGTCCTTCTTAAGACCTACCACGATTTCAAGTGAGTCTACGGAGTCAAGTCCGAGGCCTTCACAATCTTCGGTAGCGAAGATCTGCTGATCGTAGTCGAAGTTCTCAACGTCTACGTCCTCAAGATCAAGTCTGTCAATAATCATTTCAAGAATCTGCCTTTCAAGTGTTTTTTCCATTTTGTTTTCCTCCTAAAATTTGTTTAAATGTTGTTTTTAATATAAGAAAAGACTTCCGATTCAATCGAAGCTATTCTTTCTATTACGTTTTCAAGTTCTTCGCAGTTGATTTCCTGGTGTAAACATACGAAGTTAACTACTGATCTGATTACCTTTCTCCAGAGGCCGCCGGCCACGCGAAGGTTGTTGACTTCTTTGGGGTCGAGATAATCTTTCTTTTGCAGCGCTTCCCAGTACTCTTTTCTGTAGAGGAAGTTGCTTCCCGATACGAGGGTTCCTAAGAATATCTTCTGAGCGGTCTCGTCAAGAGATTTGAAGTTTTTAAGGATCTGTAAAACCTTTGTGTATCCGAACTTTCCGCCGTTCCAAAGAAGGTCACCCGTATCGTATTCGTCGTAATCGGCGAGGCAGTTGTCCATGCTTTCTTTAATGTTCTCGCTGATTTTTTCTTTGTTTAAGTTGCTGCCGAGAAGTCTTACTATCAGAACGCTGTCTACGCTCGGCTTCATCTCGAAGCTCTTAAGCTTTTCAAGCTGCTCTTTGGTGACTTCCATCTCGTACTCGGTTTCGTCGGGCTCCATTCCCTTGAGTATCAAAGTGTCCTCATCCTTAACGCTTGCCTTGAATGCCGAGAGTGAAATTGCCACCTGCTTGGTATCCTTGTGAAGCATGTCGATGTTCTCAAGAAGGATCTTTGGAAGAAAAAGAAGTACTTTCTCCAAATTGACACCGGGTTTAAAGATGTCGTCTATTGTGAGCTTCTCGTATGTGATTCCCAGCTTCTCAAGTAATTCTTCCTGACTCGATACGTATCTTGACTTCACCATGTATACGTTGTTGCCGTCGTAGTTTAAACAGAACACTCCGTTACATAAGCCGATGGTGCAGATCGCGTCATCATATGAAACTTCCGGAACCAGCTCCGAGATGTAATATGCATCGCATGAAATCATGTTTTTCTCCTTTCCTGTTTATTTTTGTATCCCCATACCAACATATATTTGTCGCTTTCCCGTACCTTGACTTTCGCTTCGCATATCGTGTCGCCCTTTTTGTATCCCGCCAGGAGCGTTTCGTCTTCGCACTCCTCAGTCGACACTATGGGGTAATACGTGTGTAATCCGTCGCCTTCCATCTTTCCTATGGCTTCGTGCAGACACCACCTGACTTCGTCCCGTATCTTGCAATCCTTCGGAAAAAGAATGTCCATGGCGTCTTTTCTTCCGCTAAGCTTATTCTTATGCTCGATATCAACGCCGACCTCCGGGTCTCTTGATATCGCAGCCACCGAATACTTGTCCGTATGTGAAATCGAGTATCGTATATCGGTTAACGGTCCTATTTTTTCTCTGATTCTCTTACTCTTCTCCGACCGGGGTACTTTTTCGTCTCCGTAATCTACGCTGACCAGCCGGACTTTTGCGTCAAATTCATGTTCCATAACTTGGTACTAAATCCACCACAATCTTTGCACTGTTGACTGTCTTGTCATTTCTTTCTATCGATTGTTTGAATGTGTACCTGTTATCCTTGCTTCCCTTGCACTCCGTAATTACCTTTAGGGAGTTGCCTGTGAATGTGGAAGAGATGTACTTCATATCCGCTTCCCTGATAACAAATGACACATTGTCCTGATTCTTTTCCTTGCACAGATACTTAAATATTCCGTGCTCGTAAAATCTAAAATAAATTGAGTGATGCACCATTCCGTAAGGATCGATGTCATCGATGTTCACTATTTCTTCACTGGTCACCATTTTTTCTATACCGTCTTCCTTTCCATGTTGTAGTTACGTATTCTTTCCACAAGTTCGGGGTTGAAGCGGTACTGCACGCCTTTCTTTCTTGAGCACACCGCAATGTCGAATCTTGCACTTAACTTGCTTACCCCGTCCTGAACTATCGCTTGGTTAAAAACTATCTTTCCCACATCCGGAGTTTCTATCTCCGTCTCGATACTGACATTTCTGTCATCGAGGTTGATGGGTATTTTGTTCTCACATTTGATCTTGGCCACGAGGAACTGAACTTCGTCCTCGGGGTCATAGAATTCATATATGTTTAACGCATCGGCCACTTCAAATCTGGCCTTTTCGAAATATCTCATAGCCCGTCCGGGTTTAAACAACGACATTCGGTCAAAGTCGCAAAAGAAAAGTTCTACATTCTCAATCAGTTTTTTCATTCAGGTATTCCTTAATAATGTCTGCCGCCTTGCTTTCTGCCGAATATGCCGGGTCAATTAAATACTTCCTGACGATTTCTCCGCCTGCCTTCGCGCCTTCGATAAATTCCGGGTCGCTCCAGGCTTTTTCAAGCGCCTCTTTGATGCTCTCGGTTGAAACCTTCTCCTTGGGGATCAGTACGCCGTAGTGTTTCTTTTGCATCGTCTCTAAGTTGTACTGCTGCTCCATGAAGAGCGGGATTCCCACGAAGGGCTTACCTGCGGCTATTACCGAGTAGATGGTGCCCTGGCCTCCGTGTGTGATACATGCGTCAACTTTGCCTGCCATCTCGTATACCGGATAAGCGTCCGCAAAGTGGAAGTTGTCGGGATATTTCTTTTTTTCGTCGTCTGTCATCCTGGTGGTGGATATGTAGTACTCGTAGTCAAGATCTTTAAGAGCTTTTAATACTCTTTCGAAATCTTCGCTTGTTCCGGAGGACCCCATAACGATAAAGATTTTTTTCTTTGGCTTCTCATCCATGTCTGCCGTAACTTCCGGCATCTCTATCTTTTTCTTATGGAAAATCGGTCCGCAGTACTTGTATCCGTCACCCTTCTCGCCGAATTCCGGCGGGTCGGAAGCTATGTTTAATTCGCCTTCGAAAATGTCCAGGTCGCTTTCGAATTTCTTAAGTCCGTACATTTCGTTGACCTTGTTCCATTCGGCCGATGATTCGTTGTATATCGAAAACATCTTTTTAACGAAATCAAGCATGACCTCTTTGTTTTGATTCATCTTGTTTTTATCGAAATATCGATTTAATATGCTGTTCTCAGGTAAGGAATCTATCTTTCTTAAGAAGAAGTTCTTGGATACTACCGAGGAAAGCACCCACACCAGAGGGACTTTAAGTATCCTTGCGGATATACTGAGTGTTGTTCTGTAGCCCGTAACCACCATAACGGGGTTGTACTTCTTCATCACTTCTACTTCTGCGCTGACGGTTCGGTTGATTTCTTCAGCGGTAGCGTAGTTGTTAACGTAAGTGTCCATGTCCATCATCTTTTCGATGCGCTCGGGAGTGAACCACTCTTCGTCTCCCGGGACCTTGGCTCGTTCAAACTTCGCTTCGTCCACCATGAAATCGTATTTGCCTTCTCCGAGGTATACTACCTTGTATCCTCTTTTCTCAAGCTCTTCGCCTATACCGACCATCCTGTGAGTCTCGCCCCAGTTATAAAGCGCAGATGCCACTATAATCGTCTTCACTTCATGCCCCTCTCTTCTGTAAGATGCTTCCTGTAAGATCCTTAAGCCTTACCTCCTGCATATCTATGCGCTCATCTTCCGAGCAAACCGATAAGTAATAATTTCCGGGAAGTTTTTCGGTATGAAATACCACACCCGGTTTCTGCGACTGCTCCAAGTCATCCATGACGCCGAAAGCTTTCATTGCCGTGTATAACCCCGTACCTCTGTACTTTACGTAGCTTTCTTTTAACGTCCAAAGCTTGGTCAGCAGCGCGCTCTTTCTGACCGTTTCAAGATTTTCTATCTTCTTAAATTCTTCTTTGGTCAAAAAAACAGGTGCGATTTCCTCCATTTCATCGCTTACTTTTTCCACATCAATTCCTACTTTCTTATCTCCGTACGCTATAACCACCCATTCTCCGGAATGTGATATGTTGAAATGGAAGCAATCCGTATTCTCCAAATAAGGTTTTCCATACCTTTCGTATAAAATCTTTGGTACCAAGCCCTCCCGGGTGAATTCTTCGTAACATACTCTTAACAACAATTCGGCACAGATACATCGATATGCGTCTTCGATATGCACGTATCCGGAGGCTTTTTCTCTCCTTTCTTTTGATGCCTCACTTTTCAGCAACTCGTATGTAATACTGTCCATTTCTTTAATATTCAAATACTTTATGTTCAAGATATTCACCCGGTGAGCCTTTAGTTTCATAAGTCTGGAAGCCTGTTTATAATAAACCGCCAAAGCGCTTTATTATCGGTCGCTTTCGAATAAGTCCCTTGGACTTATTCCAGCTCAGTACTGCCTGAACTTCTGATATCGCTCTTTAACTACTGTGTTTACGTTCTTCTTGCGGTATTTATTCAAAAATCCCATTATTTCGTATTTAAGTTCCGCGCAAATGGTTGCCATGTTGCTTTTGGTTACAGGCTCATCTTCGTAGATGATCTTGTCGATGACCTTTAAGTTAAATAAGTCTCTTGCCTCAAGCTTCATCTGGTTGGCCGCCTGCTCGAACTTGGAGTTGTCCTTCCAAAGAATGCTTGCGTAACTTTCGGGAGTAATTACTGAGTAAACCGAGTTTTCAAGCATCCAGACTTCGTTGGCAATGCCCAAAGCAAGTGCGCCGCCGCTTCCGCCTTCACCGATTACAATTGAGAGGGTGGGAGTCTTTAATGTGCTCATCTCCATGAGGAGCTCGGCGATTGCCGTTCCCTGCCCGTCCTCTTCGGCTTCCTGCCCACAGGCGGCCCCGATTGTATCAATAAAGAATATAATTGGGCGTTTGAACTTTTCTGCCTGCTTTGCAAGTCTCATAGCCTTTCTGTATCCCTGCGGTGAAGGCATTCCCCAGTTTCGGTAGGTCGCATCTTCCATTGATTCTTTGCCTTTTTGATGGCCTATGACCGTTACCGGAAATCCGTTTATCGAAGCAAGTCCGCCGATTACCGCATGATCGTCGCTGCCTGCTCTGTCTCCGCTAAGTTCAATAAATTCAGAGAACAGATTGTTGATGTAATCCATGCTGGTGGGTCTGTTAATGGATCTTGCTATCTGAACTCTTTCCCAGGGTGTTCTTTCGACGTATTTCTTAACTCTGATGTCGTCTTCCGTAATGATTCTTCCCTGGACCATGTAGTAAATCTTGTGAGGCTTCTGATGGAGCTTGATGATTCTGTTAAGTGTCTCCTTCATGTCGTATCTGTCGACCACCATATCCACGAAGCCGTGATCTCTCTGGAACTGCGCCGTCTGGAATCCCGAAGGAAGCTTCTTGCCGGTGTTCTGTTCAATTACTCTTGCTCCGGCAAATCCGATCATCGCGCCTTTCTCAGCAAGTATTACGTCTGCAAGTGTCGCAAAGCTTGCGGTTACGCCTCCCATGGTGGGATTGGTAAGTACCGAGATGTAAAGAAGTCCTGCGTCGCTGTGACGTTTAACCGCCGCTGCCGTCTTCTCCATTTGCATGAGGGCTATCATGCCTTCCTGCATTCTTGCTCCACCCGAGCAACAGAAGAGGATAACGGGGAGTTTCTTTCTGGTAGCTGTTTCAAATATTCTTGTTACCCTTTCTCCCACGATGTGTCCCATGCTGGCCATCATAAATCTTGTGTCCATGACGCCGATTGCGGTTCTCACTCCTCCGATGGTGATTTCGCCGTCAATGATTGCATCATTTAATGAATGCTTATTTCTTGCTTTGTTGAAAACCTGCTCGTATAACTCGTCATTCAAAGGATTTGAGAAGTTTTCTTCGTTGCTCCATCTCTTAAAGGAATCTTCATCGGCAATCATCTCTATTCTTTTGAATGCATCCAGGCTTAAGTAGTTACCGCACTCGGGACAGATCGAGCCGTTTTTCTCGAGTACGGAGTTTGCAATCTCTGCTTTGCATTTTCCGCATATTCTGAATTCTTCGCTCATAGCCATTTCCTCTTTTTATTTTTGTTGTTTCTTTGTATTTGTTTTTACAGATCTGCTTTATACTTATATGTTAAAATTTTGTGCTCCCTTTCTTAACCCCACTAAGTGGAAACATTTTTTCCATTTACCTCAAGTTCTTTAAGGAGGGAGGTCGGGGCTCGCTTATGGCTGCAAGCCCCCTAAATACTATGTTTTCTAATCAAACGTTCTCATTGCATCCATGTCGTTTTTGTAACCGGCTATTTGTCTCTTCATTTCTTCAACCAGTTCATATGCCACTCCGGTTTTGATATCCGCTACGGGAAGCTCGTCTATGTAAGGTTTTCTTCCGAAGTCGCTTCCTCCGCTTACAAGGAGGTCAAGCTCTCTCGCGTATCCCACAAGCATTTCTTTGTACTCTTCCGAATGTCCCGGATGGTTGACTTCGATTCCGTCGAGTCCTTTTTTCTTAAGCTGCAAAAGAAGGTTCTTAAGATCGTCGTCGTTTAATCCGAGTACCAGGGGATATGCAAGAATCGCGAGGCCGTCTGCTCTGTGAATTGTCTCGAAGCATTTCTGGGGACTCGGCAGTTCGCATTTCCATTCGAAGTAGAGTCTTCCGAAGAATGCTCTTCCTTCGCTTGCCGTTGCGAATACTTTTATCTCGGTAAGGTAGTCAATCAATTCATTTATGGAAGAAATCTTTCTTTTTATAATCTCTGCCATGTCGACTCTTACTTCGTGCTTCTCAAGCTGCTTAATTGCTCTTGCCAGGAACCTCTGCTTTTGATCCTGTGTGTTGTCGAGGATTCTGTTAAGTTCTTCGTTGTTCGGATCTACGAACAATCCGAGGATCTGCATATCGGGGTCGGATGAAACTGACATTTCCACACCGGGAATTAACTCGATTCCGAAATCCTCTCCCGCGTCCATGAGTTCCTTGATTCCCTTAAGCGTATCGTTGTCGGTAATTGCCAAGGCGTATAATCCGTTTTTCTTAGCAAGCTTAACGAGTTCGCCGGGAGTTAAGTTGCTGCTTGAGGCAGTTGTATGTGTATGTAAATCCGCTATTCTAATTTTCTTCTTATTTTTATCCATTTTTCTCTTCTCCTTCCTGCGACTTTTCATCCAACTCTTTAAATTGTGATTGTTGTTCTTACTTTGTATGTGCTTCTTATATTGTTGTTGGATTCTGATATAATTATTCGATAAATCCGCTTCATTCAGAACCCTGTTATTTGGAAAGTTTTTTTCCAATTACCTCAAATTTGTGGTTATTTGTGCGAGAATGTGATATATTCTTTTTGTGGAGTGATATTAGGAGGGCGTTATGGGTATCAGAGATTCGGGAACCATAATCAAAGAGGCCCGATTACAAGCGGGTCTTACTCAGGAACAGCTATCATTTGGGGTATGTTCTCTTGCATCTTTATGCAATATAGAGACCGGCAAGATGGGAGTCAGCCCCTCTACTTTCCAAGCCTTGATGAAAAAAGCCGGTACTCCCAATGAAGCATACCCGCTTTTTTTGAACCGCAAGGATTTCGACGCGTTCATGCTTCTTAAGAACATTCGTCTCTATACCGATAAGAGTTGCTTAAGACACGCCTACAATGACCTGATTCAGCTTAGGCTCTCCAATTACGGCAATATCAGGCTTTATTACAAGGAAGCTTTGTATCTCTACGCCAGAATTAAGTACCTAACTTATGACGGGCAGTATGATTCGATTCTTGACACACTTAACAAAGCCATCGTAATCACCCATCCCGATTTTGACCTTTCGAACTTCAGTGACGAGTTCTTGTCGTTTGTTGACTACGAAATCATCATGCTCATGGCGAGCGTTTACATTAATATAGGTAAGATTGATTTGGCAGAGAATATTTGTCGCCAGACCGAGAAGACTCTCAGCAAGTCTCTCGCGGACGATAAGTACACCGCTTATGTCAGAATGCTCTACCACTTCACTTACTCCAAATGCCTCTTCTGTCAGAAGAAGTATTCCGAAGCCAAAGAACATTCCTCACTGGCCAAGGATCTTTCCGAGAAGTTTTATATCGAGGCCTACAAGACCGAGCTTATTCTTCTCGATATAATTAATGAGTATTGCGCGGGAGAACCGCTTCACGGGAACGATTTACTCTATATGCTTTCGCTGGCATCTCACCTCGGGTGCGGATTCCTCGGCGAATTAATTGAACTGCTAAAGTCTTTGCACGTTCCCGACAAGTATTTGGATGTAACGATTGCGGAGAAGCTTAAGTTATCGGAGTTTTCTTTTGAAGTCTCTGCGGAAGCTTTATCAGACGGATCGTTTGATATATTCGATGACGATTTGCTCACTATCGGTGCATTGATTGGCGTCCTCAGAAAAGAGCAGCGCTTGTCGCTTAATGTCCTGTGTGACGGTCTGTGCAGCGTGTCCAAGCTTTCCAAGATTGAGAACCGCAAGCAGGAGCCCAGCATCTTTCTTGCCGAAGCATTGCTTAACAGGCTGGGATATTCGGAGCGCGATTTTATCTTCTATGGCAACACCGTCGAGTCCGAGTGTTGGAAGCAAAAGAACTTCTTGCTCAGCAAGCACCGTCAGGGCGATCACTCTTCCGAGGAAGTTGTAGCCGTAATGAATATGGGGCTTAAATCCGATGAGCCTTCCATGCGGCAGGTATGTCTGTTCTTTAAGAACAGCGCCGACTTCTCCGAGCAGAATTGTGAGGCGCTTATTGAAGCACTTAAGATATCGATTCCCGATTTCAGCGTTGCCACCATCGGCCAGCGCAGACTTTCCTGGAACGAGATAACAATTCTTAACTGCATCTGCACTAACTACATAAGGCTTAAGAAATACAAAGAAGCCGCGGCCATAAATGACGCTCTGCGCGCCTATGCCAAGAAGCCGTTCATTACTCCCAAGTATATGAGCGCGACATTGTTCCTATCGGAACGGCTTCGTTTCAGATATTTATATAACTTCAACAGGTTCCACGACATTATCAAGGAGCTTGAAGAGATAAACGACGAATTCCTGCTTAAGAGCGTCGGTTCTGCCGCAGATTTGTTCTTCTACTCTTCCCAAGCCTACGGCGAGCTTCATGATTACGATAAGATGATTGCTCACGCACGTATCGCTGCGGGGTATTTCATGATAATGGGGCTCACAAGAAGAAAAGATTACTTATTGTCAGAAATACATGAACAATTCAATGTTGATGTATAACATACATTAAAAATGGCGAGGCTTTTGGCCTCACCATCTAACTGTTTTATATTTGGATTCTTCCGAATTCGCTCTGTCATTCAGTCTTCATCCACTGATTGAGAGCTCCTCGGGGTGTATATTTATACTCGCATGATGTATAAAATATCCTGGCCGATATTTTTAATCATTGGTTCCGAGTATAATTACTCAGCTGCGTAGCCCACGTCTTCATCACCGTTGGGTTCAGCGTATCCGGCACCCGGTCCGGGTATGATGCTCTCAGCTGCGTAGCCTACATCCTCATCACCTAAGGGTGTAATGGGGCTGAGATTGCCGAATGTAAGGGGAAGAATTACCACTACGGTCATAATGGCTGTCAGGGCTGTCTTGACCGTTTTTGGTGTGCGTGTGTTTTTCATAACTTAATGTACCTCCTTTAGGTTTATGCACTTTTTGAATGATTATTCATTCGTTCCTTTTGACAATTTTATCTTACAAAAAAGAGGCACAAATAAGAACCATAGTAATTGGA
Source organism: Lachnospiraceae bacterium YSD2013 (assembly GCA_900100895.1). GTDB lineage: Bacteria > Bacillota > Clostridia > Lachnospirales > Lachnospiraceae > UBA1258. The sequence continues at coordinate 29,822 of FMTX01000013.1, forward strand.
AAATAAATCACAATATGTTGCGACTATTATATACAACAATGCGATTTTGACAAAAAACTTCTTTTTCCGACAAAAAAACTGTGCAACTTTTTCAGTCACACAGTTATTCTAAACAATTACAATTAATGAAATTATTAACACAACTTTTCTATTACATAATCGCTCCCACTTTTTATCAGTTTATCCATCGCTTCATGGGTGCAGATTGTGTATTCATCTATATCTGAAATGTCTCTTTCAACAAATTCCTGTTCGAAAAGTTTCTTTATCCTGCTTTCTATTATTTCTTTATCAATTATGCCATCCAATGTTATTGCTTTCGCTGAGTTTAGTATTGTTTTGAGATCATCTCTCTTACTAAATTCGCGATACAGATAATAGTTATAGCCAAAGTTTTCTTTGAGAAAGTGTTCCCGCTCCTTATCAAAATCTCCCTTTATGGAGCACATGAACGGATAAAAGAAATTCATGCTGCTGAATACATCAGTATATAAATGTACCAGATACCCAAGCACAAAGTCCTTATCATACTTGTCTCCGGCCGACTCGCTAAAAGCTTTTATGCTGTTCACCCACAAATCTACGTGTCCGGAGTTTGATACCTTGCCCCAGTGCAGGCCCTCCACAAAGAGATGGCTTCTTTCTTTGTCCGCGACTACGTAGGTGTCGCTTGCGTGAACCGCGTCGGGGGCGATTGATCCGAGGATGTACGTAGAGTAGTCCTTAATCCCTCCAAGCTTCTCTGCAACTCGCTCCGCTATATAGATATGTGTCATCGTGTAAGCCATAGATTGATTACCCCTTATGTTAAATTGTACTTACATTCTAAAAAAATACTCCCCGGTTAACAAGGAGTATCTTTAGGAATTAATTATTTATACATACATTCTTAAAGTGATTTACGAATATTTTCTCACAATCCGCTTATAGAAGCGATATATGATATACACTCCGGCGAAAAGGTTAGTCAAAGCAAGCACCAACCCGACTCTCGGAAAAAACAGCGCAAGCAACCCTATCATCATCCATGCCGCCGCCCACACTCTGTAGAGAACCGACATATCGGCATTGTAGCAAGGTATATCCTTAATCTTATCGCCAAGCGAACGGTCACCGCGTCGGAAGCATATAGGCTTACCGTATTTTTCACCGATAACCGTCATGAAAAAGAAGACCAGTGCGCACAATAAACAGCTTGCGCTTAAACTAAGAACTGCCAACATATATATTCCCCTCCTGTATTTCTATTCCGATAATTCCTATACTATAATTAGATTACAGTTCGATTATTTTTTGAACCCCACTAAATGGAAAATTTTCTTTCCATTTACATTAAATTTGTCGCACAAATCAGCATTTTATGATATTATTTTTTCACAGGGGAATGAATTGTAGAGGGAACTATGGGCATAAGAAACGCAGGAACTATAATTAAAGAAGCCCGTCTTCGGGCAGGTCTTACGCAGGAACAGATGTCCTTTGGTATTTGTTCCCTGGTTTCTTTGTGCAATATTGAGAACGGCAAGCTCGGTGTGAGCTCTTCTACATTCCAGGCTTTGATGAAAAGAGCCGGAGAACCCAGTGCCGCATATCCCCTTTTCAAGAATCGCCGAGATTTCGACGCATACATGCTTCTTAAAAATGTCCGCCTCTATACAGAGAAAAACTGTTTATTGCTTGCATACGATGAGCTCTTTAAGCTTAAGCAAAGCAACTACGGCGGCAATAAACTCTATTATCAGGAGGCATTGTATTTCTACGCACGCATCAAGTATCTTACATACGACAGCGACTATTCCGAGCTGTTAGACGTATTGGCTTCAGCTCTCGATTTGACTCAGCCCGATTTTAATCCCGACGATTTTGAAAATACCTTTTTGTCCTCGGTAGAATGTGAAATTATCTTTTTAATGGCTCATATCTATATAAATACCGAAAGATTCGATGATGCCGAAAAGCTTATAAAAGGTCTGCAAAAGATTATAGACAACAGTCTGGTGGATGATACATATACTGCCTATATTAAGGCATTGTGGCATTTTACATCTTCAAAGTTTTTCTTTTGCAACAAGGAGTATGCCAAGGCCAAAGAACAATCCGATATCGCCTCTGCCATAGCCTATAAGTATTATATCGAGCCTTTCAAGTTAGAAATCGTGATTTTGAAAGCTATCAATGATTTCTGCATCGACAAGTCAAATGTCGGTAACGAGCTGTTGTATTTGCTGGCCCTTGCATCGCATCTTGAGTGCCATTATGTGTCCGAATTAAAAGGATTGCTTCGTGACATGCAGCTTCCCGAGAATTTGCTCGATGTCGAGGATCCGGGGAAGATTGAACTGACTCCTTTTAGCATGGAAACCGATTTGTGGCGTCTGTCAGACGGAACCATCGACCCGGATGACGAAAATGCCATCACGCTTGGTTCGCTTATTGGTGCGTTAAGATTTGAGCAGCGCGTTCCCATGAGTGTATTGTGCGATGGATTGTGCAGCGTTTCCAAGCTGTCTAAGATAGAGAACAAAAAGCAAGCGCCCAGCATTTATCTTGCAGAAGCTTTACTTAACCGTTTGGGATATTCCGAGAGAGATTTCGTATTCTACGGAGATACTTCCGAGTCGGACTATTGGAAGCATAAGAACTTCCTGATTGCCAAGCAGTTGCAGGGAGCCATTACGGACAAGGAAGCAACCGACATCATTAATGAAGGTATTAAATCCGATGAGCCTGCGATAAGACAGTTATGCTTGTCGTTTTTGAATAACCCCAACTACACCTCTTATGAGCGTGACAGAGCATTACTTGACTCGATTAAAATTTCCATTCCCGATTTTGACATTAAGACGTTACCTCAAAAACGGTTTTCATGGATTGAGATTTCAATTCTCAACGGTATCTGTATGAATGCGATTAAAGCTAAACGTTTTGATGATGCCAAAGAAATAAACGACATTTTGTGCGCTTATGCCGAGCAACCCTTTATTACCCCCAGGTACAAGAGTAACTCCTTACTTTTGTCTTTCAGGATGCATTTTAAGTATCTTTACAATTTAGATCAATTCGATACGATTATTGAAGAGTTCTCGAGAATTAAGGATGAATTTATGCTGAAAAGTTCCGGCTCTGCTGCCGATTTCTTTTTCTACACATCACAGGCATGCGGGGAGTTGCATAAGTATCGCGAAATGACTATTCACGCCAGAATAGCAGCAGGTTATTTTATGCTAATGGGGCTTTACACAAGAAGAGACTATTTGCTCTCAGAGATTAAACGTCAGTTTGACGTTGAAGTTTAATTTGTCATTTATTGGGACAAACTAAAAGAAGGTGAGCTGCGACGACTCACCTTCTTTCAGATTCTCGTTGAAGAAATCAGTGGTAATTGTATTCATCTCCGTCGTCACCATTGACGCTATAGACGATAGGTGTACCACCGATTGTGCTTCCGCCTACGGGCTTACCCCCGAGGGGTCTTCCCAAGGTGGGAGGAAGAATAACCATGATGGCCAGGACTACTGCAAGCACTGTCTTGGCCATTTTAAAAAGATTACGGTTTCCCATACCCCAAAGTGCCTCCTGTTTCTGTGATTATCTCAAATCACTATTTCCTACAACATCTACATTGTACATGCATCCTCAAAAAAAGTGAATAAAGTAAATGGAAACTTTTTCTGAGATTGTTGGGATTATGATATATTTTTAAGATTTTTTCAAAAAATGTCAAGTCCGAGCTTCAAAAAAGGGCGTAAAAAGGGCGGAGATTTCTCTCCGCCCCATTTTTCTTTATGCTCTCTTACGAGTTAACAGTTTCATTACATACAGGAATATTATCGTCATGGTAATACCGATAAGAATCGATACCCATGTGAGTCCTACTTTTTCAAGCAAGCCTGCACTCAAATAACATAGGAACGAAATACCTGCCACCGACAATGCATAGGGAAGCTGTGTCTCTACGTGATCGATATGATTGCAGTGAGCTCCCGCACTGGACATGATAGTGGTATCCGAAATAGGTGAGCAGTGGTCGCCGCATACAGCACCTGCAAGACAAGCGGAGATTCCTACGAAGAAGAGTCCCGAAGTCTCAGGGAAGATAACCGACACGATTGGAATCAGTATGCCGAAGGTTCCCCACGATGTTCCGGTAGCAAACGCAATCACGCACGCAATAAGGAATACTATTGCGGGAAGCGCGAAGCTCATATCGCCGATGCCTTCCATCATTCCCTTAACAAAGGTAGCTGCATCAAGCGCTCCGTTAGTCATATTCTTAAGCGCTGTAGCAAGTGTAAGAATCGTAATAGCAGGTACCATGGCAACGAATCCCTGAGGGATGCACTCCATTGCTTCCCGGAAGGTTACAACCTTTCTTGCGATAAGATATACAGCTATGAGTACAAGCGCTATGATACTTCCCCAAGGAAGTCCGACGGTTGCATCAGTCTCTGAGAATGCTTCTCTGATGGATGCACTTCCGCCGAGCGCGTTCATACCGTTTCTGATGAGCGCCCAGATACAGATTACAATAAGCACTACGATAGGAATGATAAGGTCGAAAAGCTTACCTCTGTGAGGAGTAGCGGGACCGTTCTCTTCCATCTTGCGTTCCTGTTTCTCATTGGTGACACTTAAGATGCTTAAGTCGCCGGTCTTCTGAGCCTTAATTTCAAAATCAGCCATCTTACCATAATCATAACCGAGAATGGCAAGGCCGATGATAAATACGAGTGTAAGTATTGAATAGAAGTTGTAAGGAATTGCTCTTACGAAAAGGTCGAAGCCTGTGTAGGTCTCACTTTCCACGCAACCCGAAACCGCAGCTGCCCAGGATGAAACCGGTGCTATCATACAAATCGGTGCAGCTGTGGCATCGATTAAGTATGCAAGCTTAACACGGCTTATCTTCTTGGCATCCGTAACAGGAGCCATAACTGAGCCTACGGTAAGGCAATTAAAGTAGTCATCGATAAAGATGAGTACGCCGAGTGCGAAGGTGGCAAGCATGGCGCCGGCACGAGTCTTAATATGCTTCTGAGCCCATTCGCCAAAGGCCCTCGAAGCGCCCGACTTGTTGACGAGCGCCACGATGATGCCCAAAATTACCAGGAAAATAAAGATTCCCGCAGTATCCGTAACTGCAGCGATAAGTGCATCTTCGGTAACAGCATCCACAGTGCCGAGTATGTTACAGTCGGCGGCCATGAATGCTCCGAGGAACACTCCGATAAACAAAGATGAGTAAGCTTCCTTTGTTACTAAAGCCAGAATGATGGCTACCATGGGCGGAAGTAACGCCCAAGCGGTTCCTGCAAAGCTTCCTCCGTTAGCATGAACGATTGCAATGACTGCAACCACCGCCGCGAAAATCACCGCAACGGTTAGAGCGGGTTTCTTTTTCATAGCTTCATCTCCTTCTTTGTAAGAGGTTAATTATTTACTTTTGTTCCTGAGGGAGTTCTTCCCTTATTGCCTTAGTTCTGATTTCTTCGCAAATCTGATTGATGAATTCCTGAATTGACTTAACGCCTTCGTCGCCCGCAAAACGGCTTCTTACGGATACGTTGCCGGCAGCTTCTTCATCGGCGCCGACTACGAGCATGTAAGGAATTCTGTCGAGACGTGCTTCTCTGATCTTGTAACCAATCTTTTCGGAACGGTTATCTACAGATACGTCTACGTCGTTCTTCTTAAGCTCTGCACAAACCTTCTGTGCATATGCCTCGTACTTCTCCGAGATAGGAAGGATACGAACCTGCTCGGGGCAAAGCCATGTCGGGAACTTACCTGCGTAGTGCTCGATGAGCCATGCAAGTGTTCTTTCGTAGCAACCCATGGATGTTCTGTGGATAATCCAGGGAAGTGCTTTGTTACCCTGCTCGTCGATGTAGTACATGCCGAATTTCTTGGCAGATGAGCAGTCGAGCTGAATCGTTACCATTGTATCTTCTTTGCCGTATACGTTCTTGGCCTGGATATCAATCTTGGGGCCGTAGAAAGCAGCCTCACCGTCAGCTTCCGTATACTCGATATGGTTCTTATTCATAACGTCACGAAGGAACTGCTGTGTGGAGTTCCAGTACTCCTCGTCTCCTTCGTACTTGGCCTTGTTCTCGGGATCCCACTTGGAAAGTCTGTATGTTACGTCTCCGTCGATACCGAGAGTCTTCATAACATAGTGAGCAAGTTCAACACAGCGTGTCAACTCTTCCTCGGCCTGTTCGGGAGTAAGGATGATGTGGGCCTCTGTAATCGTGAACTGACGAACTCTTGTAAGACCGTGCATTTCACCGGAATCTTCGTTTCTGAAAAGCGTGGAAGTCTCGGACATTCTGTAAGGAAGATCTCTGTAGGACTTCTGATCGTTCATGTATACGTAATACTGGAAAGGACATGTCATGGGACGAAGGGCCATAACTTCTTTGCCGTCTTCTGCGTCCTTGTTAAGGATAAACATGCCGTCCATGTAGTGATCCCAGTGACCGGAAATCTTGTAAAGGTCGGACTTGGCCATGAGAGGTGTACGTGTACGAACATAGCCCCACTCTTTATCCTCAAGGTCTTCAATCCAGCGCTGGAGCTTCATAATCATCTTCGTTCCCTTGGGTGTAAAGAGAGGAAGTCCCTGGCCGATTACATCAGCCGTAAGGAAAAGCTTCATTTCACGGCCGAGCTTGTTGTGATCGCGCATCTTGGCGTCTTCAAGCTTAGCAAGGTACTCTTCGAGTTCTTCTTTCTTATTGAAAGCGGAACCGTAGATTCTCTGAAGTCTGTCTCTGTTGGAATCGCCTCTCCAGTAAGCCATGGATGAGGATGTAAGCTTGAATGCCTTAACACCCTTTGTGCTCATAAGGTGAGGTCCTGCGCAAAGGTCCACAAATCCGCCCTGATCGTAGAAAGAAATCTCCGCATCTTCGGGAAGGTCGTTAATAAGTTCAACCTTGAAAGGCTCGTTTCGCTCCTGCATGAACTTAACGGCCTCAGCTCTTGAAAGAGTAAATCTCTTAATCTCGTGGCCTTCTTTGATAATCTTCTTCATCTCGGCTTCAAGAGCGTCCAAATCTTCTCTTGAAAAAGGCTCGGTTAAGAAGTCGTAATAGAATCCGTCTTCAACGGCAGGTCCGATAGTAACCTTTGCATCGGGACGAAGTCTCTTAACAGCCTCGGCAAGTACATGAGATGCGGTATGACGAATAACGGGCAATGCCGCAGGGTCATTGGCTGTAATGATGTTTAATGTTGCGTCATGATCAAGGACTGTTCTTAAGTCTACAACCTTACCGTCTACCTCACCGGCGCAGGCTACGCGAGCAAGTCCTTCCGAAATGTCGAGCGCGATGTCGTATACGCTCTTTGCCTCTGAATACTCCTTGAAGGAGCCGTCTTTTAATGTGATTTTCATAGGAAAATCTCCTTTCGTATGATAGAAAGTCTCGGCCGTGTAACTCTAACTTCTTAGAATAAAAAAGCCCTCGCACGTAAATATACATGCAAGGGTGCTTATCACACGGTTCCACCTTAACTTTCACTCAAACCCTTAACGCGGGACACGGCCCTTTATACTTGGTTCAAAAGGGCAGCTCGGGAATGGTACCGTAAGTCTTATACACAGAAGCTCACACCAATATGCTTCTTTCTCTGAGTGATTTATCTCTTACGACGTGTTTCCGTCATTGCTGTTGTTAAGGAAATATTATTCTTAATAATGGCAAATGTCAAGTATTATCGGCTTTTTGCGGATACAAGCCGTTAATATGCTTCTAGTATACTGTTCTCACATAGGCTGTTTACAATTTATCCAAAGGAGCCGCTATGCCAAAAAAGGTAAACAGAATCATCTCGATTCTTTCTATAATCATTCTCTGTCTCGGCCAAAGCGCCTGCAGTTTCCAAGGTGTCGGTAAGCACGACGATAAAGAAGTACATATAGCCATTCAGCCTTCCGCCGCTTTTGTGCCGCTTTATATAGCCAAAGAAAAAGGCTGGATTGAGGACGCTCTCAAAGAATACAACATTAAAGTAGTCTGGCAGGAATTTGAATCAGGCCCCCCTATGACCGATTCTCTTCTCGCAGGCGACTCAGATATAGGCGTAATAGGCGACGTTCCCACTGTAACCGTGTGCGCGCCCGGCAATGATGTATCTGTTATCGCAATCGCTGCACAGGCGGCGGATTCGTATGCAATTTTGGTACCCTATGAATCCAAGATTCGCAAGGCCGAAAATTTAAAAGGCAAGAAAGTCGCTACCACTTACGGTTCGACGGCTCATAACATGATTGAGAAATACCTCAATACAGCAGGCCTTACCATAAATGATATCGAGCTTGTGAACACAACTGTCGGTGACACTCAGGCAATTCTCGAAAAAGGACTTGCGGACGCGATTTCCATATGGGAGCCGAATGTAACGAGACTTGCGGGCACCGGTGACATCAGAATTCTGGCAAGCGGTTCGGAATGCGGTCTTGCGGGTATCAATACCATTGTCGTCCGCGATAAGTACGGCAAGGACCATCCCGAAATAGTAACTGCCATTCTGGCTCAGTACAAGCGCGCCGTCGATGGGCTGCCAAAAATGGATGCCGCGACACTGACAGCTTTGTCAGACGAGTTAAAAGTTACGCCCGGTCAGATGAAGCGAATCATCGCCAAATTCAAATACACCATTACCATCACCGACGAGGACATTGCCGCCTTAAACGACACTATCCGCTTCCTTAACGATAGCAAGATTTTCCGCAAAGATTACGACATTTCCGAATCCGTTGACCGAAGCTTCTACAAGGAGGATTGATATGTCTCGAAAAGATGAACGCCTCATTAAAACGATAGCGGTTCTGATATCGATTCTTGAGACACGCGACGAAAATTTGAGCGGTCACAGTCTGCACATCGAGAAGCTTGCCGACGCGTTTTTCGAGGTTCTGCCCCTTAGGTATCACTTTAGGGTAAAAAGAAATGACCTCCGTCTTGCCTCACTTCTTCACGACATAGGCCAAAGCTGCGTCCCTCCCGACACTCTCGGCAAGGCAGGCAAGCTCACGCCTTCGGAAAAAGAACGCATCAAGCAACACCCCGACGCATCGGTGTCCCTCCTTGAATGCATGAGCGGATATGACAAAATTCTCGAAGGAGTTAAGTACCATCACGAAAGAATGGACGGAAGGGGCTACTACGGCCTTAAAGGGCACGAAATCCCCCTTATAGCGCGCATACTGGCGATTCTCGACACGTTCTCCGCGGTAACCGTTCTTAGGACGTACAAACCCACCCGAACCTACGAAGACGGCATAAGCACGCTCAAGCTCGGAAGCGGCAGTCAGTTTGATGAGGAATTGGTAGACATATTCTTATCAATTCCCAGATCTCGTGTTATGGAATGTTTTTCCGAAGTGGAAGATAATATCAAGAGTCTCGAAGATAAAGGCATTATCCTTTGATAATACGATTCTTTCCGAGGGTTTTGGCTTCATACAAAGCACCGTCGGCGCGGGCATAAACCGCGTCGATATCTATGTCCTCAGGTTTTATTTCAGTCACGCCAAAAGAAGCATGGATGCCTTTTAATTCACCTAACTCAACTGCATTAAGTGTATCAAGAAGGTGGCGAAGCTGCTTCTCAACGTCTTCCCAGGTACCGTTTGTTCTAAAGAAAATGACAAATTCATCTCCGCCGAGTCTGCCGGCGAAGCTTTCTTTGTCCTTCATTGCACGTTCACAGAACTCCCACCGCTTAGTAAGGTCGGAGCCCAGTTCACTCCAAATAGTGTCTGCCGCAATCTGAATCGCCTTGTCACCTATCTGGTGGCCGAATCTGTCGTTAATCTGCTTGAACGAGTCAAGGTCGAGAATACAAAGCGCCACAAAGTCTTCTCTTTCGCCACTTCGCATTACGGTATCGGCAAGGGAAAAGAATCTGCCTCTTACAAGCAATCCGGAAAGAGCATCGAAGCTTGACTTCACCTCAAGGTCCTGCTGAATCTCAAGAGTCCTTTCATAGTTTAAAAACTGCTTTATCAAGCCCCGCTGGAAACGGTAATGGAACACCAAAGTAAGCACCATGAATATAATCGCATAAATCGTATCGTATCTTGCTATTGACGGTGGCTTAAAATAATGCGAGGTATAACAGAATACAAAGGTTTCCGCAAAAGTAAATATAACGGAGTTAAGCATATTATCGATAAATGCCACACCGCCTATGAACATATATACAGGATAAACCGCAGAAATCAAAAACGGTTCTTCCTTATTGAAAGCTATGGATAATCCAAGAAGAATAAGCATGACTGCATACATAAGTATGCGATTGAAACGCACTATGCGCTTTTTGAACACAAATATGAGTATTACCGGCATTGCGGAAAAGCCCGCAAACATTAGATACAGATTTCTTTGGGCATAAGGGATTACATTAAAAATGCTCATCGCGTACGCAACAATCATTACAGCAAGAAACAACGTCATCGCTATTTCCGCGTGACGGATATTTGTCTCATCGCAATGTGATTTGACGCTCAGATACGACTTTTTGGAAAAGCCGTAATAACGCATTTTTGAAAGCATTCGGTTTCCTCCGCAGAGTCTGTTTCTTCCCCAAAACCGATTGTGCCTTAATATGATAGCATACAAGGATTAGCCTTCAATAAAAAAGCCCGCCCGGAGTTAACCGGACGGGCCTTGGTGTTTCTTACCAGAAGTATCTTAAAATGCTGCAGATGAATCTGTTGATTTCGTTTCTGGTGTCTTCCCATCTGTAGTAGCGACCACCGATTCTGGGAAGTCTTAAAGTAGCGGTAGAGGTCTTGTCTTCGCCGTTTTCCAAAGCTTCAAAGTTCTGATAAGCTTCTACAACGTCTGTGACAAAAGAAACCTTCTGACCGTTCTGAGCGTTCTTAACCTTGAAGGTAAGGCTCATGAGGCTCTCTGAGAAGTAAGCTGCTTCGTCGGATGCCCATGCAAAGGAGATGGCTCCCTTACCGTAATTGGCATTAACGTCAACAATGTCGAAGAAGGAGTTGTCGTAACCCCACTGGAAATCCATAACCTCGGGATCGTAGAACAATACTACCTGTCCGCTTGTTAAGCTGCTTCTTCTGTCAAGTTCAATATCAACCGTAACGTATTCACGTGTGGTTGAAACATATGTCTTAAAATAGTCGTTAGACTTCTTTGCTTTGCCTGCTGCGTAGGCGCTCATAGAGCTAAGGGCCAATACTAAGCTAAGCGCAATAGCAGCCAGCGATGTTGATATTCTTTTCATCTTTTAGCTCCATTCCTTTCAATCATCATTTGCTGAAGTATCGGTTACAGGCTCGGTGGCAGGAGCTTCCTCAGCGGGAGCTTCTTCTGCGGGAGCTTCTTCTTCAGCAGGAGCCTCTTCAGATGCTTCATTTTCAGAAACATCTTCAGCAGGTGCTGCTTCATTGTCCGATACATCTTCTGTTACTTCTTCAACTACAGGAGCTGCTTCTTCGGCTTCTTTAGCAAGGTCGGGAGTCTTTCTGCTGTTAACAGAAATCTTCTCTACGGAAGAAAGCTTCTCTGTATTAAGAACAGGTGTCTTCTCAATCAACTTGGTTACGCCTTCGTTAACTGCACTGTTCTCGGAATCCCACTGGTACAATCCGGATACAGGCCATACCTTGGTAGCAAACTGTCCGAGTCTGTATGCTTCAACCCATTCCTCACCGGTCTGGTTGTTGTAGTAATCAGCGATTGCGTAGAATGATTCATCATCAGTTCCGTCGTAGCAGCTGTAGAATAAGAATTCGCTCTCATCATCGTAGTAGAGTGAGCTGTACTTCCATTCTCCGTTGGTGCTGATTCCGGTCTCGCCGATAGCCTCACAGATAATACCGAGGTCACCTACAACAAGGAGGTTGTATACAACGCCTGCTTCATCGATTACGTAGCAGATATCGATGTAGCATCCGTAGTTATTATTGAATACTGAGCCAAGGAAAGCAATACCGCTTACGTAGTTGCCGCCGGTGTATCTTGTAAGGTCATAAGCGCCTTCAAGTGTACCGTCTAAAGCTTCAATAAGTAAGTACTTAGAGTATGTAGCATAGAGCTTGCCATTGCCTGTACCGTATGCAAGGTCTGTATTCATAGCAGCGACTGAACCTACAAGTTCGCTCTCGAAGGTGTTCGGGTTAACCTTGTACAAGGAACCGTCTCCGTTGTTGCTGTCCTGTGTTCCGGCATAGAGTACGCCATCAACTACTACTGCAGAGAAGAAGCCTTCTGCCTGCTTTTCGGAAATCTTGTTGAGTGTAAGATCTGCACTGTTGAAGGTTCCGAAGTAAACGCCGCCGTTTTCATCCCAAAGGGTTGTATTAAGGTCGACATCAATTGTAATAACGTCTACCACACAAGCTGCTGCGAGAGGCTCGCCGTCTGCTCCGGGTACGTTGGTAAGTGCGCCTACGATAGCACGGCCTTCGCCGACTGCGGTAAGTACACCGTTTTCATCAATTGTTACAACGTTCTCATCAAGAGATACCCATGTAACGGAATCATCAATAATTGTTTCAGGCCCTACAGTTGCTTCAAGCTTAGCAGTGCTTCCCTTAACCATTGTAAGGTGTTCGGCGCTGAGTTCAATGCTGTCAGCAATTGTTGCATCGGGCTCGCCGCTTGCATTTACACGATATCTCTGAGTATTGCCTGCGTAGTCCACAACAAGGATGTAGAAGAGTGCCTGAGGATATTCAAAGCTGATTTCGGTAGGCACACCGAGTTCAGTCTGGTTAACTGCAAAACCGTTAATTACGGTCTTCTTGTCAGATGCAAGAATTGCAACTGCTGCAACGTAACGGTTATCGGATACTGCAAGAGTAATCTTACCGGGCTCGGTAACATTGCCGCTTACGTCCTTAACAGTTTCGGTAAATTCCTTAACTTCAGCTGAAGGTTTGGTGTTATCTACAGTTACGGGAATTGTGTAACTGATACCCTTGCCTAAAGGCTTGTCTTCATTCTTTACATAGTATGAAGGAACAGCTGTTGCTGTAATGTTGACCTTTGTGCCGTCGGGAAGTGCATTGCCTTCTGCGTCGGTAACAGCCCAGTTAAGCTTAGCAGTCAGTTTTGTGGACATCCACTGTGCCTGAGTTGCGCTGTAGTAAGTAGCTGTTGCTTCGCCGAAGTCCTTGGAAAGGTATACCTCACCGGTCTCAGCATTGGTTACAGATGCATTGAATGCAGCTGCATTTCTGATAAGTGTAAAGTTAAATGCGCTGATCTTATCACCGGAAAGTGAAGAGATTGCGTTTCTGTCTGCAATGTACTCAGCATCGGTTGCGTACATGTTAGGCTCGAAGTAGTAGTTCTTCGGATCGCCTGCAAACTGATATGAGAGATAGTTAGTAACTTCAATACCGTTGTATGCAAGCTGATCCTCATCGCCGCAGAAGAATTCCATAGCGTCAAAAGGATCAAACATTGAGGAATCGCTCCAGTTGCCGTAGAAAGCAAGGAAAGGAACGGATAAGTCAACCTTACCGTCAAGTTTTACGAAACCGTCAACGTACATACCGTTTTCGAAGTTGTCATTTAAGTACTGCTTGTCAGCATTGCTGAGTTCGATTGAAACGCTTACTTTAGCGTTGTTCTTAACTGCAAATACTTTTTCTTTTAAATTGATCTTGCTTCTGGAAGGTCTCTTAACAGCCTTCAAAAGAGAAGCTACGTCGTCGGTATCAACGATACCGTTGCCGTTGAAGTCGAATGCTTCGGGGAATGTAGCCACCTTAGCATAGTTCTTCTTTAAGTTAACATGGTACAAAAGTGCGTAAACGTCTGTGTAACTTACGCATCCGTTTTCATCAATATCGTAAAGTAATGCTTCGCTGCCAGTCTTAATGGATACCTTAGGATTAAGTTCGTAAGAAGAGTTGGCAATGAAGTACTGCTGTAATACAGCTTCGGTTAAAGTGGTGGAATCAAGCTTGAAGTAAGCTGTATCCTTGCCCATGTTGTAAACGGTGAAGTCAAAGCTGTACTTACCGTTTCTGTTAGGATCGTCACCGAGTTCGATCTTAACCTTACCGTCGTTACCTTCCTTGTCTCCTACAAGAATGTAAGCCTGGGAAGTGGTAGCTGCCAAAGCATTGGCAAGACCTGCGCCCTGCTTTCTGGGAGAATAAAGAAGTCCGTCCTTCTGTTCAAGCGGAATAGCTGTGGACATAAGAAGGCTCTGTGCAAGTGTTCTCTTGCAAAGACCGGTCTTCTCAGTAAGATTGTTCTCTTCGATGTACTGAACTACAAGTGCGCTAAGGCCGGCAACTGAAGGAGCTGCCATTGAAGTTCCGCTCATTACATCGTATGTGCCTTCATCTGTGGTGGAGTAAATGTTTCCGCCGGGAGCTGTGATTTCAGGCTTAAGTGAAAGGTCTCCGGGAACACCCCATGAAGAGAAATCGCTCATCAGGAATGCATCGGGAACATTGTAGTCGATAACCTTGTTGCTTACGATGGTAACCTTACCGGAGTATGTACCGTTGGTCTCATCCAAAGTTGAATTCTCAACGATATCCATAGCAGCCGCAAGAGTGATGCTTGCACAAGGAATGGTAGCGTTGGAACCTGTAAGGTTCATGCCGATGGTACCTTCTGCGTTGTTGTATACGAATACACCGATTGCACCTGCTGCGGCAGCATTTACATGCTTAACATAGAAGCTGATGTTACCTCTGGAAACAAGAACGATTTTGCCTGTAACATCAACGTTGGCAAAGTCTTCTTCTTCGCCGTAACCGGGAATAAGAACGTAATCATACTCGGTACCTGTGCCGTTAACATCAAGAGATGCCATGGGCTTGTTGGGAGCGCTGCTGCCGTCCTGGTAGCTTACAAGCTGCTCGCCGTTAAAGGTAGCTGCATAACCTGTCTTACTGGAGTTGGTTGCGCTGGCTACGGTGAATGCGTTGGTATATGATCCGGGAGAACCTACGGTATCAACGGCAACGTCTGTTGTAAGGCTTGCGCCGTATGTGCTGTGGTCTGCAAAAGAACCCGAGTTACCTGCGGAAATGACCACCAAGGTGTCACTGCCCTGAAGTCTGTCAAAGATTTCGTCAACGTAAGCAGCGCCTTCTGCAGATTCACCTGCGCTTGCGGAACCAAGGCTTAAGTTAATGGAGTCTGCGCCGAGAATGATGGCATCTTCGATAGCTGCCATATAGTCATCGGAATTAGCTCCGCCGTTCTTACCGAATACTCTCATTACGAATAACTGTGCGTCGGGTGCAACACCTACTACGCCGAGTTCTTCTGTACGGTATTCGCCGTCATAATTGATGTATTTGTTGGCAGTTGCGATACCGGCAACGTGTGAACCGTGATCGTCGTGACTGCCGTCAGACTTAATAAGGTGCTTAAGATCTAAGTTTCTGTCTACATAGTTAAAGCCAAAGGGAACCTTCGCATTAACATAGAGATCGTCTGCGGTAAGACCGGGATACATAGCAGCCGCATTGAGCTTGTCAACGCTTACTGCGATTTCTTCTGCGGTAAGAAGATTGTATGAATCGATTGTCTTGCCGTTGGTTGCCGCAGTCTCGTTAAGGCCGTATAAGAATCCGTCTTCGGAAAAAGAAGGATGGTTAACATCAAGACCTGTATCGATAACTGCAACTCTCATACCTGCGCCGGTGTATCCGGACTTCCAGGTGCTGTAGCTGCCTACCATCTCGCCTGCGGTCATGGTCTGAGGCTCGGCATTATCCATTGTCTCATAGACAGGAGCGATATAAACGGCAGAAACGCCGTCAACTGCTTCAATGTCTGCAAGGGTACCGTATTTTACATCTGCAGAAACTGCATTTGTAAGAATTGTAAAACTGTAATTGGTATCGAGGCTTTCTCCGTCAAGAGCTTCTTCCTCGATTTTCTCGATAACTTCCTCCTGAGTAGCGGTAAGTTCATCGGAATACTGCATTGCGGAATTATTCTCTGCAATGTTTTCTGTGGAATATCCTGCTTCCACAAGCGATTCATCGTCGAATACGATGAATACGCGAACGGTATCGTCTTCGCTATATTCGGGCTCTTCGTCTTCGATAGCCTTAGCATTGATTTCAATGCCGAGATCCGAATCCGATACGTCGTCGAGAGGCTCCAGAATAGGAGCTTCGGTGCTTATACTTTCAGCCTCTTCTGCTGCAAAAGAAAGTCCGCTCGGAAGCGCACTTAAACTTAAGCAAAGAGAAAGAACAAGCGCCAAAAGGGCTTTTAATCTAAACCTTCTCAAAATTCATTCCTCCTGTTTTTATATGGCTCGACGGCACTTTATTCTCCCCTGCCGTCGGCTCCACTACACAACAAACGCCTACAATGAGTACTCACTGTAAGCGTTTAAATAGTTCTGTTTAATTCGACCGCAAATTATACTAAACCATAACCCAGAAGCACCCAAGAGACGTCGTCGTCCGCTTCTTTAAAGTGTAGCATCAACGCTTTATTTTGTCAACGTGTTAAACCAGTGAAACGTTTTTGTTTAGGTAACAAAAAAGCCCGCAAAATGCGGGCTTTCGATAGTCATGCTCTGCTATAGTTTCATAATTCTAACAACTTTGTAATCCTTTGTGACTTATTATAGAGACGTATAATCGTTTCCGAGACCTTTTCATCGGTCAAAATGTCCGTCATTCCAAAGAAATTGTTCGTCTCAGGCGGAAGGATTCCCTTGACCGCTACCTGTGCAACGGCGTTAGCGCATACACGACAGTCATAGATATCGCGAAAGCCCTTGGCGATTCCCCAGTCTTCATCTTCTTCCCGGGTAAGCCTCTGCATGGCACGGTGAAGAATCACTGCCGCGAACTTCCGGGTCACGGGTGCTTGCAGGTCGGCCTGCGATATGCCCGATACCAGATAGTCTCTGTCGGCGGCTCTTGCGATATCTGTCGACGTCTTAGATAATAGTCTCTCGTGTTCCGCGAGAACGTATTCCGCAAATTTGTCAGTAGTCATATTAATTCTTGGGTGTAATTCTCAATGTTACGCTTGCGCAGGCAGGAAGTTCTTTAACTGTAAACACGCCTGTCGTATTCTCGGTAACTTCCTTGGTCCAAAGGTCTTTGACTTCGTAGGAGCCGGCGCTCTTGATACCTGCAAATATTTTGGAAAGCTCCTTAACATCTACGGAGAACTCTCCCTTCTTGTCTTCCTCGCTTACGTTTACAAAGCAAAGAGCAAAATCTCCGCCGCTCAAAGGCTTGCAGAGGATATCTACACGGTTGATGTCACGAATGTATTCTTTGTCGGGTCTTTCTACTGCCAGGGAGCTAAATACTCGCTTAGCCTGTACACCGAGAGCGTCCTGGTTAAGGTCGATAAGGTCTTTGTTGGCAATAATCTGATAGAGTGCGTCGCCCTTCTTAACTCTTCTTAAGTCAAGGCCGAGGAACAGGGGCGAGTTCATCATGCACCAAGTAGCCATGTGAGTTCTGTACTGGGTATCGTTAAGACCGTTCATACCGATCATAAGCATGTCGGGATCGTTCCAGCCCTTATCGAGACCGGCGAACTCATCCATGATAACCGCCTTATTATACTGAGAGGTTACGCTGGGGGTATAATCATCCTTCCAGTTGCCGACACCGGGATCTCCGTCATTACCGACTCTAAAGGTAATATCGTTAAGAATTCTCCAGGAATCGCATACCTTGTAAGCCCAGTTCTGCGGATGGGTCTTGCCCCACTCGCAAGCAGAATAGATAATATCGTGATCGGGTTTAAGCTTATTCAACTCTCTTAAGAATCTGGAGTAGGAATTGAGAGTGTTCTCCTGCCTTCTGTGGTTCATAACGCGGATAATGTTAACGCCCTTCTTAAGCGAAACTTCAAAGTCCCTGCTCCATACAAAAGTCTCCTCGGACTCTGTCGGCTCTACGAAATCGTCGAAGAATATATCCTCTCCTACCGCAAGCTCCAGCCACTCGCCGACGCCTTCTTTCTTACCGGTTGCGTATTCCACAGCCAAAGAAACTGTCTTGTCCTCCTCAGCTTCTACTTCAAAAACAAGCTCACTGCTTCGAACCTCAAGAGGCGAAGCATCGGGGCCGGTACCGTCGAAGGTTCCGAGGAAAGTTACATAGTCCTTCTCAACCTTGCCGACGAAGCCTGTTACCTTGCCGTCCTTAACAGCGCTGTATTCCTTGCCGTCTATCTTAACCGCCTTGATATTGGGCGCGAATGTATATCTTGCATTCTCGGGATTGGAGAAAGTTGCATTATCCCAAAGGTAGTAGCAGTTATCTACCTTCATGAAATCAACCTTCCAGTCCACATAGCTCTGCGCGTCCACATCTTCATATCCGCAGGTACCTACCTGCGCACCGCTGCAAAGTCTGTCGCCGATATCATTGTACATACCGAACTTAAGACCGTGTGAGTGCACATAATCGGACATTGCATTGAATCCGCTTGCAAACTTCACTTCATCGCTTACAAGTCTTCCGTTCACACGCTCGGGCTTGTAGCAACCGTCGTCAAGCACGATGAATTTATATCCGAGCTTATCAAGTTCAAGCTCTTTAATCTTATCTACCATCGCACGGGTAAGCGCTTCGGTATTGTTGCTTCCGAATGCGTTCCAGCTGTTCCATCCCATGGGAGGCAGATGGTTTTTCTTCTTATTAAGTAATATCTCGCCGTTGTCAAAAGAATCAAAACGTCCTTCTTTGTTAATTCTGTCGGGTGTCATATTATCCTCACTTTCAAGTAGCCCGTGTTAGTATATTCGAAAGCCACGGTTCTTTGTGTATCATACTGTAAATCGTTTTACTTGTCTATTCATTTTTTGCGCAAAATTGGTCTTATATCACTCGCCTGACTCGAATTCCTGTGATATAATCAGTTCGTTATGAAAAAGAAAACATTACCTATAATTATTACAACCGCCTTTCTTTTGGCGGGATGCTCTGCCATTACGGTGGAGGAAATATCAAGTACCGAGACTCAGACGAGTGTATCGACGGAGACTTATCTTGAACTTCCGGCAAGCAATTCGTCCGCTTCCGTTTCCGAAGCCGAGGTTGCTTCAACAGAAGTTGAGGATTCTTCTGTATCATCTTCCGACGTGTCTGCCGATGAACCCGAAGAAGTTCCCGCAGAGCCCGAGCTTCCCGACACCATTACCTTTGTCGATGTGTATCAAGAATCTTATACCGTAGACTTTAAGAAAGACTGGGCTCTTCACAATTACAATTTGGACTGCTTTGTCCACGACGGCGACAAGGTATATTACCAAGGCGACGAAGCCTATACTTCACGTCTCGGAATCGATGTGAGCCATCACCAGAAGGGCAAGATTGACTGGAAGAAAGTTGCCGACTCGGGTGTTGAGTTCGTTATCGTTCGTGTAGGATACCGCGGTTACGGTCTTAACTCCGGCTGGATTAAGGAAGACGAATACGCAGCTTCCAACATTAAGAAGGCTCACGAAGCGGGTCTTGATGTAGGAACATATTTCTTTTCCCAGGCAATTAACGAAGAAGAAGCGTTGGAAGAAGCCGAATTTGTAATCGATTTCTTTAAGCGCAACAATATAAACCCGGAAGACATGGAACTTCCCGTGGTCTACGATCCCGAGAGCATTCGCAAAGACGATGCCCGCACCGACGGCATCTCCGGCGAGCAATTTACTAAGAACACTCGTGTATTCTGCGACAAGATTAAAGAAGCAGGCTTCAAGCCCATGATTTATTCCAATATGCTGTGGGAAGCTTACATGCTTGACCTTAATGAATTGTCCGATATTCCCGTGTGGTATGCGGACTACGAAGAACTGCCCCAGACTCCTTATGATTTCATAATGTGGCAGTATTCTGAGAAGATTCATGTTCCCGGCATTCCCGGCAACATGGACGGAAACATTCTTTTGGTACCCAATAACTAAATATCATAGGACACAGAAAAGGCTACGGATTTGCATCTCCGTAGCCTTTATTTATTCTCAGTCGGTCTCACCGAGCATTGCTCGTACTGCGCTTAATGTTCCGAAATCTTTCTTACCGATTCCATAACCTATGGATTTAACCCGAATAATAGGCATGTTGCCGAATCGTGTTGCGAAATGCTTAAGAAGCGCTGCGCCTGTAGGGGTACAAAGTTCACCTCTAATGTTGCCTCCGTAAATCGGCACATCTCTTAAGATGTATGCAGTGGCGGGCGCGGGTACCGGAAGTATTCCGTGAGCGCATTTAACCTCACCGCAACCTACATGTACGGGCGACACTACCACTTCATCGGGCTTAATCTCGTTCATCAATACACATGCAGCTGTGATATCCGCAATTGCATCCAGCGCACCCACTTCGTGGAAATGTATCTCAGATACAGTCGTTCCGTGCACGTGGCTCTCTGCCTCGGCAATAATCTTGTAAACATCCATAACTTCGTCCTGAATCGACTCGGGAAGATTCATATGTCCACGCACTATATGCTCTATATCAGCCAGGCTTCTGTGGTGATGATGTTCATGGTCGTGAGAGTGCTCGTGGTCGTGATGGTGCTCATGATCGTGGTGATGCTCATGATCATGTGAGTGCTCGTGGTCATGATGGTGATGAGCGTCATACTCATCCTCTTCTTCACCGTTAACCTTCACGGATACATAAGTTCCCGTGATTCCGTACTTTACGGTCTTCTCTCTTGTGAAAGTCACACCCGGAATATCCAGAGCATTAAGCTTCGCAAAAGAAGCATCCGCGTCATCCACAATCTCCGAAAGAGCCGCCGTAATCATGTCACCTGCAGCACCCATGTTGCATTCCAAATACAAAGTTTTCATAGCTTTACCTTTCACCCCTGAGCCTGCCCCTTCTTTAAGCAGGTTTCTTGCCTCATCCATGCCGATGCACTTGGCAAATCGGCCCGGCCACATCATTTCGTTGTAGTATCGATAGGCCGTTTCTCCCGGCATATAATCGCTGTTAAACGTAGAATTCGTATATTCGGGCACTATCATTTCAAAGCCGTTATCGAAACCTGACTTAATCGTTGCATCGATACAGAAATTCGTCTGAAGGCCAATGGTCATGATTGCAGTCTCTTTCTTTTGCTTTAAATAATCAAGCAATCCTACGGAAGGGTGCAATGCACTGTTGACCGTCTTTATAAATACTTTCTCGCCGGTCTCAGGTGCGAATTCATCGAATATTTCAAACTCCTCGTCACCTACAGAAAAACCTGTTCCCGGACCGTCGTCGTGCTGAACAAATATTACTTCCTTGCCATTCTCTCTGGCGAGTGTGATAAGCTCCTTAATATTCTGCTTAAGTCTGTCAAATCCGAAGAGCCTGTCATCCGTGATACCTTTCTGAGTATCAATTACCAATAAAACCATAGCTTTCTCCTTAGTAACGTGATTTCATTATAATATAATCAGTCATTTATCTCAACGCAAAATAGTTGCGCGCAATCTTAAATTTGTATAAAAATGTGCATTCCATATAGGACGATGCCATAATCAAAAGAGCCTTGCAACCATGACAGCTGCAAGACTCTAAATGTATGCAATATGGCAAAGTTTTATTCGAATTCTATTGTAGCCACGGGCTTCGGGCTGAGGTCGTAGAGAACTCTGTTAACACCCTTAACCTCTGCGGTAATACGCTTAACGATGTGGTTAAGAAGTGAGTAAGGAATCTCCTCTACAGTAGCAGAAGTAGCATCAACCGAGTTAACCGCGCGGATGATTACCATCCAGTCGTCGGTACGCTTGCCGTCCTTGATGCCGGTGGATGTAAAAGGAGGAACCACGGTGAAATACTGCCATACTTTACCTTCAAGGCCGTTCTTGGCGAATTCTTCGCGAAGAATAGCATCTGACTCTCTTACTGCCTCAAGACGGTCTCTTGTGATGGCGCCTACGCAGCGTACTCCAAGGCCGGGGCCGGGGAAGGGCTGACGATATACCATATTGTCGGGAAGGCCGAGAACCTTACCTACCACGCGAACTTCGTCTTTGTATAAGAACTTAACGGGCTCAACAAGTTCAAAGTTAAGCTCCTCGGGAAGGCCGCCTACGTTGTGATGAGCTTTAACACCGTCAGACTCTAAGATATCAGGGTAAATCGTGCCCTGCGCAAGGAACTGAATACCTTCAAGCTTAGCGGCTTCTTCGGCGAATACATTGATAAACTCCGCACCGATAATCTTACGCTTCTTCTCGGGGTCTGATATTCCCGCAAGCTTATCAAGAAAACGGTCAACCGCATCTACGTAGATGAGATTGGCGTCCATCTGGTTCTTAAATACTTCAATAACCTGCTCGGGTTCGCCTTTTCTGAGCAATCCGTGATTAACATGTACGCATACGAGCTGCTTGCCGATAGCTTTAATAAGAAGGGCTGCGACAACGGATGAATCAACTCCGCCTGACAGTGCAAGAAGCACTTTCTTATCGCCGACCTGCGCTCTGATTTCTTTAACCTGTTCGTCAATAAACTTAGTTGCTAAAGCTTCATTGGTAATTCTTTCAAGTGTTTCCGGGCGTTTTTCGCTCATGTTAATGTAACCTCCTCAATAAATATAATTATCTTTCTTCTCTGAAATAAGACAGTCCCAACGATGCCGGGGGCTGATTCTCGCGCTTATTACGCATGCTGGTAATAACAAGCACTACAAGGGTAACAATGTAAGGTATCATCTTGTAGATTTCCTTGTACTCCATGTGATCCATACCGGTAGGAATGTAGAGGTAAAGGATATACAAACCACCGAACAGAATAGATGCAAGCACGCTCATGTTAGGACGCCAGATGGTGAAGATTACAAGAGCGATAGCAAGCCATCCTCTGTCACCGAATCCGTCGTTACTCCATACGCCGCATGCGTAGTCCATAATGTAATAAAGTCCGCCGAGACCCGCAATCATACAACCGAGGCATGTAGCCACGTACTTGTACTTAGTGACGCTGATACCTGCTGCATCTGCTGTTGTAGGGCTCTCGCCAACCGCACGAAGGTGAAGACCCACTCTCGTACGCTTAAGGACAAAAGAAGCCACAAGTGCAATTATAATCGCAAGGTAAGCAAGGAAACCGTATGACAAGAAAATCTTGCCAAACCATCCCGCATCAGCCGACACGATTGTCTTACTGAAATAAGTACTGGTCTTTGTGAGCGCTATAGAAGGCACATCAAGACCCGAAAGCTTAATAAGCGAACCGCCGAAGA
Source organism: Lachnospiraceae bacterium YSD2013 (assembly GCA_900100895.1). Taxonomy (GTDB): domain Bacteria; phylum Bacillota; class Clostridia; order Lachnospirales; family Lachnospiraceae; genus UBA1258. Next base: position 53,017 of record FMTX01000013.1, read on the forward strand.
AGTTACCGAATCCGACACCGAACGTGGTCATCGCAAGACCTGTAACGTTCTGATTGGCTCTCAGTGTAATCGTTAAGAAGCTGTACAAAAGCCCCATCAAAAGTGAGCCCACAAGCGAGCACAAAAGCGGAATCGCAATCATCAGGAATCCGTTCTCCGTCGCGCCGTTTCTTATGGCCTGCTCGTAAAAGAAAGAGCCGATAACGCCGCTGATTGCACCCACATACATAACGCCGGGAATACCAAGGTTAAGATTACCCGACTTCTGAGTAATAATCTCACCGGTGCTGCCGTATAAAAGAGGAATACCCTGGCCAACCGCACGAGGGATAAATGCTACCAAATCTATCATTTCTCTTCCTCCTTCTTATTTGATTTTCTAAAGTTAATCTTATAGTAAATAAAGAACTCGCATCCGATGATGAAGAAAAGAATAATACCGGTTAAGATATCGGAAAAAGAATGATTCAGTCCGAATCTTGTGGAAATCTCTCCGGCACCGCGTCCGAGGAAAACTATAAGAAAGCTCGTAAATACCATGGTCAAAGGATTGAACTTAGCAAGCCACGAAACCATAACTGCGGTAAATCCCTGTCCGCCAGCTATTGTAGTCGTAACGGTATGGTTAATACCGCCCACAAGCATAAGTCCCGCAAGACCGCACAATCCGCCGGACAAAAGCATGGTACGGATAATAACCTTCTTAACCTTCATGCCGACATATCTTGCGGTATTCTCACTCTCACCCACAACAGCAATTTCATAACCGTGCTTGCTGTAGTTAAGATAAATATACATACCGATTGTAACGATGGCAGCCACAAGAATGCTGAGTAAGTACTTGTTACCAATCTGAGGAAGCCAGCCAAGCTCTGTGCTCTGGTTAATGATACCAATCTTACCCGAGCCCTTGGGAACTTCCCATCTTACGGTGTAAAAAGCAACCAGCTGAGTCGCGATATAGTTCATCATAAGGGTCGCAAGCGTCTCGTTGGTGTTCCATTTAGCCTTAAAGAAAGCCGGAACAAATCCCCAGAAAGCGCCCGCTGCGATAGATGTAACAATCATGCAGATGATAATCATCACATTGTTCATCTTGCCCGCAAGCTGAATCATACATGCCGCAGCCGCAAGACCGCCAATAAGCACCTGACCCTCACCGCCGATATTCCAGAACTTCATCTTAAACGCAGGTGTGAGCGCAAGTGAAATAATAAGCAAAATCGAAAGGTCCTGGAATGTAACCCAGGTCTTTCTGGCGGAGCCGAAAGCTCCTTTAAAAATCGTAGCGTAAACCGACAACGGATTGTCCTTGGTAAGCACAGTCGTTACAATCGCGCATACCACAAGCGCCGCCAAAATCGCAAGGACACGGATACCCCAGGCCTTGCCCGCAGGGATGGCGTCGCGCTTAACTATGTGAAAAAGAGGTTCTTTGACCTTGTCCTGATTAGTCACTTAACTTGCCACCTCCTACTCTTGTCATCATCATGCCGACAGTGTTCTTGTCAGTGGTGCGTCCGTCCACGATACCGCTTACCTTACCGCCGCACAGAACTAAAATCTTATCGGAAATCTCCAGCAAAACATCCAGGTCTTCGCCGACAAACACAACTGCTACGCCCGCTTTCTTTTGCTGATTGATTAAGTCGTAAATTGTGTAGGATGAGTTGATGTCGAGGCCACGCACCGCATAAGCAGTAAGCAATACGGTAGGTGCGGAAGCAATCTCACGTCCTACGAGTACCTTCTGAACGTTACCGCCGGAAAGTCTTCTTACGGGAGTGGTGACGCCGGGAGTTACGACCTCAAGGTCTCTGACAACGTCTTCCGCAAGGTGCTTGGGCGCCTTTCTGTCGGTGAATACGGTCTTGCCTCGTCTGAAGGAACGAAGCATCATGTTGTCGGTCAAGTCCATGTTACCCACAAGTCCCATACCGAGTCTGTCCTCGGGGACAAAAGAAAGCGTAACGCCCATGGAAGCTATCTTAAGGGGATCCTTGCCGAGCAATTCGTCGTGCTCACCGTTATCATCGATGTAACTGATACTTCCCGCCTCCGCAGGCTGAAGACCCGCGATAGCTTCAAGAAGTTCTTTCTGACCGCAACCCGAAATGCCCGCGATACCTAAAATTTCTCCGCTGTTGGCGGTAAAAGAAACATCGTCAAGCTTAATAATTCCGTCTTCGTTACGAACGGTTAAGTTCTTAACCTCTATACGAGGCTTGGGATTGACGGGATCGGGTCTCTCTATATTAAGGGTCACGGAGTGGCCTACCATCATGTCTGTCATCTCCTGAGCCGTTGTGTCCGCTGTAATCATGTCACCCACATACTCGCCGCGACGAAGAACCGCCACTCTGTCGGAGAGGCTCTCTACCTCGTGCATCTTATGGGTAATGATGACGATAGCCTTGCCGTCATCACGCATGTTTCTGAGTACGTTAAAGAGTTTCTCAATCTCCTGAGGAGTAAGTACCGCTGTGGGCTCATCAAGTATTAAGATGTCGGCGCCACGGTACAATACCTTAACGATTTCAACCGTCTGCTTTTCGGATACCGACATATCGTAAATCTTACGATTGGGGGCTACCTCAAAACCGTAACGGTCGCAAATATCAGCTATCTTGGCAATGGCGGCCTTAAGATTAAGCTTACCTTCCATACCGAGTATGATATTCTCAGCCGCAGTAAGTACATCCACAAGCTTAAAATGCTGGTGAACCATACCGATTCCGAGAGAATACGCATCACGAGGGGAGCGTATTACCTCTTCCTTGCCATTGATAAAAATCTGTCCTTCATCGGGAAAATAAATACCGGAGAGCATATTCATCAAAGTGGTCTTACCACTTCCGTTCTCTCCCAAAAGGGCTAAGATTTCGCCCTTGTAGATATCAAGATTTACCTTCGAATTGGCTGTAACCGAACCGAAGGTCTTGGTTACGTTTCTTAGCGACACTGCCGCTTGTTTCTTATCCAAATCCGTACTCCTCTATTAAAATTGGATTTCGCTTGCGAAATTCCATGCGCCTCGTGCGGTTGCCTTAGCAACAAATTTCCGCGCGCACGAGTGTGATCCTGCGGAGCATTTTTATTTCAATTGCTTTTTATTGAAATAAAATAAAAGACAAAGGGCGGCAGGTGTGCCACCCTTTGAATTTTATCAAAAATCTATGTCACTCTTCAAGTAGTTACGCCAAATTAGAATGCGCTGTTAAGAAGGGTGATGCCGTCGATATTTAAGTTAAAGTAAGGAGCTGAACGGAATGTGGATTCTTCGAATGCTCCGTCAACGATAACTTCGTGGTCGCCTTCGTATGCTGCGTCGGTATCAACGTCTGCCATGCAAGATGTAACAGCTTCGCCGTTTACGGTGAATGTAGCGGTATCGAATACCTTAAGGCTGCCGTCTACAAGCTTAGCCTTAGCTGCGTCGATAGCTTCCTGAGTTCCGGGAGCTGCTGCGCCGCCAAGCTCGGTAAGAAGAACGGATTCGGTAGCGATTGTACCGGTCCAGTCAGCTTCGAAAGTCTCGCCTGCTGCTGCCTTGGTAATTGCATATTCAAAGTAAGGAGCCCAGTTGATTCTGGAAGATACGATGAATGTGTTCGGAGCTACGCTTGCGGTAGAACCGTTGTAAGAAACGTTGGGAACGCCTGCGGTCTCACATGCGGTAGGAGCACCCATGGAGTCTGCGTGCTGTGAAATAAGTACACAGTTGTCAGCGATAAGTGTGTTAGCGCCTTCCTTCTCAGCGGTCTCATCATACCATGAACCGGTGAAGGTAACTTCCATTGTAGCGGAAGGGCAAACGGAACGAGCGCCGAGGAAGAAAGATGTATAACCGGAAATAACTTCAGCGTATGTGTAAGCGCCGATATAACCGATCTTAGCTTCTTCAGCGGTGATCTTGCCGTTTTCAATCATTTCGTTAAGCTTCATACCTGCTGCGATACCTGCAAGGTAACGACCTTCGTAGATAGAAGCGAAAGCGTTGTGGTAATTGTCAAGGCCTTCGGTGTGAGCCTTGGTACCTGTAGCGTGGCAGAACTGAACGTCCTTGTATTCCTTGGCTGCCTGAATCATGAAATCTTCATGACCGAAAGAATCTGCAAATACGATGCCGCATCCTTCGTCTGCAAGTTCAGCTGCTGCTTCGTAGCATTCCTGACCTTCGGGAATGTTGGTCTTCATAACGTATTCGATGCCAAGCTTGTCGCAAGCTTCCTTGGCTGCATCGATAAAGTTCTTGTCGTAAGTAGAGTTCTCATCGTGAAGGAAGATAAATCCTGCCTTAATCTTCACGGGCTCAGTAACTTCGGTCTTGGTCTCTTCGGTGTTGGATGCTTCGGTCTTAACCTCTGCAGACTGAGAAGTCTCGGTCTTGGTCTCACCGCAAGCGCAAAGAGAAACAACCATAAGTAAAGATAACAAAAGTGCTGCAAATCTTTTCATTTCTCATTCTCCTCTTCTGTGGATGTGTTATTGTGACTTAATTAACTCAATATAGCTCTAAAAGAAATAAAAAAAGCGACCTAGGATGAAATTTCCTAAACCGCTCACGAAATACATATGACAGATCCCTAATCTTCTTCCCAATGCTGCCTTATGATATCTCGATAGTCCGGTTATTTACGGTATCCGGGTAGAAACTTCAAAACCATATCTTTTGATATATATCGAAATTAATTATCTTTACGTTCCTATTATAGGAATTACAAATTCAAAATTCAATGTAGTAAATTGATAATTTTAAATATTTTTTAATAAAGCGTTTTGTTAACTTTGTGTTATAAATCAACAATATTGTTTTATTATGTCTACCTACGCCTGTTCGCGGAAAGTAATCTTACCCGTAGCAGCATCCATGCTCTCCACAATCGCAAGAGACTCAAGCTGATAGCCGAGGTTTCTGATCATCTGGCCACCGTGCTGGAAACCCTTCTCAATTGCTATACCGATACCCTCAACAGTAGCGCCCGCCTGAGAACAAATCTGGATAAGTCCCTGAAGCGCACATCCGTTGGCAAGAAAATCGTCGATAATAAGCACATGATCTTCCGGCCCAAGAAAACGCTTTGACACGATTACGTGATTGATATTCTTATGTGTAAATGACTCAACCTCAGCGGTAAGCATTTCACCGTCAAGGTTAATGGACTGGGATTTCTTGGCAAATACAACCGGCACGTCACCGAAATGACGGGCTACGATGCTGGCAATACCGATACCTGATGCTTCGATTGTAAGAATCTTGTTGATTTTCTTGCCTGCAAATCTCTTCGCGTACTCGGCGCCCATTTCATCAAAAAGCTTAACATCCATGCAGTGGTTAAGGAAGCTGTCTACCTTAAGCACGTTTCCTTCTTTGACCACTCCGTCTTTGAGAATTCTTTCTTCCAAACAGTTCATGTCTGACTCCTCCGTATATCTTAATCTTCTTCTCCGTATGTAGCTAAAAGCTTCTCAACCTGCTCCTTGGATGCGTAGTAATCGCCTCTCTCTATGGAGTCCTTAAGCGCATCGAAAAGCGGAGCACGTTTGTCATCATAGTCCTCACGATGGATTTCGTCAAATAACTTTTCCGTCTCATCCATCTCGAATTCGTCAAGGCACTCAAGCATACGCTGAAGGATGCCCTTGATTCCAGCTCCTTCGGAAACAGGCTTTCTGCGGCTTAACTTCTTCTCGGCATACGGCGAAAGAACGATTCCGTAATGCCTGTACTGTGACAAAAGGTCCGGCAGATTCTTCTTGATATACGCTTCATCCTCGGCCGCCGAAGCTTTCTCCATATCGGCCATGCGGGCAGACAATTCATCCATACCCATGGTGCGCGCAAGACCCTTGATGCCGTGTACCATAACGGTCAGGTTCTTGAAGTTGCCTTCGTTGACATATTTTCTGATTGTTTTTTCTTTGTCCGGAATTTCGAGAGCAAAGGTGGCTATCATGTCCTCGAACATCTCAAGGTTGCCGCCCGAGTACTTAATAGCCGAATCCTTATTGATTCCTTCTATGTCGGGGAACTCGTTCTTGGTCTTTAAGACTTCGGAACGTTTCTTTTTCTTTTCAAATACCAGAAGCTCCTTGGGCAGGTATTTCTTAAGCGCATCGGCAAAAGAATACATGTTGGCGGGCTTGAATACACAGCCGTTCATGCCTGCTGCCAGGTACTTCTCCATGGCGCCTTCAACGGAATTGGCCGTGTAGGCGACGATGGGAACCTTCGACATTGTGCCCTCTGTGGTCCTGATCTTCTTGGTGGTCTCGACGCCGTCCATACCCTCCATCATATAATCCATGAAAATAAGGTCATATGAACGTCCCACACCTATAAGGTCCAGGCACTCATAACCGCTTTTGGCGGTGTCTACGGATACATTGAATCGCTCAAGCATGTTGCGGGCAACCGACAGGTTCAGGGTGTTATCGTCCACTACCAGAATCTTCGCAGAAGGTGCCGCGAAGAGATTGTCGCTGGCCTTTTCATTCTCGATACGCATTTCCTGCTCGGCCAGAATTCTCTGGATGGTAAGCGCACTTAAGGGCGCTCTTACAAGAATGCTGTCGTCAATCTGCTTGGGAAGCTTTCTTCCCGATATAATGCCGACCTTAACATACGAGTCAGCTCTCTCAGAAGCCGCAACGCGCCTTGCATACTTGTCATAGTCGTAAATCAGTACGCGATAGAATCTTGCATCATCGGTAATCTTGCGAAGCTTAGACAGACCTTCCACTTCATCGTAAGGAATACCCATCTCAAAGCATGAATGCTTAATCTCGTCCAAATCGTAATCGCTCTCGCCAAGGAAAGTAATCGAAAGCTTCTTGGCGAAATCAAAGTTTTCAAGAGTCTTCTTATCAAGAAGAAGCGAAGGAATGGTGACGGAGTAAACGTTTCCTTTGCCGCGAAGGCTGTACATGGACACATCGCCGTCGAGGGCCGCCGCAATCTTCTTGGCAACGGTTAAGCTGATGCCGTAACCGGTATTGTAATCGATGCCGAGAACGTCTCCTTCCGACACGATTCTGTCAAAATCTTCGGAAGAATTGAAAACGCTCTTACCCGTATCCTGAACAGTGTAGATATACTTAAATCTTCCGTCCTTCAAATATTCGCCGGACACCCTCAGGCTTACAAAACCGTCATCTGTATAGCGAATCGCACCTGTAAGTATATTAAGGAGCACCTGTCTGATGCGCCTGTCATCGCCGATAGCGTTAATCGGTATATCCTCGGCAAAAGAAACCGAAAGCTTAACATTGTTACGGTCCACTCGGTCGTTACACATACCGACAATATTGTCGACAAGCGTAAATACACTGTAAGGAGCCATGTCCGAAGACTGCACTTTCTCGTATGAAGAAGAAGCCGTAAGAATGTTATAGAGAATATCGTCAAGGTTAATGGTGGACACGCGAATGTTCTCGGCATACTGCTTGAAATCTTCACGCGAAATATCCTCGGAGTTGATAAGCTCCGAAGCACCGATAATAGCGTTCAAAGGTGTTCTGATTTCGTGAGAAATATTGGTAAGAAGGTTCTGCCTGGTCTTTTCGTTGGCTTCCGCTTGCTTTTGCAGCAATGCGATATCGGAAATGTCGACTATCAGAATGGTATAACCCTGAATCTTGCCCTCGCTCAGAATTCGGTCCGCAGTAACCTTGTAGGTGGAACCGTTAATCTCGGTCTGGAATTCCTTACGACGGGTAATTGTTCTGAAATACTCTGAATCTCCCGAAGCCATCTCCGGCAGAACGGTGTAAGCGATATCGTTGCAATAAAGCACTTCAAAATTATCGGACAGCACCACAAAACCTGCGCCGATGTCATTGATAAGGCTCTGTCTTGCAAGGGTATCGTAATTGAATATATGGTATCTGAAAGAAAGAATGGAATATACTGTGGATGTGGTCGCCCATGTAAGCGGCAATATGCTCACCATACTGTAATAATGTGTCTCGTAAATAATCTGGGTAACGACCTGAAACACACCTGCCGCCAAAAAGAAAATAGAATTGACTAATACACGGCGCTCGGCACGTTTTCTCCGGTCCAGAAGGTTACGGGCGGCATAAACGCCTCCCCAGATGCCTATCGCCATAATATAGAAAATGTGTGCCCAATACATATAGCCTCTGTCGCCTACAAGAATGGACACTCCGCTTACGGATTCGAGTCTTAAATTGGCAAGGAATGGATCGTCCAAAATATTCCTGCCGGCATGGGCAAAGAAACCTCCCAGCGTTATAAATCCGGGAATCATCAGATAGCCGCCGTGCTTAATCTTGTTGATGCGACATACATAAGTAACGTATCCGCCCAGGAAGAAAACACTGCCTATCATGATTATCTTGTGATAGATAATGGCATTGCTAAGCTGCGTACACAAGCCTACGCCATACCATCCCGCCGTTACGATAAATACACCGCAGGTAGTGACAAAGAGATCCCTGTTATCCTCTGCATCAAGGCGCTTGAAAAGAGCAATAATCAAGTTAAAAACGCCTACTAACAATATGATGTTGGCAATATTGTATGAAACGTAAAACGACACTCTGTAATCTCCCCAAATCCGCGGTAACTATTTCTTCTTTACAACTTTGGTAATGCTAAGAATATAGTCCGTAACACCTTTATGAAGTTCTTCTTCCGAAGAATATTCAAGGCCGATTCTGTCGGCCAGTTTAATATATATAAGTTCGTTCATGGCATCCTTGAGCGCTTCGTCTTCAAGAGAGACGCTGCTTAACTCAAGGTAATGTTCGGGATCGATTTCGTATCCGGCCGCAAGGTCTGCGTAATCTTTAAGAATGTTTTCTTTGAACTTAAGGATATAGCCTTCGGGAATCTCTGCGAATTCCGCATCGGTGCGTAGTGCAGTCAGTGCCGCGTCGAGTTTCTTATCTTCGTTTTCTTTGGCTATAAAGTCCTTGACTACGCCTCTTACAAAAACTTTAAATTCATTGAGCGTCGAAAAAGCGGGAATGTTAAGAAGCCGTATCGACTCTTCACTGAGCGGCAAAATGTTGCCTTCCTCGTCGGTAAGGTTCTCCCGATCCCTGGCAAGTCTTTCATAATAACGATTGATGTAATCATCCGTCAGTTCTTCGGAAAACTCCGATTTGTCGATTGTTACCTCAATCTTGTTATAGTCGGGAAGATTTATGAGATACTCATCCACATCGGATGCGTCTATATTAACCGGTTCTATAACCTTTTCCTTCGGTCCGCAGGCAGTTGTAAACACTAACATAACCGCTGCCGTCCAAAGAAGAATTCGCTTCTTCATGAAACAAACCTCACTTGCTTATATATGCGCAGAAACCCGCACTATTGATTATGCCACATAGGCCTTACAAATTCAATATTTCCCTTTGTTTATAGAAATTTCCTTGTTTTTACAAATTAACAATGTTACAATGTGGTAGCATTATTTCGAAAGACACACAGGAGGTTATGAAATGTCTACAGGATGGATTATAGCGATCATCGTTTTGGTGGTATTAATTGCTTTGGTCGTTGTATTATATTTCCTCGGCAAGAAGGCTGAGAAACGCCAGGCCGAGCAGAACGCTCAGATTGAACAGTACAAGCAGTCGGTATCGATGCTTATCATTGACAAGAAACGTATGAAGATAACCGAATCCGGTCTTCCCCAATCGGTTATCGACCAGACTCCCAAGCTTATGCGCCGCGCTAAGCTCCCCATCGTTAAGGCTAAGGTCGGCCCTCAGGTTATGAGCCTTGTAGCCGATGAGAAGATTTTCGACATGATTCCCGTTAAGAAGGAAGTTAAGGCCGTTGTAAGCGGTATCTATATCACTGATGTTAAGGGTCTTCACGGTAAGATTGAAATTCCCGTTAAGAAGAAAGGCAAGTTCAAAGCCTGGGTTGAGCGCATGCAGGAGAAGGCAGGCGCCAAGGCTGTTAAATAATTTCGGCACATAATTAAGCGCAGGTCATACGGCCTGCGCTTTTATTATACCTCTGTAAGTTTCATGTCTATCGTACACCGTCCGAGGCTCTCGGAATTAAATTCCATGTCGTACTCGATAACTACCGTCATCTCTCCGGCCTGCTCCGCCACCTCTATGCGACGGGTGTCTATCCCTAAGAGGAATTCTCCGTAGGGTGTATGGTAATCGGTGTAGTATTTCTTGCCGTTTTCAAAACTCAGCCTTACGCTGTAGGGCCCCTTACGGGTTATCTCAAAAGAATCCGCATCGAACTTCACAAGACTTTTAACGGTTTGGTCTTCGTCGAATGCTTCCTCGAAGGTCACGAAATTCTTGCCGCCACGCTTGTAAAAAGAACCTCTCGTGAGAGTTTCGACACGATTGTCGTCTTCTTCCGTTCCCGTGTACTGAAGGCCTTTTATGGATACCAGTACTTCTTTATTCACTTAACAACCTCCAGTTGCTTTAAGATAGATATTTCCTGATTGTCGATGTGCTCACGCGCAACCGCTCTTGCTTTCTCACCGTCGCCTGAAGTAATTGCGTCTACCAGCAAGCGATGCTCGGCGATGAGCTTGGGATGATTGGCTTCGTCCTTGATATATTCGAAACGATAGCGGTACATTTGCTCGGCAAGATTATTGATGAGAGCGACAATACGCTCGTTGCCGGTGGCCCCGACGATGATATCATGGAAGTTCACGTCAGCCTTGGCAATTACGGTAGCGTCTTTGGTCTGAACGGCTTCCTCAAAGGCGGTGCAGGCTTCTTTGAGCGCTTTCTTCTCTTCTTCCGTAATACGCTCGCAGGCAAGTTCCGCACAGAATGAGTCGAGAGCCCTGCGAACTTCAAGCACGTCTCTTAAACCTTTTTGCGAGATTTCAGCCACTTGCGCACCTTTTCTCGGAACGTTCATAACAAGACCTTCAAGCTCAAGCTTTCTGATGGCCTCTCTTATGGGTGTACGACTTACACCGATTTTCTCCGCAAGGTGAATCTCCATGAGTCGCTCGCCGGGTTTAAGCTCGCCTGTGAGAATAGCCTTTCTTAACGTCTGAAAGACCACGTCTCTTAAGGGCAGATATTCGTCCATGTTCAATTCAAAATTACCTTCCAAATGGGCCTCGCTTTCTATTCGTATCTGTTGACAAAACCTGTGTTAAACTTTGTTGAGTATATTTCAAAATCCTTGTATTTCTCTTTAAGCTTCGCGGCTGCATCGTCGGCTTCTTTGACTGAGTTGAAGAGTCCGAAGACTGTGGGGCCGCTGCCGCTCATGATTGAATTGAGTGCGCCTGCTTCCATCATCGATGCCTCGATTTCCTTGATAATCGGATGTACTGCGGCCGTTACGGTTTCAAGGCTGTTACCGAGAAGCTCCGGAATTGCTGGTGCGTCGTATTCGCCGATAGCTTTAAGCATTCCGTCCACGTCAGGGTGGAACGGTTCCTCGAGACTGTCGTAAGCTTTGTAAACCGAAGGCGTCGATACGAAAATCGGCGGCTTACAGACTACCGTAGGATAGTTGGGAAGCTTCGTAAGCGGAGTAAGTACCTCGCCTATTCCCTCGCACAAGCACAGGCCTCCTTCCACGCAGAAAGGAATGTCAGCGCCTAACTTAAGTCCGATTTCTCTTAGCTTGTCCAAAGAAAGTCCCAGTTCAAACAGTCGGTTTAATCCTCTGAGTGTAGCTGCAGCATCTGCACTGCCGCCTGCCATACCGGCCGCAATGGGAATCCTCTTGGCAAGGGTGATGGTGACATCGAAATGCCTGTCGGTTTCTTTTTCCAATGCGCGCGCAGCCTTGATAATAAGGTTGTCGCTACCTTCCGACTGCTCTTTGTTAAGGACACCGCTGTCGGTAATAAGTGTGATGCCTGTGCCTGCTTCCGCCGTCTCAAAAGTAAGGTCGTCGCAGAGGTCAAGCGTCTGCATTATCATGCGTACCAAGTGGTAGCCGTCCTCGCGCCTGCCGATAACATCAAGGGACAAATTTATCTTGGCTCTCGCCTGTTCATATATGGTCATAGATTGTATTCCTTTGTTTATTGTATACAATATTCATTATACACTATACAATCCGCGGATTAACAGTAAAATTTTTTTGAACTTTTTTGTAAAAGAGGTTAAGTAATTAAAGGGAAGTGCCGATACTAGAGATAGAAGTATACTAACAGCACAAGGAAGTGCTCATGAAAATAGGGGCAACCCGGAAAGGAAAAGTCATGAATGTAAACGGAATTACAGGCGTAGTTGAACAGCAATTTTCAACCTACCCAAAGACCGAGCCTGTTACCAAGGCCGTCGATGCTTCTACGGTTATGGAGTCTACAGAAGATAAAGGCGTCATCTATGAGCCCAAGCTTGAAACACCTACTCAGATGTACAAAGCAAATGAAGAAGTGATTGCAAGACTTAAAGCAGACGCACAGGCCAGACTGGATCAGTTAAGAGACCTGGTTCAGAAGCTTATCTGTAAGCAGGGTGGTGTGTATGCGGATGCTAACGATATCTGGAACGCACTTCGCGAAGGAAAAGTCGAAGTCGATCCCGAGACCAAAGCTCAGGCACAGGCAGACATCGCTGAAGACGGATACTGGGGAGTGAATGCTACCTCCGACAGAATCATTGATTTCGCCAAAGCATTAACCGGCGGCGACAATTCTAAGCTTAACGACATGATGGAAGCATTTAAACAGGGCTACGAACAGGCAGAAAAGACCTGGGGCGGCAAGCTTCCGGAAATTTCTCAGAAGACTTATGATGCAGTCATCGAGAAATTTAACAACTTAATGGATGAAGCATAATTGTTCCTACGGAACTTAACTTCGATAAATCCGACAAAATTCCATAACGATTGATTTTATTTTAAACTAAGATCGGGGGCGAACTAAGTTCGTCCCCGGTTTAATTATATCCGTATTTATCTGACAGCACCGATTAACTCATTGATATCGGTCACGTTCTGTCTCTTCATGTACTCTTCTATACCGTCTATCACTTCTACCGTGGCAAAAGGATTCGAGAAGTTAGCCGCACCGACCGCAACCATTGTAGCACCTGCGAGTATGAACTCGATAGCATCCTCCGCACAGCTGATTCCGCCCATTCCGATAATAGGAATCTTAACCGCCTGCGCGCACTCATATACCATGCGAACGGCAACAGGTTTAATAGCGGGACCTGACATACCGCCGGTTTTGTTGGCAAGGACAAAGGTCTTACGATTGATATCAATCTTCATGCCGGTAATAGTATTGATAAGAGAAATTGCATCAGCACCTGCCGCCTTGGCCGCTCTTGCCATATCCGCAATCTTCGTAACGTTGGGGCTAAGCTTCATGATAACAGGCTGCTTGGCAACTTTCTTGATTTCCTTTGTAATGTTCTCAAGGGCTTTCGCGTCCTGGCCGAATGCGATGGCGCCTTCTTTGACATTGGGACAGGAAACGTTAATCTCGAGCATGTCTACCGGCTGCTCTGACAACTTTTCCACAACACCCACGTATTCTTCGACCGTTTTTCCACAGACATTTACAATTATCTTCGTATCGTACTTTTTAAGAAAAGGGATGTCACGCTCACAGAACACATCGATTCCGGGATTCTGAAGACCTATTGCATTGAGCATGCCGCCGTACACTTCGGTGACACGAATGGTGGGATTACCCTGCCAGGGAGTAAGCGCTACACCCTTGGTAGTAACGGCACCGAGTCTCGATAAGTCCACGAACTGCGAATATTCCATACCCGAACCGAAGGTTCCCGAAGCGGTGGTTACGGGGTTCTTAAATTCAACTCCTGCGATTTTGACACTTGTATTCATCAGATTTCCACCTCGCTTGCTTCAAATACCGGACCTTCAGTGCAGACTCTTGCGTTATTAACGTGAGAGTGACTGTCCTTATGCGTCGTCTTGCATACGCATCCGAGGCACGCGCCTACGCCGCACGCCATACGTTCTTCGAGAGAAATGTATGCGGTCACACCGTTTTCTTCGGCATATTTCTTAATCGCTCTGAGCATCGGCATGGGGCCGCAAGCGAAGATCACGTCGCACTTCAAATTCTTCTCGCGGATTACGTCCATGACGTTACCCTTCACGCCTACGCTGCCGTCTTCCGTAGCAACTTCAAGAGGCGCTTGCTTTTTGAAATCTTCATCAAGGAACATATCACTGTTGCGGTAGCCTGCAAGAATCGTCACGTCCTCGCCCTTCAAAGCCTTCGCAAGCTCCAGGATGGGAGGCACACCGATTCCGCCGCCGATAAGAATGGAACGTTTTCCCTTACCTTCTTCTACCGGGAAGCCGTTTCCGAGAGGGCCCAAAATCTTAACCATCTCGCCTTCTTTGTACAAAGAAAACTCCTTGGTACCCTTACCCTGTACGCGGTACACTAGTCTCAATTCGCCGTCGCTTACCTCACATATGCTTATAGGCCTGGGAAGTAAGGTCGCGGAATCTTTGGGATAAACCATTACAAACTGACCCGGCTTAGCCAAAGAAGCCACTCTTGTCTTAATATACATTTCAAATATTCCGTCGGAAAGCTTGTTGGTCTCAATAAGCTTAGCTTCTTCACATATCTGCATAGACGATTTCTCCCTTGCAAATGGTATATTTAATCTTACCCGTGAGAGTATCGCCGAGGAAAGGCGTGTTCACGGATTTGGAAAGGCTTTCGGAGTAGACCCATTTTTCTTTTTCACTAAAAATCACGAGGTCGGCGGGCGCGCCCTTGCTGATGCCGTAGTTCTTGAAGCCGTAAAGTTTGCGGGGATTCACGGTAAGCATCGCAATGAATTTCTCAAGCGTGATGGAACCGCTTAATACGAGCGCCTTGTAGGCTATGCTGAATGCAGTCTCAAGTCCGATGATGCCCGAAGGTGCAAGAAGAATGTCCTTACCCTTCTCCTCGGGGCTGTGGGGTGCGTGGTCGGTGGCGATGATGGAAATCGTGCCGTCCTTGACGCCCTCTATAATGGCCGCTCTGTCTCGCTTGGTGCGAAGCGGCGGGTTCATCTTGGCATTGGAGCCATACGCTATAACCGCATCTTCGGTCAAAGAAAGATGGTGCGGAGTAACTTCTGCATATATCTTGTCACTGTGTCTGCGTGCCTTGCGGACATATTCGACACCTTCCTTGGTACTAATGTGCTGAATGTCGAGCGTGACGCCGGTCTCAAGAGCAATCTTTAAGTCGCGAGCTATCATTCGAGCCTCAGCTTCTCTCGGTGAACCGTAGATTTCGTAGTAGTCGCTGGCTGCGCCGTGATTGATACCGTTCTCCTTGATGATGCCTTTGTCTTCTTCGTGAAGGCTGATAGGCACGTTAAGCTCGGCGGCTTTTTCAAAAGCGCTTCTTAATACATCGGTGTTCATAAGCGTGATGCCGTCGTCGGTGAAGCCTACCGCGCCGTGTTCTTTGAGCAGAGCCATGTCTGTAAGCTCGCGGCCGTCGAGATTCTTGGTAACCGAGCCGCAACTGTGAACGTTGATGGCGGTCTCTTCGCCCTTCTTAAGAACATATTCGAGTGTTTCGACAGAGTCTATCACGGGCTTGGTATTGGCCATCATCACCACATCTGTGAAGCCACCGCGGGCAGCACACTTGGCGCCGGTCAGGATATCTTCTTTGTGAGTCTGTCCGGGATCGCGGAAATGAACGTGCACATCCATAAAGCCCGGTGACAGGCATAAGCCGGTAGCGTCGATGGCGCCTTCCGCAGGCTTACCTTCCGTAGGCGCGACCTTCATGATAATTCCCTTATCGATTTCTAAATCGTAGTTGCCCTTGAGCTTGGTCACAGGGTCAACAATCTTGGCATTGTATATTTTGAGCATATTAAAATCTCCTTGCCATATAGACTACCACAAAAAGTGCTTTTCTGTCTTGCGTGATTTGAATTAATTAAATATAATTAACATGGTTTTAAAAACTACATTGATTACGAGGTATTTGAGTTGGTAAGATTTATTCTTTGCGCGGTATGGACCGTGCTGTTTCTGATATTGTCGCTTCCGCTTGTGCTGATTGCGCTTATTTTGCAGATTTTCAGCCCGATGGCCCGTGCCAAGTATTCGCAGGTTATCATCAGCGGAGCCTTCAAAGTAGTTACTTTCCTTGCGGGCACGAAAATCGTAGTAAACGGCAAGGAAAACATTCCCGACGGAGCCGTTCTTTATACGCCCAATCACCGCAGTATTTTCGACATAATTATAACGTATCCCCTCTGCAAAGGTCAGACCGGCTACGTTGCCAAGAAAGAAACCAAGAAGTTCCCCATCTTTTCCTGGTGGATGAGCCTTATGAACTGTCAGTTCCTTGATCGTAAAGACCTTCGCAGCGGCCTTAAGATGATTAACAAATGTATCGACCTCGTTAAGAAAGGTTCCAGCATCTGCATCTTCCCCGAAGGCACACGTAACAAAGGTACCGACCCGCTCCTTGAGTTCCACTCAGGAAGCTTTAAGATTGCCGAGAAGACCGGCTGCCCCATCGTTCCGGTATGTATCATTAACTCAAGCAAAGTTTTTGAAAATCAGTTTCCTAAGATTAAGAAGACCACCGTTTACGTGAATTACCTTCCCGCCATCGAAACCGCAGGAATGTCCAGAGATGAGATTAAGGGTCTTACGGACAGAATTCACGACGAGCTTGAGAAAGCATATATCGAGAAAACTTCAGAAGCATAATACAATATCCCGCGAGTCTGTCGCGGGATATTTTTATCTTTCGTATTGACTGTGAGCGTTACAAAGTCAGAACTTTGTCCGCTATATTTTTGAATATCTCATCATGGGTTATTATCACCGTGATGCGTTCCTGCCCGGTAGATTTTAAATAATCACACAGCGCCTGCGTCGAACCGGCATCAAGCGCAGATGAGGGTTCATCCAGAATCACAAGTTCCGGATTGTTAAGAAACGTCCTTACCAGCATCATCTTTTGCTTCTCACCGCCCGAGAAAGTCGTATCCGAGCCTCCCGTCGCGGTATTCCAGCCTTCGGGCTGTCGCTCTATCAGTTCCCTGATTTTGAATGTTTCAGCCAGCTCTTCCATGCGTTTCGAATCATAGTATTCTTGTCCGAGTGTAATATTGTAAAGAATACTGTCATCAAAAAGCCTCGGCTCCTGCTCAAGGTAGACTACCTTACCCTGTCGTGCCTTATACATATCAAGCTTCGATAAGTCAGAGTCGTTATAAGTAATACCACCGCTTATCTCAGGGTTATACAGTCCGATTAACGATAACGCCAGCGAAGTCTTTCCTCTTCCGTTCTCGCCCTCAAGGGCATAAATCTTGCCCTTTTCCAAGTCAAGATTAATATCCGAAAATATTTTCTTTGGCCCGATAGAAAGCGATAAGTCTCTGCTCTTGATTCTGTTGATGCCGGAAAGTTCGGTCGTTCCGTTCTCTTCCTCGGGAACCTCAATGATTTCCCTGAGTCTGGCTTCCGATATCTTCGTATCCTGAACAGCTTTGCCCAGTGAAAAGAAATATCTCACGGCTCCTATAAACATTCCGAAATAGCTCGACACAAGAGTAAGCTGGCCAATTGTCATTCTTTTGCCGATAACCGCGTAGCCGCAGTACAGGAAAAGTCCGACCTGCGCAAGCGACATGACTACGGTATCTATGGACGAAAAGAGATAAGATACATCCTGATATTTGTACGCGCTCTTCATAAGGCCCGGGAAGTATCGGTCCATCCGCTTTGTGAAGCCCTTGACCAGTCCGTTTATCTTAATCTGCTTGATGTAAGACAACTGCTCATACATCTTGCCAAAGAAAACAGTCTGAGCGTTCTTAAGTTCTTTGCCCGCTTCGTAAATTGCCCGCCTGATAAGGAAGAATATGATTGCATATATCGGAATACTTGCAATCGCGATAATCAGAACCCGGTTCTCAAGCCGTATCATTACGCAGAGCGCCACCGCTATCGTAAGCACGTTTTTCAAAATGCCTTGAATTACGGACACGCAGAAAGAAATCACGGCATTGGAATCGTTGTTCACCTTCTGGTTAAGTTCAGCGGTGTTCTCATATCTTACCGCCGTCAGACCGATTCTTTGAATATGCTCAATCACGGATTTGTTGAGGTCATACGACATTCGCGTGAGGATATTGATATTCAGCCTGTTGTTGATATATCCACCGATTATTCCTATAACGGCAACCCCGAAATAGATATTGCAGTATCTATAGATGCCGCTCATATCCGCCGAGGTGTTAAGGCAATCTATAAAGTTACCGGTTATGTACGGAATCGCCAGTGACTGTAACCCAAGCGTCAGGCTTAAAGCAATATAGATTACCACTTTAAAAGCATGACGCCGCATTACGTCCCGGCTCATTGCAAACAAGCTATGCATCCTTAGCCTCACATTGAGCACTGCACTCTGCGCATTTATGCTCAAGCTTTTTATTTACATATCTCTCTACCTGTTTCTCAACCACGCCACGTACCTTGAAGCAGCCCTTGGAGTGGTAGCTCTGAGTTTCGTTGTAGCTTACTACGCCGCAACCGCCGCCACATACGGGAAGGTATACGCAGGCCGCGCAGTCTTCGTTTTCCGTAGGAGTATTGGACATCCAGTCAAAATAAGCAAACTGAGGATTAATGAAGTTACCGTTCTCATCGAGCTCACCCATCTTGTGCTCATCCATACCCGCATGCTCCCAGCATTTATAAACTGCCGCATCGGGCGTAACGGTGAACTGGCTGTCGCTGTATAATCCGCAATACATCCACCTTCTCATAGGTGTGGTATTCTCGATAAATCCGTTTTTCTCGGCCTCGGCCCAAAGAACATCCAGAATCTCGCCGATTTCCGTCTCCACGAAGCAGTTGCCGGCATATGCGGAGCAGGCCATTGTAGATCCTCTTACGATACCGAAGTCCACGGTACAATTTGTCAGATTCTCTCCGTCTTTACCCAGATATTTAAGAAGCTTAAACGCCTCATCAATATTGGTCTTATCAACGTTAATACGAATAACTCCGTGCATGCCTTCTTTGTCGTTGACTCTCTTAATAGCTGCAATTACATCGTCAAAAGAACCTCTTCCGCCCTTATAAGGTCTGCGGCTGTCATGAACTTCCTTCATACCGTCAAGGGTAATCTGAATCATGTTGCAGTTATGTGCCTTAAGCTTGTCGAGGACTTCATCCGTAAGCAATGTACCGTTGGTAATAATTCCGCAGGTAAAGAGTATGGACTCTTCATCGCAGAAAGCATGAAGCTCGTCAAGAATCTCAAATCCCATCTTGATGTTTACAAGCGGTTCACCGCCAAACAACGTGACGCTCATGGATGATACTTTTCTGGCCTTCGCCTGGTTTTTCATGAACTTGATATATTTGTCCGCGTTTTCTTTGGTCAGGGTAAGAACATTTTCTCCCGCGCCTTCAAAGCAATACACGCAGGCAAAGTTGCAGGCCCATGTCAAAAGAATGGTCGAACTTACATTGCTGTTATCAAATTTGGTTTTATTATGATAGTATGCAAAATACTTGTTTTCATCAATGTTGTCTGCAATAATGATTCCTCTGTTAATAAACTCTTTTCTTACATCCTCATCCAATACATCAATGTTTCCGTCGTTAATTGCGTCACACACATCATCAGTAATGACAAAATTGTTTCCTGTCATTGTGTTGAATAACATTTTCTTTTTATCTTTCCCCTCTACAAGGAGATTAAACTTTGAATATTTCATCTTTATGTCCCCATTTTCCTTGAATTCGGCTGCTTTTAATAAGCTTGACGCTTATCCCAATTGTTAATTGACTCTTATCTTATTCAGTTATTAGATTGTGTCGTCTGCGCTAAAAGGACCGGGAAGGGGAGTAAGGTTAATTACACATCCGTCTGCGGGAGCGCATCCGTTAAGGGGACATGCGTTAACTACACAGCCGGCGATCGTACAACCGTCGATACCGCAGACGTTAGCGCCACATCCTGCTGCGCCACAAGCGTTAGCGCCGCAACCTGCATCTGCAGGACATACTGCTGCAGGACATACTGCAACCGCTCTATTGATTTCTGTATAACTGTTTCCAACAAACTCAGCTTTCATAATAGTTCTCCTTTCAAACTTACTAATCTTGACAATCTTCTTCAGTCCGTTTTCTATTCTTGAAAAGCAGCCGTTTGACCAATTGGCAAGAATATAATATACATCCTGTTCGAAATTGTAATGTTAATATTACTATTACCCCTATATGATATCAATACTATTTACAATTTGTTTATTCATTTTGTGTAATATGGTCAATTTCGCATTATCAAATTTGTTTACACTCACAACGCAAGTTTCCATTTAGTTTAAACCGCGCGTAAAAAGAAAGAACCCAATGCTTTTCATGCGACTTTAGCATTGGGTTCCCTCTTTATATGGCTTTTTCCTACTATGACACTCTTATTTCACAGTAAAGCTTCCTGAATGATTGTCAGCGGTGACATTAATCTTTACTTTACCGCTTACAGAAGCTTCCAGGGATTCGCTTCCCGTGAATCTATGGCTGAAAATATTGTTACCGTCTTTGTCTGTCAAGTCTATAGTCAACTCCCCACTCTTAGTTACTACTTCGACAATTACTTTGTCGCTTTCCGGCTTAATATACTTGGAAAACTTGCCATCCAAAGATGCATAACTTACTTCCCAGCTGCTATTGCCGATGTTCTCTGTCCAGCCGACTCGCGATCCCATCTTAGACGGAATAAAGCCGTTCTGCTGCAGAACAAACGCAATAACAACTATAACCGCAACAAGTATGACTGTAATGATTGTTTTCTTTCGGCTATTGTTCATTTTCCCAACGACCTCCTGTTCTTTTTTCTTTGTATAATCTATATCCGTATACTCCCATCGGTATTACAAGCAATGCAGCTATTATTGCCGGGGCAATGCTTTTCATCACAACAGCAAAAACAGCAAACAGCGCAAACAAAATCACATATGGATACAGAAGATCTTTGTAGTACACTACTCTGTCTTCCTTGTCGGTGTGAAGGTTAAAGGGCTTCCCGTCGTTTTCTTTTTCCACTATCAGGATTTCCTTGTTATAACCGGTTCCGTTGGTAACGGGCACCCAGGGTTTTGATTTATAAAGCCTGAACCTTACTTTTCCTACCGAATAGTTCAGATTGATATTTTTGTAAAAAACCGTATACCCCACGTCTTCAAGGAAATCGTGATATTTCTTCAATTCCTCGTAGTCCTTGTTGCCGACATACTCTACGGCATATTGGTACTTGCCGGGCTCACATTCTTCGAATTCATATACCAGTTTGTGGACCTTTTTAAGTCTGTATCCCTGAGCAGCCATATCATTAAGCCACTCTTCCTGGGTATTAAGCATTCCGGCAAAATATCTGATTTTCTTCATACTCTACCTCCCAACGATTTCTCCGGCAACTTGCGTCAACCTCTCAAGTCGGGCAAGTTCCTTATTAACCACTTCCTTACCGGTGCTTGTAATCACGTACTCTTTTCTCCTGCCTTCATCGCCTCCGCAGGGTTCTATCCAGCCTTTGTCCTGAAGAGTTGTAATCGCTCCGTACAAAGTTCCGGCGCCAAGTGTCAGTCTTCCGCCGGTCTTCTCTTCAACAAACTGCATGACCGCATAACCGTGCCTGGGTGTGTACAAAGAAAGAAGTATGAAAAAAGTAACTTCTGTGAGCGCACCGCCTTTAACGTTGTCCTTCACGTTTCAACCTCCTTATTACGTTTACTGTAATATATCGTTAACCGTAATATATCACTAACCGTAATAATTGTCAATAGTAAAAGCTCCACACATTATTTGCGAGGAACTTTTTCTCTAATCGTTATTGGGACTGCTTTCAATGCATCAGCATTTCACACCATCTTAATCAAATATGGCTATATCTTAGTTGTCTAACGCGGAAAAACAACGTCTGCTCTGCAAATAGCAGCAGGGCAAACAGGCACATCAATGCGACAGCCTAACAATCTGCAAACGTCCAATCGACATACAGCGCCCTTTAACACGCATCCCTCTACAGGGCAGATAATAACCTTGGCGCCACAGCCGACGGTATTACAAGGCATATTGAGAGCACATGTAACTTCATCTGTTCCGGGCATTGAATCTGCAAAGCAATTTCCAATGAATTCAATACTATTCATTATGTATTCTCCTTTCGAACCGCTAATGACTGATACCCAACAAGTAATCATCTAACGCACATAAAGCAGTCCCATGTTTCATATTGGTGTGATGCCAATATACTATGTTGGTATTACCGTATATATAGTATTGCATATAACTCTCACATTGCGCAATAATATTATGTATATGCGTCGTGATATTTCTACGTGCGTTCTTTCTCGCACAATATGCCGATATGCATAGCTTTGCGCGCACAAAAAAAGTGCAGGACGCCAATCCTGCACCTTATATATTTCAGATTAAAGTTCTTTCAGCGCTTCCACCAGCTGCGCAAAACCCATACCGTGAGAGGACTTAACCAGAACGTTGTCGCCTTCTTTAATCTCAATCTTAAGACTCTTAAGAAGAGATTCAAGATCTGTATAGTAGCCAACTCCCAGTCCACCGGTTCCGTTCTCATGGAGTGCCGCATTGTACATGTGTCTGCAATTCTGACCCACGCACAAAAGCTTATCGATACCGACTGTAGCCGCATATCGACCGACTGCCGCATGCATATTGTCGGAATCGGGTCCGAGCTCAAACATATCTCCAAGTATTGCCACCTTACGGCCGTTGGCAAGCTTAAGCATATCCAAAGCCGCCATCATGGATGCGGGCGATGCATTGTAGCAATCGTCGATAATATATCCCGTGCCCTTGGGAATAAGATTGCTTCGTCCGTCAATGGTCTTGGCCGTGTAGAGTCCTGCGGCAATCTGATTCTTGTCCATACCGAGGTCTGCGCCAATCGCCGTAGCCGCCATGGCATTGGATACCATGTGGTCACCGAGCATGTGAATCTCCGCATCAAACAGACTTCCGCGAAGAGAAATCCTCATCTTGGTACCGCCGAGTCCCATAGACTCCTTCTCAACGGGATAAACATCGTTCGTATTCTTAAGGCCAAAGAAAGTGGGCACGATACCGTTGACTTCCTTGACCGTAATAAGCTTATCGTCGTCGCCGTTAAGATAAATACGACCCTTTGGATTCATGAATTCAAATATCTCAGACTTGGCTTTCAAGATACCGTCTCTGTCGTGTAAGAATTCAAGGTGGCACTGTCCGATATTGGTGATGACACAAATGTCGGGGCACGCAATACGGCTTAATACGCGCATCTCGCCGAAATCGCTGATACCCATCTCAAGCACCGCAATCTCTGTATCCTCTTCGATTGACAGAACTGTCAAAGGCAATCCTATCTCGTTATTGTAGTTGCCGATGGTCTTAAGTACATTGAATTTCTCAGCAAGGACAGCTGCTACCATTTCCTTGGTACTGGTCTTGCCGACACTTCCGGTAATACCGACTACCTTAACGGGAAGAATGCTTCTGTACCATCTTGCAATCTCCTGAAGACCCTTGACGGTATCCGGCACCACAATACAAGGTCCCGTTATTCCTTCCGGCACATGGTCGCACAGTACTGCTGCTGCGCCCTTTAAGAATACTTCGCGCATAAAGTCATGTCCATCGACTCTTTCTCCCTTGATAGCCACAAAAAGGCTGCCAAAGGTAACTTTTCTTGAGTCCATGGTCACATTTTTGATTTCTCTTGTAACGTTTTCCTGATTGACCGCGGTTCCGCCCGCAGCCTTAAGCGCGTCTTCGAAAGTAAATGCCTTCATAATCCTACTTATCCAGTGCCATCTTAATTAATTTTTCGCAAAGTTCATTATAGTTAACACCTACAGCCGCTGCCTCCTGAGGCATAAGCGACAAGGGAGTCATACCGGGAAGAGTATTGGCTTCAAGCGCATAAATCTCTCCCGCCTTATCCATCATTATATCAATTCTAGCATACTGATTAAGCCTTAACGCATTGTATACATCAACAGCCATCTTCTGCATACGCTTTGTTGTCTTATCATCAAGCACTGCGGGACAGGTCTCGATTGTCGAACCTTCCTGATACTTGTTCTTGTAGTCGTAGAAGCCTTCTTTGGGCGCAATTTCAATAACGGGAAGTGCCTCGCCGAGAATAACGCCGCAAGAGAACTCGCGTCCCTCTATAAACTGCTCCACGACAAGCTCGTTGCCGTAAAGATAAGCGTCATTCTTAGCCTTCTCATACTCAGCGGTGTTGTGCGCAATATAAACGCCTATGCTGGATCCGCCGTCGGTAACCTTAACAACTACAGGGAACTTCACTTCATTGTTGTCAGCCTCGCCCTTCTTAAGCGCAAAGCCCTCAGGAGTAGAGATTCCATACCGATGGAACAAATCCTTGGAAAGAGCCTTGTCCATTGCAAGCGCGGAGCTTACATAGTCGTTACCGGTGTACTTGATGCCGTGAAGGTCGAAAGCAGCCTGAACCTTACCGTTCTCGCCGTTCTCGCCATGAAGCGCCATAAATACCACATCAGCCTTACTGCAAATCTCAAGTACATTGGGGCCAAAGAAAGACTTGCCGCCGTCCTTACGAAGCGCTTTAACCGCCTCAAGGTCGGGATTGTCCTGCTTGATACCCTCGATATTGCCAAGAAGCTCATCGCCCCTGTCAAATACCGTATCGGTGTCCACACCTTCAAGGCCTAAGAATACGTCGAGAAGTACGCACTTATGACCGTTTTCCTTTAATGCTTTATAAATCTTGGCGCCGGACACAAGAGACACATCTCTCTCGGTGCTGGTGCCGCCTGCCAAAACTACTATTTTCATTGTTGTCACTCCAATCTGATATTTGTCCTATTGTACTTATAATGCTATCACCTGCACGAGCAGGCAAAAAGCCTCGTAAATGCTTAATATATGACCAAAAGTGCTTTTCGAGCCACCCGAGCGCTACTTATCGCCGCTTGCAGCAAGTCTTGCCGCCACCGCAATGATATTTACCAGCGAATCGGGCGTGTTAATGGTATCGAAATAATTCTTACTGATGACGTTGCGCCCGCCCACATAATGAAGGCAGTCTTCCTCGCCGCGTACATACTCAATACTGGAATTGATGTAGTCCACGATAGCGTACTCAAAAGCAGTTCTCAGAACATCCTCCGGCTCCGCATCTTCCGACTCAACTTCAAAGCAGGAAGCATTGGAAAGCGCAACCTTAGTCTCTTCACGCTTCATAAGACTGTCCATAAGCAATGTACAAAAACCCACATTAGTAGCTCTCGCCGTGGAAAGATACGTTATGGCTCCGTCAAGAACCGGCCTGCTGTCGTAAGGCTTGTCGGCATTGGCTTTCAGAAAATCGTTCACAACGTTCTTGTACGTGTCCTGCCCGGTAAGTCTGTAAAGTTCCGTCGCAGCTCTGAACATCTGCTCCGAATCCACAATACCCTTATTGGCCTCAAGACACTTCCACGCAAGCACCGCCGCCTGCATAGCCTTATTGGACAAATCTGTATTAAATCGCTTGAAGGTAAAAGAAACCTTAGCCATACAAGCGCAGAAATACGCCGTCGAACGTGTAGTCTCGCTTCTCACCGCAAGCGCCGCACTGCTCTGATCCTGCTGCGATGCGCCGAATGAAACCGAGGCATATACGCCGCCGGAATCTTTATTTTGCATAAGTAACAGCCACTCAGCTTCGTAAGCCGCTTCATCAAGAATGTCGGGAATCCTGTTGCCACTCTCGGATATCTCGTAATCATCCGCGAAAAGCTTGGGGTAGAACTCGTAGATGGTACAGATGTCCATAAGCGCAAGACAGCCTTCCACCACATCCTTCTCGCCGTTATCCGAAGTGTGCCAGCCGCCCTTAACATCTATCATCCTGCCGCTGTCGCTCTCAAGCGGAACAGACGCATTATGACAGCCATCACATCTTAAGCCGTGAAGCTTGGTAAATGACGATTTAAGAAGGTCATCGTACACGTTTTCTTTGACCCTGAATACCTTGGAACGACCGAGAATCTCAGTCTCTATGTAATAAGTTCCGACAGTATTGAGCCCCGAAAAATCAATAACTCCGGCCGACATACCGTCTTCGCTTTCGATATCTTTTCTCTTAACGCTGCCCTGATACACAACGTCATCCGTAGCAGCATCCTTAATCTCGTAAAAAGCAGGAAGCCTCGATGCAGACAGCACCGCTTCCTTGTCCCTTCCTACCTCGTATCCCATGATATCTACGGAAATCGAAGGGTATACTCCCGGAATCTCGTAATCCACCGACGGCTCGTCCAACATAGTCTTGCGGTTACCCGAGTCCTTGGTGAAAATGTTCTTATTCACCTCGACATCTCCGCTGCCGCCGCACCCGCTCAAAAGAGCCGCAATCAGGCTTAACACTATGAAATTGGCAAGTATTCTCCTACGCGACATAGCTTCCCCTTAATGTTACTGCACAGTCGCTATTATACATCGATTTTTATGAAAAAGATACTTAAGGATTACACTTTCACTGCCGATATATATCTTACAGGGACGTTTACGCGGAAAAAGAATTTTCCGACGATACGTCCCAATTTTATTATTAGGAGGGTGAAATAATAATTTGAGAATCGATTCCGGTACCATAGGAATGGACTCCGCAAGACTTTCAAAGTCTTCAAAATCGTTTCAGCGCAACGTTGAAACACATGTAAGCGGCGAAGGATCGACAGGAAGTCAGCTTACATCTACTTTCGGCAGTTTCTTTTTACAAGAGGAATACACCGAAATTACCGGGGATTTAAAATTCCCCACAC
Source organism: Lachnospiraceae bacterium YSD2013 (assembly GCA_900100895.1). Lineage (GTDB taxonomy): Bacteria > Bacillota > Clostridia > Lachnospirales > Lachnospiraceae > UBA1258. Next base: position 79,807 of record FMTX01000013.1, read on the forward strand.
TTACGGCCGACGAGGGGCAGACAGACCTTGTCGACTATCTTGATTCAAACCCTATCCAGAATTTTTTTGCCAGACTTAATTCCGGCAAAAGAATCAACATCGATGCGTCCATTGCAAAGGCGCGTGACACTGCGTCGGAGTTTCAGAAGATGCACCAGAAGTTTATTCAGGACATCTTAGAGCTTCTTTTCCGAAGAAAGCCCAAGGATTCCTGCGAGGCCGACGCCAATGCGCTTCCGAACGCGGAGCCGCGAGAAGCCGGCACTGAGTATCAGTTTGTGGTAGAAAGCACCACGGATACTTTCTGCTTCGAAACTATGGAGTACACAACGTTCTCCGCGCAGGGAATTGTTAAGACCGATGACGGAAGGGAAATCAACGTTAACATCGATATTGCGATGTCTTCAAGGTTCTGTCAGTTCACGTCCGAAACGGCTATCAACTCTTACTTCCAGGCTATCGACCCGCTTGTAGTCAATCTCCACGACGCTCCCGCGGGACTTTCAGACCTCAAGTATTTCTTTGACCTTGACTGCGACGGCACCGAAGAAGAAATTTCCATGCTTCGCGAAGGCAGCGGATTCCTCGCTCTTGACAAGAACAATGACGGCAAAATCAACGATGGTTCCGAGCTCTTCGGCACAGCCTCCGGCGACGGCTTCAAAGACCTTGCCGAGTACGACCTCGACCACAACGGCTGGATTGACGAAAACGACGCCATCTTTGAAAAGCTCAAAATCTGGACGTTTGACGAAGAGGGCCAAAGCGTCCTCTATTCGCTCAAAGAAGCGGGTGTCGGTGCCATAGGACTTCAAAATCGCGACACTGATTTCACGCTTAATTCTTTTGCTACCGGTACAACAAACGGCTTCATCCGCAAGACCGGCATCTTCCTCTACGAATCCGGAGATGTAGGCACGGTACAGCACGTGGATTTGGTAACGTAATATCTGATACAAAAATGCCGGTGCGGGATGTCCTGCACCGGCTTATTGATTTATTGCCATCTAAGCTTAGTTTTCCGAATGTTCGTGGTAAAGATTGAGATTCTTAACCTTAATCACTCCGTCTTTGTATGTGAGCTCGCCCTCAAGTATAAGGCTGTAAACATAATCAACCCAGCCACTGTTCGGCCCGTAGAATCCGCCGGCGGCTTCGAACGAAAGCTTCTTTCCGTCGCTTATAAAGCGTAGCTGATCTCCGAAACAAAGTTGATTGTTGCCCATCTGGGCATATTCTTCATCGTAAGTAAAACTGCCCTTGTTGATTTTTTTGCCATTGTCGTCAAGCCAGAAAGACATCGTTGCTGTCTTCTCGTCATACTCATAGCCTACTCTGTCGTAAAGATTTTCGCCGTAATTATGATATCCGAAAGAAGACGACACATCAGTATCATTCATAAAGAAGGTTACCGGCTTCTCTTCACCGGGGTCGACAATAAATAAGCCGTCCACGTAATATCCTGTGCCTCGTCCGTTGTTGAGCGTAAGCGCACATTCATCCTCGCCGTCGTTGTCATAATCCGCAACAGTCATAAATTGTATCGGCCAGAAATCCTGATCATAAAAATATAGCGGAAACATTGCATCTCCCATTTTGATTATTGAGCCTTCTGCATGAGTAAGGCCATAGCACTGTGCCTTGCCGTCATCGCTTTCTTTTAGCAAATAAAGGCTTTCTGCGACGGTATCTTCTTTTTCATCCATTGCAATTTTATAGAATGTGTCGTAATCCAAAGCGTTTTCAAAGTCTGCGGAAGTTATTTTCGCAAATTCTTCATTCGTGCGTATGGCTTCTTCCGGTAGCTCGTTGTCTGCATAGCTGGGGCAGTAGATGCATTCTCCCTCCTCAGTCTTGTTAATAGCAAAAACCTCCACAGAAAGAACATCTTCGCCTTCGGTAAAGACAACATATCCCATATGTTCATACGCCTTGATATATTCCGCATCCTTATCTTTCACGCAAGGAAATATAGTTTTAACCGCCGTAACCGGGTCTTTAAACGGTTCAACACCGAATTCGTCGATAAAAGCGCCCATATCTATGGCAGCTCTGCACGCTTCGCCGATTATGTCCTCTTCTTCGGAAAAAGCATAATTGTGTCTCTGCTCCTCGGACACTGAAGCTTCCTTAGGCTCCTCGACAGATTCAGACACAGGTGCCGATATTTCAACCGATTCTCCGATAACCGAAACCGTATCCTCCGGCTCCGAAACGGCCTTACCGCACCCGCTCAAAAGAAAAATCATCGATAATGTAAATAGACTTAATACCCTCTTTTTCATGTTAATACCCCTCATCTCCTCGTTACTATTTTCAGTCTACTTTCGTATCGGAGCTCGGTCAATCGGCATGAGCCAATCTTTATGAAATCTTAATTAATCAGATTGTGCGCTGTTTAAGTATTAAATTTTTGAAAATATTATTGACAAAAGACCCCCTCCGTGACATAATGTGTACAATTTAATATGTTAAACCGTTGAAGCGGAGATAACGGCAGTGATGCCTTCACAGAGAGTTCGGGATGCTGAGATCCGAATAAGAAACAAATTGTCAAATGGACCGCTGAGGGCGCAGTCAAAGGGATTTCCCGAGTATTCTGCGACGTTTGGGCAAGCGTCAATTGCCGGAGATATGTTGGTATCTCGCTAAGCGCACAGGGTCGCTCCTGTGTATCAAGGTGGCACCGCGGATAGTATATTCGTCCTTGACAGATTGATAGTCTGTCGAGGACTTTTTTATTTCTCGACGGCAGAAAGGAATCAGTATGAAAGTATTACCTTCACTTGAAACCGTACAGAAAATTGCGTCTGAGAATAAGTATAACGTGCTTCCCGTAAGCACCGAGATTCTCTCCGATTTCACGACTCCCATCGAGACCATGCGGATTCTTAAGAACATTTCCACTCACTGCTACATGCTCGAGTCCGCAAGCGCTGATGATACCTGGGGGCGCTACACATTCATGGGTTATGATCCCAAGATGGAAATCACTTGTGTTGATGGCGAGATTAAGTTCTCGAATCTTTCTTTCAAGACTGACAAGCCTTCGGACTACTTAAGAAAGATTCTTGCGGATTACAAGAGTCCCAGATTTGACTATCTGCCTTCTTTTACCGGCGGACTGGTAGGTTACTTCTCATTTGATTTCTTCGGATACAGCGAGCCTACCGCGAGGGTGAAGGTTGAGGATTCGGAGAATTTCAAGGATATTGACCTGATGCTTTTTGATAAGGTAATTGCTTTTGACCATATCAAGCAAAAGATAATTCTCATGGTTAACATGGACCTTTCGGATGTGACCACCGGCTACAACAAAGCGGTGATGGAGCTTAAGAATCTTGTGAACCTGTTAAAGCACGGTACCAAGAGCGACGAGCCCGGCGGACATCTTACGGGTGAGGTTACTCCTCTCTTCTCCAAAGAAGCCTTCATGGACATGGTAGAGCGCGGAAAGCAGTACATTCGCGAGGGCGATATCTTTCAGGTGGTGTTGTCTAACCGCTTGAGCGCTCCGTTTGAGGGCAGCCTTCTCAATACTTACAGGGTGCTTAGGACGATTAACCCGTCCCCGTATATGTTTTATTTTGCGGGAACCGATGTGGAGGTTGCGGGAGCATCGCCCGAGACGCTTGTGAAGCTTGCGAACGGTGTGGTACATACATTTCCTCTTGCAGGTACAAGGCCCCGCGGCAAGACGGATGAGGAGGACAAGGCACTTGAGGCTGAACTCCTTAAGGATGAGAAAGAACTTGCCGAGCACAACATGTTAGTGGACCTTGGCCGTAACGATCTCGGACGTATCAGTAAGTTCGGAACCGTCGAGGTTGAGAAGCTTCACTCGATTGAAAGGTTCTCTCATGTAATGCATATAGGCTCTACGGTTCGCGGAGTGATTAAGGATGACAAGGATGCACTTGATGCCATCGAGGCAGTGCTTCCCGCAGGAACACTCTCCGGCGCACCCAAGATTCGCGCCTGCCAGATAATCGGCGAGCTTGAGAACAACAAGCGCGGCATCTACGGCGGAGCAATCGGCTACATCGATTTCACCGGTAACATGGACACCTGCATCGCCATCAGAGTTGCCTACAAGAAAAACGGTAAGGTCTTCGTAAGAAGCGGTGCCGGTATCGTAGCTGACTCGGTACCTGCCACGGAATATGAAGAGTGCCTGAACAAGGCTAAAGCTTCCCTTAAGGCTTTGGAAATAGCCGGAACGGAGGAATTATGATCCTACTGATAGATAACTACGACAGTTTTTCATACAATCTCTACCAGTTCATCGGAGAGATAGACGACGACATCAAGGTAATCAGAAATGATGAGTTGACGGTGGCTGAGATCGATAAGTTAAAGCCTTCGTGCATCATTCTTTCGCCGGGACCGGGAAGGCCTTCGGATGCCGGAGTGATAATCGATGTGGTAAAGGAGCTCGGCGCTAAGTACCCGATACTCGGTGTGTGTCTCGGACATCAGGCAATATGCGAGGCCTTCGGCGCTACAATAACTTATGCGAGCCGATTGATGCATGGCAAGCAGTCGGATGTGACTTTCGATAAAGGGTCAAAGCTTTTTGAAGGATGTCCCGCGAAAGCTCCGGTAGCAAGGTATCACTCGCTGGCGGCCGACCCAACTACGATACCTGACGAACTCAGAATTACCGCAGTTACGGATTTAAAAGAAATCATGGCTGTCGAACACATCAAATACCCGATTTACGGAGTGCAGTTCCATCCCGAGTCGATTATGACGCCCGACGGCAAGACGATGCTTAGAAACTTTATTAAAAATATAGCGAAATGTTGAATAACGGAGGATACCAAAATGATTAAAGAAGCCATTGTAAAGATTGTTAACAAAGAAGATTTGACTTACGACGAAGCTTACAGCGTAATGAACGAAATTATGAGCGGTGAGACCACTCCCACTCAAAACGCTGCTTTCCTCGCTTCTCTTTCTACCAAGAGTGCCCGCGCAGAGACCACCGACGAAATCGCAGGTTGTGCCGCTGCCATGAGAGACCACGCCACCAAGGTTGAGACCGGCATGGATATTTTCGAAATCGTAGGAACCGGCGGCGACAATGCGCAGAGCTTCAACATCTCCACTACTTCCGCTATCGTAGCCGCTGCAGGCGGTGTAAAGGTTGCCAAGCACGGTAACCGCGCAGCATCTTCTAAGTGCGGTACCGCTGACTGTCTCGAGGCTCTCGGCGCTAACATCAACCAGAGTCCCAAGCGTTGTGTAGAGTTGTTAAAAGAAGCCGGAATGTGTTTCTTTTTCGCTCAGAAGTATCACACTTCCATGAAGTATGTAGGTGCCATCAGAAAGGAGCTCGGATTCAGAACAGTATTTAATATCCTCGGCCCACTCACCAATCCCGGCTCCCCCAAGATGCAGCTTCTCGGCGTATACGATGAGTACCTTGTAGAGCCCCTTGCTCAGGTACTTGTAAGCTTAGGCGTTAAGCGCGGTATGGTGGTATACGGAATGGATAAGCTCGATGAGATATCTCTCAGCGCTCCTACCAAGGTATGCGAAATTCGCGACGGATGGTTTAAGGCTTACACCATCACTCCCGAAGATTTCGGTCTCACCCGTTGTACCAAGGCAGATTTGGTAGGTGGCACTCCCGCAGAGAACGCTCAGATTACTATCGATATCCTGAATGGCGCCAAGGGACCCAAGCGTGACGCGGTTCTTATGAACGCAGGCGCTTCTCTCTACATTGCAGGCAAGGCTGAATCATTTAAAGACGGTATCGCTCTCGCTGCTTCTCTTATCGACTCCGGTAAGGCTACCGAAACCCTTAAGAAGATTATCGAAGTTAGCAACCGTCCGGAGGAAGAATAATGACTATCTTAGATGAGCTTGCCGCTCACGCACGTGAACGTGTGGCTGCCGCATCCGTGGCAGTTCCGCTTGTTGAACTTAAGAGTATGACAGGGAGTCTCAGAAAGGGCGATTTCCCCTTTGAAAAGGCTCTGGCACGGGAGGGTCTTTCTTTTATCTGCGAGTGCAAGAAAGCTTCTCCGTCCAAAGGACTTATCGCTCCCGATTTCCCTTATCTTCAGATAGCCCGTGAATATGAGGCGGCCGGTGCTGATTGTATATCGGTACTCACCGAGCCCAAGTGGTTCCTCGGAAGCAACGATTATTTACGTGAAATCGCTTCTAACGTGTCGATTCCCTGCCTTCGCAAGGACTTCACCGTTGATGAATATATGTTGTACGAGGCTAAGGTTCTGGGTGCTTCGGCGGCGCTGCTTATTTGCTCCATTCTTTCGCCGTCACAGATTTCCGAATACATCGGTGTGTGTGACGAGCTCGGGCTCTCCGCTCTTGTAGAGGCGCACGACGAGGCGGAAGTTGAGGTAGCTATCAAGGCAGGAGCGAGAATCATCGGCGTTAACAACCGTAACCTCAAGGACTTCACCGTTGATACCGGCAACGCCAAGAGGCTTCGCGACATGATTCCTTCGGGAATTCTCTTCGTGTCCGAGTCAGGCGTTAAAGGCCGTCAGGACATTGTGGATGCTATCGATATGGGCGCCGATGCGGTGCTTGTGGGCGAAGCGCTTATGCGTGCTCCCGATAAGAATTTAAAGCTTCGTGATTTGAAAGGAATATAAATGACTGAGATTAAACTGTGCGGACTTCGAAGGCCCTTGGATATAGTCGCAGCCAACGGTTTGAAGCCCGAATATATAGGATTTGTATTTGCCCGCAAAAGCAAGCGTTACGTGGAGCCTGAGAAGGCTATGGAGCTTAAGCAGCTTCTTTTGCCGGATATTAAGGCTGTGGGCGTGTTCGTAAATGAAGAGTTGTCTGTTGTGGCTGACCTGCTTAACAAAGGTGTCATAGATGTGGCGCAGCTTCACGGAAGCGAGTCGGAGGAATATGTGGCTGAGCTTAAGAAAGCTACCGGCAAGCCTGTGATTCGCGCATTTAAAGTAGCTGCTGCCGAGGATGTTGTTGCGGCCGTTACGAGTTCGGCTGATTACATTCTTCTTGATGCGGGTGCAGGCGACGGGGTTACTTTTGACTGGAGCATAGTTAAAGATGTGAAGAGACCTTTCTTTCTCGCAGGCGGGCTCAATCCCGGGAATGTGGCGGACGCTGTTGCGGCTGTTCAACCCTACGCGGTGGATGTGAGTTCAGGAATCGAGACTGACGGGTTTAAGGATATAGATAAGATGACGGCATTTGTGAAGGCCGTTAGAAAGGACTGAATATGAGCAATCAAAACGGACGCTTCGGCATACACGGCGGGCAGTACATTCCCGAAGCCCTTATGAATGCCGTTATCGAGCTTGAAGAAGCTTACAATAAATACAAAAACGATCCCGAGTTCAACCGCGAACTGCAGGAGCTTTTGAATGAATATGCAGGTCGCCCTTCGCGCCTATATTACGCCGAGAAAATGACCAAGGACCTCGGCGGCGCCAAGATTTATCTTAAGCGTGAAGATCTTAACCATACGGGTTCTCATAAAATCAATAACGTTCTCGGTCAGGCGCTTCTTGCCAAGAAAATGGGCAAGACCCGTCTCATCGCCGAGACCGGTGCCGGCCAGCACGGTGTAGCTACAGCCACCGCTGCCGCTCTCATGAACATGGAATGCGTTGTATTCATGGGCGAGGAAGACACCATTCGTCAGGCGTTAAACGTATATCGTATGCGACTTCTCGGTGCAACTGTCGTGCCTGTTAAGTCCGGTACCGCAACACTTAAAGACGCTGTATCCGAGGCGATGCGCGAGTGGACCTCCAGAATCGACGACACCCACTACTGCCTCGGATCCGTAATGGGTCCCCATCCTTTTCCCACCATCGTGCGTGACTTCCAGGCAGTCATCTCCAAAGAAATCAAAGAACAGATTCTGGACAAAGAAGGACGTCTTCCCGATGCCGTTATCGCCTGTGTAGGCGGTGGCTCCAACTCAATCGGAACCTTCTACAACTTCATAGAGGACAAGGGCGTTCGCCTCATCGGTTGTGAAGCTGCGGGTCACGGTATCGATACATTCGAAACCGCTGCAACAATCAATACCGGCAAGCTCGGTATCTTCCATGGCATGAAGTCATATTTCTGTCAGGATGAATACGGTCAGATAGCTCCCGTATACTCTATCTCAGCCGGCCTTGATTATCCCGGTGTCGGCCCTGAGCACGCTTACCTTCACGATATCGGTCGTGCGGAATACGTTCCTGTAACCGACGAAGAAGCTGTATGTGCTTTTGAATATCTGTCTAGGACCGAAGGCATCATTCCCGCCATCGAATCGGCTCACGCTGTTGCGCATGCTATGAAGATTGCTCCCACCATGAGCCCTGACCAGATTATCGTAATTACTATTTCCGGCCGCGGTGACAAAGACTGTGCCGCCATCGCCCGCTACAGAGGGGAGGATCTCCATGAATAGAATTGCAGATTCTTTTAACAATAACAAGGCTTTTATAGCCTTTATAACCTGCGGTGACCCGGACCTTGAGACCACCGGCGCCGCCGTCCGCGAAGCAGTTAAGAACGGTGCCGACCTTATCGAGCTTGGCATCCCCTTCTCGGATCCTACCGCAGAAGGCCCCGTCATCCAGGGTGCCAACCTCCGCGCACTTACCGCAGGCATCACCACTGACAAAGTCTTCGATTTTGTCCGCGACCTTCGCAAGGACGTTACCGTGCCCCTTGTATTTATGACCTATGCCAACGTAGTCTTCTCTTACGGCACCGAGCGCTTCGTTAAGACCTGCAGAGAAGTCGGTATCGACGGAATTATCCTTCCCGATGTTCCCTTCGAGGAAAAAGAAGACTTTGCTCCCACCTGTCGTAAATACGATGTAGCCTTCATATCCCTCATCGCACCCACCTCAGGCGAGCGTATAGCCATGATAGCCCGCGAAGCCGAAGGATTTATCTACGTAGTCTCCAGCCTGGGCGTAACGGGCACGAGAAGCGAGATTAAGACCGATTTAAAATCCATCGTAGACGTTATCCGTGGGGTCACTGATATTCCCTGTGCCATAGGCTTCGGTATCTCCACCCCCGAGCAAGCCGCCAAGATGTCCGCCCTCTCCGACGGCGCCATCGTCGGCTCCGCCATCATCAAGTATCTTGAGAAGTACGGCACCGAAGCTCCGAAGTACATCGGTGAGTATGTAAAGTCCATGAAAGATGCAATGTAACCCTATTAATCAAAAAACTCCGAAGCTCATGCTTCGGAGTTTTCTTTTTATTAGTTATTAAACTGCATTGTAGTTAATCAGGCATCCCTTAAGAATAATCTCTCTTTCCTCATCGGTTAAATCGCCGAGGTGAAGGGTGAACTCCTTGAGGCCGTCTGCCTTAACAGCGTAAGCTTTGATATCGTTGTTCTTCTCAACAACCGCTTTCTTAATCTCGGGGATGAAGATGTAATCACCCTTGGTAAAAGGAAGGGCTCCCTTGTCAATTACGAAGGGAAGCATGCCCCAGTTAATGAGGTTAGAGCGATAACGCTTGGTCGCGTATTCATTGGCGATGTTAGCCCATCCTCCGAGAACCTTCTGGCAGGAGGCTGCCTGCTCACGGGCGGAACCGTCGCCGGGCTTAACGGCGAAGATTGTGGAGCCGATACCGAAGTTCTTGCGGTTAACATCAGGATACTGAGCGAGTACCTTGTCCATGACTGCCTTAAGCTCAGGAAGGACTTCTGTGGGCTTATCGGCACTATCATCGATAAGTACGGCTTCACGGGCCTTCTCGGCCTTCTGAACCTCTTTAGCGAGGCCTACGTACTCGGGATCCTTACGGGAGAGTGTGAACTCTGCAAGTCCCAAAGGATTGGAGCGGTATGATGAAGTCTCACCGGAAGGAATAAGCTCGTCGGTAGTGGTGACGGGATCGTGAATCTCTGATACCACCTTCAAAAGGAGATTATCGGTAAGCGCTACCATTTTGGGCCAGTCTTTGATGTTGGGACCCATCTTAATCTCCTGATTGGGATCAGCCACACCGTGAGAGTCAAATACACGGTTCGCATATATTGATGAGTCAAAGAAGTACTTGTACTTCTTAAGTTCCTTGTCAATCTCCGTAGCGGGTGTTAAGAAGCCTTTATTGGCTGCCGTAGCAGCGATAGAACGAGCGTCCATAAGTGCAACGGATGCAATCTGACCGTTCTGAATCTTGGAGCCTTCGCGGTTAGGGAAGTTTCTCGTAGAGTGACGGATGGAGAATGCGTTATTGGAAGGAGTGTCACCTGCGCCGAAACAAGGGCCGCAGAAAGCGGTCTTAATAACCGCACCGGACTTAATAAGCTTGGTAATACAACCATTCTTAACAAGTTCCATGTAAATAGGCATGGATGCGGGATAAACACTGAATGTAAATTCATCGTTACCGATATATGCATCGTCCATAATGTCTGCAGCTGCACAGATATTCTCAAATCCGCCACCCGCACAACCTGCGATGATACCCTGATCTACATAGAGCTTACCGTCGCGAATCTTGTCCTGAAGTGAATAGTTGACCTTCTCGCCGAAACTTACCTTGGCACGCTCTTCCACTTCATGAAGCACGTCCTTAAGGTTTTTATTGACCTCTTCAATGGTGTAAACATTTGAAGGGTGGAAAGGCATAGCAATCATGGGCTTAATCTTAGAAAGGTCAACCTCAATCATGCCGTCGTAGTAAGCCACTTCGTCAGGAGCGAGTTCTTTGTACGCGCTCTTACGTCCGTGAATCTCGTAGAACTCTTCAATCTTCTCATCGGTAGTCCAAATGGAAGAAAGACAGGTGGTCTCAGTGGTCATTACGTCGATACCGATACGGAAGTCTGCGGAAAGGTTCTTGACGCCGGGTCCCACAAACTCCATAACCTTGTTATTAACGTAGCCGTTAGCAAATACCGCACCGATAATGGCAAGTGCCACGTCCTGCGGGCCTACACCGGGTACAGGCTCGCCTTTAAGGTATACGCCTACCACGCCGGGAAGCTTAATATCATATGTCTGCGAAAGAAGCTGCTTAACAAGCTCGGGTCCGCCTTCGCCCACTGCCATGGTACCGAGGGCACCGTAACGGGTATGTGAGTCGGAGCCAAGAATCATGCCGCCTGCCTCAGCAAGCATCTCACGGGCGAACTGGTGAATAACCGCCTGGTGAGGGGGAACGTAGATTCCGCCGTATTTCTTGGCACAGGTAAGGCCAAACATGTGGTCATCTTCATTGATGGTACCGCCTACCGCACAAAGTGAATTGTGGCAGTTGGTAAGTACGTAAGGAATCGGGAACTTGGTAAGTCCCGAAGCTCTTGCAGTCTGGATAATACCTACGAAGGTAATATCGTGAGATGTGAGCTTGTCGAATTTAATCTTAAGCTTTTCCATGTTGCCTGAGGTATTGTGAGCCTCAAGGATATGGTAAGCCATTGTGCCTTTTCTGGCGCCGGACGCCGAGTAAGCCTTAGCGGCCTCGCTGTTCTCGGGTACAATCTCTACCCCGCCTACCAAAAATGCACCGTTCTCATGTAATTTAATCATTTGGTCTGTCCCCTCTTAGTGTCAGTCACCTTTTTAAGGTGCCAGATATCATCGACATACTCCTGTATGGTTCTGTCGGATGAGAACTTGCCGACGTGAGCGACGTTAAGAATTGCCGATTTAGCCCAGGCATCCTTGTCGGTATACTTGCGACACAGCTCTTCGCGCGCGTCATGATAGGATCTGAAATCCTTCAAAATAAAGTATCTGTCGGCTCTGTTTGTTTCTTTTGTATTAAGTAACGAGTTGTAAAGGGACCTGAATTCCTCAACGTTATCAGAATCGTAGGTACCGTCTACAAGCTGTTCCAAAACCTTTTTAATATCGGGATCGGAGTTATAAATCTCCATAGGCATATAGCCGCCGTAATTCTCGAAGTTGATGACTTCCTCGGCGGACAGGCCGAAAATCTGAGCATTCTCAGCGCCGACTTCCTCGACTATCTCGACGTTGGCGCCGTCCATGGTGCCAAGGGTGATGGCGCCGTTAAGCATGAACTTCATGTTACCGGTACCGGAAGCTTCCTTGGATGCTGTGGATATCTGCTCCGAAATATCCGATGCCGCAAAAATAAGCTCTGCATTGGATACTCTGTAATTCTCTATAAATATTACTTTAATCTTTCCCTTGATAGACGCATCGTTGTTGATTACGTCCGCAACGGAGTTAATAAGCTTAATGGTCTGCTTGGCTGTATGATAACCCGCAGCGGCCTTCGCACCGAAGATAAATGTGCGAGGGTAGAAATCCATATCGGGATTAGCCTTAAGCATGTTGTAAAGGTACATAATATCGAGGATGTTAAGAAGCTGACGCTTGTACTCGTGAAGCCTCTTAACCTGCACATCGAAGATGGAGTCGGGATTAACATCCACTCCGTTATGAGCCTTAATGTACTTGGCAAGGCGCACCTTATTAAGGCGCTTAATCTCCATGAATTCCTTGCGAGCCTCGGCATCGTCTGCGTACTTGGCAACACCTTCAATGGCTGACAAATCTGTCACCCACTTATCTGACTTAATCTTCTCGGTAACCCAGTCTGCAAGAAGAGGGTTAGCATGCAAAAGAAAACGTCTCTGCGTAATACCGTTCGTCTTATTGTTGAACTTCTCGGGGAACATCTCGTAGAAGTCTCGAAGCTCCTGCTTCTTAAGAATCTCGGTATGAAGTCTTGCAACACCGTTAACTGAGTAGCCTGCGGCAATTGCGAGATTGGCCATGCGCACCTGACCGTCCCAGAGAATGGCCATCTTACGAACCTTCTCCTTGTTACCGGGGAACCTGGCCTCTATGTCTTCAATGAAGCGTCTGTTAATCTCTTCCACAATCTGGTAGATACGTGGAAGGAGTCTTGAGAAGAGGTCAATAGGCCACTTCTCAAGTGCTTCAGCCATAATTGTATGATTGGTGTAAGCACAGGTCTTGGAAGTAACTTCCCACGCCTCTTCCCATGTGAGATTATGCTCGTCCAAAAGAATACGCATAAGCTCGGGAACCGCAACCGTCGGGTGAGTATCGTTAAGCTGGAAAGTAACCTTCTCGTGGAACTTAAGAAGATCCTTGTGGGTTCTTAAGTACTTGTCTACCGCTTCCTGAACGGATGCGGAAATAAAGAAGTACTGCTGTTTAAGTCTTAATTCCTTACCTGCATAGTGATTATCGTTGGGGTACAGAACCTCTACGATGTTGCGCGCGAGGTTCTCCTGCTCAACCGCCTTCTGGTAATCGCCCTTGTCAAAAGAATCAAGCTTGAATACTTCCATGGGCTGAGCGTCCCATATTCTTAATGTGTTAACCATGCCGTTACCATAGCCTAATATAGGCAAATCGTAAGGCACAGCGTTAACAGACTGGTAACCTACCTGTCTGTAGTGGTTACGGCCAAAGGCGTCTGTGTCAAATTCGGTATATCCTCCGAACTTAACTTCCTTGGTATATTCGGGACGGCGTAATTCAAAGGGATTGCCGTTCTCAAGCCAGTTATCGGGCACCTCTACCTGATATCCGTCGCGGATTACCTGCTTGAACATACCGTAGCGATATCTGATACCGCATCCGTAAGCAGGGTAGCCGAGAGTTGCAAGTGAATCAAGGAAGCATGCGGCAAGTCTTCCGAGACCGCCGTTACCCAGAGCCGCATCGGGCTCTTCGTCTTCCACAACATCTATATTCACTCCGAGCTCCTCAAGGGCTACTGCCGCTTCCTTGTAAGCCTTCATGTTGATAAGGTTATTGCCTAAGGCCCTTCCCATCAGGAATTCCATGGACATGTAGTAAACAATCTTGGCATCCTGCTCCTCGATTGCTTTCTGCGTATCCATCCATGAATCGATTATCTGATCCTTGATGGCATAGCAGACTGCCTGGAATATCTGCTGATCGGTAGCCTCTTCCAAAGTCTTTCTGTAAGTAGTCTTAACGTTGTAAACTACACTTCTTTTGAACAATTCTTTATCAAACTTAGGTGCTCCCATTGTTACACGTCTCCTTTTTGAGTTTATCCCTTAAACCCTTTCAACGCCTATTGTAACATTTTCACCATTAACGTTCCATTCTTTCATGTTGGAAAGGGTTCCGTTATCGGCAATATCAACCGCCAAAACCTTGGTGGCGATTGCGTCTTTATTCTTAAGCACAACCTCTGATACTACATCGCTTCCGGTTACAACAACCTTGATACGGTCCATAACCTCGAAGCCCGAATCCTTACGCATGGTCTGAATCTTGGAGATAACCTCGTATACGAAGCCTTCCTCGATTAATTCCTTAGTAAGGTTGGTGTCAAGTACTACAGTGACAACGTTGTCAGCCTCGGTTACGTAGCCTTCTTTCTGAGCGATGGAGATGAGGAGGTCTTCCTCGGTAAGCTTAACTTCTGTACCGTTAACGTCAAAAGTAAGCGCTCCGTCTGCCTTAAGTGTATCCATAGCTGCGTTACCGTCAAGCTCACCAAGGTACTTCTGGATGCCGCCGAGCTGCTTGCCATACTTGGGTCCTACGGTACGAAGCTGGGGCTTGAAGGTATATGAAGTGAACTCGCGTACATCGTCTGTAAATACTACATCCTTAACGTTTAACTCGTCTTCGATGATTTCCTTGAAAAACTCGGAAAGTTCGAAGGGAGCCTTAACAAACATCTTGGAGATGGGCTGTCTGTTCTTGATGTTGGAAGCGTTTCTGGCTGCACGACCCATAACTACGGTCTTAAGTACAGCGTCCATGTTCTTCTCAAGGTCCTTGTCCACGTGAGCGTCTTCGCATACAGGGAAGTCGCAAAGGTGAACGCTTACAGGAGCTGAAGAATCGATTGAGCATACAAGGTTACGATAGATATCGTCTGCCATGAAAGGAATCATGGGAGCTGCAGCCTTGGCAACGGTTACAAGAGCGGTGTAGAGTGTCATGTAAGCGTTAATCTTATCCTGCTCCATACCCTTAGCCCAGAATCTTTCACGTGAGCGACGAACGTACCAGTTACTCATATCATCAACGAACTCGTCAAGTGCGCGGCCTGCCTCGGGAATGCGGTAATTCTCAAGGTTGGTGTCAACGTCCTTAACCATGGTGTTCATCTTGGAGAGAAGCCACTTGTCCATTACGGGTAACTTATCGTAGTCGAGAGTGTACTTCGTAGCATCAAAATTATCGATATTTGCATACAGTACAAAGAAAGCGTAAGTATTCCAGAGAGTACCCATGAACTTTCTCTGACCTTCCACAACGGTGTCTCCCGAGAACTTGTTGGGAAGCCAAGGGGCGGAGTTGGTGTAGAAGTACCATCTGATGGCATCTGCGCCATACTTCTTAAGTGCATCGAAAGGATCTACCGCATTACCCTTAGACTTACTCATCTTCTCACCGTTCTCGTCAAGCACAAGACCGAGTACGATTACGTTCTCGTAAGGAGCCTTGTTGAAAAGAAGGGTGCTCTCAGCCATAAGTGAGTAGAACCAGCCTCTGGTCTGGTCAACCGCTTCGGAAATGAACTGAGCGGGGAACTGCTTCTCAAAGAGGTCTTTGTTCTCGAAAGGATAATGATGCTGAGCAAAAGGCATTGCACCTGAATCGAACCAGCAGTCGATAACTTCGGGAACTCTCTTCATGGTCTTACCGCACTTGGGACATGTGCAGGTAATCTCATCGATGTAAGGCCTGTGTAACTCTACAGTAGCTGCTGCGGGGTTACCGGACATTTCTTCAAGTTGTTTTCTGGAACCGATTGCTTCCTGGTGACCGCAATCAGCGCACTCCCAGATATTAAGGGGAGTACCCCAGTAACGGTTACGGGAAATGCCCCAGTCCTGAATATTCTCAAGCCAGTTACCGAAACGTCCTTCACCGATTGTAGGGGGAATCCAGTTAACTGTCTTATTGTTACGTACTAAGTCGTCTCTTACGGCTGTCATCTTGATGAACCAGGACTCTCTTGCATAGTACAAAAGAGGGGTTCCGCAACGCCAGCAGTGAGGATAATCATGCTCTACCTTGGGAGCGCTGAAAAGAAGCTTTCTTGCGGAAAGTTCTTTTAATACTTCGGGGTCACAGTTAATAGCGCCTGCCTCGATTTCTTTCTGCGTAGGCTTACAACGCATGCCGGCAAAAGGAGTCTCAGGCTTCATAACGCCGTGATCGTCTACCATCTGCACGAAAGGAGCGTCATACTTACGTCCTACGCGGGCGTCGTCTTCACCGAATGCGGGAGCGATGTGAACGATACCGGTACCGTCCTGCATGGTTACATAGTCGTCACAATATACAAAGAAAGCTTTCTTATGCTGTTTCTCAACTACATCTGCTGCACACTGATACAAAGGCTCGTATTCCTTGTACTCAAGGTCCTTACCGGTGTAAGTCTCGAGAACTTCGTAAGCGGGTGTGCCTTCGGGACGCTCGATAGCATTAAGCACGTTATCAAGAAGTGCCTGAGCCATGATGTAGGTGTAGCCGTCTGCTGCCTTAACCTTAGCGTAGGTCTCCTCAGGGTTAACACAGAGTGCGATGTTAGATGCAAGGGTCCAGGGTGTGGTGGTCCATGCAAGGAAGTAAGCGTCCTCGCCCTTAATCTTGAAACGTACTACAGCAGTGCGTTCTTTTAACGTCTTGTAGCCCTGTGCTACCTCGTGAGATGAAAGAGGGGTACCGCAACGAGGGCAGTAAGGAACAATCTTGAAGCCTTTGTAGAGGAGCTTCTTGTCCCAGATTTCTTTAAGAGCCCACCACTCGGACTCGATGTAATCGTCGTGATAGGTAACGTAGGGTTCATCCATGTCAGCCCAGAAACCTACTGTGCCGGAGAAGTCCTCCCACATTCCCTTATATTTCCATACGGATTCCTTACACTTGGTGATGAAGGGATCGAGACCGTATGCTTCAATCTGATCCTTGCCGTCGATGCCAAGTAACTTTTCAACTTCAAGTTCAACGGGAAGTCCGTGAGTATCCCAGCCGGCCTTACGGGGTACCATATAACCCTTCATGGTGCGGTATCTGGGAATCATATCCTTGATAACACGGGTAAGCACGTGACCGATGTGGGGCTTACCGTTAGCTGTAGGGGGGCCGTCGTAGAAGGTGTATGTGGGGCCTTCCTTACGGTTCTCCATACTCTTTTCAAAAATTTTGTTGTCCTGCCAGAACTTAAGTGTTTCTTTCTCTCTGTCCACAAAGTTCATGTTTGTGGGTACCTGTTTGTACATAATCTAACCTCCTGTCGCAAACTGTCGGGGCACTTGGCGGTTGCTCCGAATAACAATCAAAAAGGACCTGCCCTAAAAAGGACAAGTCCTGTAATAAGTCTTGTTTAACCACCTTTTTAAGAGTACTCCCTTTTACGTTCATACGCCTCCATCTTAACGGTTGGATTCCGTCGCCGCCTAATTGCATATGCTTTCAGGGCGAAGCTCGGAAGTGATATTCCCTCATACTCCGGTGTCGGGCTTTCACCTGCCCCCGACTCTCTGTTACCTTGTGTATTTCGGTACTGTCTTCGTCAATGCTTTGTGGTATATTTTACAGCCAAGTATTTTTCAGTGTCAAGTGCAAAATGACGGTTTTCCGCATAAGATAGCGCCTTAATCTGTAAATAACTGCACCCAGTAATAGCCGTAAGCGCTGCCTTCAATGTATACAACGCCGACACCGATGTGGTTAAAGTCCGCGCTCAGTATGTTTGCTTTGTGTCCAGGCGAATTCATCCACGAATTCATTACCGCATCCGGCGACCACTGTCCCGCGGCAATATTTTCTCCCGCCGCCATGTAAGATATGCCGTACTCCCCGAATACCGTGAAGCAGCTTCTTCCGTCGGGTCTTGAGTGGGCAAAAGAAGAAACTATCTCTTCCGCACGCTTTTGCGCCGCCTGATTAAGCGAAGAAGTCATGCTGACACTGCCAAGACCCACGTTGGCACGCTCGGCATTAACCAGCGCAACTACCTGTGCCGCATATCCGTCAACCGACGGAGGTGTATAGGACGGTGCCACATACGTGCTTCCGCCTTGCGAGGAGTCGCCCGAGCCACTGCCTCCGGATGAACCGTTTCCTCCCGCAGATCCGTTACCCGAACCTGACGAACCCTTTTTCTTGTCCGTCTGCTTTTTCTTGGCTTCCGCCTGCTTTTGCTGCTCTATCTCCGTCTGCTCCTCGTAAAGATTAAGGAGCGCAATATTCGTCTCATCATATATCAATTCAGCCCCAACCGTACTCGGCGCCACCGCATAGGTCTTCAAGGGCTCCGCCACGAAATCCGGAACGCTTTCGGAATAGCTTAAATCCTCAAAGCTCACCGGCGTAACATCGACCTCACGCATCGGTACAGGCAATTCGCACGCACACAGCGCTAACGTCAAAAGAAAGGCCGCAATCGTAATAATCTTCTTATGCATTACCGCTTACATCCTCCGATTTGTGCTCTTCTTTGTACTTGTCCTGTATCTTCATCATCTTCTCGTATTTCTCAAGAAATGTTTTGCGTTCTTTGTCCGTTAAGGTTTCTTTTTCCAAATATGCGGTCACTTCTGTATAAAGTTTCGCGTACTCTTCGTTCTCGGCCTTGAGTGCCTTAACCATCTCATTGTATTCTTTGAGGCTCTTCTCGGCCGCACGCTCTTCCTCGGAAAGTGCCTTCACGCGCTCCTCTTCGGCCTTGTTCTCCGCCTCAATCTTCGCATTGTAGTCGGCAATGGTTTTCTCGGCCGCCTCCAGATTCTTCTTGCAGGCATCAAGATCCGCCAGCGCCTTCTGATACTCATCGTTAAGCTTGTCCCGGTCGCCTGCCAGCTCATTGTACTTGGCCTGAATATCCTTGAACTCGTTCCCGTAGTATGTGTTAAGCTCGTTTACTTTTTCAGTCTGAAGTTTCAGGAAATTCTCATTGTACCACCAGCCGAAGCCTACTGCTCCCGCCAGCAAAAGAAAAAGAAAGATTGATGCGAAAAAGAAGAATTTACTTTTCATAATCGTCTCCTAACAGAAATATGTTCAATTATAGCACGAATACATTATATAAAACGACGGCAAGCCCCTTTTGACCTGCCGCCGCTGTTTAAGTCTTTATTTAAAGAATATCTGCAATGCATGATACAAATGTAACTGCCATGCCTTCATATCGTGTACGCCGCCGGGGATTGTGAAGAAGTCGTAATTCACGCCCTGCTTAAGAATGGTGCACTTATCAAGGACCTTGCCCATGATATCCGTGTGCTCGGCGTAAGCGATGTCCTTGTCGCCGTTGCAGCAGAAGAGGTACTTAAGAGGAAGACCGTTCTTCTCGCCGTTTTCAAGAGTCTCGCAGATACGCTTAACTTCAACGTCGTGATTGCCGAAAGGTCCGCAGCAGCCGGAGAAAGGTCCGTACCACGCGAATAAATCATAGTTATTGTAAAAAGCAGCTCTGTAAGTGGTCATGGAGCCGAGTGACAAGCCTGCAAATGCTCTGTGTTCTCTTGTAGCAATTAAGTTCGCCTCTGATACATCTCCATCTGCGTAAGTGCTGTATTTTTCCTCTACTGCCGGAATTAAATCCTTGCGAAGCTCGATGGCGAAATGCTCGGTAAGATATTCGCCTTTTTCTTTGTCAAATTCCGCATCGCCTCTGTAATAAGTGGGCGTAACAATGATGCAGGGCTCGCACACTCCGTCGTTAATCATGTTGTCAAGGATGGTGACGGTATCGGGAAACATCTTAAACCACCAGTCTTCGTTGACGGCACCGCCGTGTAAGAGATAAAGCACATTGTACTTCTTGGCCTTGTCGTAGCCGTAAGGCAGATACACCCACGCGCCCTTATGCATAGGCTTGCTGTCGCCTTCATCATAAGTGAATGTGTCATACTCGAAGCGCTCAACGGTGCCCTTTCTGTCGCACTCCTTCAGCATAGCTTCAGGCATTTCAAATACGTAATTCATAACTGTAACCTCCTCAATCTTTTCTCTATTTCATAAATACGAACTCTTCAAGCTCGCATATTACTCTGCCGTCAAAGAAACTTGAGGGCCATGTGCCCTTGGGAAGCCCAAGGTCGGCCACAAAATAAAGTGCGTGGCGGCCTGTAACGTTCTTAACCCTGCCGCGATATATTCCGTCTCCGAGGCCCAACTCGACGACACTGATTTCGGTTCCGAGTTTTCGAGGGCCCTTAGAGCCGTATTCAACTATTTCCCAGCCGTTTTCATTGTAAACCGGTCCCGTTGGTGCTTCTTTTGCCGCATCACCGGCATAAACCTTTGAGGGATCCGTCTCGGTTCCGTCTATAAATACGTGAAGCTTGCCTTTGCATCCTCTTCCCACAATCTTGACTGCAATCTCCATGGTCTTGGTGGAATAATCCTCACCGAAATCAAAGTATTTGTAGCCTATGATGCATCCTTCTTTGACATCAGTAACCACACGCCTGAAAACGTCCTTCTCGGTAATATAGCATCCGTTAGTCAGAACGCATGCAATCTCAGCCTTAACAGGCGCATACGGATTAAGAGACTCCTCGAAACCGAGGGAAGTCATCTCAACCGGCGGAATGGTTCCGTCGGGAAGAATCGTAACCTTTTCAACGCAGGCCCGCCTTGAGAATACGGAATTATTGGTCATGCGGTGATAGAATATGTACCACCGGTCTTTAATCTTCACCAATGAACCGTGATTGTTGCCCGCAGGATAATCGACTCCGTTGTCAATTATGTATCCTCTGTATTCAAAAGGTCCCGTGGGTGAATCGGATGTTGCGTATGCAAGCAAGCTGCCCTTTCTCGCCGAATAAATCAGGTAATATGTATCGCCGATTTTGCGGGGAGAGCTTGCCTCATAAAAGCGCTTATGAGCAGGCACCTCACTGCTGTCGTCCACCGCAGGTTTCTTAAGGCTGCCCTTAATCACCTCGTACATGTTGTCGGGATTGAGTTCATTCATGTTGGAATGTTCGAATCCATAGTAAATATAGACTTTGCCGTCGTCATCCACCAGTACTCCCGGGTCATTGTAAATGCCTTCATCTCCCGCATCCGCTTCGTCGTATACGTATGTCGAAAGAAACTCAAAGGGTCCCTCGGGTCTGTCGCTGACACTTACGCATCCTTTCGCCCCTGCAATATATGTGTAAAGATAATACTTGCCGTCTTTCTCCACCACATCGGGAGCATACAGTTCATGGTCGGTGTGCGGCACGCTTGATTCATGGTCCGTATCAGGTCTGGTCTGAAAAATGTGACCATGGCAGATCCAGTTATTTAAATCATCAACAGGCGCACTCCAGGCCTTTAACTTGTAATCGCAAAACTCAGCCCCGCCAAATCTGTCATGGGACCCGTACAAATAAACTCTGTCCCCAAATGCTCTCGGTTCTCCGTCGGGAATGTACTCCCAAAGGGGTAAAATAGGATTAGCCATAATGTAACCTCTCTTCCGAAATCTTTCCTATATCATTATTTTAAAATGCCCGCGGATTTCAATTACACTCATTTATTGCTGTATATCGGTCAGATTTAGTTTATTTTGCCGCCCCATATGCTATAATCGGTTGTACCACGTAACCTTTCAGTGAGGATATTATGCAAAAGAATGAAATACTCCGTATATACGGAACCGATTACAAAGACATGACCAAGCGCCTTCTTGAGGAGGCTGCTTTGTATAAGCATATTGAGGCCGGCGCTAAGATTGGTATCAAGCCCAATCTCGTGGCTCCCGTACCCGCAGGCTTCGGCGCTACCACTCATCCCGAAGTGGTCGCAGGTATTATCGAGCATCTGAACGAGCACGGCTTTACCGACATTCGTATCATCGAAGGCTCCTGGGTAGGCGACAAGACCGAGGATTCTTTTGAATATTGCGGTTACAATGCCCTCAGGGATAAGTACGGCATCACTCTTATCGATACGCAAAAAGAAAAATCCTATACCGTCCCCTGCGGTGACATCTCCGTCAACATATGTAACTGCGTGCGAGACGTAGACTTCATGATTAACGTTCCGGTTCTTAAAGGTCATTGCCAGACTAATATCACCTGCGCACTTAAGAACATGAAAGGTCTTATCCCAAATCCCGAGAAAAGACGTTTCCACTCCATGGGACTTCATAAGCCTATAGCAATCCTAAACTCCGCGATTAAGCAGGACTTTATCGTCGTCGATCATATCTGCGGCGACCTTGACAGTGAGGGTGGCGGTAACCCTTATCACAGCGATTGTGTTATGGCAGGCCTTGACCCCGTACTCATAGATTCATACCTTTGTAAGCTTATGGGCTACACGCTTGACGATGTTCCCTATATCAAGCTGGCAGCTGAAGCCGGCGTAGGATGCTCCGACCTTTCTACCCTTAGCATCCGTACTATCGGTGGCGACGGCACTGAGAAAGACGAGGTTCTTCCGCGCACACACAGCCTCTTTAAACTCAAAGACAAAGCGGAAGACGTAGACACCTGCAGCGCCTGCTACGAAAGCCTAATGGAAGCCCTCTCCCGTCTCGAGGAAGAAGGCATCCTCGACAAGCTCACCGAGAAGATCTGCATCGGCCAAGGTTATCGCGGCAAGACCGGCGAGCTCGGCATCGGCAACTGCACAAGGCTATTTAATCACTACGTTCCCGGTTGTCCTCCCGAACCCGACGCCATCTACGAAGGAATCAAATCATATGTTGAGAATAAAAAGAACTAGCCCCGCCGGGACTAGTTCTTTTGCTTTTACTTATAGAACTTGTATATATAGCATCCGTACTTACCGAACCACATATCTTCATGGACTTCCACATTGTAGCCGCGTGCCTGCATCGATTCAATCTCGCTGTCTGACAAGGGGCCTGTATAGAATGACCATACGGTTCCCGCATCTTCTCTTGCTTCCGTCGGGAATCCCTCTACAATCTCGGTATCGGGATAATAGTACTCAAGCACCGTCCAAGCCAGATGCTGCACGGCAATTGACGTCATGACAGTATCGTCATCCACTTCTCCGATTACATCAAGAACCTTCTGTGTCTCCACATTCTGGGTCTTGGTAACACTTCTGAAATATTTAAAATCCAAAAGTCCGAACACAAGGCTCACCGAGAACAGCACAAAAAAGATTACACCAAATAGCTTCACCAGTTTTTGTTCCCGAGCATAATCAAGAACCCTTGATATCGCAATCATGAGAATCGTAAGTAACAGCGGAACAATCGGGTACATATATCTAAGCTCAAGAATTGGCTTATAAACCGCGCTGATTCCGTACGCGAATCCAAGCACCAGCAGTACTGCTGCCCAGAGCACCAATATTCCGCGAGTCTTATCTGACAGGGCAACCTTCAAGTCCTTAGTAGCCAAAGAAAGCTCGAACTTTCCCTTCGCACCGCCAAGCTTCAATACTCCCAAATCGACGAGTATAGAAATCAGCGAAAGAACAACCGTCATCCAAAGCAATATCGGTTTCAGTCTCGCGCCACCGAATACAAACTCCAGAACGGCACTAAGCTTCGAAGGCTCCGTAGCCCACCAGCTGCCCGCCACACCTTTCATTTGCTTAAGCAACACAAACAGCCACGGCAGATATAACACAATATACGAAGCAAGGCATATCACGCCTCTTACCCATGACTTCCCCTTGTTCCTAAGAAAATAGCCGAAGAAAGTCACCGCAAGCAATATACCGCTCGTCACAAGCCCGTAATGATGCGTGTACGCCGCCATCACTCCGAACAGAACTATACATACAAAATTCCTTATCCTGTCATCGCCGCTTATTATCCTGTATGACAAATATGCGCAGACAAATAGTTCAAGAAATACCAGCGCATACATTCTAATCTCGAGATTGTACTCAACGCATGTAGCCGAAAGACCGCTTACCAGCACAAACATCGATGCGGGAAACCATCCGGCTTCTTTCTTCCATACTATAACGGCGAAGACAACGCCCGCAGCAAAAAGCAGGAAAGAAAGCAGATGCATCACCCACGTATGATGCCCAAGCACCGCGCACAATCCCTGAAGAAGGATGTAATAAAGCGGAGGATGATTGTCCCAGTAATATATTCTCTGAAGCAACCCCGCTATATTCGTACCGCGGATAACGTTTCCGGAGAAAGCCTCATCCCCCCACACAACATTGTCAAAAATGAGTGTGAAGTTGACAGCCACCACCGCAGCCGCAAACAGGTATATGAAATACTTTTCAATAAATGCCTTTATCTTCTCAGTCATGTAGTTACGCTCTTAGCGCTTCTCCCCTATAATTTTGTCGATATCGTCAGCCGCGAAGGCAAGTCCGCCCATACGGCTCTCAGCCTCGTCCATTCTTTCTTTGTAACGGGCAGCCATGTCTGAAATTCCGTTCTCGCTGTACATTCTGTACTGAGCCGCCGCCTCCATATAATCGTGAATCGCAAGCACTTCCGCATACTCCGTCTGCTTGTCGGTATCAAGATTGTCAACCAGATCGTTCTGCATCATGCCGTAGAGCTGGCCGTACGTCTTGCTCGATACTTTGTCGGCCATGCGAACGGCACTTGAATAGTAATTGGGCTTGTAGTTAAACATCATATACAAATCGGCCACAATCACAGCAACAATAATTCCCCATATAAGTCCGAGGATTACCGCGAGAGTTTTCTTGCCTCTGTTACTTCGTACTCTTGCCATTGTAAGCCTCCTCTACCAAAACGTGAATCTGTCCTTCACTCATATTTGCCAGGTTATCGGCATCTTCTTTGGATATTCCAACATATGTTGTCAAAAGAAAGCCCATATCGCGCTTACAGTTTTCGAAGAACTTCACAACCGTCTCATTCTCGGTATCGGGACCCGCATTGTAATACTTGTAAAAGCTGTATACTTCGTTGCCGAGATTTGAAAGCTCCGTCTGCGTAATATCATTATCCGTAAGCTTAATCATTACATCGTTAAACACATAGGAATATTCCGTCGCAAGTCTCTCCGCGTTGTAATACTCTCTCATAGACTTATCGCCGGTGCTTCTGACGTTCTTGGATCTTGCCAGCGTATCAAGCTTAATGTAATCACAGTCCTCTATGAGCTGAATTACCTCTTCAAAATACTGAGATGCGTTCTGACGTCTCTTGTCGTAATACATGTTACGACCGATAGTGTCAGCCAAAGCAGTAAAAATAAGGCTTCCCAAAACAGCAGCCACGGTAACCGCAATGGCTGTAATTCTGAAGGTTTTCTTGTTGAAGCTGCGGGTGTTTCTTACAACTTCTTCTTTGGTCCTCTTGTAGTCGTTGGCGTAGCGCTTCATGTCCTCGCGGTGTTTCTTGGCCACAGGATTGACGGCGCCGCAGTAAGGGCAATAAGCATTATCTATCTGAAGATTGGATCCGCACTGTTGACATTTCATATTACTTGCCCCACCTTTCTTCCGCAAAATGATTTACTTCCGTATAGTCCGGATAACTATCGCTTCCGGCTCTGATTCGCAGTGTATCAAACTCTTCTTCGGTAAAGTCGAAGGCTTCGCATACTTCTTTAACAAGCTTGGGCCATTCTTCCTTAAAGAGTTCTTTCTCCGCGGGAGTAAATTTGTATGTAGACTTCGATGATATGGTCATATAGTATGCATAGAGAGCATGGTGAATGGCATCAGCCTTAATATAAGTCGCTGCATTATCCTTGCTCAATATTTCCGCAATCTTACTACGGGTATCGTAATAAGCTTCATATCCCTTGTAGAAGTCATAATGCTGCCAGTCATAAACATTTATCTTGCCGTTATCCGTCGCTATGACATCACACATTTCGTCATATTTGCCGGCGTCGTAAAGTGCGTCCCACTTTTCGGTGTACGATCTGAGCGTCTTGATTTCTTCGATCTTGGCGTCCATGGCTTTTCTTTCGCCACCGCCTGCGCCTTCTCTTTTGGAAATCTGAGCGCTTACTATCATGATTGCGATAAATCCCACAACCAAAAGCGTCGTAATAAACATCTTAAGGAAGGCTCTTAACTCGCTCTTGTAGTCGATAACCGCAAGTTCGTCTACGTTGTCCAAATCCTTCCTGATCCTGTTAAGTTTATCCTTGTATTCATTCTCGGCTCCGACTTCGTTAATCATGCCGCAGTATGGGCATTTGGGCTCTTTCTCGTCATAGGAACCGCCACAATTCGAACATGTCTTCATAGCACATCTCCATTATGTTTTTCCTAAGTAAATATACCTTGAAAAGCGTTTTTTTGCAAATGTGACCAAGCAAGCGAAAATCTCGCAAAAAATTGACAGATATCATTGATATTTGCAGTTACAATTGCTATACTTTTTCTTGGTACATTAACAATATTACTCTAGGAGGGTATACTATGAAAGCATTCAAGGAATTCAAAGATTTCATCTCCAAAGGAAATGTCATGGACATGGCAGTCGGCGTTATCATCGGTGGCGCATTCGGTAAGATTGTTACCTCTCTTGTTAACGACATTTTGATGCCACTCATCGGAATCCTTACCGGCGGTATCGATTTCACTGCACTTTCCGCTAAGGTCGGTGACGCAGAGGTTATGTACGGAAGCTTCATCCAGTCGGTAATCGACTTCCTTATCATCGCACTTTGCATCTTCTTTATGACCAAGGCAGGAGAGAAGCTTAAAAAGAAACAGGCCGAAGAAGCCGCAGCAGCACCTGCAGCTCCCACAAGCGAAGAGCTTCTTACAGAGATCAGAGATTTACTTAAGAATAAATAATTTTAAGCATTATAAAAGCTGTCGCCCATATGAGCGGCAGCTTTTTGTATGTCTGATTTTAGTAGTTAACGTCGCCCAGGCTGTTACCTGCGCTGTCTTCCGTAAGATAGAATCCCTTAAGACCCTTAAAGCATCCGTCCACGTTCACGTTGGTAATTACATTGGCAGCCGTTATGCTGCTGAACGAATTCTTTTTAAACGTAAGGTTAACCTTGGCGTTGTCCTTCTCCTGAGAGTTAATGTTCATGGTCTTGAAGCTGTTGTTAATGAACTTAATGTTCTGCTCTCCGCCGTAGTTTTCATCATCCGAATCGTGGAAGAAAATATCGTCAAATACACAATTGCTGATGGTGATGGTGCCTCTTCTTAAACCGATTCCTATACTTACGTTGTAGTCCGATCTTACTATGCAATTGTCAATCGTAAGCGTCTTGTCAGCCAGGTAGTTAAAGTCTGAATGAATACCGTATGCGGAAAGTTCCGAATCGTGATATCCGTCACTGACTGCTTCAATCGTCATATTGGCAACCTTGCCGGCCGCAATCTCAAGCGGAGGCTTGTAGTAGTCTTTATCGTAACTTACAAGCGAGCAAAGACTCCTGTCCACACCGATAATATTGGCTGATTTATTCTGAACATCAACGTTATCTACGTAAGTTCCGGGAAGCACGAGTATCGTTCCGCCGCTCTTAAGACATCTGCCGGCATAGCTGAGCGATACATTGGCGGGAGCGTTCTTACCTACTACGTAGAAGTAGTTGCCTCTGTCGGGGCGCTCCTTACTGCCCGTAAGTATTCCCGAGGATACAAAATAAGTCTTCTTGTCACTGTAAGAAATTGTTACATACTTACAATCCGTTCCGAAGTCAAAGTACTGACCCTGGCTTACATCCACTTTCTCGGAAGATATAAGCTCCTTCTTGCCGTCATATTTATTGACCGTAACGGACTTGGGACTATATATCGCATAATAGAACTTGTCGTTGATTTCAATGTAATCGGTGGTATCACCGTTAGTCTTGACGTTCTCTATAAGGTTCCAGCTGAGCTTCTTGGTCACGTAGTACTCGGATACATATGTATCGTCGTAAGGATTGGCCTCCGCTTCGGCTTCTTTTAACTCAATTCCGCCGATGATGGATTCAAGGTCGGTAAGTTGCTCATTAAGCCTGGTGTTCTCGTCATACAAAGCATCAAGTTCTTCTTTGAGCGCAAGATTCTCAGCTCCCGTGGCTTCGTTCTCTTTAAGTAAAGAATCATACGCAGTCTTAAGTGCTTCATACTTCTGCGATTCGGACGAAAAGACATCCTTTATCATATAAAGGCTTAATCCAATCAGCGCCACAGCCGCAAGAACTATAAATACCGTCAAAAAAAGATTATTGCCGGAACGTTTGTGATTCTTGGGAGCCTTGGGTGCCTTGGGTGTTTTCGGTTTACTCTCTTTAATCGGTTTCATACTCTTCACCGGTTCACTGTGTTTAACAGGTACTTCTACTTTAACACGCTCCGAATGAGCGATAGCCTTTTGTAACTTCGGGTCGGAAGCCGCTTTGGCTCTCAACCGTCTCTTTATTTCTTCTTTATCCATATTTCTGCCTTTCCACGCTATTATAGCAAGTTATTGAGACCCATGCACAATATTCGGGAAAATTAAGAATTTTTTATGATATTGCTCTCGGTAAAAGAAAAACCCCAAGGCTCACTGCCCCGGGGTTTATCAACTATTATCCTTTAACGCCGATTCTTACAAGTGCACGATGGAGCTTGGCTTCCGCAAGTCTTATTTCTTTGTCCGTAAGATTGTCGCGGGCTAAGATTTCTTCAGCCTTTTTCTTGGCAGCTTCTGCACGGTTTTTGTCGATGTCATCGGCCCACTCCCAAGTGGTTGCAAGAAGGTGGCAAGCGCCATCCATCATGGTAATCATACCGCCTATGCAGGCTGCATCCTTTCTTGTGCCGTCCTCAAGGACTACGTAAGCCGCACCCATGCCAAGTGCTGTGCAGAAATTAGTGTGTCCTGCCAGAATTGCAAGATCGCCGGTAATGCTTCGGCACATGACCCGTTCCACATTACCTTCAAAAAGTAAGCCGTCCGGTGTACCGATTCGTAACGGAAATGTCGTCATAGACAGCCTCCTTTACATGTTCTTTGCTTTTTCGAGTACATCGTCGATGGTGCCTGCCATAAGGAAGCAGCTCTCGGGAATCTGATCGCATTCGCCGTCGAGAATCATTCTGAAGCCGCGGAGTGTCTCCTTAAGAGGTACATACTTACCTTCAAGACCGGTAAACTGTTCTGCTACAGAGAAGCTCTGTGACAGGAAACGCTGTACCTTACGTGCACGGTTAACGGTTAACTTATCTTCTTCGGAAAGTTCGTCCATACCCATGATGGCGATGATATCCTGAAGTTCTTTATATCTCTGAAGAACTCGCTGAACACCTCTTGCCACTTCGTAGTGCTCCTGACCTACTACCTCGGGTGTAAGAATACGGGAGGTGGAATCAAGAGGATCTACTGCGGGGTAGATACCCATGGAAGCGATATCACGCGACAAAACGGTGGTAGCATCCAAGTGGGTGAATGTTGTAGCGGGTGCGGGGTCTGTTAAGTCGTCCGCAGGTACGTATACGGCCTGAATAGAGGTAATGGAACCCTTTCTGGTAGATGTAATACGCTCCTGAAGAGTACCCATGTCAGTAGCCAGTGTAGGCTGATAACCTACGGCTGAAGGCATACGACCAAGAAGGGTAGAAACCTCGGAACCTGCCTGTGTAAATCTGAAAATGTTATCAATGAACAAAAGCACGTCCTGATTCTTAACATCACGGAAGTATTCTGCCATGGTAAGTCCGGAAAGACCTACTCTCATACGTGCTCCGGGGGGCTCGTTCATCTGACCGTATACCAAGGCGGTCTTGGAAAGAACTCCCGACTCCTTCATTTCGTTGTACATATCGTTACCTTCACGGGTACGTTCACCAACGCCTGTGAAGATTGAATATCCGCCGTGCTCGGTTGCAACGTTGTGGATAAGCTCCTGAATAAGAACGGTTTTACCTACGCCGGCACCGCCGAACAAACCTACCTTACCACCCTTTGCATAGGGGCAGATAAGGTCAACAACCTTGATACCTGTTTCAAGAATTTCGGTTGAGGAAGCCTGCTCTTCGTAAGCGGGTGCGGGACGGTGAATCGACCATTTTTCTTTGGCTTCGGGAGCGGGTAAGTTGTCAACGGGGTCACCCAAAAGGTTGAATACACGTCCGAGGCACTCTTCGCCTACGGGAACCATGATGGGAGCGCCGGTATCTACTGCCTTCGTGCCGCGAACAAGTCCGTCGGTAGAGTTCATTGCGATACAACGAACTACGTTGTCACCGACCTGCTGAGCAACTTCGGCGGTAAGCTTCTTACCGTTGTTATCGATTTCAATGGCGTTTAAAAGTGCGGGCAATTCGTCGTGACCAAACTTGATGTCAAGTACGGGTCCGGTTACCTGTACAATCTCGCCAATGTGTTTCTCGCTCATTTACGAATCTCCTTTGTATTTTAGTTAAGTAAGTGCTACAGTCCTTCAGCACCTCCGACAATTTCGGTAATTTCCTGCGTAATGCTTGCCTGACGGGCTCTGTTGTAGTGAAGGTTCAGAGTCTCAATCATTTCTTCGGCGTTGGATGTTGCGGATTCCATGGCGGTACGTCTTGCCGCCTGCTCACTCGCAAGGGAATCGCATACGGCGCCGTAGATAACGCCGGCTACATACTCGGGAACGATTGCGTCGAATACTTCGGTTGAGTCGGGCTCGTAGAGAATCAAGTTCTTAACGGGCTCAACAGGTTCTTCACCCACAAGATCGGTAAGTGGCAACACGCTCACTGCGTGAGGCTGCTGTGAAAGCATCGATACGAACTCTGTATAAACAAGTCTTAATGTACCGAAGTTACCGTCCTTGTACTCCTTACATAAGAGATTGCTGATTTCGAAGCAGTCGCCTATGTTCAGGGGAGCGATTTCATTGAAATGCTCGGTTATGATTTCGACTTTACGTCTCTTGAAATATTCTACCGCTTTCTTACCAATGGGGAGAACCGAATAGTCCTTGCCTTTGGAATCGGCTTCCATACATTTAAAGAGGTTGGAGTTGTATCCGCCTGCAAGACCTCTGTCACCGGCGATTACTACGTAGCAGACCTTCTCGCTGGTCGCTGCGGAAGCAAAGTCGGAAGTAAAATCCGTATTGCCTGCAGCAATCTTCTGAAGGGTGCCGTACAGTTCTTTAAAGTAGGGGCGGGCGATCTCGGATCGTTCCTTGGCTCTACGCAGTTTGGAGGATGCCACAAGTTCCATTGCCTTGGTTATCTGCATGGTGTTCTGGACACTCTTGATACGCAGCTTAACCGCTTTCATGTTAGCAGCCATGTGTGTCCTCCTTATGAAGCACTATGTGCTTTAACAAAGTCTTCTGTATATGCCTCAAGAGCTCTCTTTAAGCGCTCTTCGGTATCTTCTTCAAGCTTACCTGTTTCCTTAACCGCATTCATGAAGGCTACACCGTCTGCATCTCCGTCAAGGAAAGTATAAAGACCTGCTTCGTACTCCTTAACATCGGTAACGGCTACCTTGGCAAGAATGTTCTTGGTAACGGCATAGATGATGGCAATCTGCTTTTCAACAGGGATAGGAGAATTCTGGTTCTGTTTAAGAACTTCCACGATTCTCGCACCCTGATCCAGACGTGCCTTGGTATCGGCATCGAGGTCGGAACCGAACTGTGCGAAGCTCTGTAACTCTCTGTACTGGGAGTAGATAAGCTTCAAAGTACCGGCAACCTTCTTCATTGCCTTAATCTGAGCGTTACCACCTACACGGGATACCGAGATACCGGGGTTAACCGCAGGCATAACGCCTGAGTGGAAAAGCTCGGTCTCAAGGAATATCTGTCCGTCGGTAATGGAAATAACGTTGGTAGGGATATATGCGGAAACGTCGCCTGCCTGCGTCTCAATGATGGGAAGTGCGGTAAGTGAACCGCCGCCGTGCTCGGCATCCATCTTGGCTGCACGCTCAAGAAGTCTTGAGTGGAGGTAGAATACGTCTCCGGGATAGGCCTCACGTCCGGGGGGACGACGGATAAGCAAGGAGAGTGCACGATATGCAACCGCATGCTTACTTAAGTCATCGTAGATAACAAGGACGTGCTTGCCCTGTGCCATAAAATATTCACCCATAGCACATCCCGAATAAGGAGCGATGTACTGAAGGGGGCTTGCCTCGGAAGCGGTAGCTGCTACAACGATTGTGTAGTCCATAGCGCCGTTCTTGGTGAGGTTCTCAACAAGGTTCGTTACTGTGGAACGCTTCTGACCGATGGCAACGTAAATACAAATAACATCTTTGCCCTTCTGGTTGATGATGGTATCTGTAGCGATGGTGGTCTTACCGGTCTGTCTGTCGCCGATAATCAACTCACGCTGACCACGACCGATTGGAATCATCGAGTCGATAGCCTTGATACCTGTCTGTAAGGGCTCAAATACTGACTGTCTTTCACAAATACCGGGAGCGTTGGATTCGATAGCTCTGAATTCCTTGGTATCGATGGGACCCGCTCCGTCAATGGGCTGGCCGAGAGCATTAACAACACGGCCAATCATAGCTTCACCTACCGGTACGGATACAACCTTACCGGTACGCTTAACGGTCTGTCCTTCACCTATGTTCTCATCGGAACCGAATAATACGATGGAAACACTGTTCTCTTCAAGGTTCTGAGCCATACCGAAGCTTCCGTCCTCAAATTCAAGAAGCTCACCTGCCATACACTTAACAAGTCCGCTCGCACGTGCGATACCGTCACCTACGTTAAGTATGGTTCCTGTCTCATTCTGCTGAAGAGTGTTTTCGTAATATTTTATCTGGCTACGGATGACCTTGGATATCTCTTCGGGTTTTAATTGCATAATTCCATTCCATCCTTATAGTATCGTGTCGTTTAATCTCTTGGAAATTTCGTTCAGACGTCCGCTTACGGTACCGTCGATCTCTGTTCCCTCGATTTCGACCTTAAGTCCCGCAACAACTGCGGGATTAACCTTCGTTACAAGTGAAACGGTCTTACCGCTCACCTTTTCAAGCTTTGCTTTAAGTGCCTTTTTCTTTTCCTCGGTAAGCTCAACAGCGCTTGTTACAACCGCTTCTGCTATTCCGTGGTCGGCATTGTATCTCTTTGTGAATTCTTCCGTACAGCCTTCATACTCGCGTAACAGATTTCTTTCGCAAAGAATCTTGAGGAAGTTTACCAAATATCTCTCAGCGTCGGCACCAAAGGCCTTCTCTATGAGATCGGTACGCTCTTCTTTCTTAACCGAAGGTTCCGAAAGAAGCTTAAGATACTCGGGATTCTCCCTGAATATCGCCTTAACTTCCTGCATTTGCTCCAAAATGGCGTCTGTAAGCTTTTCTTCGGAAGCCAAGTCATACAGACTGCCACCATAAACTCTGGCATATTCCGTCATGACTCTTCTCCTACTTTATTGATAAAATCATCTATCAGTTTCTCATGGTCCGAAGAGTTAATCTCTCTTCCGATTACCTTACCGGCAATCTCCATAGCCATATCACCGATTTCATCCTTAATCTCGTTGACAGCTTTGCGTCTCTCCTGCTCAATGTCTCTTTCGGCCTTAGCCTTAATGGATACGGCCTGAGCATTGGCCTCGCGGATGATTTCTTCGCTCTGCTGCGATGCGGATTTCTGAGCGGTGTTAAGAATGTCGTTGGCCTTATCGCGGGCCTGTTTCATGCTTTCTTCGTACTCGCTCTTAAGTGACTCTGCTTCTTCTTTGGCCTTGGCCGCATCGGCAAGTTCTGCGTCTGCTAAAGCCTTACGCTTGGCAAGAACCTCACGTATGGGCTTAAAAAGAAACTTCTTAATCAGCATCACTTGGATAAAAAGGTTAAGTAACTGTGCTATGAGGGTCCAGGGATCGATAGTAACTAAGTCCTGTACTTTCAAGCTTATAACCTCCTAAATGAGTTAACCTAAGAACTTCATGAATGATTCGGGTGCTACGAAAATAAGAAGCAGACCTGTAACGAAACCGTAAATACCTGTTGTTTCGGCAACCGCACAACCAAGTAACATGGTAGAAGTAACAGAACCCTTACATTCGGGCTGACGTCCGATTGCTTCGAGAGCCTTAGCTACGGCGTTACCTTCACCAATACCGGGTCCGATACCGGCGATAAGTGCAAGTCCGGCACCGATTGCGCATCCTGCAAGTGCTATACCTTTAGCAAGTAATTGAAATTCCATATATTTTTCCTCCTTAAGAAAAAGAAATAGTATTTAGCCTTCTGCGGCATTTGCAATATACATAGTTGTCAGCATACAGAAAATGTATGCCTGCATTACTCCGGAGAACCAGTCAAAATAAACCGATAATATCGCCGGAAGACCCACACTGAAGATGGGTACATGTGAGAGAAGTGCTCCCACTGCGCCGGGAATTAATCCCAGGAGCTTTGAACTTGCCACAGCGAGTGCTGCGTAAATAAGAATATTGATTACGAAACCCGAAAGTATGTTACCGAAGTGACGGCAAGCCATACTGATAGGGGTTGCAAGTTCCGATAATACGTTAAAGGGCGTCAAAACAGGTATAGGCTGTGTGAATCCCTTAAGGTATCCGCCGACACCGCCTACTTTAATCTTCTGGGAAGTGATAATTACAAATACCACTAAAGCCCACGATGCTTCGGTATTCAAATCGGCCGTGGGGCTTCTGAATATACCCGTTAAGCTGATAAGGTTGGATACCACACTGGTTGCGAACAATGCCGCCACAAAAGGAACAAAGTAAGCAAATTTCTCGCCCATGTTGCCGATTACGAACTTATCGGCGGTTTCCACAAGCATTTCTGCAAAGGCCTGTCGCTTGGAAACATCTTTCACCTTAAGCTTGCGCGTAAGGCATATGCAGACGGTTGTAATAATAATCATTACAATCCAACTTACCACCATGGTTTCCGTTATATGAAACCTTCCAAGCACAGGGATGTCCACCGGTAGTTCCCAATAGACTTTTGGGCCTACGATTTTTTCACTAACATCCATCTTGCTTTTGCTCCACCTCCTGTCTTATATATTTTTGTTGATCGAAAATTCCTTTTATCTTGATACCGGCACTTGGGAAAAGTAAAGGTAAAATACCCGCCGGCCAAAAAATAAACGGTGCCGCGATTGCGATTGCAATCCATACAAAGTGTAAAAGCTTTCTTTTGGCAAGGCTTTTCTTCATAATATCGATAGCGACCTTGTCATCTTCTTCCGAAGTAACGGCCTGAACCGTAAGCGACATTAAAAAGAAATTCAACACCGCTACGAAAAGCCCCCCGAACGCTCCCGTGAATACAGTGTAATCAAAGGGGAACACATCGGGCCAAAACCACTTATGCAAAACAAAAATAACTGCTGTCATCACTACACAACCGATAAGCGTGTAGAGAAATATATTCTTAGTCTCTTTTTTTACCGCAGGCTGAAGCCTGTCCAGTAATTTACCCATAAATAACTCCAATTATTCGTGTCTGTTAAAGGACACGGTTTTCTTCTTGTCTTCTTTTTTGGTATCGCGGATTGTTGAAAGATAGAATTTATAAACCGTCATTGCCGAGCCACCGAGGCCGAAAAAGAAACCGGGAATGTAGACCCAAAGGCCCACCCCGTGCCTCGTAGTTAAATACCAGCACAGCAAAATGCACAGAAGAAGTGGCATTATAATTGAAAGGCCCAACTGGCCCAGAAGAGAAATCTGTTTGACTATTTCGTTAAGTTCTCCTCTTTTCATTAATAACCACCCCTCAAAAGCGCTCCAACAGTCATTCTATCAAGTTTCCGACAGTACGGCAACATAAAATTACTTATTAATACTACAATTTTCTAATTAACCAATTAATATAACAACTGTTCTTTTTACAGCAAATATTCAGTCATCTCTTCAATCATTTTTTCGGTCTTTTCAAGAAGCAGTTTCTCGTCCTGTCCCACCTCGCCGACGGTCCTGTATCTGTAGGTAAATACGGGCGGTACGGCCTTGGCAAAAAGCGTCAGATTCTTCTTGTGACGTGTAAGGAGCGTGCCGATATTCTCTGTCTTAATCGCAGCATCGGGCTTGAAGGTAAAAGAAATCTCCCCGTTACGCCCGCGCACTTCGGTAATGCCCAGTCTGTGAGCGGCATTTCTGAGTCCCGAAATACGAAGCAGGTGCTCGCAGGCCTTCGGAACGGTGCCGAAGCGGTCTTTGAGTTCGTCGCGCATATCGTTGATTTCTTCCTGAGTCTCGAGAGCGGCAATGCGCTTGTAAGTGTCGAGCTTCTGGATTTCGTTGAGGATGTATTCGGAGGGAATATATGCATCTACGTCAAGGTCCGCAACCGTGTTAAAGTCCTCTGTGACGGTCTCGCCTTTTTTTATCTGAACGGCCTTGTTAAGCATCTTGCAGTAGAGGTCGTAGCCGACAGCCGCCATGTGACCGTGCTGGCTCATGCCGAGTATATTGCCGGCGCCACGGATTTCAAGGTCGCGCATGGCAATCTTGTAGCCGCTTCCGAGATCTGTAAACTCACGAATCGTCTGAAGGCGCTTCTCCGCAACTTCCTCAAGTATCTTGTCTCGCTTGTACATCAAGAAAGCATACGCCGTCCTGTTGGAACGACCTACGCGGCCGCGAAGCTGGTATAACTGCGAAAGTCCGAGCCTGTCGGAGTCGTGAATAATCATAGTATTAACGTTCGGAATATCAATACCGGTCTCTATAATCGTCGTGGACACGAGCACATCGATATCGCCTTTGATGAAGTCGTACATAATACGCTCAATCTCAGACTCCTTCATCTGTCCGTGGGCAAAAGCAACATTCGCTTCGGGCACAAGTGCCTGGATACCCGCGGTAACCTCTGCGATATTGTTTACTCTGTTGTATACATAATAGACCTGACCGTGACGGGAAAGTTCTCGGTTGATGGCTTCACGCACCATCTCGGGATTGTACTCGCACACGTAGGTCTGAATAGGCAGTCTGTCGCCGGGTGCCTCTTCGAGAAGGCTCATGTCTCTTATTCCCACAAGGCTCATGTGGAGCGTTCTGGGAATAGGCGTTGCGGTAAGGGTAAGCACGTCGACGTCGTCCTTGATATGCTTGATCTTCTCCTTGTGAGTTACGCCGAAGCGCTGCTCCTCATCGATAATAAGGAGTCCAAGGTCTTTGAACTGTATGTCTGCAGAAAGCATGCGGTGGGTACCGATTACGATATCTACCATGCCTTTCTTAAGGTCTTCGATGGTTTTCTTTTGCTCGGATTTGGGCACAAAACGGCTTAAGAGCGCTACCTTCACGGGGAAGTCACGCATTCTTTCGCTGAAGGTGTTGTAGTGCTGCTGAGCTAAGATTGTGGTGGGTACGAGGAAGACTACCTGCTTGCCGTCCTGAACTGCCTTGAAGGCCGCACGGATGGCTATCTCGGTCTTGCCGAAGCCTACGTCGCCGCAGATGAGTCGGTCCATAATCTTGGTGCTCTCCATGTCCGCTTTGGTGGCCTCGATGGCTTCGAGCTGGTCGCCGGTTTCTTCGTAGGGGAAGCTCTCCTCGAATTCCTGCTGCCAGACGGTGTCTGCGCTGAATACGTAGCCGGCCTTGTCGCGTCTTGCGGCGTAAAGGGTCACCAGCTCCTCGGCCACTTCATTGACTGCAGTCTTAACCTTGCCGGTGGTATTCTCCCATTCCTTGGTGCCAAGCTTGTTAATCTTGGGCTTCTTGGCATCCGCGGAAGCATATTTCATGATAACGTCAAGAGCGGTCGCGGGCACGTAAAGCACACCACCGTCCTTGTATTCTATGCGCATGTAGTCCTTGGCGACCTTGTCGACTTCAACCTTTTCGATACCCTTGTAAACGCCGATACCGAAGCTTTCGTGCACGACGTAATCGCCTACCTGAAGGTCGTTAAAGTCTCTGACCTTATTGCCCTCGGATTCGTAGCGCTTCTTGCGCTTTTTCTTCTTGGCCTCGGTAAAGATGTCGCTTTCGGATATGACAACAAAGCCGATTTCGGGGTACTCAAAGCCCTTCATAACCCGGCCGTACATGGTCATTATCTCGCCGCTTTGAAGCTCGTGATTTCGGTCTTCGGAAAAGAAAGCGTTGACCTCTTCACCTCTTAAACTCTCGGCAATTCGCTCCGCTCTGGAACGTGAGCCCGAAAGAATGAGGACTTTGTACTTACGCTTCTTATATGAATTTAAGTCTCTTACGAGTTCGTTAAAGCTGTTGTTGTAAGAAGGGATACTTCTTGCGGTTACGCCCATGGTGAAGTCAGGCTTAATCGAATAGCCCTTCACGGGCATGGTGCTGAGCATAAGGAGGCTTTCTGCCGCAAGCTTCGCATTAATGGTCGCGCTTCCGATTAGGATGTCGGTCTGTCCCGGAAGGCTGTAACCCTTCTCAAGTCTGGCCTTCATGCTTTCTCTGAACTCAAGCTCCACCGCCTCGGCATGTTCTTTGATACGGGAAGGCTCGTCCAGTATAAATAAAGCGCCCGGCATATAGTCACAGACCGAAAGGGGCTCTTTGAAGAAGTACTTAAGATAACCGTCGGCGTTAAACGTCCAGGGAAGCTCCGTAATCTGCTCTCTTACTTCTTCGAACATTGCTTCAAGTCTGTGGGCTTCTTCGGGCTGACCGTTCTTTCTGAACTTATTAACTGCCGCCTTGGTCTCGGCTTCAATACCGACTAAACCGCCTAAGAGTTCGTCCTCGGAAAGAGGCAACTCGGTAGCCGGATAGATGGTAATGCTCTCGAGGCGCTCGATGGAACGCTGGCTCTGAACGTCAAAGCTTCGTACGGAGCTGACTTCATCACCCCAGAGCTCTATTCTGTATGGATTGTCTTCGGTGAAATCAAAGATGTCGATGATACCGCCGCGTACCGAGAACTGGCCGCCGGCTTCCACCTGATAGGTCTTTTCGTAGCCGAGAGCGCAAAGCTTCTTAATAAGTTTCTTCTCGGATACCTCGCCGTTAACAGAGATTTTGATAAGACTGTTCTTAAGTACATCGAGTCCCGCACCTGCATTCATAAGACCGCCGAAAGTGGTGATAATGGTGCAGGGAAGACCCATGAGTATTCTCTTAAGACATGCGATTCTGTCTCTTGTAATCTTGTTGCCGTGCACGTCCGCCTGGTAAAAAATAGCGTCCTTGGCGGGATACATGCGCACGTTTTTATCGTACATTCTGTAGTCCTCGTAGATTTCTTTAACCCGGACGTCACTGTACGTTACTATCACTTTATTGGAAAACCCTTCGGCAAGGGCAAATGCCATGTTCCACTTCTGGGAATCGACGCAGCCCGTGACCGAGACGTTTTTCTTTTTCCTAAGTTCCGCTTTGGCCTCCGTAATACCCGGAAGGCTCATAAGGGGCCCTGTCAATGCTCTCATTCTTGTGTCCTGTCAACCTTGCGGTTGTATTTGTTCATGGCTTCGTCAACTTCGCCGTTCATAATCATAAGGGTTGCGGCGCAGGCTTCATCGATTGCGTCCTTTAGTGGCTCCATGTCCTCTTTGTGGAAATGTCCGAGCACCCAGTCCGCAAGGTCCATGCGCGGAGGCTTCTCGCCTATTCCCACGCGGACTCTCTGAAAATCGGTGGTGCCGAGATGCGCGATGATGCTCTTCATGCCGTTATGTCCGCCCGCGGAGCCTTTCTTGCGCACGCGAATACCGCCTACATCAAGGGTAATGTCATCGTAGATAACAATGACTTCCGTCTCAATGTCGGGCTTATAATAATCCACGAGTTCCCTAAGGCTCTCGCCGCTGTTATTCATAAATGTCTGAGGTTTCGCAAGTATTACCTTGTGGCCCTCGATGGCGCCTTTACCTATGATTGCCTTGTGCTTTTTCTCGCCTACGTCAATGCCGTACTTGGAGGCGAGTGCATCTATAGTCATGAAGCCCGCGTTGTGGCGGGTTCCTGCATAATCTTTCCCGGGATTGCCGAGACCTGCGATAATAATCATTATTTCTTCTCCTGTGGTGCGTTACACCGCAATCATTATACAAAAGTGCGTGTATTAAGGCAACCGTTATAAGCCAAAGAAAGCGCAATAAAGCCCGCGAGAACATACCCGCGGGCCCCATAAACTACATTATAAATCTGTCGCTCTCTTCGATGACTACCTTGATGCCGCCTTCGCCCTTGTAATAAGAGTTAGCCCGGACGGTGCCGTGGCTCTCTACGATGCAGTTCTCGATGTAGGAGTTGTCACCGATGTATACGTCGTTAAGGATGATTGAATTCTTAATAACGCAATTGTTACCGATGTAGGTCTCCTTGAAGATTACGGAATCCTCGACTACGCCGTTAACGATGGTACCGCTTGATATCAGGCTGTTACGTACCTGTGCGCCGACATTGTACTTGGCAGGCGGAAGGTCGTCTACCTTGGAATAAATATCCGGGTACTGCTTAAAGAAGTAGTTGCGAATCTGAGGCTTTAAGAAGTCCATGTTGGTATAGAAATAATCCTCGAGGCTTGCAATATTACGCCAGTATTCGGCTATCTTATAACCGTAAATCTTCTTAATATCCTTCATCCGGATAAGAACATCCCGCACAAAATCGTAGCGGTCTTCGGAAGCACATTTCTCAATCATCTCAATGAGCGCACGCCTTCTGATTACGTAGATGCCGCAGGAAATGGTGGAGGTCTTGGCCACTACGGGTTTTTCCTCAAACTCTTCGATGCGATACTCTTCGTTCATCTTGATGGTACCGAAGCGGTCTATATCGCGAAGGTCGTCCGCATCTCGACACACAACGGTGATATCGGCCTTCTTATTGATATGATACTCAAGAAGTTTGTTGTAATCCATCTTATAGATACAGTCTGCAGAAGCGATTACCACGTAAGGCTCGTGGCTGTTCTTCAAGAAAGAAAGGTTCTGATAAATTGCGTCTGCCGTTCCTCTGTACCAGAAGTTATTCTCAGCCGTAACTGCGGGAGTAAATACGTAGAGGCCTCCCTGCTTACGTCCGAAATCCCACCATTTGGATGAGCTTAAGTGCTCGTTAAGGCTTCCGGCGTTGTACTGAGTAAATACACCTACTTTCTGGATATGAGAGTTAGACATGTTACTGAGTACAAAGTCTATGCTTCTGTAGCTGCCTGCAACGGGCATTGCGGCAACCGCTCTTCTGGACACGAGTTCTTTCATACGATGGCTGGATCCGCCGGCCAATACTATACCGATTGCTCTCATACCTCGTCACCTGCCTTTATAAGTGTTGAACCGCTCTTTAAAACTCCTTCGGGGTAATCCTCGGGACCGGTGGCACCGAGTACCACGCTGTTCTTACCGATGCGGACATCTGCGGGGATAAGTGTCTTCTCGCCGATTGTTACAATACCTGCGTTGTAAATCTTGGGATCGGTTTCATTGGGCTGTTCTTCGCCCTCGCCGAGCACGGCATTCTCGCCTATTACGGCACCTTCTGCAACGATGCACTTAATGCACTGGGCGCTTTCTTTGATCTCTACTTCATTCATGATGATGGAGTCTCTGATTACGGCATTCTCGCCGATGACAACGCCGCGACCGATTACGGAATTGTATACCTTACCGTAAATCTCGCTGCCTTCACCCACGATACTTCTCTCGATTACGCTGTCCTTGGAGAGGTACTGAGGAGGAAGGGTCTCGCTCTTGGTGTAAATCTTCCAGTACTCTTCGTAGAGGTTAAACTCAGGCACAAGGTCGATAAGCTCCATATTAGCCTGCCAGTAGGACTCGAGAGTTCCCACATCCTTCCAGTAACCCGTGAACTCATAAGCGTACATGGGTGAACCGTTGTCGTGGCAATAAGGAATGACATGTTTGCCAAAGTCCAGCGCGGGCTGATTGGCCTTCGCGATAAGGGCTTCTTTTAATGTCTTCCAGTTAAATATATAGATACCCATCGAAGCGAGGTTACTCCTCGGGTTCTCGGGCTTTTCTTCGAATTCGGTAATCTTTCCGGTCTCGTCGGTAATCATGATACCGAAACGCTTAGCTTCCTCCATGGGAACGGGCATAACGGCGATAGTTACGTCAGCGCCTTTCTCCTTGTGGAAATCAAGCATAACTTCATAGTCCATCTTATAAATATGGTCACCGGAAAGAATAAGAACATAGTCCGGATTGTATGTCTCCATATAATCCAGGTTCTGGTAGATTGCATTGGCCGTACCTGTGTACCACTCACTGTTCTCGCTCTTCTCGTAAGGAGGAAGAACGGTTACACCACCGATGTTACGGTCGAGATCCCACGGAATACCTATGCCGATGTGCGTATTAAGTCGAAGCGGCTGGTACTGAGTAAGCACACCCACGGTATCAACACCCGAATTAATACAGTTGGAAAGCGGAAAATCAATAATTCTGTACTTGCCGCCAAAAGAAACGGCAGGCTTGGCCATCTTGGCGGTCAACACTCCGAGTCGGCTTCCCTGGCCACCCGCCAAAAGCATGGCAATCATCTCTTTTTTTATCATTGATGCCTCCAGATATAGCTTATTATGGAGCGAGAATGCTCCGAAAAATGCTCTATATTAAGTGTACCCCACTTTTTCTTTTTAATCAACGAAAGTTTCGTTTCGTTTGCGTTTTTTGTCAGTAATGCTATAATCAATCTGTCGGATTTGGAAAAAGAAAATATCCGACGGGAGATTTAGTTATGAGTATTACTTTAAATTCTGATATGCATGTTTATTTTATAGGCATCGGAGGCATCTCCATGAGCGGTCTTGCAAGCATTCTTCTTGCGGACGGCTTCAAGGTTTCCGGCTCCGATTCCAAGGAAAGCGATTTGACAAGAAAGCTCTCCGAAGACGGCGCTACCGTCTACTACGGTCAGGAAACTTCCCATATTACCGATGATGTTGATTTAATCGTCTATACCGCAGCCATCCGTCCCGATAACGCCGAGTACAAGGCTATGATGGAATCGGGCAAGGCTCACATGACAAGGGCCGAGTTTTTGGGTCAGCTTATGAAGGGATACAATACTCCCGTTGCAATAAGCGGTACTCACGGTAAGACCACCACCACTTCGATGATTTCGGAGATTATGCTTGAGGCCGATACCGATCCTACCCTTTCTGTCGGCGGTGTTTTAAAGAGCATCAATTCCAACCTTCGCGTGGGTGCTCACGATTACTTCATTTTTGAAGCCTGCGAGTACACCAACAGCTTTTTGA
Organism: Lachnospiraceae bacterium YSD2013; assembly: GCA_900100895.1. Taxonomy (GTDB): domain Bacteria; phylum Bacillota; class Clostridia; order Lachnospirales; family Lachnospiraceae; genus UBA1258. The sequence goes on from FMTX01000013.1 coordinate 122,803, forward strand.
GTTTCTTCCCTAAGATTTCAGTCATACTTAATATAGAAGAAGACCATCTCGATTTCTTTAAGGATATTAACGATATTCGCAGTTCTTTCAAACGTTTCGCGGATTTGTTGCCCGAAGACGGTTTGCTTGTTATAAACGGTGAGATTGATAACTATCGCAAGATTGTTAAGGATATCAAGTGCCCTTATGTTACTTACGGATTTTCGCCCGCGTTTGATTTCTGGGCTTCCGATGTAAGCTTTGATAAGAACGGACATCCTTCTTTTACCTGCCATGTTAAGAAGACGGGTGGAGAGTTTGATGTAACGCTTGCTACGACCGGTATCCACAATGTATCCAATGCACTTGCGGCGATTGCTGTTGCTCGTAATCTTAAGGTATCCGCTTCCAATATTAAGTCGGCGCTCCTTAAGTGCAGCGGTTCGAAGCGTCGTTTCGAGGAGCTCGGTTCCTTTAACGGTGTGACTGTAGTGGACGATTACGCTCACCATCCTACAGAGATCCGCGCTACGTTGAATGCAGCTTTGCAAAAGCCTCACAATAAGCTTTGGGTTGTGTTCCAGCCTCATACATATACTCGTACGAAGGCGTTGTTGCCTGATTTTGTCGAAGCGCTTTCTTTGGCCGACAAGGTTGTGTTGTGTGATGTATATGCGGCACGCGAGAAAGACATATACGGTTGCAACTCGCAGACGCTTTACGAAGCGATGAAGAAACGCGGAATCGATGTAACGTATATTAAAGATTTTTCGGAAATCGAAAAATTCGTTAAGGAAAATTGCACTACCGATGACCTGTTGATAACTATGGGTGCGGGAGACGTCGTAAACATCGGTCAGAATCTGGTTTCATAATATTTATCCACAAGTCCACATTTTTGAGGGCTGAAAAGCCACTTGAAAATGTGGATTATTTTTTGCCCGTTTTTCTGCGTGTTTTAGTGGGTTTCTCAAAATGCATCCACATTATCCACACTTTCCACAAAATCACCTTGTCAGCTCGAAAGCCTTGATTTTGCTGGCTTTTTCGGCATTTTACCCATTTTATTTGGATGCTGTTTTTGGTAGAATCAGCCTTGGAAGTTCCGTTTGGGGTACCCTCATTCGGCCGCGCAGTGGAGATGCGCGTTTTCCAAATTTTGTATAGACTACCTCTTTAAGGGGATAGGGGAGATTTCCATGAACTCTTTGACAATTTATAAAGATGACTATGCCGGCAGCACCGCCATTTCCAATAGATTTATCGACAATTATATGACGGAAGCCAACGATGCCCAGCTCAAAGTCTACCTTTATCTTGTGCGCATGATGAGCGCCAATCTTCCTACCGGAATCTCCGATATGGCCGATAAGTTCAACCACACCGAGAAAGACATTATGAGAGCTCTTAAGTACTGGGAGAGACAGCACCTTATTGCTCTTGAATATAACGAAGCGAAGTCTCTTACGGGAATTCGCTTTCTTTCACCGTCGGAAGCAGCTGCGAGCGTTGAGAGACCTCTTGCTCCGATTGTTCCTTTGAAACTTGTGTCCGCGCCTGCGGAGGTTAAGGCTGCCGAGCCCGCTCCCATTGAGCCTGCGAAGCCCGATTACGACAATATTTCGTATTCCAGGGATCAGCTTAAGGCATTCAAGGAAAACGCCGAGACGGGACAGCTTCTTTTTATAGCAGAGACTTATCTTCAGAAGCAGCTTACGCTTAAGGATATCGAGATTCTTTATTTTATTACCGACGAGCTTAAGTTTTCGTCAGACCTTGTGGACTACCTGCTTCAGTATTGCGTAGACCGTGGCAAGACCAGCTTCGCTTACATTAAGAAGGTTGCCATTTCCTGGGCCGAGGCGGAGATTAAGACTCCCAAGCAGGCCAAGGCTTTTGCCGGCAACAGTTATGACAAGACCGTATACACCATCCTTAAGTCCCTCGGACGCAACTCGACTCCCACTCAGAAAGAAGCCGAGATGGTTACCAAATGGTACAAGGACTACGGATTTGACTTAGAAATCATCAATGAGGCTTGCGGCAGATCGGTTCTTGCTGTCGAGTCCCACAGATTGGAATACTGCGAGGGTATTCTTTCTTCCTGGAAGAAAGCAGGCGTTAAGAATCTTTCCGATATAGCCGCCGCAGATGCTTCTTACAGAAAGCCCAAGGCTGCAGCTTCAGGCGCTTCCTCCAAGAATCAGTTCAACCAGATGATTCATACCAAGTACGACTTTGATGAAATAGAACGTCAGATATTAAGCAATTAGTGTTTGCTGTTCGTTGCCTGTAATAGGTTAGTATGAAAGGGTCAATATGGCATTATCACAAGCTCAGTTTGATACTATATTACAAAGATACGAAGTAACCAGACTTAAGAACCAGCACATTCTCAACGACAGAAGAGATTACGTATACAAGAACGTGGAAGGCTACAAGGAGCTCGACGACTCCGTTGTATCCGTCTCCATGGACATGGCCCGTAAGAAAATGGCCGGCGACAAGGACGCCATGGAAGAGCTTCGCGCTCTCCTTGCGGACTTAAAGAGCATGAAGCACAGCCTTCTTAAAGGCGCAGGTCTTCCCGAGGATTACCTCGAGCCTATCTATGACTGCCCCGATTGCAAGGACACCGGTTATATTAAGAACGAGAAGTGTCACTGCCTTAAGCAGCAGATTATCGAAGTCTTATACGAGCAGTCCAATATCAAGGAATTCCTTGAAGACAATAACTTCAGTAAGTTGGATTATACCTATCACACAGGCGAGGGCTTTGAGGCCTTTAAGCGCGCTGTCTTTGTAAGCCGTGAGCTTGTTGAGAAGATTGATTTTGAACACAAAAACATTTTGTTTTATGGGTCTGTAGGCACCGGTAAGTCATTCCTTTCCGGTTGTATTGCCAAGGACGTACTCGATTCCGGGCACTCGGTTATCTATTTCAGTGCCGTATCTCTCTTTGAAGCCCTGGCTCGAGAAACCTTTGACAACAAGGCCAAAGAAGACCTTTACAATTTCCATGAATATATATATAATTGTGATTTGCTAATCGTAGACGATTTGGGAACCGAGGTTTCCAACACCTTTGTTTCCAACCAGCTCTTCTCGTTTATCAACGAGAGAAACCTTCGCAAGAAGTCTACCATCATTTCTACGAACCTTTCTCTTGAGCAGATAAGCGACAGATACTCTGACAGAGTTTTCTCCCGTATTATCAATACCTATACGGCCTGCAAGCTTTCAGGAGCTGACATAAGAATCGTCAAGCGTAAGTGTTGATTTCGAAAGTGAGGATTCTTTTTCATGGCTGTTTTTGAAGACAAGCGTAATCTAGAGACCATCCCCGTTGGTTCTCTTGGTATTATTCCTCTTGAGGGATGCAAAGAATTGGGACAGAAGGTAGACAGTTATCTCGTTAAGTGGCGTGAAGAGCGCGAGAACGAGCACAAGGAAAGCTTAGCTTTCTCGGGTTACATGAGACCTTCTTATATTCTTCAAGCCAAGGTTCCGAGATTCGGTTCCGGTGAGGCAAAGGGTCTTATCCTTGAGTCAGTAAGAGGTACCGACTTATACCTTATGGTGGATGTATGTAACTACTCTCTCACTTATTCAATGTGCGGCTATGAGAATCACATGTCGCCCGACGATCACTACCAGGATTTAAAGCGTATCATTGCAGCTGTTGGCGGTAAGGCAAGACGTATCACCGTAATCATGCCTTTCCTTTACGAAAGCAGACAGCACAAGCGCACAGGCCGTGAATCTCTCGACTGTGCAATGGCTCTTCAGGAGCTTACCAATATGGGCGTTGACAACATAATTACCTTCGACGCTCATGACCCCAGAGTTCAGAACGCAATTCCGCTTCACGGATTTGAGACTATACAGCCTGCTTACCAGTTTATCAAGGGCTTGCTTAAGAACGTGAAGGGCTTAAATATCGATTCCGACCACATGATGGTTATTTCACCCGATGAAGGTGGTATGGGACGTGCCATTTATCTTGCCAACGTACTTGGTCTTGATATGGGTATGTTCTACAAGAGACGTGACTACACCAAGGTTGTCAACGGACGTAACCCTATCGTTGCTCATGAGTTCTTAGGCTCAAGCGTAGACGGTAAGGATGTTATCATCGTAGACGATATGATTTCTTCAGGCGAAAGCGTTCTCGAAGTTGCAGCTAACTTAAAGTCCAGAAATGCCAATAAGATATTTATCTTCTCATCCTTCGGACTTTTCACCAACGGCCTCGATCGTTTCGATAAGGCATATGAAGACGGTACTATTACAAGAGTTCTTACCACTAACCTTGTATATCAGTCACCCGAGCTTCTTTCCAAGGAATGGTACATTAACTGCGACATGAGTAAGTACATCGCTTACATCATCGATACACTTAACCACGATACCTCCATCAGCGACCTGCTTATTCCTAACGAGCGTATCCAGCGTATCGTAAGCAGATACAAGATGGGCGAGCTTGATTAATATTGATATATATTCAGCCGGTGCATTATTTGCATCGGCTGTTTTTCTTTTACCGCCATTAATTTAAAAAGGCGCCCCCTCTCGGGGACGCCTTAATTCTATGCTCTTTAGATATTCTTGAATCTTGATACTTCGCCCTGAAGGGAACCGGAAATGCTAAGGTTTTCTTCAGCTTCGTTCTTGATATTCTGAATAGCGGATACAAGGTCTCCGGTATTCTCTGCCGCCGATGTGATGGCCTTGGAGCTTTCTTCGGTAGCGGAGGAAATACTCTTCATGGAGTTGGTAATATCCGATACGGTCTTATCAAGTGTCTTAACGCCTTCACGATATGCTTCAAAGATTCTGTCCATATCTTCTGCGTCGGTATAGTAATGATCGGCTACACCTTCAAAGTTCTTGTAGTCTTCGATAATATCCTGAGACAGGAATTCAATAAGCTGGTTAGCATTGTTCATAAGGCTTTCTACCGCACTTATAACCTTGGCGCTGATGCCCTGAATCATGTTGGCTGTTTCCTGGCTGTTGCCGGCAAGCTTACTGATTTCTTCCGCAACTACCGCGAAGCCTCGTCCTGCTTCACCTGCTCTTGCAGCCTCAATACTTGCGTTAAGTGCAAGGAGGTTGGTCTGGCTTGCTATATCAAGGATATCTCCGGTAAGTCCGTCGATTTCATTAACTCGCTTACTTTCTTCGATAGCTGTTTCAAGTTCTTCCTTACGGGTTTCAACAATCTTGAGAATCTTTTCCTTACGTGAGTTGGCATCGCTCTTAACGCCCTTAGCACGTCCTTTGATTTCAAGTACAAGATTGCTACCCTGATCGGTTTCATCACTCATAGCGGTAACGGAAGACATTACATTCTGTATACCGTCGTCCATCTGATGTATCATATTGGTAACTTCAACCATGCTGGCCGAGAGCTGTTCCATAACTGCGGAAAGACCTGTAATATCGTCGTCGGAATCGGATACGTTTCTGTCCATTGTTTCGATGGAAGCCTGCATCTTTTCTGACTCTTCACCAATCTTCTTCATGATGCTCTGGAGATTTTCAATAAAGTCATTGATACCGACTGAAAGTACACCGATTTCGTCCTTGGTGGTAACGTCAAGTCGAGCTGTAAGGTCACCTCTGTCATGCTTGATATCACTGATAATCGTTTCAAGCTGCTTACTTGCTCTGTTGGCAGGGCTGCTGACTGTACGGACGATAAAGATAATGCCCACTACAACTGCAAGTACGAATACTGCAGAAAGAACAAGTGTCATCATCTGAATATGCTTAACTGTAGAGGCAAATGTCGCTTCGGCCTTCTTGTTAACATCATCAAGTGCCGCATAGAATGCGTCGCTGGCGGGTTCACCGACACCTATTACAAGGCCCATAAAGTCGGAACCAAGCATTGTATTGGCAGTATCAATATCTCCTGCCAAGATGCTGGACATGGCGGTATTAAGCATTCCGGATGCCGTAGCAAGGAAACCTTCATATGTGGCATGCGCTTCCGTAAGGGCTTTATCGTTAATGGCGGGAACCAATTTATTAAGAGATTCTCTGTACTCATCTACAATACCCATCGAACCGTAGAAACCACCGCTGATGCTTTGTACCAGGCCCGGATCTGCATCGGGCATTAACGCCAAGAGGTTAGCGTCCAGCTTACATACCTCTATGTTTTTACCGATTTGTGCAGCCGCGTACTCGGCGGGGATAATCTTATCGCCCATGAGGTTACCGGTTGTCTGAACATTCTTCATTGCATTTATCGTAATTACTACATTACAAGCAAATGCAACAAACAAAACCGCGACAATAATCAGTATCTTTGATCCTATTTTTCTCATGTATACGCCTCCATCAAATTATTTGGCAATATTTCTAAATATAATTATAATGTCGGAAATAAACGAGAAATTACAAAAAGTCAAAATTATTCCTGTTTTAACGGTACATAAGTGATAAATCTGTTACCCGTATTTTCAAAGAGTTTCTCAGCCTCATTCATGCCAAGTTTGTACCAGCCTTTCTTGGAGTCGAGCACCACCACCGCTATTTGGTTAAATCCTATTACAAGATACGCATCGTCGCCCGCAATACCGAGCACAGGTATATCTCTGTTGACGTAGTACAAAATACTGTCAAGCGAGCATCCGCTCAAGTCAAGAACTTCAGCATTTTCAAGGCTTCCGCGCAGTATCGAAAGAACAGAGTTGCCACGAGCCAGCATGTAGTCCGAGTTACGTACAACCCCCTCATACTCAAGCATCTTATCAAGACAAAAAGCAAGCGGGCTTCTGGTCTCTTCACCTACAGGATTAACGCTCAAATTCATTATCTGGTTGCGCTGATTTCTGTTGGCTCTGTACCATACATAGCGGCCGGAACCGTTTAAAACGGTAGCATAGTTAAGGTTAGCTTCCTGAACCGCATTGGCCGGATTTGTATAAATTTTCTGGAGCCTTCCTTTGTAATAAACATAGTAATAAGCATGCGTAGAAACCGCACGTTTCATCTCGAGTTCTCTAGTTCCTTCGTATATTACTTCTCTGGGAACAATCTTAACAATCTTGGCTCCTGCGTCTTTTTTCAGAATAATGCGTACAACTTTTTGATAGTCTGCATATGTAAACACGTCAATTTTATTCTGAAGGTCTTCTTTTTTCTGGTTATTGGTGATGTATTCGTTGTCAATTCCGATATATGAAAGTGTTTCTTTGTCCGATTTTTTAACTCTTGTCAGAGTAAGAAGGCTATCCTTAACAGTGCCGCCGATTACATACGCTCCGTCTTCACTGTATTGCTTACGATTCTCGCCGAATTTACTTTGAATCTTAACGCAATACATGGGGAATGTAACTCGTCCCGTGTTGTCCTCCATAACATCGCTCTTGTATGCAAGACCATATGCAAAGTCTTCTCCCAGGAACGCTATCGGCTTAATGTACTGTCCGGCAGGCGCTTCGATGGTGGAAATCTGCTTGGTAAGCATGTTCATGAGTTTAAGGCTCGTGGAAGCGTTAACGTCGGCGCCTTCCTGCCACACCATCATCGTAGAGTTGTCGGATACTGTATATTTGTCTTCCTCAAGATTCTCAACCAGAATCTCTGTGGTCTTGTTCTCAACATCTATCGCATAAATCGACTTATCAAGCATCATGTAGAAAATGCCTTCACGATTTAAAAAGCAAAGCTCTTCCAAATCACGCATAACTATATCCGCCGACTTGTCCGAAGAAATAAAGAATTCTTCCTCAACTTCGTTGGTAACACCGTTAAACTGATACAGCGTCACGCCCACGCGGCCTTCATAAGTTCCGCGATTCATGTATCCGTACACTGCAAACCACACATTGCCGGCCTCATCAACGCTGAGTGCTTTTATCGCGTGATTGTCGTTGTATGTTCTTTCGTCGAAATTGCTCTCGTCGTAAAAAGAAAACAGTTTAACAAGACGATTTCCGTCTGCATTGTAAGAATAAAGAACGTTCTCATTGCTAAATGCAATTACGTTGCCATCGTCGCTCTCGATAAGGCCTTTATCATCGTCGGTGATGCCAAGAAGTATATCCTCGCCCCTTACAATAGGTGTGTCAATGTAAATAACCCTGCCCATCGTCCTCTCAAAATCAAGCAGATACATAACCTCGCCGGTGTATCTGATACGGAAGCATTCCTCCACAAAATACTCCGTCTCCTCAGCCGCCGAACTTGCCTTGACTATATAGTTCGCAGTGAAAACCGCAGTTTCTTTGGCTATTTCTTTAATATTAATCACCGGGTCAGTCACGCGCTTCACATTAAGATTGCCAAAAGAAAGCTGCTCGAGAGAGCTGTGGATATTGACCTTGGCCAGTGTAGTGTTGTCGCCGCTTGAATTGGACTCCATGTATGTTTTAAGTGAGCCTGCGGTTTCGAGCGTCATTTCATTGGCGCAGAAATCAGTGATGAAAGCGATTTTTTCTTTGACGCAATAGCTGGGAGCCTTGATAATGCGGGTGTGATAGAATGCCTCGGAATTGTCACTGAATGTAAGATAAATCTGAAGGCTGTACTCAGTGTACTCCTGCAGAAGATCCTTGAAGCGAATGGACGCGTGAATAGTATAGTCGTCCTCGTTGTAATCGGTTATATCTGTTGATTCAATCAGACGGCTGCCGTCCACAGTGCGGACCTTGGCCGTAATCTTGTCCACCACGCGACCGTGCTTGGTCACACGAAAAGTAACCCCTCTTTGATCGTCAAGGGGGGTTATGTTCTCGCGAAGCAAGCCCAAATCTATTTCGGATGTGTAACCGTGAAGCTCGTTAACCGTCTCGCCGCCAATGCTCATGCTGATTACGGGGAGAGTCGCGCGCTCCATGTCGCGGGTAGTATTCACATTACCTCGGTTCATCAAAAATCCTGCCAGAAACATTGTTCCGACAAAAGTAAGAATCGAAGCGATAATCTTAAGTATCGTTTTCTTCATATGGTGTATCTCGTAATAACTTCTTAAGCGTAATCTCCCCGCCCGCAAGCTCCGTCAGTGATTCAAGGCTCTTGGAAAGGGTCTTGCCCGGAACCATGCGGTTCTTCTTCACGCCTCTTATAAGGAGGTTCTTGGGAGTATGCTCCATATCTATAAATTCAAGAATCTGCGTATCGTATCCCGCCTGAGTAAGGAGGCCCGCGCGCATGGCGTCGGTGAAAATCGCAGACATTCTTTCTTTCAATATTCCGTATTCGGAGACGGCGCTGAGCACCGGCGAATTCTTAAAGCGATTAAGCTCATGCTGACAGCAGGGAACCGCCATTATGACTTCCGCGCCCCATGTTATGGCCTTGTGAAGCGCATAATCGGTTGCAGTATCGCATGCGTGAAGCGTGATAACCATGTCAACCTTATCGACACCTTCAAACTTGCCGATATCGCCCTCAATGAACTTAAGCGATTCGTATTTATACTTATTCTTAAGCTTGTTACATTCCGCTATAACATCACTCTTAAGGTCAAGCCCGATAATATCTGCCTTTATACCCTTAAGCTTCACTAGATAATAGTACAAAGCAAAAGTAAGATACGACTTTCCGCAGCCAAAATCTATAACAGTTATAGTCCTTGATGTGTCAAGACTCGGTATTACGTCAGCCACAATCTCAAGATACCTGTTAATCTGCCTGAACTTATCGTACTTCGAACGAACAATCTTACCGTCCTGAGTCATAACTCCGAGGTCCACCATGAACGGAACCTTGCTGCCCTCTTCTATAATGTATTTCTTGGTACGGTTGTGGTCGAGAGATGCTTTCTTACCGGTCACGGATTTATTCTTAACAACGGTAACGGTTCCCTTCTTATTAGCAAGAACGGTATAGCCGCCGTCTTCAGTCTCGAATAACCCTTGGTAAAAGAAACCGGGTATGGCTTCCTTCAGATATTTTTCAAGCTCGGGTGCCTTAAGATTCTCATGAACCTCTTTGCAGGTGTTCGAACTCTTTGAGCCGATACTCTTGGTTACCTGAAAAAGAATCTGCTCCTTGACCTTAATGGGTCTGATTCTGACTCCCGAGGCCTCCGAATCTTTGGCGGGCTTGGAAAGTACAATTCTTATTAAGTTATCGCCCGTTATGGACTGTAAAAGCTTAAGATAATCCATGTTATTTTATTCTAGCCTTAAATTGTCAGAAAGTTTGATAGTATACATTCATGTTTTTATTGCGATGCAAGTTTTCTTGCACAAAACCTAGCCCATGAATTTAATAATTCGTTAATAGAAGATGTGGTTTCCGATTTGGATACCACTCAATCCTTCAATCGGGGTTCTGAAATGGAGGCAATCTCCTACGTTGGTAACACCGCTCATAGCAGCATCGGCTGCCGCATAGCAGTCATTGTTGGTCTTACCTGCGGCAAGATACAAATCAAATCGTCCGCTATATACAGGTGAGAACTGTTTACGCTGACGGATAACTTCAACTACCGTCGAAGGGTACACAGAACTTCTTACTCGATTTATTACTACCGCTCCGACCGCAACCTTACCTTCATAAGGCTCGCCGCCGGCTTCACAATATATAAGTACCGCGAGCAGATATCTGTCGCCGTCCGCAAATTGTACATCTGAAATATCACGCCAAACCGATCTTGCCGCAAGTGCCGACAGTCTCAGTTCTTCTTCGAGTTGTTTCTTGATAGCTGCCACGTCGGCTTCTTTGGCCTTTAAGTCTGCTTCGTAGGCAAGAAGTTCTGCCTCGGCATCGCTTATAAGGTCGGTGTACTGAGCCACCTTACCCTTGGTCTGCTCCGCGACTTCCGCTACCTTAGCCTTCTCTTCTTCAGCCTCGGCTTTCAGTCCGTCAAGCTCGGCCTTCTCGCCCTGGAGCTTTGCTTCCAAAGCTTCTATGTTCTTACGGGTAGCCTGATATTCATCGAATTTTTCTTTGTCGTAATCCGCAAGTGCTTCCATGTAATTGCTAAGAGTAATGAAATCCGAGAAGGACTTCGCCTGGAATACAATCTCGAGGTAAAGGCTCTTGCTGTCCTTGTACATGAACTGGATACGCTTCTTCATGGCCTCGTACTGCTCGGCCTCAATGTTACGCGCCTCTTCAAGTGCTGCCTGGGTCTCGGCGATTTCCTGTTCCTTGACCTCAATCTTGCCCTCTAACTCTGCAATTTTCTCACAGATCTGGTCGAGCTCGGCATTGAGCTTATCAAGCTCACGCTTAAACTCTTTCTTACGGGCATTAAGTCCGTCGACTTCGTCCTTTTGCTCCTTAACCTTTTCTTTGGCAGCGTCACGATCCTTTTGGGCTTCGTTAAGCTTATCCCTGGTAGATTGGGAAGCAAAAGAATGACTCGGTTCAACCCTTAACGATATTACGACAAGTAAAAGAATCAGCAGGATTCTTCTAACATGTTTTCTTATCATATTTACTTCCCTACATTTCGATTTCAACCTTACGTCCGGTTCGCTGGTACTGATAGTACTTAACTCCGGCCGCATCAAGCATGCGCTTCGATGCCTTGGTAGAAGGGGTGTCTGCGTACTTGTCGCTGTCGTACACTATAGTCTTGATTCCGCTTTGAATGATAGCCTTGGCACATTCGTTGCAGGGGAATAATGAAACGTAAATCTTCGAGCCTTCTAAGCTTCCTCCTCGATAATTGAGGATTGCATTAAGCTCACTGTGAGTAACAAAAGCATACTTGGTATCAAGTGTGTCTCCGTCACGCTCCCACGGAAAATCATCGTCGGAACAGTTCTTGGGGAAACCGTTGTAACCCATTGAAAGAATCTTGTTATCGGCACTTACTATGCAGGCGCCGACCTGTGTGTTGGGATCTTTGGAACGCATGCCGGAAAGTGCGGCAACGCCCATAAAGTACTCATCCCAGGAAATGTAATCTGTACGTTTCATAATAATATCCTCCGAAATTCGCTGTGCGAAATAAAGACCTAATTAACAAATACGTGCATAATACTTTCTTTTACTAAATACAAGAAAAGGCCTTGGCGTTACCGCTTCGGCCTTTAAAAATTACTTGGTTCCGAAAATACGGTCACCGGCGTCGCCGAGTCCGGGAACGATGTAAGCATTCTCGTTAAGGTGATCGTCAAGCGCTCCGATGTAAAGATCGATATCGGGATGCGCTTCCTGCATTCTCTTAACACCTTCGGGAGCTGCGATAATGCACATGAAGTGAATCTTCTTGCATCCTTTATCCTTAAGCATCTGAATGGCCGCTACTGAAGAACCGCCTGTAGCAAGCATGGGGTCAACTACGAACACTTCTCTCTCTGCACAATCAGCGGGAAGCTTGCAGTAGTATTCAACAGGTTCATGAGTCTCGGGATCTCTGTACAAACCGATGTGACCAACCTTGGCAACAGGGATAAGTGTGAGCATACCGTCTACCATACCAAGACCTGCGCGAAGGATAGGAACGATAGCAAGTTTCTTACCCTTTAACTCCTTAACTGTAGTCTTGCAGATAGGGGTTTCAATCTCAACATCGGAAAGTTCCAAATCTCTGGTAGCTTCGTAGCAGATAAGTTGAGCTATCTCGGAAATTGTCTGTCTGAAATCCTTGGTTCCCGTATCCTTTCTTCTGATATAACCGATTTTGTGCTGGATAAGCGGGTGATCCATAATAACTGTTTTTCCCATTTTCATTCTCCTCTTTAATTATTTTTCTATAAGTGAAATACGTCTGGAATGTCTTTCCTCGCCGGAGAACTCCGTGTCAAGGAAAGTATCCGTTATTTTAACGGCAAGGTTGGGTCCCACAATGCCTGCTCCCAAAGAAAGCATGTTGGCGTCATTGTGAAGTCTTGTAAGCTCTGCGCTTAACACATCCGAGCAAAGTGCACATCTGATGCCCGAAATCTTATTGGCGGTAATCGAAATACCGATACCTGTGGTACAAATAACGATTCCCTTCTCACACTCTCCGCTTGCAACAGCCTTCGCAACAGCGCGGCCGTATACGGGATAGTCGCAGGAATTCGTGTCGGGACAACCGAAGTCCTTGTACTCAATACCTCTGTCTTTGAGGTGTTTCATGATAATCTGGCGAAGTTCGTATCCGCCGTGATCGCTTCCTATAGCAATCATTTCCGTAAACCTCCGTAATACTCTTTTCTCTATGTGATAAGTCACGAGGACTTATTCCGTCTCAATAACTTTATGTCCCGCAGCCTTCAACAATCTGTTCATGACTGCTGCCCCAACTCCGCTGTCCGCAAAGGATTCAGAGTACATCTTCTCTATTCCTTCATCATCAAACTCGCGCAGAATCCTGAACAAGTGATGCGCAACCTCGTCTTCTCTGCCCGCGTGACCGACACTCTTAACCGAATCGGCATGATAACGGGCCTTGGTCTCCTCAGTCGCTATAATACCTGTCTTGAATCCGGCCAAAGAAGCCTCTTCCGCCAGGCGATTAATCTCGGCTACAACCGCTTCGGACTTGCCCTCAACAATCGCAAGCTCACCCTTGGGTGCGTAATGTCTGTATTTCATGCCCGGTGCTTTGGGCGGGGTCTTTGAATTGGTATCGATTATTGCCTTGTCAATTGTTACATCCTGAGAAAGAGCTTCCTCAAGCATTTCCTTGGTAATATATCCGGGGCGAAGTATCATAGGCTCGCCTGCGGTAAAGTCCACAATTGTAGACTCAAGTCCCACCTCGGAATCGCCGCCGTCGATTATCATGTCGATGCGACCGTCCATGTCCTCGATTACGTACTTGGCAACCGTGGGGCTCGGGCGTCCCGAAAGGTTGGCACTCGGTGCAGCGATATATCCTCCCGCCGCTTCAATAAGTGCTGCCGCAATCTTGTCCGAAGGCATTCTGACCGCAACAGTATCAAGCCCGCCCGTAGTCTCGCGGGGAACAAGCTCGTTCTTATTAAAAATCATGGTAAGGGGACCGGGCCAGAAGCGACTTGCAAGCTTCAAAGCTCCGTCAGGAATCTCTGTAACGATTTTCTTAAGAGCGTCCATCGTAGCGATATGCACGATAAGAGGATTGTCACTGGGGCGACCCTTCGCCGCATATATCTTGCGGGACGACTCGGGATTAAGCGCATCTCCGCCGAGACCGTATACAGTCTCCGTGGGAAAAGCAACCAGTCCGCCGGCCTTAAGAATATCTCCGGCGCGCTTTATAACCGATTTATCTATATTATCTTGATTAAGTACTACTATTTCTGTATCCATATTTAAGTAATTATAACACAAAAGCAAGGCGGATGACACCATCCGCCTCAAATTCATCATTATTAGTAGTTCATATATGCTTCAATCAAATCCCAAACTTCGGGAATTTCCTGACCAAGCTTCCACTCTGCCACGCCTGCGATGCCGCTTTCTTTGATTACGTTGAGACGTACCTTGAGGGAATCAAGGTCTTCCATCCATACCTGATAAAAAGTACCGCCGATGGTAGCCTCTGCGTAGTTCTGATTGGTGGCGTCGTCCCACTTGGCCTCAAGACCGTTACGTGCAAGGAAGTCTGCTGCCACCTGCATGGTAACCGCTTCACTTGTGGTCTCGTCACCGACGGTCTTCCAAACTCTGGTGTAGAAAGGAATTGCGTTGATAACCTTCTCAGCAGGGACAACATCAACCGTATCCTGAATACCCTTAACCATCCAAGGCATACTGGAAACCGAACCCGCATCGCTTCCTGCATAGTGCTCATCGTATCCCATGATGATTACGTAATCGGCGAACTTACCCTGCTCTTCTCTGTTGTAAAAAGCAGTATATGCGGTAGGTACATAGTTATCTACCGAAAGCACGAGGTTATTGGCATGACATGCAAGTGCCAATTCTCTTACAAACTGTATATATGCATCTCCCGTCGATGTGGGAACCTGCTCAAAGTCAAGGTTGATACCGTCAAGATTGTACTGAAGAGCCGCAGAAATAAGACCTTCGATAAGATGCTCTCTCTTAGAAGTATAAGTAAGAACACTTGCGGTATCTACATCTGTATATGAATGGAAGTTAGCAATAAGTCCCCAGACTTCCATGCCCATCTTGTGAGCTGCATCTGTGTATTCCAAGCTTGCAACGCTGTCGAAATTACCGTCATTGTCGGTAAGCCAGAACCAGGTGGGAGAAATAACGTTAACGCTCTTAACCTTCGCACACTGTGCATAGAGCTCGCTTGCTCCCTGAACGTATTCCATGTTGTGCCATGCAAGATTAATCTTATGGCCTCTGTTAAGAGAAGAATAATTCTCAGGCGCCACTTCCGTTACAGGAGTCTCCTGCTCGTAACGCTCATCTTCAATGAACTTCTGTTCAAGATAACCGATAAAACCATCTGCGGTCTTAACCTTCATCCAGTCATCAAGCGGCTCGAGAAGCTCAACAACATCACCGGTCGCAACCTCGGTAAGAATCTCGCTCTTAACGCCTGCGCGCCATCTGACAGCCGTAGGCTTCTTAACAGTAGCAACTTCTTTCTCACTCCATTCGGTATAAACCTGCATATGGATGGGGTCGCTGTATAACTCGTATGAGAAATTCACAAATTTCTTAATATATTCAATCGCCACGTAAACCGTGTCGCCCTTCTCAACCGTAATGGGATAGCTGAAATTCCTGGTCTCGCCAAGTTCGATATAAGAAGAACTTCCTATCTCAGTGCGAATCGTAGTCTCTGCATTAGTATATAAAAGAAGGTTCTCATTGTAATCATGATAGAATCTCTCGGTAAAAAGATCTTTAACCGTCTCAAGAGAGAAATAGATATTTCCGTCTATCATCTTCGCCTTCTGTTCAATCTTTGAATCCTGTAAAATAACGGGCACCTCATCCGCCGAGTAAATCTCGAAGTATGAATTGTAATCTGCCCATTCCTGTCCGTATGAATATTTATCAAGAAGCTTCTTGCCGTAGCTTACGCCTATAACGACGCAAATCAGGACAATCGCCACCAAAGCCGGAATTACTTTCTTCATCTAAAACCTCCTGTGGTCTCACGCGACCGCCCTAATTATAGCAGACAATCTTCTTAACGTCATTTTAAAATTCTATTAAGATTGTCCCGCGCCGTAAGTATGGCTGTAAAGCTGTATGCCTTCTTTCTCCGGTTGCCGCTTTTTAGTGCTTGTAACCAAAAGAAGACGTGATAAACAATTATAAGTGCTCCTACCCGTGTTCCAAATAAAAATCCGTATGCTTTTGCTGTCTGCATGTAATAGTGAATTATTTGTAAGTGGTAAATTTAGGAAAACTTTCTGTTCCCAAAACGGCACGCTCAACGCGCCGAAAGACTGTAGATATCTCCGACTACGGAGATACGTTTATATCTTGTTTCCTCGTGCGAGGACTGTCTGCCCCCTTTCCGAACACCGATTGGCCCGGAGCACAAAGGGTATTATACACGAGGCAAAAGAAAATGTGTGAACAAACTGTAAACAAATTTTGAACAAATTATGGACGATTAATTTTCCGCTAATTTCTATATATTAGGTTATGTTCCTACCCAAATCAGCCGATTAATATATTACAAATAAACTTTAAGTTTATTCAAAGTTTTAATATCCGCGGTGTATAATATAAGTATGAGGAGGTCGCGAAAGCTTCTGAAAAGCTTGAAGATTTGACAGTTCTTTCTTATATTTATTAAAACTTTGAAAAACATCAATCGTATCACTTGACTAAGAAGCAACGGGGGAATAATATTCAAATATGAAAATTGAAAAAGTAAACGATCATCAGATCCGCTGCACGCTTACACGTGAAGACCTCGCATCCAGACGCCTCAAGATGAGCGAGCTTGCATATGGCTCCGATAAAGCCAGAGATCTTTTTAAGGATATGATGGAGAAAGCTAATATTGAATATGGATTTGAAGCCGGCAACATTCCGCTTATGATTGAAGCGATTCCCGTAAGCGGCGAGTGTATCGTGCTTGTCATTACCAAGGTTGAGGACCCTGAGGAACTTGATACCAGATTCTCTAAGTTCGCGCCCGGTATTGATGAAGACGACGACTCCGAAGACGACACCGAAAGTGTTGACGAGGAAGTTGTGAACATTGCCGATTTATTTAAACGTTTCAGAGATGCAGTACAGAGTAAGGAAGGAGACAAGGATGCCGCAACCGAAGCGTTCGACGGCATGGCCTTTTCTTTTGACAGCATCAGCGATATCTCTCGTGTATGCGAGCGCGTGATTGCTCACTTCTGCGGAGACAGTTCTTTGTACCACAATGTTGAATCCGGCGAGTACTTACTCACGGTTAACCGCGCCAAGATGGATATTGCGGACTTTGTACAGATCTGCAATCTCTTCTCCGAGTACGGTGCCGCTCTTCGCGGTAAGTCAATCTCAGAAAGCTACTTAAGGGAGCACTATGAGACCATCATTGACAAGGATGCGGTAAGCACCCTGGCTAAGTTCTAATTGAATAGAGTAAAGAAAAAGCCCGGTTCATTACGAATCGGGCTTTCTTAATGCAATTATGAATTACATAGCTTTGAGAGCTTCCATGAGTGCATCGATGTCGATACCGTGCACCATTGCTGCTTCCTCGATGCTCTCGCCCTGAGATGCGGGACATCCTAAGCAGTGCATGCCTGCGCCCATTAAAATAGGTGCTGCTTCGGGTGCTTTATTAAGAAGCTCACCGATTGTCATTTCCTTAGTAATATCTGCCATGGTAACTACCTCCTATCGTGGCACATTAATTAACGTCACGGTCAGTATAGTACAACACCCTCAAAGTTTCAATAAACTTTCTATAAATTCTTATCTGAGGCTTCGCGCCAGTTCTTCTCTGATTCGGGAGACTTGGTCGATGGCGTCGTCGCACTGTGCTTTCGCCTTACCGATTTCGTGCTGTACAAGCGCATCCATTAAGAATCCGTCAAAAACAAGGTCGCCGAATTTAAGGAAAGAATCGATGTGAACCGATGAGTATCCACTTACATCGCGAAGTTCCTCGGCAAATGTTTCCAGGGATTCTTTGGCAAGCGCAATTTCTTCCTCGGCGCTTTCTATCTTGCCGTGCTTGATAAGGCCGCTTATGAAACCGCCGCCGATCATATCGTAAAGGCCCCAGTTTCCGGCGCTTTTTAAATTCTTCTTGGCTATGTTAAGGTGATACAATGCCTCATCTGCCGCCGCGATTGCTTCTTCTATTTCAATTCTTTGTGATTCGTCCATTTTAATGCTCCTTTCGATGATATAAGTATAGCAGTCATTTTGTGCCTTTTATATGGAAACTATCGCATATTAGGGCGCTTTATTTTGCCGAGAGAAAGGTAATATGCCGTTACGCCCAAAGTTATATAATCATGGCAAATGCGCGCATATGAAAGGTGCTTTTTCCGCAAAGTGTTTGCGGTGTTAAGAAATCGGTTTAAATTGCATTGCAAATTGACGAAATTGCCTTAAAATTGCGCATTTGTACTTAAAAAAGAACACTGGGAATTATTGACTGGCAAAGGGCATTATTCTATAATGAATGATGCACAAATTATAATGATCCGATGAATAGTTTCGTCGTCATTTAATAATTACACTTATCTAACAAACTTACAGGAGGATTTCAAAATGAGACCAGAATGGAAAGATTTTGTAGGTGGCAAGTGGGAGAATGAAATCAACGTACGTGATTTCATCCAGAAGAACTATCATCCCTATGACGGAGATGACACCTTCCTTGCAGGCCCTACACAGAACACCAAAGACTTATGGGCTATGGTATTAGACCTTCAGAAGAAGGAAAGAGAAGCAGGCGGTGTTCTTGATATGGATACCAAGGTTATCTCTACTATCACTTCTCACGGCCCCGGCTATCTTGACAAGAGCAAGGAGACAATCGTAGGTTTCCAGACAGATATGCCTTTCAAGCGTTCCATGCAGCCTTACGGCGGTATCCGTATGGCAGAGAAGGCATGTGCCGATAACGGTTACACAGTTGATCCTGAAATCAGTGAGTTCTTCTCAGTACACAGAAAGACACACAACGCAGGATGTTTCGATGCTTACAACGATGAGATGAGAGCTTGCCGTTCTTCACACGTAATCACCGGTCTTCCGGATGCTTACGGACGTGGACGTATCATCGGCGACTACAGACGTGTCGCTCTTTACGGTATCGACAGACTTATCGAGGACAAGATTGACCAGAAGAACTCCACCGGACGTGTTATGACAGATGATGTTATCCGTCTTCGTGAAGAACTCTCCGAACAGATCACTGCTCTTAAGATGATGAAGGAAATGGCAGCTTCTTACGGTTGCGATATTTCCAAGCCCGCTTCCAACGTTCAGGAAGCTATCCAGGCTACTTACTTCGGTTACCTTTCAGCAGTAAAGGAGCAGAACGGTGCAGCTATGTCCCTCGGACGTACCTCTACCTTCATCGACTGCTACGCAGAAAGAGACCTTGCAAACGGAACCTTCACTGAGGAACAGATTCAGGAATTCGTAGATCACTTCATCATGAAGCTTCGTTGCGTTAAGTTCGCTCGTACACCTGAATACAACCAGATTTTCGCAGGCGATCCCGTTTGGGTTACCGAGTCTATCGGTGGTGTAGGTGTTGACGGACGTCACATGGTAACAAAGATGAGCTTCCGTTACCTCCACACTTTGACCAACTTAGGTTCCGCTCCCGAGCCCAACCTTACAGTTCTTTGGTCTACCAGACTTCCTCAGAACTTCAAGAAGTTCTGTGCTAAGATGTCTATTCAGAGTAGCTCCATCCAGTACGAGAACGACGACCTTATGCGTGTAACTCACGGTGATGATTACGGCATCGCTTGCTGCGTATCCTCCATGAGAATCGGTAAGGAAATGCAGTTCTTCGGCGCTCGTGCTAACCTCGCTAAGTGTCTTCTTTACGCTCTTAACGGTGGTGTTGACGAAGTTACCAAGAAGCAGGTTGGTCCTAAGTACCGTCCTGTAGAAGGCGACTACCTTGACTACGATGACGTTATGGCTAAGTACACCGACATGATGGAATGGCTTGCTGACGTTTATGTAAATACCCTTAACGTAATTCACTACATGCACGATAAGTACTGCTACGAGAGAGCACAGATGGCTCTTCACGACAGAGACGTTCGCCGTTACTTCGCAACAGGTATGGCAGGTCTTTCTGTAGTAGCTGACTCACTTTCCGCTATTAAGTACGCTAAGGTTAAAGTTATCCGTGACGAAGACGGTATCATCACTGACTTCGAGACCACCGGTGACTTCCCTAAGTACGGTAACGACGATGACCGCGTAGACTCCATCGCTACCGGGCTTGTACATAAGTTCATGACAATGATCAGAAGACATCACACCTACAGAGATGGCTTCCCTACAATGTCAGTTCTTACAATTACCTCTAACGTAACCTATGGTAAGGCTACAGGTAACACACCCGACGGACGTAGAAAAGGACAGCCTTTCGCTCCCGGTGCTAACCCGATGCACAACCGCGATACTCACGGTGCAGTTGCTTCCCTTTCCTCAGTTGCTAAGCTTCCTTTCATGGATTCACAGGATGGTATCTCCAATACCTTCACTATTATCCCCAGCGCACTCGGTAAGGAAGATAAGGTATTCGCAGGCGATATCGATCTTGATTTAAAATAAGACTTATACATAACACAGGAGGTAATCTCATTGGAAGAAAAAGACATGATTGACGATCTTGTAAAGATGCTTGATCAGGATATGAGTAAAGGCGTCGGACACGTTAATGTTGATTTCGACGAGAAGGCCAAAAAGGCTAAGACGGTGCAGACAATGGGATGCACCGACTGCTCCAGAACCCCTCTTGCTTGCAGCGTTCCTACGCTTCACCAGGGTCTGGATGATTATGAATAATTTAGGAGGAATATAACAATGGCAACAGTAGCTAGCAAACAGCAGGTTGACAACCTTGTTCATTTACTTGACGGTTATGTAACAAAGGGTGGTCATCACCTTAATGTAAATGTACTTAACAGAGAAACTCTTATTGACGCTCAGGCACATCCTGAGAACTATCCTCAGCTTACAATCCGTGTATCCGGATACGCAGTTAACTTCATCAAGTTAACTCCCGAACAGCAGGCAGACGTTATCTCTCGTACATTCCACGAGTCATTCTAATTAAAATGATGCTTAAAGGGTCCGGAGTAATCCGGGCCCTTTTTGTAAAAAGGAAACCATATGCAAGGTAGAATTCATTCACTTGAAAGTTTCGGAACCGTAGACGGCCCCGGCGTAAGATACGTTGTATTTATGCAAGGCTGCCCCATGAGATGCAAATACTGCCACAATCCCGACACGTGGGAAGTTAACGCAGGTACTCTTATGGAGTCCGACTACATAATTGAACAGTATGAGCGTAATAAAGGCTTTTATACCGACGGCGGTATAACCGTTACAGGCGGAGAGCCTTTACTTCAGATTGATTTCATTACCGAATTATTTGAAAAGGCCAAGGCCAAGGGAATCCATACCTGTATCGATTCCTCGGGTATTACTTTTAATCCCAACAGCCCCGAAGTTGTGGCTAAGTTTGACAAACTCATGCC
The DNA here is from genome assembly GCA_900100895.1 of Lachnospiraceae bacterium YSD2013. Lineage (GTDB taxonomy): Bacteria > Bacillota > Clostridia > Lachnospirales > Lachnospiraceae > UBA1258. The sequence continues at coordinate 144,303 of FMTX01000013.1, forward strand.
CCTCACCGATCTTGTAATGCTTGATATTAAGCATATCGATGATGAGCATCACTTCGAGCTTACCAAGCAGCACAATGCAGGCATTCTTGCTTTTGCAGAGTACTTAAGTGAGAAAGGTGTAGATACCTGGATTCGTCACGTTGTAGTGCCCGGCATTACCGATGATGACGAGTATCTTTATAAGCTTGGCTATTTTATCGGCGGCCTTAAGACTTTGAGAGCTCTTGATGTATTGCCTTACCACGACATGGGCAAGGTCAAGTACGAGAAGCTTGGCATCGACTATCCTCTCAAGGATACGCCTCCCATGGACAAGACCATTCTTCTTGACAAGAAGAAAGCTATTATCAACGGTATCAAAGCTCGCAGAGCCGAACTTGGCGAGAGCTAAAGTTTCTGCGATTCGTACCGATATAGTACTTGGGAGTTAGAAAGGCTTCGGCCCTATAGAAATTGTTTAGATTCTTTTTATCTAAACAATGTTGCAACTTGTCTTAAGTTGTAATACAATCAATTTGGCAAATATTTAACAAGGAGGACTAACAAAATGGCATTTGTAATTGGTGATTCTTGTGTATCTTGCGGTTCTTGCGAGTCTCAGTGCCCCGTAGGCGCTATCTCTGCAGGCGATTCTAAGTTCGAAATCGACGCAAATACATGCATTTCCTGCGGTTCCTGCGCAGGTCAGTGTCCTGTAGGAGCTATCTCCGAGGAGTAATCCAGGAAAATCGGCCTCAAGCGTAAGCTTGGGGCCTTTTTATTTTTCTCTTAAACACATTGCTCAAAATTCAATTTAAAAAACGTGTGCTATTTGTGAAAAAGAGTGTATTTATTTTTTCTTTTTCTTACTATATAATTTCCTCGTTGGCCGACATGTTAGCCTATGCTAACTAATGTATATAATGGTGAATCCCTCGCCAAGGCAGGGATTGAAAAGCATTAGAAAAACTGTTATAAAAAGAACATGATAAGAAAAAACATTAAGTATTATGCGCTTGCGGCGCTTGTAATAATCACTGTCGCTGTAGCACTCTGTCTTCGCCTTTGGGGCGGTACCGAAACCACTTACGAGACGAGTTTTTTTGCCATGGATACGTATATGTCGGTCAAAGGAACAGGAACGGACGCTCAGGGCGCCGTAGAAGCCGTCAGAGACGCTATAATCGGTCTTGACGGGGATTTGTCCGTCACGAACTCTAAAAGCCTTGTATATGAGCTTAACGAGAACGGTTCATGCACTGCCGACTCGGACATGGAGTATCTGATTGACAAGAGTCTGTATGCCGGAGAACTGACCGACGGAGCTTTTAACATCTGCATATATCCTATTATGCGTGAATGGGGCTTCACTACCGGCGAGTTTAAAGTACCGGAGGCTTCTGTTCTGTCGGCGCTTTGTAGCAATCTTGCTTCTTCGGAAGTAACCTCGAACACGCAAGATAAGTCTGTTCACCTTTCGGAAGGCACCATGATAGATTTCGGCGGTATTGCCAAGGGCTACGCTACTAAGGTCGCTGTAGATATTCTTAACGGCAAGTATATTAAAAGTGCCTTGATTAACCTTGGTGGCAATGTTTACGCTCTCGGCAAGAAGCCCGACGGCAGTCTCTGGAATGTAGCTGTCAAGTCTCCCGACGATTCCATGAAGTATCTCGGCATTCTTTCTATAAGTGACAAGGCCGTCATTACGTCCGGCGGATACGAAAGATACTTTGAAGAAGGCGGTGTGACATACCATCACATTATCGATCCCTCTACCGGTTACCCTGCAGATTCGGGCGCTAAGTCCGTCACGGTTGTTTCGAGCGACCCTACTCTTGCAGACGCTTTATCTACCGCCATTTTTGTTATGGGGCGTGACAAGGCAACTACGCTATGGCGCGAGAATTCTTCGCTCTTTGATTTTATATACTACGATAATTCGGGTAATTTATACATCACGGAAGGAATTAAGGATGAGTTCTCATCAGAAATCAGCTTCGAGATTATTGAAAAATGATATAGTTTTGCTCGCGATTCTGGTGGTTGTGGCGCTCATTCTTTTTCCGATAGTGTCGCACTCCAAGAAACCGGGTGCTTATGCCCTTGTGGAACTTGACGGGGATGAGTATGCCACTCTCAGCTTAGATACGGATACAACTCTCACCGTCACCACCGATCAAGGCACCAACACTATTGTTGTGCACAACCATGAGGTGTCGGTCGAATCTGCGAATTGTCCCGATTTAATCTGCGTTAATCACGCTCCAATCAGTCTTACGGGCGAGGTCATAGTCTGCCTCCCCCACAAGCTTGTCATCACCATTAAGTCCGATAATCCGGCCAAAGAAAGCGAGGGTTCAATCGATGCTATTGCAGAATAACGGTAACAAAAAAACTCCCGCGATATTGGTGGCTCAATCGGGAGTTCTGATAGCACTTGCTCTTGTATTCAGTTATGTGGAGCATATTATACCTATTCCGATACCTGTTCCCGGCGTGAAACTTGGCCTTGCCAATCTGGTGACGCTGACAGGTCTGTTCTTTTTAAATCCTCTTCAGGTATTTATTATCTTAGTATCCAGAATCCTGCTGGCGGGATTTATGTTTGGTAATCTGTCCACCATTATATACAGCCTTGCAGGCGGTATAATCAGCTTTTTGTTAATGTACGGGGCAACTAAGCTCAAAGCTTTCTCACCCCTTGGTATAAGCCTCTTAGGCGGTGTATTTCATAACCTTGCACAGCTCGCGGTGGCTAGCCTTATTCTTAAGAGCACTACGCTTCTTGCATATCTGCCTGTGCTTATGCTCTCCGGAATCACAGCAGGCGCCCTTATCGGTATTGTCTCCAAAACCGTGAGCGCCTACGTTAATCGTCGTATTATTCCTGATTAAATCTGTCGTTGTCCCTGGCGAGATTGGCGAACTTGGTAAGTTCGGGTAACCATGCAAGCTTGACAGTTCCGATAGGGCCGTTACGTTGCTTGGCTATTATAATCTCGGAAATACCCTTGTCAGGGCTTTCGTGATTGTAGTAATCATCTCTGTATATGAACATTACTACGTCGGCATCCTGCTCGATTGCTCCCGATTCACGAAGGTCGGACAGCATAGGGCGTTTGTCGGGACGAGACTCAACCGCACGGCTGAGCTGCGACAAGGCTATAACAGGAACCTGTAATTCTCTTGCGAGTCCCTTAAGGGAACGTGAAATCTCTGAAATCTCCTGCTGACGTGATTCCGCATTCTTACCGGAACCGGTCATCAACTGCAAATAGTCGATCATGATTATGGACAATCCATGCTCAAGCTTATATCTGCGGCACTTGGAACGAAGCTCACCGATGCTGATACCGGGAGTATCGTCAATAATGAGCTTGGACTGACCGATGTCTGTAGCGCCTTCAATAAGCATCTCCCAGTCGGATTCATCAAGGTTACCTGTACGAAGCTTCTGAGCATCTACGCCCGACTGAAGTGAGAACAGACGGTTAACGAGCTGTTCTTTGGACATTTCGAGGGAGAAAATAGCGGTAGGAAGCCCCTGCTTAAATGCTACATGTTGTGCGATATTAAGTACGAATGCAGTCTTACCCATGGAAGGACGGGCTGCAATAAGCACAAGGTCGGAGGGCTGCAATCCGGCAGTCTTGAAATCAAGGTCGATAAAGCCTGTGGGTATACCGGTTACAGCACCCTTATTACGGGCAGCGAGTGATATCTTATCAAGGGCATTGTTGACAACGGTGCTGATGGGCACGTAATCGCCCGCATTGCGCCTCTGAAGAACCTTGAAGATGTTCTTCTCGGCCTCATCCATGATAGTATCTACAGAGTCCTTCTGGTTGTAGCAATCGTTCTCTACGCCTTCGGTTGCTTTGATAAGCTTCCTCAGGGTTGCTTTCTCGGCCACGATATTGGCATAGTATTTAACATTGGCAGATGTGGGAGTCGCCTCCAAAAGTTCGCGCACGAACTCCATGGCAGTAATCTCCGGAGGAATATCTTTCTCCTTGAGTCTGTTCTGGAGCGTGACAAGATCCACGGGCTTGCCTTCGTTGTGAAGCTCGACCATGGTCTCGAACAATATTTGATTCTGCTTAACGTAGAAATCATCCCCGGTCAAAATTTCGGACGCTGTGGTAATGGCGTCGCGGTCCATGAGCATGGAACCGATAACGGATTTCTCAGCGTCTGTACTGTTAGGGAGTATTCGTTTTTGCCATTCCTCAGCCATTCTCTTCTACCTTAACTCTAAGTTTCGCAGTAACTTCGGGGTGAAGCTTAACATTAAGCTCGTATGCTCCGAAGGATTTGATGGGTTCTTCCATCACAATTTTCTTTTTGTCGATTTCAACGCCGAACTGTTTCTTGGCTTCTTCGGCAATTTCTTTGCTCGATACGGAACCGAATACTCTTCCGCCTTCGCCGCCTTTCATCTTAACAACTACAGTAAGCTTAGCAAGCTCTTCGCCAAAAGCCTTGGCTTTCTCAAGGATTTCTTTGGCAATTTTTTCGTCATTGGCTTTCTGAAGCTTTAAGTTGTTCAAATTGGTCGGAGTAGCCTCAAGACCAAGCTTTTTCTTAAAAATAAAGTTTCTTGCGTAGCCGTCGTTAACGTCTACAATCTGACCCTTCTTGCCAAGGGCCTTAACATCTTCCAAAAGTATTACTTTCATTTATAACTCTCCTCCGGTAATCATTGTATCTAAGGTTTCTTTCAATCGTAAAATAGCGTCCTCAACCGTAGTGTCATTGAGCTGTGCACCCGCAACGCTCATGTGACCGCCACCGCCGAGTTTCTCCATGATGATCTGAACGTTGACTTCATCGATGGAACGTGCGCTGATAAATACTAAATTGTTATAATATGTGAGCACGAAGCTTGCCTTAACACCCTTAATGTTAAGGAGTTCATTGGCTGCCTGAGCACCTACTACGGTAGGACTTGCACAGTTCTCAGCCTCGCACACTGAAATAGCGTAATTGGTCTTGTAAATCTCTGCCTGGCTGACAGCGTCGGCTCTGGCCTTGTACTCGTTAACGTCTTCTCTGAAGAGCTTACGTACACGCGTAACATCCGCACCGTTACGGCGCAAGAAAGCGGCCGCTTCAAAGGTTCTGACGCCGGTCTTCTGGGTAAAGTTATTGGTATCGATAATGATACCCGAATACATGCTGTCTGCTTCTTCGGGACGAATCTTAATGTTGTCGGTGGTATACTGCAGGATTTCAGATACCATTTCGCAAGTTGACGATGCGTAAGGCTCTACATAAGAAAGGGTAGCGTTCTCAATAGGCTCGGCGCTCTGTCTGTGGTGATCGAGTACCACTACAGACTTACACTTACCAAAGAGCTCGGGACACTCGGTTATGCTGGGCTTATTAACGTCCACAACAATCAAAACCGCATTATTACCGATTTCATCAATCGCCTTCTGACAACCGATTATCATATCCTGAGGGAACTCGGGATTATTGATAAACATATCAACAAGCGGCTTCATAGACGCTGTAATTTCATCAAGAACGATATGAGCCTTTCTCTCAAGGGCGGAAGCTATACGATAAACACCGACTGCGGCGCCGAAGCTGTCTACATCACCGAGTCTGTGACCCATGATAAATACCTGGTCCTTACTCGAGATAATTTCCATAAGGGCGTGAGCCTTAACACGAGCCTTAACTCTTGTATTCTTCTCAACCTGCTGGCTCTTGCCTCCGAAGTATAAAAGCTGATCGGGAGTCTTAACAACTGCCTGGTCACCGCCACGGCCAAGCGCCATATCGATAGCGGCCCTGGCAAACTCGTAATTCTGTCCGTATGACAAACCGTCAAGACCTACACCGATACTAAGCGTAACGGCCATTTCGTTACCGATATTTACAGTCTTAACATCTTCAAGAATATCAAACTTATTCTCCTTAAGCTTGGCAATACAGCTCTTACGAAGGATAACCATGTACTTATCCTTCTCGATTTTCTTGGTAATACCGTCGAGAGCAGACATGTACTTATTAATCTTTCTCTCAATAAGCGCGGTAAGGAGCGAACGACGAACTTCCTCGACGCTCTCCAAAGCCTCTTCGTAGTTGTCTATGTACACAAGCGCAACCGACAAGCTCTGGTCGTCAACCTCACGTAAAGCCAGCTTTAAAGCCGTATTATCAAACATATACATAGCAACAAGGAATCCCTCGTAATCCTCGTCCACTTCCAAAGTGTTACTGGACTCAAGCATTTCTTTAAGCGGAATCTTACGAAGCTTAACTACAAACTCGCTGCTGTTATATTTAATCTCAAACTCATTCTCGCTGAAATCAACTTCCGAACCCGGAAGCTTGTCCTTGGTAATAGTGGGGAAATAATGACTTACAGACTTATTAAGCTCCTTCTCATCACCGAGAAGGCGCTCAAAAGCATTATTCGTCCAGATAATCTTACCCGACTCATCGAGAAGTGCATGGGGAATATCGAGATTTTTAAGAAGCGAACTCTGAACCTGGCCATACTGAGTGGCAAAATTCACCATATCGCGGAAAACCGTCCTTGAACCTCGTAAAAAGAAAACGAGCTGAACAGCCAGATAAAGAAGAACAAAGCCTGTGAAAATGAGCCCTGCCCTGACATCAACAGTATAGATGTATATGTTAACTACCACTGCAAGGATTCCGAGAAGCAATCCCGACATAAGATAATTTTTCAGTCTACCTTCGATTTTAATCTTATTATTCATAAGTTCCTTCCGGGCGTAACCGCCGACCCCATTATCAAAGATAACAACAGTATACCACAATCGCGCCGTAAAACAAAATTAAAGTAGCCTAAAAAAAGACAAAAATAAAAACACCCCTGCAAAAGCAGAGGTGCTTAAATCTTAAATTAATCCTGAGAATAAGGCATAAGAGCGATGTGTCTAGCGCGCTTGATAGCTACGGTTAAAGCTCTCTGATGCTTAGCACAGTTGCCGGTGATTCTTCTGGGAAGAATCTTACCACGCTCGGAGATGTATCTCTTAAGCTTAGCTACATCCTTATAATCAATTGTATTGTCCTTGCCGCAGAATACGCAAACTTTCTTTCTTCTGCGAATGGCACCCTTTCTTCTCATAGGTGCATCGGACTTATCGCCTTTATCAGCTTTATTAAATGCCATGACTTTGCCTCCTATTTATCTGGTTACAGGGCCAAACGGAAGGTCATCTTCAATGCCGTCCCCATCAGGGAAATTCATGAAGCCTTCTGCCGGCATCTGCTGAGGACGCTCGGAATTGTTGTTAAATCCCCCGCCGTTTGAAGAACTTGCATTCTTGCTCTCGGCAAACTCCTGATCCTCTGCAACAATGTCTGTGGTGTAAACCTTCACACCATCCTTATTGGTATAGGAACCTGTCTGAATACGACCTGTTACCAATACCTTGGTTCCCTTGTGTAAGTACTTCTCGGCAAACTCACCGGCCTTACCGAATGCAACGATATTGATGAAATCAGCTGTCTGATCTCCGTCCTGATTGCTTCCGCGGCCTCTTCTGTCAACTGCAAGAGAGTATCTTGCGATTGCCATTGAGCTGTCTCCTTGTGAGTATCTTACTTCGGGATCTCTTGTTAATCTTCCCATAAGAATAACTTTATTCATATTTGATTCTCCTATCGATTAGTCTTCGTCAGGGCGAACGATTAAGAATCTGAGAACGTTGTCCATAATGCGAACACGATTTTCGATTTCAGCGGGAGCGGTTGCCTCAGCGTCGAACTGGATGAAATAGTAGAAAGCTTCTTTCTGCTTCTGAATTTCATAGGCAAGTCTCTTCTTGCCGGCTTCCTCGACGTTTGTAACTTTACCACCGAATCTTTCAACGTAAGCCTTTAACTTATCAACAACAGCGGCTCTCTCGTCATCTTCGATTTTCGCACTAACAACAGCAGTTAATTCATACTTGTTCATGCTTGTTACCTCCTTTTGGTCTCTGGCCCACACGCATAGTATGAGCAAGGAATTGTTTATCACGAGTCACTATAATAACATACGTTTTTCGTTAAATCAAGGTTTTTTTATACTCTTTACGCTTTTTTCCAAATTTTTGCGTGAAAGCATAATCTGGTGGCCGCAACCCGTGCACTTTATTCTGAAGTCTGCGCCTTCCCTGAGCACTTCCCACTCGAAGTTTCCGCAGGGATGACCCTTTTTAAGCCTAACAATATCACCTACGTGAATTTCCATACCGTCATTCCATTATCATAACTGTGATAAAACCTCACCGAGCTTGGCATGAATCACGAGATCCGCGTTGGAATCCTGACTCGTCTCGGACAGATTCAAAAGAACGAGCTTATTGCCCCTGTAATATCTGATCAGTCCTGCCGCCGGATATACCACAAGCGACGTTCCGCCGATAATAAGCACATCTGCATTACTGATATAATTGATGGCTCTCTCCATGACATCCATGTCGAGGCCTTCTTCGTAGAGTACCACATCCGGCCGAACCGTTCCGCCGCACTTACACTTGGGAACGCCTGCCGACTCGGTTACATATTCAACAGGAAACTTCTTGCCGCATCTGTCGCAGTAGTTCTTCATGATGGTTCCGTGAAGTTCCAGCACTTCCTTGCTGCCTGCAGCCTGGTGAAGTCCGTCGATGTTCTGGGTTATAACTGCCTTGAGCTTGCCTGCTTTTTCCCATTCGGCGAGTTTAAGGTGTGCCGCGTTGGGACGTGCCGCTAACGCAGGTGCCACCATTTTTTCTTTGTAAAATTCAAAAAACTCCTCCGTGCGCCTTGTAAGAAATGTGTGACTTACAATTGTCTCCGGAGGATATTTGTATTTTTGACTGTAGAGTCCGTCTGTGGAACGAAAGTCAGGAATACCGCTCTCCGTCGACACGCCCGCGCCGCCAAAGAAAACGATGTTGTCAGACTCGTCAATCCATTTCTTAAGAGTTAAAAGTTTCTCATCCATAGTAAGCCTCCTTACGCCGAGCCCCTCGCCCGTGCACCCGTGACTACCACCATTTATCAAACAAAACGTTCAAATCAACGTTTCCGTCAATTCCGTTAACTCTTCCTGTATTGGAATACTGCCACATACGATACTTGTAAGGGAACAGCAAAGGGCTGTTGTATGACCAAATCGAAGCCGAAGGGTCTCTTCCCAGGTTATTGTAATTGGCATACCATTTGTCGTATTCTTCGAGTCTTTCGAGTTCCATTCTCAGGGTGTAGAATCTTGAATCAGCATAAATCATGGGGGTATAGCCCGCCTGCTTTATCGCATCACAAAAAGCCAGAATAATGTCTGTTCTCTGACCGGCTGTTAAGTCCTTGATACGTTCATCCGATGAAGCGGATTCAACATCCAACACCACGGGACCCTTAACCGTGAAGGGCTTAAGAAGATCGATTACAAACTGCGCTTCTTCAACCGCTTCCTCAGTAGTAATGGCCTGAGTGTAGAAATAAACTGCCAAAGGAAGGTCCGCGTTGGACGCTCCGAGCATATTGTTCTTAAACTGAGTATCCTCGACAATCTTACCTGTGCCGTAACCTCTGATACCGCATCTTAAAACCGCAAAGTCAACGCCTGCTGCTTTAACGCTGTTCCAGTCTATGTTACCCTGATGTGACGACACATCAATACCTAAGTAAGAAGTCTTATTGCCGGAGGCATCCGTATAATAGAGGTAACCTGTAGTCTCATCTCTTACGAAAAGCTCCTCCAGCACATCGCTCTGCTTAAGGTCTTTATTGATGGCAACAAAATTATATCTGCTGCCATCAGTAAATACCAGATTATCGGGGTAGAGAGAGCGAAGGTAATTGGTCATACCGCTGTATTCGCCTGCTACTTCACGAATCTGTGAAAGGTACTCTCTCTCCACAAGTGTTCTTGTTTCTTCTTCGGCAAGTGCTACTCTGCCGGATACGAGCTCATCAACTTCAGCCTGAGTGTATGTCTTCTCAACTACGGAAGATACATTCGCCTCTTTCTTGCCGAACTTGCCGCTCTTAATTACAAAGAAAGTGATAAGAAGGACGGTAATTGCCACAAGCAGCATAACAAGACCCGCAATAAACATACCGTTATTGCGCTTTCTGTCATAAAGCTCTTCGTAGTTTAAATATCTGTTCAAACTACTGTTGGCTTCATTCTTGCTGCTGTTTCCGATTTCTTCAACGTCCTTTAATTCCATCTTTATCCTTTCGGGTTCTTTGACCGAACCGTCTTCTTTGTATCCGCCGGCGCGAAGCCGTTTCTCGAATTCCGCAACCGGCAACGGTTTGTCAAAGAAAAAGCCTTGTACGATATCGCACTTTAACCCCCTTAGGAGTTTAAGCTCTTCCGCCGTCTCCACACCTTCCGCCAGGACTTCCATATCGAGTTCCTTGGCCATGTGGATGATGCTTGATATTACTTTCTTGGCTTTGTCGTTCTCAACGCCTTTGCCAAGTAATGATTTGTCTAACTTAACCACTTCAAAGTCCATGTTCTGAAGCAGGTTCAGCGAGGAATATCCGGAGCCGAAATCGTCTATCGATGACTTGATACCGTAACTTCGCAGCTTATCGACCGTGGATTCCAGCAATTCTTCCTTATCAAGATAAGCCGTCTCGGTGAACTCAACCTCTATGTACTCCGGCGGTATCCCGTAATGTTGTATTACGTTGTAGATGCGTTCCGCGACTCCCTCTTCATTGAAGTGGTACTTGGAGAAGTTCACGGAGATGCGGACCAGTTGCATTCCTGCGTCCATCCACTCCCGCATCTTCTTGCAGGTCTCTTCCAGTACATAAAAATCTATGTCTATGACAAGGCCCGTTCTTTCGCAAAAAGGTATAAACTTAACCGGCGGGAGTACCTGACCGTCATAATTCCAACGGACCAAGGCCTCGGCCCCGGCTATCTTCATGTCCTGTATCGATACTTTCGGCTGAAAGTATACTACAAATTCCTTGTTCTGCAGCGCCAAAAGAAGACGTCTGAAAAAGTTTAACCCCTTGACGTCGAATTGCTCTCCATAGGCCTGTTTCGCGGAAAGAACCGGTTGTTGTAACATTAACCCAGCGTACCTCTATCTTTCCCCGAGAAACTGTTCAAATATCACAGAATCGAAACTCCCCCAAGCTCGCTTCTGCTCTTCTTCCCCCTTAGCGGTCCATGCCACCAGAAAGGGACGAAATACCCTTCTACACAATCTATAACCGAATCGTCCAATGTCTTCATGCTTGTATGCTATGAAGTCGGGCCTGGACAAAACGTTAACCATTAAATGCGTCATGGTGACGCGCTCAAAAAAGTTCATGCCGGTATCGTGCATGAAGTCGCATGACAACTGTCCTCTTATAATCTCGGGGTGGTTCTTCTTAAACCACTGCACAAGAAACGGGCTGAAGGACTCGATACAGTAGCGGCCTTCGTAATTGCGAAGCGCATCGTACGTATATCTGCACAAATCGTAGCATTTGTTGCCGTTGTCGCCTTTGATTTCACATATAAGGTCAGTCTTCTTAAGGACTTTAAGCACGTCCTCAAAAAGGGGGATTTTCTCATCAGTTCCTGCAAGTCTGAACTCGCACAATTCATCGTACGTATAATCCCGTAAATAGCCGTCCACTCCGCACATTCTCATAAGATTGCCGTCATGGAACACCACAAGCTTTCTGTCCTTGGTCATCTGAACGTCAAGCTCAACACCGTATCCCTGCTCTCTCGCAAGCCTGAATGCGGTAAGGGAATTCTCCGGCACACCTGCGCCGTGAAGTCCACGGTGGGCGTACATCTTGGTCTTAAAATAAGATGTGTCGCGCTTTTTACCGGGCTTAATAAGAAACAACATTATCAATAAAAGCACAATGGCTATATTAATCAGTGTCCAAATCATATCTATCCTGAATTCCGTAATTCCGACAAAAATGGAACATTTTGGGCATATATTGACTCACCCACTCAAGATATAGATTAACATAAAACCGAAAAAAAGAAAATAGTACTCATAAAAATAGTTCTATGATTTTTTTGTCCTAGTTATGTAATCTTTTGTCAATTTCATCCACCAGCTCTTTATATTTCTTCTCATCTATAATGTATTTCTTTTTAATAATGAGAAAAGCTATGCCGATTGCAATAATCGGAACGGATGCGATACCCATTCTTAAGATGAATCTCTGTGCGCCGGTGGCGGTCGCTATGAAACTGTCTGCGCCGGCAATGGCAGCTTCTTTGGTGATTTCACCCGTACCCGACTGAATCTCGAGGTTCGAAATGTTCTGGCTGATGGCATATATTCCGCTGATGATAAGAATTAATGCCACTACTCCCTGGTCGATTGCACTTGCAAGCTTCGTCGCAAAAGAACGAACCGCGGAAATTATGCTGTCGTGTCTCTCCCCGAAACGCACCTGATCGTACTCAATCGTGTTGTTGAGCATAACAATCATCGTCATGTTGAAGAGTCCCTGAGCAAAGAAAATCATGAAACCGATTGCATTTATAAGAATCGAGTTCTTGGGCAGGATATAGCCGACACTTAAGAAAAGAAGGTAGCCCGCAACCGTCATGGCTGTGGAAACCGCAATAATCTTCGCTCTCGAAAACTTCGCTGCGATTGAAGCAAAGCCCGCTTCCGACACGAGCGTTCCGAGTCCGTACATAACCGTGAACCAGAAGACGAGGTTGCCGCCTACGGAATACCCGAACTCGAAGTAAAAGAAGTTCATGCCTATCATAATAAGAAGGTTGTTGCCTATCTGAAAAAGAAGACATGCGATGCCGATGGCCACGAGCTGATCGTTACGCAGGAAAATCTTAAACATGTCCTTTAAGGAAAGAACTTCTTTGTTGTCCTGTCTCGGAGGTTCTTTGACTCCGAAAAAGGTAAGCAGCTGGAAGCATAAGAAGCAGCTTGCGATTACGATTGCCGCGATTCTGTATGCTTTGACCGCGTTGCCTGCTATCATGTCGGGGAGAAGACCCGCCACGGAAAACTGTCCGATGCAGATGAAGATGCCTTGGATGGTCACAAGCGCGTTACGTTCTTTGGCATCGGAGCTAAGCGCGGGAAGCAGTCCCCAGTAGGAAATGTCGTTCATGGTGTAAGTCATTCCCCAGAGCAGGTACCCTATGCCAAAGAAAGCAACGAATCCCCAGCCTTCGGGCCTGATTGTAAACAGACCGATGATAACCAACGCGTTTAAGATAACGCCGAGGAGAATCCAGGGCTTGAACTTGCCGGATTTGAGTCTCGCGTTCTCTATGATGATGCCCATGAGAGGGTCATTGACCGCATCCCAGAGGAGGCATACCACCACGATTGCCGAGATTGTTGCAAACTGGGCAACCGTGAGTTTCATCGTGTACTGAATATAGGTAAGCAGGAACATGCTCACGAGCGTATAGGCCATGTCGCGGCCGGTTGCGCCTACGCAGTAGCTCCATTTTGTTCTTTTGTCGAGTTTGCGGTTGCCCATCGATTAAGCCTCCTTTTTGGCAAAGAATCTTGCCAATGCTTTCAGGTAGTGTCTGTTGGCATTAAGAACGAGTACGTCACAAAGTTTCTTGGAAATCATACCGCCGCTGTTGGCTATAAGACCTTCGAGGTTGCCTTCTTCGAGGCCCATTTTGAGCATCTTGAAGGAGGGGTCCGTTTTCTTTTTACCCGGGAACATGAAGCCGATGGCTATGTTCAGGATGAGTCTGAAGATTCTTCCGAAGAGACTCTTTCGAGTTACATCTCCGAGGGCGCAGGTGAGATCGAAGTCGCCTCTTCTTCTGTTACGGAAGTTTGTCAGCGGGCGACCGTAAAGAGCTTCGAACTGTTCGCGGGAGATGTCCATACCTTCGGGCTGTGGCTTGAAGTAGTCAGGGAAAAGTTCACGCTCGTCGCGGAAGTACTTGTCGCCTTGAACTACAATCTGAGTCTTGAGTCGGATGTCTCTTACCGAAGCCGCTGCCGCAATGGTGTATACGCCTGCGATGGTGGCAAAAGAATTCTTATAGACGTCAAATACGCTGAATGAACGGGCGTTAAGCGGTATGGTAACCGTCTTTTCTTCGTCGGGGTTAAGGAATACTTTCTTGAAGCCTTTGAGTTCGATGGCGCTTCTTAGGAAGTTTTCTTTGTCCGGGAGAATATAGAGCTGGATGGTCTCGGCGCCTGCTACGGTTCCGGTGTTCTTGACGGTGACCTGAACTTCGATGTCGTTACCCTCGAAGACTTCGGGCGCCTTGATGTCGGTATATGCAAATGTTGTGTAGGATAAGCCGTAGCCGAAGGGGTAACGTACGGGAACGTTATAGGTCTCGTAGTAGCGATATCCTACATAGATGCTCTCGCGATATTCAACGTCGTCGTGAGGCGCTGCAAAGTTGCGGTGAGCGGGAGTGTGCTTAATGTCGAGAGGCATTGTCTCGGCAAGCTTACCGGAAGGGTTCGCTACGCCCGATACGAGGTCGGCTACAGATTCGCCGACTGCCTGGCCGCCGAGGTACATGTGAAGGATTGCGGACACTTTGCCTTCCCAGGAAAAGTCCATGGGAGCGCCGCCGAAACTTACGACAGCAATGTCTTTTTGATCTGCTATGCCCGAGATTGCCTCGAGGAGCTCGGTCTGGTTGCCGGGAATGTTTATGTCAGTTCTGTCATATCCTTCGCCTTCGTAGGATTCCGTGAGGCCCAGGAAGAACAGGATTGTGGTGCGGTTTCTTTGATAGTTCTTAAGGACGGTGTCGATGGCTTCTTTGGCCAGGGCAGTGTCTGTTACGTCGGTGTCGTTGCTGTAGCCCTTGGTATAGATTACGGTGTAGCCTGCGTCCTGAAGGGATTCGATTGCGTTCTTCTTAAAGGTCGCGTTGATGTGGCTGCTACCGCCGCCCTGGAAACGCATATTGTCGGCAAGCTCACCGATGATGATTATGTCGCGGTCCTTGGAGACTGGAAGAGCACCGTCGTTCTTAAGGAGAACTGCGCATTCGTCCTCCAGACGGCGGGCGAGGTCATTGTGAGCCTTGAAATCGACTTCTGTGAGTGTAGCTGCGTCTGAGCGCTCTGCAAGCTCTGTAAAGTTCTTGAGAACCGCTCCTGCCCACTTGTCGAGTTCTGCGTCGGTGATTTCGCCTCTTTCATAGGCTTTTTTCAATTCCTTGGTGTGGAAGCCTGAGCCGTCGGGCATTTCAAGGTTGAGGCCTGACTTGAAGCACTTTACGACATCGTTGGTCGCGCCCCAGTCGGAAACTACTGCGCCGTTATAGCCCCAGTCGTCTCTGAGGATTTCTGTAAGCAAGTGCTTGTTATTAGAGGCGAATTCACCGTTTATGCGGTTGTAGGAGCACATAAGCGTTGTAGGATTGGCTTCTTTGACCGCTGTTTCAAAAGCTGCAAGGTAAATCTCTCTGAGAGCGCGCTCGTCTACCTCAGAGTTTGAGGTCATGCGTCTTGTCTCCTGAGAGTTGGCTGCGAAGTGCTTGAGGCTGGTGCCGACACCTTCTTTTTGCATTGAGTTGATAAAAGAACTTGCGAGCTTTCCTGCAAGCAAAGGATCTTCGCTGTAATATTCAAAGTTGCGTCCGCAGAGGGGCGAACGTTTAATGTTCGTGCCGGGGCCGAGAACGATTGCGACGTTTTCTTTCTTGGCTTCCTGCGCTATTGCTGTGGCCATGGCTGCCGTCACTTCGGGGTTCCAGCTTGATGCGGCCGCACAGGCGGTTGGGAAGCATGTGGCGGGTATACTGTTCTCAATGTCGCCGTGCTTCTCGACAGCAACCTTTCTAAGTCCGTGAGGGCCGTCGGTCATGCATATCTTCGGAATCTTACCGTTGCAGTCGTATGTGTGCCATGCGCCGTCGCCGGTTAAGAGTCTGATTTTCTCGTCGGTTGTCAGGTTCTTGAGTGTCTGCTCGATGTTCATAGTTGTACCTCTCTCAATCTACGTTTTGTGCTTTCTCCCCTATTGTTCCACTTTAACATGGAATCTAAGTTTCAAATATCACTTTTGTTCTTTTTATATTCGTTTTGTTATGCTATTATTTTCTCATGAAGAATCGATTCGAAACCATCAACCGAGATGAAAACTCGCTTTCCATGGAGCGTGAGACCGGCGTTGTCCACTCTGCTTTCAGCCGCGAGTACGAACTGTTTGAGTGCATCAAAGCGGGTAATCCTGCGTTGGTGCGTGACAAAGCTCAAGCCTACCTCAATGAAGGGATCACCATGGGCTTTCTTTCGCGCGACAACCTCAAGCAGTATCGCTACTGGGCCATCTCCACCATCGCCGTCGCCATTCACTACGCAATTCTCGGCGGCATGGACGAGACGGACGCCTTCAACCTCAGCGACGAGTATATTCGATACATTGATTCAGCCGCTTCGCCCGAGGCCATAGTCAATTATCTTTTGGAAAAAGCAGAAGACCTGACCTACGGTGTCTTCAACTCCAAAGCAAACCGCGCCTTCTCCCCCGCCATCCGCCGTTGCATCCACTACATCCACGTTCATCTCTATAAGAAAATAACAACCGACACCCTCGCAGCAGAGTGTCGGTTATCAAGAAGCTATTTATCAGTTTTGTTCAAGCGTGAAATGGGTGTACCCATCCACGAATATGTCCTCGGCGAAAAGCTCGAAGCCGCCCGCATAATGATGTCCGAAGGTGTGTCGTTATCTGAGATTGCCTATAGACTTTCTTTTTGCTCCGAGACACATTTTATTGGGGCGTATAAGAAGAGGTATGGGGATACGCCGGGGAAAAGAAAATAAGATACCCTATGTTATTAAAAACACGATATTTTCGGGCTTTTTCGACAACTAAAAGTAGTTTTCAAAACCACTTATTTCTTCGCTTTTCTGAAATATTACAGCGCCGTTTGGTTTCTAACAATCCTGTTAGGATAATTGCGTAACACTTGTTTTTTTAATAAGATGACTGCATCAAACTACAACACACACATTTCGTAAGGAGGAATTGAAAGATGAAGAAGTGGAATAACCCCGAAATTGCTATACTTGAAGTTACCAAGACTGAAAACGGTAAATGTGACTTAGTTCCCGAATATGGTTCAGGAAAAATTGGCCGTGTTAGCTATGAATACTATATTTCATGGGGTCACCCCGTAGAAGAATCCGGAAAGGGCGACGATCTTACTTCACCTACCGATGATGCTTCTAACATGAACTCATAATAGTTGCTGTTATTCTTTTAGCAAAAGTAAGCTCACCTACAATTGTTTAGGTGAGCTTTTCTTTTTTCATTATCGATATGATATAATTGATTTAGCATGATTGTTAAGAAAGGCGTCTGCACAATATGAGCGGTATCTATGGAATAGCATCTTTGAATAAAGTTGAACCTTCCTGTTATTCGAATCTCATAAAATGGAACGACAGTTACGGTAATTTACCTTCAGTTTCACACACCGGCAATACCCTGTTTATGGGTATCAAGCCTGAATCTTTTAAAAATAGTGTATCAAATTCAGAAGCTTATATTTCTAAGTCTGATAAACAAATCGGCGTAGCAGACTGTCTTATATATTCAGCCGTTAAAGAGAACTTATCTGACGAACAATTTCTATTTAATGAAATCAAAACAAACGGCATCGACATTATTGCAGACATAAACGGTGATTTTGCCGGTGCAATATGGAATGAATCCGAAAGGGAACTTCTTCTTTTCAGAGATCATTTAGGTGTGCGTCCCTTATACTACTACAAAGATGATAATAAAGTTATTTTTTCTTCCGACATCCGCGGAATAACCTCCTTAGCTGATGTAGATACATCAATAGATGAAAATTGGATTTACTATAATACCGTTAATATTTTTCGTCCTTCACCCACGGATACAGAGTATAAGCTTATAAAATGTGTTCCTCCCGGAGGATATATATCTTTTTCTTTTGTTGGTGAACATATAAATTCACTCACAGGACACTATTGGATTCCCGGTTGCAAAAAGTACAAATTTAAAAATCGAAAAGCCTATTCGAAAGAGTTAAGAAAACTTGTGGAAGATGCTGTTAAAATACGTGCTACAGTCTCCGCCTTTCCTATTGGTGCAGAACTTTCAGGCGGTTTGGATTCAGGTGTTATTGCACTTTTGCTGGCAAATATGAAAAAGGATTGCTTTTATTATTCCTGGTCTCCTTCGCCCGATATACTCGATTATGCAGAGGGCGATGAACGCTTAATAATAAAGGACATATGTGATAAAGCCAATATAAAATGTAATTATGGTGGCCTTTCAGTCAGTTTTCTTGACCACAACCAGATAAAAGAACGATATCCCCTCATTTATGACCAAGAAGCAGATAATATGGCTTTTCCATATAAATATGCTTTCCCCAGTTTCGTTAATACAACAGAAATATATGAAACAGCTGCAACCATGCAGGAGCATAATATCAGATTAGTATTCTGTGGTCACAGCGGCGATGAAGGAATAAGCCATCGCTCCAATCCATTCGAGTTGGTTTATAATCATGAGTTTTATCGCTATCTAAGGCTTATGTTTTCTCGAAGTCATGGTAAGAAGCATAGATTTATCAATACTTTGAATCTTATCAAACAAAATTTAGCAATTGCGCATAGTTCCCTTCTTAAACCCATTCCGCGTAACGAAGCAGGATATAGCATTTTAAACAAAGACTTTATCAAACAGTTAAACCCCAAAGAACAACACTTTCTGTTTGCTTACGACCCCAAGACATATATTCGAAGTGGTGGCATAAGAAACAGATTCGATGTGGTTTCATTTTATAGCGCTGCTGTTGGTATTAGATATCTTTTCCCCTTTGCTGATTATAGATTAATCGATTTTGCTTTAGGCATACCAAGATATCTTTATCATAGCCGCTATTTGAATAGATTTGTATTCAGAGAAGCATTCAAGGATTTGATGCCTAAATCCTTATATAACCTTCGGGAAAAGGAAAATACCAGTTATAGAAATCTTCCGCAAGAAGCTATTGGCGAGAAAAAACCTGATATGACCGATGAAAGATTTGTTAATGCGCGTAGAGAAATACTAAATCACCTAAATAAGAGCTATTGGGAACGTTTTCTCGACTACAGTGCTTTGGAGTCATGGATTTTAGGAAAATATTCTCCTCAGGATGACGAATCCATTATGAGAGCTATCAGTAAATGTTTTCAAGTCGAAAATGTGGTTAAGCGCTCCAGAGAAGTAAATACTGCTTTCCCGACACAATTATAGAGCATAGAAAAAGTCTTGGTGTTTCTCCAAGACTTTTTTGTTATCATATTTTGTTCTTAACCGAGAAGTCTTTTTGGTGCCCAAGCCCCCTATTTAAACGGCACAAATTCTAGGTACACATACTCATACTTCCCAAGTATATCCTTAGCCTCTGCCTCGGAAATGACCTTAAACGAATCATCAAATACCTGCGTAAGATACTCTGCCGGTAATGTCTTCGAATAGTACCATATGGTCTGTGGATTGCCGGCTTCATCCGGCTCATTGATTTGTATCACGGTTTCTTTGTGCTTATAGATTCCGTTATCGGGCTGCCAGAATGAATGCGCTACTGTAAAGCCATCAGGCGTGCTCACATTGTCGATGACTCCGTCCTTGGTAAGCTTATAGAATTTTCTGGACCATCCGTCATACTTTTGTATCGAGCCGCCATCAAATATTGTGTAGATATCGTATATTCTACCTCGCCAGTCAGGATTATTAGCAACAGGATTCTCCCCAAAAAGCAACTCTTCCGTTCCGTCTCCATCGATATCCTGAATAAGATAGCCCAGCTGCTGATAGTCTTTATTGATGCCACGAAATTCAAGACTCAACTGAACTATGTCAGTAAGTATAAGCCTGTCGCTCTCTCCGTCAAGTACTGCCTGTGCCGCATCAATAATGTCTTGATAAGACATATTCATTTGCGAATATCTGATGTCTGAAAGGGCAAAAGAACCGTCCAAATTATAGTGTAAGTCGGCCATCACCACCGGCCAGTCATTATAATACTGCGGGTAGGCCTCGCCTTCCTCCATAAAGCCGACAGAAAATGTCACAACTATATTGTTGCCCTTAATCTCCGTGGAGTAAATGTCGCCAAAGAAATAATTCTCTTTATCCGGATTCTGTTCTCCATACCATTTAGAAATTTCATCAACAAACTCGGTATAATCAGGGGCGTGATAATTCAGCTGGCCACGTTTCTTTTCATATATCGAGAGTTCCATCTGTAAACAACCGGTTCCCGCGCCCTTGCAGGTTACCAACGCCAATTCATCGTTTCCGTCTCCATCATAATCCGTAAGCGCAAAGTCAGGATCAAAAATCTGCGGCCCGCCAAGCTTATCTTCAAGAAGATAAAAATCATCACCTTCCCTGAATATCAAGTCCCACATGTTAACTGCATATATGCTCGCATTGTACTCATTTTTAGTCGTTAAAAGTACAATCTTCCCCTCATCCCACTCAGTTCCCTTATATGAAGCTTCGATGTAGTTCTCGGCGTTATCGAGCATTTCAAGCGTAATGTCAGAAAAGTTAAATTCATATTCTGACTCAATCTCATCGGGAAGAGAATTACTTGTACTTGTCTGTTCATTGTTGTCAGCTTTCTCTTCAACACTTACTTCTGAAGTTGATATCGATTCTGTTGAAGTTTTCGCTGTGCATGCTGATAACAGTAGAGAAATTAAGATTATAGAAAAGACTTTCTTTTTCATAGAATTGTTATACCCCTTATATATAGCTCTTCACATATTATTGTATTCTATTTTTCAGGTAAAAGAAAGAAGACAAAAAAAGAAGCCTAGAAACAATGTTTCTAAGCTTTCCCTAGAGGTGCGAGCCGGATTTGAAAACTCGTAGCCAAAAAAATACTGAAAGAAAGGAGCTTAGCGATGTCGGCATACCCTTGTCCGAACAGTTAGTCCGAACAAATGAAAAATCTGCGGATATCCGCAGATTTTCCTTCACAAATAATCATTCGCATATAGCCTGTAAGGGCATGCAAAAATGTATATCACTTTTTCTCCTCAAGATACAGGTTAACTCTCTTTTCCATAACATATATGCTTTGTATACACTACATTTCGGAATCGACAAACTTTAAATCAAGCACTCTCATATTTCCACTGCTGTCATAGTCAAAATAAATGTACACAACACCCCACAGATCAAACTTACCGTAGCCCTCAACCCCCTGAGTGGCCACAAGACACGGATTTCCTATATATTCATCGACTCTTATGTCCCAAACGCCCCAGGGGCTTATATTACCAACCGACGTTCCCTCGGAAGCGGCTAGGATTTCATTCTCATAATAATCTCTAGTGTCCCAGAAAGAATCCTCATGTCTTACTTCTCCGGCCTCCTCGACCACCTGCTTGTATTTTTCTTCGATGTCAAACGTTATCGTCTTATCGCAGCCTTCGCAAGACAAAATTACTTTATAATCTTTATCATGCTTCATGACAAGCGGAAAAGAATACCCACCGTCAGGTTGGTCATTGAAACCTTCCAACTCAACCCACTTGTCTCCTTTTTTCTTTATAACAGCAAACTTCATGAGTGATGCAGAATTAACATTTGGAAGAATGTTTAAGACTATTTCTTTTTCTCCATCTCCGTCTAAATCATGAGCTTCGACAAATCCGACATCTTCAGAACCATAATCATCATAAAGCACCAACGCATCTTCGTGCTCAAATACAATTCCCTCTCCCGCGATATAAAGAGACAGATTACTGTACACTCCATCGATTCCCTTAAATACAAGGTAATCCGAGCGTGCGTCTCCTGCCACATCCCCAACCGCTCTCCACTTCGGTCCCATGGGAGTGAACTCCGGATAAACGTATGTCTGCTCAGGAGCAGGTTCATCCAGTTCTATCAGTTCGCCTTCCGAATATTTGTAATATTTTTTACCGAACTCGTCAGCAGAAGTTGCCCACTCACATACAAATTCGTTACCGTCAGTGAGATGGTATGCATTTCTGGGCCAACCACTGAACAGATGCTTAATGTATCCATCCTCATACGTGTATAGATCATATATTATGCCGTCGTATTCTTTTTCCGGGTGCGGATCGTTTTCCCCAAGCAACAGTTCATCAACCCCATCACCGTCGATATCCTCAATCAGAAACCCAAGGTTTTGGTAAGCTATATCGTCACTGCCATCGTACAAGTGTCCAAAGAATTCAGCGCTACAAATGTAGTTTCTTTCTGCGCCGTCATACTCATAATACATTTCGGGGTTCTCTTCTATCAGACCCGGATTATACATCGCCTCTTCGATTGCGTGAATAAGAGCCCAATAGTTCTCAAAGACATCAAGTCGGTCGGTTTCTTCCGAAACCGGCTCGTTCGATGCTTCTGAAGAAACCGAGACAGCTTCTTTAGATACCGTTGATGTGGTTGAAACCTCTTTAGTAGTATCTTCAATTGAAACCTGCTGATTACCGCAAGAACAAAGAAAAAGAATTGATAAGATAAAGCCCGCTATAATAGTTTTCTTCATGTACCTTCTCCATATAAGTCGTTTTCACAAAAATCGCCGGCCATGGTATCAGGCCGAAGGAATGTCTGCTATTCCAACCACTTCTCCATTCTTAAAATAAATGCTATAACCCATGGACGAATCGGTGTCCCTATTCATTCTGTCCTTGAAGCCCTTAACGGTGACTTCGTTATATATACCAAAATAGAAAGCGAACCGTACATCCGGGCTTACCACGGCGTCTTCAAAAACACCATCATTTCCAATAAGGCTCATTCCACCCGAAGGACTCATATGTATATCTGTGGCATAATCAATCTTGACACTCCCTTCTTCGAAATTGAAATCCTTTAAATATCCATCAAGAACAGTGTCATACTCTATTTCTTCTCTAAGTTCAATGTTCTCGTTGCACATTCCACTTCCAAAAAAAAGTGGTTCCTCTGTATCCCCGTAATTACTTTCTCTGTATATACCACCTATGTATCTGCGATTTTCGCCACTATCCAAAAATACATCAATTGTTTTTTTACCCCATTCATCCTCTTTCAGTTCAAACGCATAATCCGGACTCTTGTCAAAAAAAGATTCCTCAACAGAATACTTATATATATCCATCCCGTCTACGCAAATGTAAATAAACCCACCCATCCGATCTTCTTTTGTAATCTCAAAATGGGATTTTAAAAATTCTTTTTGCTTTTCTGTCAAGGAATCATCTTCCGACTCATTTCTTTCAAATATCTCTTCCTCTTCTTTTTCTATTGGCTTCTCAACATTTTCTGTCAATTCAATACTATCGGAAACAGTAGTTGATTCTTCTTCTTTTTGATTAACCGAATCCGTCAAATCTTCTCGTAATTCACTAGTGCTCTTTCCACAACCTGCCAAAAGCGCAACGGTCAAAAGAACAACTCCTGCCATTTTAATAACTCTTTTCATTTACATCCATCCTCCTAATACAACCTACCGCAATAAAACGCATCAGTCACATCTTTTCTGTATTCGATGCTCTCAATGCCCAGATTCCCCTCAAAATTCTTTTCGCCATGAACCTTTGTATGGAAAAATGTTGTTGGCGGATTAACGTCTCCTTCGAAAGTAACTTCGAGCTTAATCTCGCAATAGTCTTCACTATATCTTGAAACAATCTCACGAATGTTAATCGGTTGTAATCTCAGTTCCGCTTCTCGCGCCTCATATCCATCATGCTCAGCCTGAGTAAAAACCGGCATAACATAAAAAAGAACTGTTGCGCATATTATTATTGCTATTACCGAATTAACCCTGCGAATCATACCCACTCTCCTTTAAGAATATCACATTCTCTGATTCCAACATAAATATTTCCTTCCGGCAATGTCAATTTCAGAATATGCATATACCCCGATTCGAATATACACCGCATGCATATCGTTGATTTTACGCCGTTTGCAGGCAATCAAACGCTGATCGGTTTTGTCAAAAAAATAGGAGTCATATCGCAAGATACAACTCCTGATAGTCATGTCACTTTCTTTTTCTTAGTTAGTCAAAGTATCTAAGAAATAGTAAATCGAATAGTATGTATTTTCCCAATCATAATAGTCTGCAGATGACTTCACGAAAACCACATCTATAGTTTCATACTCAGTTCTGTCAGAATACTGTTTTGCAAGTTTCTTCGCGTAAGCCTCCGAGCCTGACTCGGTAAAAAAGAATATCGGTTTGACATAAAACTCTAAAGAAGCACCATACTCATTCTCGCTTACTTCCGGTCCTGCTATAACTCTGTATTTTGGCATTACAACCAGTATTATGACTACAACAAGCAGTATCGCCAAGACCAAAGAAACCAATCGACTGGCAAGCAGCTTCTTCCTGAGCTTCTCATACTCTTCCTTGTCTTCCGACAGGACCTCTTCAAGAGATAACCCAAGGGCTCCTGCTATACGCTCAATTTGATGGAGCGGCGGTACCACCGCACCACTCTCCCACCGAGAAAGACTTGGCTGCGTAACCGATATTTTTTCCGCAAGATCCTTTTGTGATATTCCTGCAGCTTCTCGCAGTTGTATTATCTGTTTACCTACATCCCCGCTACTCATAAAACCCCCAATAAAAATATCTTGATTAATTCTATCATGTGCAATCAAAAAAGCCTACTCATGAAAGAATTATTATTTCTCATATTCTGCTAAAACAGATGCTGCCAGCCGCCACTCTGTGTCGTAGTTGCAAGCTGGGAACGGGTATCCACCCGTTCGATTCGCTTGTTGGGGCTACACCCCAAACCCTCAAACTGGGAAGGGTAATGCTCTTGTGGGCAACATGTCTAAGCCATTTATCGGCGCAGCTCGAAGAGAGAAACTCTTCGATTTTTGAGGGATTGGGAAACTTCCCAACAAGCAACATCTCCGTGGGGTGGACACCACGGAATTGCTTGCGGGGACGTTTATTACCCCAAATGGATACAACCATATTTTATAATTGTCTGTCAGTTCATTCACTCTGAGTCCATTTTTTCTTTAAAGAAAGCAAAGTAGAATTAAGTATGCCTAAACAATTAATTGCTTTTGGAATTTCCTCGCCCATTTAAAAACACGAACTATCTGTCCGTTTTATTATCAGCTATGCCACGATATCATAATATCTGTAGCAAGTAAAAGATTTGAATTCTTCTCTTTCTTGCAATTAGATATTGTTCTAATTTACTAAATATTTCTCTATCCATTTGTGAAAAAAGTACGGCCATTTTGAACGTTTCGGTTTTGCTTATAATGCATTATCCTTT
Organism: Lachnospiraceae bacterium YSD2013; assembly: GCA_900100895.1. Lineage (GTDB taxonomy): Bacteria > Bacillota > Clostridia > Lachnospirales > Lachnospiraceae > UBA1258. Next base: position 169,523 of record FMTX01000013.1, read on the forward strand.
CACCAAGAAGTAATTGATGGCCAATACAAAATAGTTTTATGTTCTAACCCGACGTATAAACAAAACCAGTTTCACATTACAATTTATATATTCAAAAGAAATAGGGGGAAAGGGAATTATCTATGAGTACTTACAACAGAAGAATGTTTACATCGACAATTTTATGCGCGGACGGTTTTCTTTCGCTTTCATATGAAGAGATGGCAACTTATTTTTACATGTGCATGGGGGCGGACGACGATGGAATCGTTGATGCTCCTAAAAGAATAATACGAACAATTGGAGCTAGCGAAGCTGCACTCGAAGGATTGGTCAAAGCCGGATACCTGTATCGGTTTGAATCCGGAAGATACATCATAAGGCACTGGTTCATTCATAACTACTTGAAAGGTGACAGGAAGAAGCCGACCATTTACCGTGATGATTTTGAAAGCGTAGTGAACGATAACGGAGAATATTTTTGGCGTTCAGAACATCCTTGCGTCCAAACTGTTTCCAAAGTGGAACCGCAGGATAGTAAAGAAAAGAAAAGTTTAGAAAAGAATAAAAGCAAGCCCAAGAATCAATTCAACGACTTTCCTCAAAGAGAATACAGTGAAGAATTCATGAGTAATCTAGAAAAACAAGTCAATTCAGATAAAAAACAGGAGTCTTAAACTTTTTCAATGGCAAGAGCATCAATAATCAAGCCAACTGAATATTGTAGCGGAAACGTAGTGTCTTTACATTCCGTCCTTGGCAATGATATTCTTATTGATGCCGACATTGCTAACTTGATAAATAATGCAATGCGTAAGAACATTGAAAAACGAATAGACCAAGTCCATGTGACGAAAAATGGCACACCAAGGAAGATTTTATCGCCTTCAGAGAACCGTAGGGGCTTCTGGAGCACGTGTACGCCTGACCGTAAAGAAATATTCGCTTCTACCAAAGAGGAGCTGTACAGGAAGCTTTATGACTACTATAACGGGCGTTCAATTGGTTTGATTAACCCTAACTCTTTCGGGGAAGTCTGGAAGAAAGCACATGAGCATTACAATTTGAGACATCCCGACAAGGAGAAAACAATCCAATGCCATGCTTATGATTTCCGGCGCTTTATCAACGCTGAATTGCGTAATAAGGATATCGATACCATTGACACCGATTATCTTGAGTTATATGCAATTAACATGTGTAAGAGCATGACTCCAACTGTAAAGGCGTACAAAAGCTTCAAAGGGGTGTTGTATTTGACCTTCAGATATGCGCTAAGGCACTCCAAAGAATACGGTGTAACTTTTAACCCTGCAGAATACATTGATGACTCTGTTGTTTATCCTTATCTGAATCAGAGCCTTTCATCAAGAGATGCTGAGGATGTCATGCATTCGCCCGAAGAAATTACAGCCATATTTGCCGAGTCAGAAAAGCGGAGCAAACAGAATCAGTTCCACGGATATTACATCTACGAATTCATGATGAAAATTCATGATGAGATCGGATGCAGACCGGGAGAGTTGGTTGCTCTAAAGTGGAAAGACGTTACCACTGACATAGAGGGTAATCCTATCATTCACATCCACGCGCAGCAAATTGATATGCGCAAGAACGGCGAAATAAAATACGTTCAATACACAAAAAACGAACGTGGCATATCAAAGGGTGGCCGATACTTTCCGATCACGGACAACATGAACAATCTACTTGACCGTCTCAAAAAAGTTCAAGCCGAAAAAGGTATTGTTTCAGAATTCATCTTCTGTGACATAAACGGGAAATGGATAAATGTAAAACAGTACAGCAGGACTCTTAAATCTATCTGTGACACAATCGGAATAAAATCTAAGGGCTCTTACGCCTTCAGAAGAGACGTAAACTGTGCAATGTATGAATCAGGAATGACAGACATTCTCAGAGGACGTGCGATTGGAAATGGACCACTTACGAATCTTGTTCACTATGTTCATCCCAAAAGTGAATATACAGAGCAGGCAAGACAAGCTTTAACGGCAAGAAATCAAAAGAGGTCCGAACTAGTCCGAACAATAGGGTAAAAAAGAAAGCCTTAAAAACCAGAGTTTTCAAGACTTTCACAAAACTAAGCGAGGTGCGAGCCGGATTTGAACCGGCGGATAACGGTGTTGCAGACCGGGGCCTTACCACTTGGCTATCGCACCATATATGAACTCCCCGAGTAGGGTTTGAACCTACGACCCTCCGGTTAACAGCCGGATGCTCTACCGCTGAGCTATCGAGGAATATTAAAAATCATGCTTCTGTTTAAAAAGTGATTAGCTTTAAAATCGCTTTTTAGAAGCTTGACCCGTAGGGGACGAAGTCTTCTTCTCGCTTTGGTCCCTTACAAAGCGAGTCGTATGAAACAATAACCTAACTGATTCATACACGCTTGAATTAAATAATTGCTAGTGACTCCGACGAGAATCGAACTCGTGTTACCGCCGTGAAAGGGCGATGTCTTAACCGCTTGACCACGGAGCCAGGAAAAATCATGCTTCTGTTCAAAAAATGATTAGCTTTAAAATCATCTTTTAGAAGCTAGACCTGTAGAGGACGAAGTTTTTCAACTTCTAAAAAAA